>NZ_JAZKXX010000035.1:0-93196 GCF_045611865.1 Methanobrevibacter sp.
CCAAGTACTCCTACATTTACCATGTTACTCACCTATTCTAATCCTAAAACATCATTCATGCTACTTACAACACCTTTTTGTGCACTAGGAACATATCTAATTGCCCTAATTACACCAGCAATAAATACTTCCCTAGTGTGAGCTTGATGTTTAACTTCTAATCTTTCACCATCACCGACAAACATTACTGTATGATCACCAACAATGTCCCCACCACGGATAGCGTGAACTCCTATTTCTTCAGAAGTTCTTTTACCAACTAATCCTTTTCTTCCGTAAACTCCTACTTCTTCAGGGTCACGGTCAAGTTCTTTTGCTATTACTTCAAATGCAGTAACAGCAGTTCCAGATGGAGCATCTTTTTTCTGATTGTGATGTGCTTCTATAATTTCAATATCATAATCATATAATAATGGTGCTAATTTCTTTAAAGTGTTGAAAAATACATTTACACCAATAGCCATATTTGAAGAAATAACTGCCCCAACATTATTTTCTTTAACATTATCAATATTGGATTGCATTTGTTCTTCACTAAAACCAGTGGTTCCAACAACAATATTTACACCACAAGAAGTAGCTATTTTAATGGTTTCAACAGCTGCCGGAGCAATAGTAAAGTCAACTAATACTTCAGCACCGGAAGATTTTAAGGTTTCTTCCAATTTTTCAGAACCAACAATTTCAACACCGAGTTCTTCAATTCCTGCCTGAAGACCTGCGTCTTTACCTGCAAGAGGAGTATTTGGCATTTCAATTGCAGCAACTACTTCCATATCATCTTGTTCTGTAATTTTTCTAATAATACCGGAGCCCATTCTTCCTGCAGCTCCAGTAACTGCTACTTTAATCATATTATAACCTATCTAAATTAAATTTGAATCTTTTAATGCTTTTTTAAGAATTTCAAGATTTTCTTCTTTCATTTCGCATAATGGTTTTCTGAGAGGTCCTGAAGGAAGTCCCATTAAGTTCATTGCAGTTTTAACAGGAACAGGATTACTTTCGATGAATAAAGCTCTTATTATATCAAGCATTTCATAGTGAAGTTCTAATGCCCTTGTGTAATCATCATTTAAGATACTGTCAACCATTAGGGACATTCTTTTTCCGTCAATATTTGCAGATGCACTGATTACACCAGTTCCCCCTACAGCCATGATAGGCAAAGTAAGTGAGTCTTCACCAGAAAGGATGTTGAAATCGTCTTCAAGGCCTTCTAAGGAAAGTGCTCTGTAAATGTCTGAAACTTTATCAACACTACCACTAGCTTCTTTAATAGCGTCAACACCATCAATTTTAGCTAATTCAACAGCAGTCTCAACTTCAATATTTGATCCAGTACGAGATGGGACATTATATGCAATAAGAGGAATGTCACATTTGCTAGCAATAGTTCCATAATGGTCAACTAAAGCATGCTGTTGTGGTTTATTGTAATATGGAGTAATTAACAATGCTGCATCAGCACCGGCATCGGCTGCAAATTCAGTTAGGGACAATGCTTCAGAAGTAGCATTACTTCCGGTTCCAGCAATTGTTTCAACTCTACCATCAACTTCATCTACTAAAATTTCAATAACTCTTCTGTGTTCTTCATGAGTAATTGTAGCTGATTCACCAGTGGTTCCAGCACCAACCAATCCATTGACACCTTGATCAATTAAATAATTTATATTATGTCTAAATCCTTCCTCATCGATTTGTTCATCTTTTGTAAAAGGAGTAACCATAGCAACATATGTTCCTTCAAATCTCATTCTAAAACCTCACTAATTAATTTATGAGCAATTTCTCCGTCTTCCCAATCAACAAACAACACAACTGCAGTTTGTGAAGAGGAAATTTCTAAAATGTTAATACTGTGTTTTCTAAGTGGTTCTGTAATATCTGAAATAATACCTGGAGTTTCGATAATGTCAGGACTTACAAATGTAATCATTGCAGTGTCTCTTCCAAGTGATAACGAACTTAAAACATCAGTTTCTACCACCATACGGTGCAATAAATGATATGCTTTATTTGAATCTGCTTTATCTACAAAAGCAGTAATTGAATTTTGACCTGCAGACAAACCAAATATATTTACATCTTCATCAGCAAGACAAGTTGTTAATTTAGCCATTAAACCGACTTTCTTAAGCATTGCTTCGCCGACAATAGCGATAAGTGAAATAGGATCTTTATAAAGGGTGACGCATTTTAACATATCCCCCTCATAAGGCCCCACAATACGGGTACCCTTGGCAGATAGGTCACCATGGGAGAAGTTAATAATTTTTGCAGTAATTAATGGATCTTTATATTTTAATGCATGAGGGTGTAAAACCTGCGCTCCATGAGTAGCTAAATCTCTCATTTCTTCAACAGATATTTCATCTAACAATTGTGCATCCTCTATTTTATTAGGATCTGTTGACATTACACCATCTACGTCTGTAACAATAATTACTTCATTAGCATCTAAACAATGTCCAATTAAAAATGCAGTGATATCACTTCCACCCCTTCCTAAGGTTGTAATTTCACCGCTAGGCCCTTTTCCTAAAAATCCACAAATAACCGGGATAACTCCTTGATTAACAAGCCTTCTAATTCCATCAATCTTCTTGTCAGTTGTACCAAAATCAATATTTGCTTCTAAGGAATTAGAATCAGTAATGATAGGCCATAATTCATTATAAGGATCAATGAATTCTGACTTGACACCTAATGATTCAATAGTTGCTGAAAATAATCTAGCGCTAGTTAATTCGCCCATAGCCATAATTTCTGCCTTCTGCTTGTCTGTTAACCCTGCACCAATAGCCTCATTGGATAAACCAATTAACTCATCAGTAGTCTTGTTAACAGCTGAAACTACAACTACTACCTGATTACCTTTCATATATTCATTTACAACGGACTGCGCCGCTTTTTTAATTCTGGAACCATTACCTACCGAGGTTCCACCAAATTTTACTACTACCAAATCCATTAAGTTCACCTATTTCTTAAAAATTTTTAAATATTTTGTTAAAATATTGACTAAACAAAATATACATATATATCTTTATACGACCATATTTATAAAGTTTTTATAGAAATAGGACTCTTTCAAAAAATAGCATTATAATATGAAATTAAAAATTGTAAAAATTAATTAAATAAAAAAAGTGTAAAAAAATATGAAAAAAAGCTTATTTTTGGGTTTGTTCTAACCTAACAAGCCTTGTTACATATCCAGCAATTTTGTTTCTTAAGTGTTTAGTACTTACAGTTGAGTATTCTTGTACTAATTTTTTGTTTTCTTCAAAATCAGTAGTGAAAACACCTTTGTGAGTTTCAATAAGTTCTTTTGCTAAACGTTTAACAAATGAAGTTCTAATATTGCCCATCAACAATCCTCCTTAAAATTTCTTTTTGCTCATTTTTACTTAAAATAGTTAGCATATTTACAATTTGATCAATAATATCAATATCAAGACCTTTCTCTTGGGATATTATCTCAACTCTTTCATGGACTGCATCCTCTCTACTTTTATCATAAATAGGCATTCCAAGATATTCCTTAGAAAGAGCTATATCTTTTGCAAGAGCGGTTCTCTGTGAAATCAAATCAAATAATTCCTTATCAATTTCATCAATACGTTTTCTGGAGTCTTTGAGAAGTTTTTCTGCATCTTCTTTATTTTCAAAAGATTTTATATCCTGATCACTAGTCAAAAAATCACCAAAATTGATAATAATGATAATAATATAATTTATTATAATCCTAGTATATAAATCATATGTTTTTTACATTAATTTACAACCTACATTATCAACTTTTGTTGGAATAACCTTCCCCTCATATTTAGACCAGGAATCTTTAACTTCATCAATTGATTCTTCACTAACAATAGCTACAAATGATGAACCAGTACCAGATAAACCTGAAGCCATTGCCCCGGCTTCTAGAGCATCAATTGCAATTGATGAATTAAAACCCAGTGTTGCTGAATAAATTAAACCGTTTAAGTTTAAAGCTTTTAAATAATTTTTATCCTTTGCAAATCCAAATGCAGTTTCAACCAATGGCGCCAATAATTTCATTCGTTCAGGATCTGAATCCCCTGATTTTGAGTGGAAATTAGGCATATAGACCAAAATTGGATATTCATCCATCTTTTCATTTATTATAAACTCCCTATTTTTATTATCAGTCACAACAACCCCACCAAAGTATGAGGCCGTTGCATCATCAAAAGAACCAGTTATGGTAACTCCAGCTTCTAGTGATGCATCGATTGCCATATTAATTACTTCCAAATCATCCAAAGGAGTTAAGTCAAATTCTTCAGAAATCATTGATGAAACCACTTTAACAATAGCATTAGAAGAAGCGCTACTACTTGAAAGGCCTGATGCCATCGGTAAGCTTGATTTTGTTTTTAATTCAATACCAAAATCTGCTTCATCAATATTATAATGAGAATAAACCTTTTTGGCACACAGTTCCATTAATGTATTATCTGCCCCAACATCATTAAAACAGGAAATTGAACCATTAGTTGTTTTAGCCTCACACTGAATATCCAAACCAATACCAAATGCAGAACCAAAACCTGTGGCAATTGCATTTATTATTGTTGCAGAACCTGGAGATCTAACTTTCTTTTTCATCATTTAACCTCATCATATGGAATTGTAACTTCAGCAAAATCCTTTGCCCTATTTCTTGCATTCAAGGATAAAATCAACCTTAAATCATCATCATTAATTATTTTGTCTATACCATTAGCAATCGAATAAACATCTTTAGGATCAATAAGTAAACCAACATCACTGTTGATTATTTCACTAATGCCTCCAACATCACTTCCAATTACAGGTTTTCCACAAGCTAATGCTTCAATCAGAACCAAACCAAAACTTTCTGAAAATGAAGGTAGAATTAAAACATCACAGCTCGGGATAATCTTACCAACATCATTTCTTGAGCCTGTAAAAATTACATCATTAATATGTTCTTCTTCGACTTTCTTAGATAATTTTTTAAACAATGGTCCGTCACCAACAATGACCAAATAATAATCACTACTTGCGATTTTTTTAGCTTCAAGAAGTGAATCAACATTTTTTCTTTTAATTAAATTACCAACAAAAAGAACAATAGGCTTATCTTCAAGTTTATTTTCTTTTTTAAAGGAATCATCCTTTTTAGCAGAAAATTTTTCAATGTCAACAGAATTCCAAGACAATCTTGTTTTATTGGCTATGCCACTAACGCCAGTTGCAATAATCTCATGCCTTAAAGCATTACTAACTGCCAAAACACAATCTGCATCTTTCAAAACATTTTTGATAGTTGATCTCATTAAAGGTTGTGTTTTATATAATTCAAACATGTCTGAACCATGTGCAGTAACATAAGTCTTAATTTTATGTTTTTTTCCAACTTCAACAGCCGCCGCACCTGCAGGAAATAGATAATGACCATGGATGATATCAATGTCTTCTTTTTCTATTAGATTTTCTAATGCTCTTTTTGCATTTTTCTTAAACATTAACCCCCTAACACCAGGAACATTAAATCCTTTAGTTCCTATAACATGGATTCCATCAATATCCTTGATTTCCTTGTGAGGATAAGTGATTACATAAACTTCATGTCCTTCCTCAACTAATTTTTTAGATAATGTATGAATATGAACACCAACACCACCCACATGAGGTGGAAATTGACCAACCATAGCTATTTTCATTAAAATAAACTCCAATTATTGTTATATCTATATTGTATAATTATTGTTTAAATAAATATCCGAAAATTAGAAAAATTCTTTAATAAAAAAAGTCAAGTTTAATGTCTTATGCAGAGAATAAATCTCGTAATATTTAACCAATATGTTCAAATCGTGAAAAAATTAACTCCACTGTCCTCACCCCTTGGAAAAATGGAAGAACCCCATAAACATAGGGGAAAAACTGAAGTGATTCTTAAATAAACACTACTTAAATTCATGTTTATCCACCCTCATTATTGATTACTTCTTATTTTGATAACATTAACATTATATCATAACTATATATGGAATTATAACGAAATATTATAATATAATTTGAATGTTAATTAATAACAAAATTTCTCGTGTTTTTAATTGGAATAATACTATTGCACAAAAAATACTTTAAAGCTTGAAGCGGAGGCCATATATTGAATTATTATCAAGATGTTAAATTTATATTGAATGTTGATGTTAATGAGAATTCAATAGAAAATGCCTTTAACAAGGCAAAAAACATTTTGAATTGGAGGATTGATGAAAATTCTAATGCAATCCTAATCGATGAGGAAGTCGATTATCAGATTAAGGATGTTTCCAATTTAAAAGAAACCTCTGTTGAGGAAATTATAGATTCATTTTTTGATTTTACATTTGATGATATTATTGATGTTCCACTTTACAGATTTCTAGTATTGAAAAACAATGAAAATTTTACAATTTTAGCAAACATCAACTCACTAATATTCGACTATTCCTCAATAAATGATTTCTATGAATTATTTGATAATTCTGAAAAATCTCCTCCAAAATTCAATCTGGATTCATATTATAAGGATGTTCAAGTTTACCTAAAATCTTCCGATTTTGAAAATGAATCCCGTTATTGGAAAAACTACGTCCTAAACTCTAGCAAGCATATCAAATTCTACAACATAAAACATGACCATTATAAGAGCCAAAAAATTAATCCTGATATGAATTCCGTTTCCAGATTCATTAAAAATCATGATTGTACTTTATTTGATTTTTATGGAAGCATATTCTCACTATACTTGTCCCGCATTGACAGACTGGACGGATGTTTATTAAAAACTATTGTCCCCCGAAAAACTGATTTACAGATATTTGATAAAAATACTCTTTTTAAAGTTGATGTAAATGACCATGATTCATTCGATGATTTGTTGGATGAATTCGAATCAGCTTTAAAAAATGCTGTTGATAATACTAAAGTTGATGTTGACAATTATTTGGGTGAAAATGTCTCTTATTATACAATTTATGATTTTTATGATTTAAATGAAAACATTAGTGTTTATAATGGAGAGGATTCAGCTTTAACATTGAACATTTATGAAAACTCATTGGAATTGCTTTACAATTCAGACCTGTTTTCAGATGAATATATTGGGCGTATGGCAAAAAATATTGAAAGTTTGATTGATAATGTTTTAAATTCTCCTAATGCCGCAACAAGTGATATTGATATCCTTTCAGAGGATGAAAAAAAGTTACTTCTTGATTTTTATAAGGGAATTGAAGATGATATTGACAAAGAGTTTATACTCAGCAAATATTTCCGCCATATTGCAATCAGTAATCCAGATATTATTGCTGTTGATGACGGTGTTGATCGGATAAGCTATGGTGAGCTGGAAAAATCAAGCAATTCAATTGCAAATGATTTATTTGAGAATTACAATATTTCTTTAGGAAGTCATGTTGCTTTATTATTGCCTCGCAATTATCATTTTCTTGAATTGGTTTTAGCTTTAAATAAAATTGGAGCCACATTCGTCCCAATAGATCTTACATATCCGATTAAACGTATTGAGCACATGTTGGAGATTTCTGAATCCGTGTGCATTGTCACTACTGAAGATATTGCAAATAAATCTGATTTTAATCTAAATGTGGTTTGCATTGAAGACTTAAATTATGATGATGATGCTGATGTTGATATAATCTCTAGAAGCGAGGATTTATTTTCTATAATGTTCACATCAGGAACTACAGGTCTTCCAAAGGGAGTGATGGTTTCCAATTATCAGATGGGTAGTTTAAGTATTGCTTTTAAACACCTCTTTTCTTTTTCATGTGGCGAGACTGCCGGATGTTATGTAAGTTTCAGTTTTATTGCATCATATATGGCTTATGTTGTATTGGCATTGGGGGGATGTGTCAGGATATTCAATGAAAATGAGCAGAAAAACAGCTTATTGATAATAGAAGCCCTTAAAGAAACACCAATGAATAATTTGATTTTACCTCCGACCATCGGCGTTCCTATTTATGACAATGAAGATTTGAAATTGGACTATCTTATTTTGGCAGGTGCAAAATTAAATGAACTAAGTAAACGGGACAGACATACCAAATTAGTTAATTTTTATGGCACAACAGAATTGATTTTAACAATTAGTAAAATTTATAATTTGAATGATGTTAAAGATAATCGTGTGCCCGTTGGTAAGCCTGTTGCTAACACATGGGTTTATGTTTTAGATGAAAATAGTAATATAATGCCTATTGGAGTTCCAGGAGAGTTATGTGTTTCCGGTGAAATTGTAAGTTCGGGATATTACAATAATCCTGAATTAACAAATCAATTTTTTGTAGACAATCCAATCGCTGACAGTGAAAGTAATGGAATAATGTATCGTACCGGAGATATAGGATTTTACAATCCGGAGGGAGAAATTGAAATTATTGGACGTGAAGACGATCAGTTGTCTGTCAGAGGTTTTCGTGTCGAATCAAATGAAATTCTTATCATAATGAAGAAATTTAAAGAAATTTCAGACGTTTATTTGGATGTTGATAATGACAACCTGATTGCATACTATACAACAAATGCCGAGTTGGACATAAATGAAGTTAAAGAAAATTTAGAAGATAATTTGCCTAGTTACATGATTCCTTCCCTTTTCATTGAATTGGATGAAATTCCATTAAATCTCAATGGAAAAATCGATAAATCTTCATTAAAAACAGCTTTAGATAATGATAACATTGAAATAACTGATGAAGTTATCAGCCATGTTGTTAATGCATTTAAAGAGGTTTTAAATATTGATTCTGTTTTCATTGATGATGATTTTGTTGGCAGAGGGGGCAATTCATTGTCTGCAATGAAATTACAATTATTATTGAAAGAAAAATTGGGCGTTAATTTATCCTCAAATGAAATAATAAGTCTTTCCACACCAAAAGACATCAGCAATCATATTAAATATAATATGAATATTCATTCGGCTCTTTATGAAGACAAATATCTGTTTGATGAACCATGTCCTCTATCAGAATCACAATTAAACGTTTATCTTGATGAAAGTGTAAATGATATGGGCACAGCATACAACAATCCATTTAAAATAAAGTTAAAAGACAATTATTCCGTTAGTGAACTTAAAAATGCATTAATTAAATTGTTTGAAGTATTTCCTATTTTAAAAGCTCGTGTCTTTAGCGATGATGGAATTCTGTCCTTTGCATTTGATGCAGAACCTGAAATTAATGAAGGACATCTGAATGACATTAACTCTTTTGTCAAATCCTTTGAATTCGACAAATATTTATCCAGATTTTTAATTGTTGAAAATAAGCAATCTGTTATATTATGCGCTGATTTCCATCATTTGATTTTTGACGGCACATCATTGAACATCTTACTAGATGTCCTGTTTTCGATTTTGAATGGAGAAGATGTTGATTTTGTTGATTATGGGGTGTTAAAACAGGTTTTATTTGAAGAAAATATCGATTCAAATTATATGGATAATGCCCATGAATTCTTTGATGAAATGCTGGCTGATAATGATGAGGTTTATGATTTACTGCCTTCTCTAAAAAGCAGTGAAGATGAATTTGAATTGGTAGATACAATAGAGCTGGATGCGGAATATTTAAATTCATTCTTACAAAAGCATTCCATTACACATAATCAGTTCTTCGCTAGCGTTTTTGCATATGCCTTATCAAGATTCAGCGGTTCGAATAAGGTTCTTTTCAATATTATAGATGACGGCAGAGGCAATATTGATTTGTCAGAGTCTGTAGGAATGTTCGTTAAAACATTGCCCGTCCTATTGGACTGCACAAATCAGAATGTTGATTCTTTTTTAGATTATTCTTCCACTTTGATTAATTCTGTAATGAAATATGATTTGTATCCTTTCCGTCTTTTGGCTAGTGAATATGATTTAAATTCAAATATCTTATTCCAATATTCCCATGATCTTTTTAATGACATGCTAAATAAAGAAGATTCAAAATATGGTATTGAAGAATTGGAACATGATTTGAATGCAGATTTATCTTTATCTATTTTCAACGCTGGCGAAGATAGATTAATGATTAGGACTTTATATTCATCATTATATTCTAAAGATTTCATTGAGCATTTTGTTGAATCTTATAAGCTAATTCTGCAGGATATAATTGAAGTTGAAGAATTAAAAGACATCAATTATACTGCAGGTGTTGATTTTGAGCTTTTAGACAGTTATAATCAGACTGGACATTCCTTGATTTATGAGGATATTTTGGATGCTTTTAATGACAATCTTGCCAAATATCCTAAAAACAATCTTGTAAGTTACAATGATAATGTTTACAGTTATGATGAAGGCGCTTTCATAGCCGATAAGATAGCCGACAGTTTAAGAAGTTTTGGTGTTGGAAAAGGGGAAAATGTCGCATTTTTAGTTGAAAAATCTGAATTATACATTTTCAGCATTTTAGGTATTCTGTCTGCCGGAGCGGTTTATGTTCCTTTGGATGATAGTTTGCCTGATGAGCGTTTAAGTTTTATGTTGAGGGATACTAACTCTAAGGTTGTTATTGTTAGTGATGAAACTAGTGAACGTGCATTTAATTTGGGTGGTAATTGTATTACTTTAAATATTTCTGAGATTGTCAATGATGAAATTGGTATATTGTCTTGTTTGCCTGTTGTTTATAGTGATTTAGCTTGTATTTTATACACTAGTGGTACTACTGGTGTTCCTAAAGGTGTAAAAATTACCCGCAAATCTGTAATTAATTTATCAAATTATTTTGCTGAGGATTATCCTTTTGATAATTTAGATGTGTGTGGTTTGTATCCTTCCATTGGTTTTGATGCAGCTTCTCAATCAATATTCAAAACTATTTATGCAGGTGCTTCTCTGGTTATTATTCCAGATGACATTAAATTAGATATGATAAGGATGAATGATTATTTCTTAAAGTATAATGTCACATACTCTGCAATTCCTACTCAAGTAGCTAAACTTTTCATGCAAACTGTTGAGGATACTTCTTTAAAGAGTTTATCAATTGGTGGTGAAAAATTAGGTGAGTTTGAAAATCCTTTAAATCATATGTTAATTGATGAATTTGGACCTACTGAAGCATTTGCTTTTATCTCATCAATTGACAATTCTAAAAAAATTGATTCGTCCTCAGTAGGATTCCTAAATTACAATACAAAAACTTATATTTTAGATAATGAATTTAGACAAGTGCCAATTGGTGCTGTCGGTGAATTGTATTTGGCAGGTTATCAAATAGCTGATGGATATCTAAATCGTGAAGAAGAAAATATCAAATCATTTATTGAAAATCCATTTGATGATAGTGTTGATTATGGTGTTTTGTATCGTACTGGCGATATGGTGCGTTTATTGCCTGATGGGTCTTTGGGTCTTGTTGGTCGTCGTGACAGTCAAGTTAAAATCAGTGGAAATCGTGTAGAATTATCAGAAATTGAATCGGTAATTCGTGAAATTGATTATATTACGGATGTGACAGTTCAAACTATCAAACATATGGATAATTATGAATTGGTGGCTTATGTTGTAGCATCTGATGAATCTGATGATGAAACTCTAAAAGAGCATGTTCGTGATTATGTTGCTCAATTTAAACCAGGTTATATGATTCCTTCATTTGTTGTCCGTTTGGACAGTATCCCTCTTAATATCAATGGTAAAATCGATTATAGGCATCTGCCTGAAGTTGATTTGGACAGTTTGCGTGTGGAGTATGTTGCTCCAAATAATGAAATTGAAAAACAAATAGCCAATGCATTTGAGATTGTATTTAATCAAAAAGACATTGGATTAAACGATGACTTTGTTCGTCTTGGCGGAGATTCCATCACTGCCATTCGTGTTGTTTCACTCTTGGAGAAAAATGACATTAACTGTGGTGCTGGAGATATATTGAATTATAAAACTCCATATTTGATTGCTCAAAATGTTGGCAGCATAGAGAAAGTTGCATACGATGCAGTAGAGGGAATTATGGATTTGCTTCCTATTCAGGAGTATTTCTTTGATCAAATTAACGAGGATGAATTTTCACAACACTTTATCTTAAAATCCTCAGAAAAAATAGATATAAATACATTACAAGAATCTTTTGATGAATTATGCAATGTTCATGACATGCTTCGTACAAAATACAGCTATGATGAAAATGGAAAAGTAATACAGGAAATATTGCCCGTGAATACCCAAATCCGTGAAATAGGTGAACATAATATCACCGAGAATCTTGAAGAATCACTGAAAGCAATCTATATAAAATCATTCAAATCACTTAGCATAAAGAATAAGTTAATTGAAATCAATTTAATCCATCACAATAACGAATCCTACCTCATGTTCATCATCCATCATTTAATCATAGACGGAGTAAGCTGGAACATTCTAATCACAGATCTAACCCACATCTACACCAATTTAAAACAAGGAAAAGAAATTGAACTTTTAAGGCCGTATCCTTATAAAAATTGGGTGGAAGATGTTAGATATTTGGCTGAAAATATCAGTTATGAAGAAAAACAGCACTGGACAAAATTAAACCGACAAATTGATGATTCTACTATCAAGGGAGATAATAAACCATTTGCGTTAGATTTTGATGTGAATTATGATGCGGATAATCTTTTGATGTTGTCTGAAGAAGAATATTGGGCCTTAGCAATCGCAAGAGCATATAAAAAGACATATGGAAAAGAGTTAATATTAAACCGTGAGAGCCATGGCCGTGATGAGAGTATTGCAAAACTTAACAGAACAATAGGATGGTTCACAAGCCAATACCCAATACTAATCAACACAAACAACAAAAATGACAACATTTCCATAATGAACGATGTCTACAACATCAAAACAGCACTCAGAGACGTTAAAAATTTAGGTTTGAATTATTCCTCCTTAATCTACACAACAAAAGAATTAGAATTCAAGCACTGCCCAGTAACCTTCAATTTCCTAAGCAGCGAATTTGCATTCGAAAACGAACTATTTGAATCATACATTCCAAAATCGGCTTCTAATGAGGAAATAAACATTAAACAAGACCCTACCTCTTATGGTATCACATTCAATATTGCTCGCAATGCTGATTCGTATATGGTTAGTGGGGATTATGCAGATAATACTTACATAGGCAATGATTTCAATGTTTTCATTAAAAATATCGAATCTGAATTGAAATTCCTTGGCAATTATACATTCAAGGACAATAACATTGTTTGTTGTTTGTCTGAGTCTCAATTGGGCATTTATCTGGATGAAAAAGTGCATGAAAAAGATACTGCATATTCAGCACATGGAATTTTCGAATATGATGCCAAATATACGACTGAGAACATTAAAGATGCCATTCATGCTTTAATTAATAGGCATCCCATCTTAAAAGGCCGAATTTTAGACACTGAAAACCTGCCTCTTTTAATTTGTGACAGCTATCCAACAATTGAAATAATCAATACGACAGATTATTCAAATCTAATCAAAGCATTCGATTTAGACAAATTCTTAGCGCGTTTTTACATCTTAGATAATGAGCAAAAGAAATTTGTATTTTATGATATGCACCATATCATTAGTGATGCAACCAGCTGTACAATCATTAATAAAGAATTACGGCAAGCTTTATTGGGCAAATTAGATGATAATGTGGATTTGGGCTTTGCTTATGCCAGCCGAAATTCATTTGAATCCCACTACAATCATAAATATGAATCCTCTCAGAAATTCTTCCATGATGAATTTGCCGACATTGATGAAATCCAACATCTTTTAAGTGACCTTGATGGAGATAAAGGTAGTGTTAGTCTTCCTATTAGGGGCGTTCGTGATGATATTGAAACATTTACGGAAAATATTGGCATTAGTGTTGGCAGTTTATTGAATGCTGCATTTGCATATACATATTCACGTTTCATAGGTGGCAACAAGGTTTACTATAACTTTACTGAACATGGCCGGCATGAAGATTACTCACAAAATGCAATTGGAATGTTTGTGCGAACAATACCAATCATTGCAAATTGTGAAAATAAATCGATTAATGATTACTTGACCAATATGTCTGATTTAATCTTAAACTCAATGACAAACAGCATATATCCATTTAGATTGCTTGCAAAAGAATACAATTTAAGTATCGATGTTGCATTTGAGTATAATCATGATTTGAATGATTTCGATATTGGCAATGATTTGGTGGCAAGTGATGATGCTGACGGCATTAGCGATTTCTTATGTGTCGTCAATGACCTGGAAGACGGATTTGTCGTGACTGTAAGCCATTTAGATAAATTCAGCCAACATACAGCAAAACAATTCGTTAAAGCATTCAAAGAGGTGTTGGTCCAATTTTTAGAAAAAGAAAAACTAGAGGACATCAGTTATATCTCCAATGAAGACATTGAACTTTTAGACAGTTATAATAAAACACAATGTCCTTTAAAGTATTGTGATATTTTGGATGCATTCAATGACAATCTTGCCAGATACCCAAAAAACAGCCTGGTAACCTATAAAAATAATAGTTATACATATGATGAAAGTGCATTCATCGCCAATAAAATAGCAAACGATTTGAAGAAGATGGGCATTAATAAAAATGACAATGTTGCATTTTTAGTTGAGAGATCAGAATTATACCTGTTCACCATTTTAGGAATTCTATCCACCGGAGCAACATACGTTCCTTTGGATGATGCCCTTCCGGATGAACGCATAAAGTTCATGATGGATGATGCTGATGCTGAAGTTGTTATTGTCTGTGATGATACTTACAATCGTGCTAAAAATCTATCAGAGGAAAACAGACTTCTAAATATTTCAAACATTATCAAAGAAAATATTGGAACTTCTTCTAAGTTGGATGTTACTTATAGCGATTTGGCCTGTATCTTATACACCAGCGGCACTACAGGCATTCCTAAAGGAGTTAGAATAACACGCAAAGCTATTTTAAATCTTTCACAAACATACTGTGACACATATGATTTTGGTCGGAATGATGTTTATGCTTTATATTCAAATATCGGATTTGACGCCGGATCTCAAGCAATCCTTCAAACAACATATGCCGGAGCTTCTTTAACTGTAATTCCTGAGGATATTAAATTTAATATTACTAAGTTGAATGAACATTTCATTAAACAGAATGTTACCCATACTTTTATTTCCACACAGGTCGCTAAACTGTTCATGGAGCAAATTGACAATACCTCATTAAGGATTTTATCAGTAGGCGGTGAGAAGTTAGGTAAATTCGAAAGTCCAAAAGATTATCGTTTAATTGATGCATACGGTCCAACCGAAACATTTGCATTCATATCTTCTATCGACAATGACGATAAAAAGGATGGGTCTTCAGCAGGCATGCTAAACGAAAATACTCGCGCGTATATTTTGGATGATAATTTCAGACGTGTTCCTGTCGGTGCTGTTGGTGAATTATGCTTAGCAGGTTACCAAATTGCCGACGGATACCTAAACCGCCCAGAAGAAAACGCCAAAGCATTCATCAACAATCCATTTGATGATAAAGAAGGCTACAGCATATTGTATCGCACGGGAGATATGGTTCGGTTATTGCCTGATGGGTCATTGGGCATTGTTGGCCGTCGTGACAGCCAAGTTAAAATCAGAGGAAACCGTGTGGAACTGACAGAGGTTGAATCTGCAATAAGAGACATGGATTATATTAAAGATGTTACAGTCCAAATCACTTCAAATAATGGAAATAATGAATTAATTGCCTATATTGTACTGTCTGACGGTTTTTACGGAGATGACATTGATAATTCTGTTCGCGAATTCGTATCCAAATGCAAACCGAATTATATGGTTCCGTCATATGTAATAACATTGTATGAAATTCCTTTAAATGTAAACGGCAAAGTTGATAAGCGTGCTTTGCCCGATGTTGACATAGATAGTTTACGTGATAAATATGTCGCACCAAGAAACAAAAATGAAAAAGAAATTGTCGAAGCCTTTAAAAAAGCATTAAATTTAGAAAAAGTCAGTATATATGATGATTTCATTCGTTTAGGTGGAGATTCATTGACTGCAACTAAGTTATCATCCTATGTTAAATCTGATGATGTCACTATGGCGGATATCTTCACTTTCCGCACTCCCGAGGCAATTGCAAAGAATATCTCTGAATACTCATTTGATTTGGATATTTATTCTTTAGAAGATGGTTGTCCTTTGAATTCTGCGCAAAGTGATGTAATTGCAGATATAATAGGTTATAATAAATCGGATGCTTATCATGTAATAAGTTATATTCCTATCTCTAAGAAATATGATCTTGAAAAAATACTTAGTTCATTAGATGAGATGTTAAATATGCATCCGGTTTTAAGCATGCGCTTGAGTGAGCGGCATGATGAAAGTGATACTGATGTATCTAATCTAGATGCGCTTAATGATTTAATGAGAACTGCTAAAAAATTCGGAACCAAAAAATTCCTGAACATTATCAACGGATATGGAATAAAAGATATTTGCGGTCTTTACAATATGCTTAGAACCCTTATAAGGTTGTTTAAAGGAGAGTATCCGTATTTAGTGAAAGGAAATAAACCTCCAATTTCAGTGGAATCCAAATTTGATAGAGATGTTTTAATTGATTTCCTTTCTGAAAGTTTCGATATCTATGATTGTTTATCTAAGTTCATGATTATTGAATCTGAGGATTCCTATTATTTATTTTGTGTGGTTCATCATCTCATTTTTGATGCAGTTTCAGCAGGAGTATTCAAAAGTGATTTCATGACGCTTCTTGACGGAGGAAGCATCGATTTTGATGACGGATTTTTAAAGGCATCTGCTTTTACTCATCAAATGAAAAGAACCGGAAAATTCAATGAAGCAAGGGAATTTTATCACAATATTCTGTCAAATCTTGATGATGTAGACTTTTTACTGGAAGATAATCCTTCAGCTGAAGGTTATAATATGTCAACATATGATTTGGATTTTGATAAAAAGGCATTCAAATCCTTTTTAAATAATGCTGGAATTAGTGAATACGTATTATTTATCGCTGTATTTTCTTATGCATTGTCCCAATTTGTAAATGGTGATAAAGCCCAATTTATAATGAATGAAAATGGACGTGACAGATTCAACGAGAAATTCATATCCATGACCTCCAACCTGGTGCCGGCAGTTATAGACTGCAAAGATCAAAGCATCAATTCATTTATTAGAGATGCCGCAGATACTGTTTACAAATCATTGAGATATAGCTATTATCCAACTTTCCTGCTTTATCCGAAATACGACTTTGAAAGAGATATAGCATTCCAATTTGTACCCAACTGGATTGCAGACGATTTTGATAGTTTTGAGAATATTGATGATATGGGTGCAGGAGAAATTATTAATCAAGTCCTTAATGATTTCAATGATTTTGTAACGGAATTATTTGTTCAAGTTCACCAAAACGGTGATGATTACAGGTTAATTATCTCACATTCAAACAAATATTCCCAAAAGATGATTAATGACTTCAAAGACACTTACACATCAATTTTATCAAATATTATTAATGCATCCATGTCCTCTGATTTAAGCAGCACTTTGAAATAGGATTATGATGTCTGAAATTTTTAGTTTTTCTGAAAGTTATTGAATGGCTGTTTTTAAGTTGAACCACCTCACCTATAGAGGTCAAAGATTCCAAGATTTAATGATAATTAAGTATTTTCCGGGCAATTTTCGGTAAATTCCAACCTATTGAAATCAATGAACTCTAAACAGTATGAGAAGTCAGAATAAATGTTAAAATGTAGTGGTGGTTGAAATAAAACACACATCGGGTAATTTTTATATTTGAAAAAAATAATAATTTATTAAGCATAATCTCAAGGATATGATTTTGAAAAGTTTTTTCATTTATTTTTAGGATTTTGAATTTTGGAGACAATCATGCCATTGAATATAATTAAAGACAGGGAAGTATACAGCATATATGAATTAGCTTTCTAAACTATTTTTTATTTGAATTATCGTTTGTTTAAGGATATTACATATAAATATTAATAAATAATAAGGCACTACGGCTATAATCTAGAGAACTATAAAGTAGTGATAAATAGCATATTATTGTTTAAATAATTACCTTCCATATCAACCAATATAACATTTAAATCTAAATCAAAGCGTTGTTTACATCTATCATGAATTGCTTGAGCAATACTATTTGAAACTTCAAATGATACTCCCAATTCATCTAAAATAGACATCATATCATCAGTTGTTTTTGAATCAAATAATCTTTGTAGATTATGTTTGTCCACTCCACATAATGCCGCATGGCTCACCATTATTTCACGCCTTCCATCAGCAACAGCATGTTTTGTGTCAAATATGCCTCCAGCAACCTTAATCAGTTTACCCATATGACCAAAATAAGTGAATTTTTTAATTCCTCTTTTTTCAGCCTCTTCAAACATAAAACCTACAAAATTACCAGTTTGAACAATTTGTTCTTTGGCAACATTTAAATTCTGTAAAGCTAATTTCTCACCAATATTACCTGGAACGAAGACTAAATCAGTAATATTAGAGGCAAGGGCCACATCAAGTTGAGTGACAATGGAATTTTTATAAGCATCACTGGACATGGATCTCGCAATGCCTGTTGTTCCAAGAACAGATATTCCATCAACAATGCCTAATTTAGGATTCATGGTTTTTTTAGCTATGGCTTTACCTTCAGGAATGGAAATAGTAACTTTAGCAACTTTTCCTTCAGGTATTTTATCGGACAAATTTTTAACAATCATACGGCGTGGACCTGGATTAATTGCATAATCTCCAACAGGAATTTGAAGACCCGGTTTTGTGATTTTACCTACGCCTTCACCACCAGTTATAATCACATTAGATTCTTCATCTGTTTTGTCTAATAATTCAACAGTTGAAATAATTGCCAATCCAACAGTTACATCAGGATCATTATATGGATTCTTATGAGCCACAGCATATGCCTTACTCTCAGAAAGCCTTTTGCACTCGTCAATGATAATGTCTAAAGTCTTTTTTGGAGTCTCAACTTTAACACATACAATATCTGGAGTGTCTATAATCGCATCTAGGGCTGCAAGAGAGCATGCAGTAGCTACCGTACCTGTTGTAACACCAGTATAATTTTCATCAGCCATTTTTACAAAAAAATTATAAAAAAAGAGTGAATCTACAATAAAGATTCTAATTTTTCAATGAGTTCAAAATCACTAGGTGCGCCAACGAAAGCAACATCACCATCAATTACAATTGTAGGAACAGCCATAATTTGATATGCAATAGCTCTTTGTCTATTTTCTTCACTTTCATCGATTTTAATTGCTTCTACATCGATTGCATCGCCCAATTTATCTTTTGCTCTTTGAGCAGCATCGATTGCTGCAGGACAATGTGGGCATGAATTGGTTGAAAAGACTTCTACTTTAATTGCCATAGTAAATTTCTCCTATAGTTTTTGTAACTATTTTATTTTTTATTAATATATAATTTTTACCTATAATAATAGATACCAAATGCTCTCTGACAATATTTATTATATATTAAAAATAAAAAAATTATTGATTAAAATGGAAAATTTAGACAAAGATATTAAAAAAATAATTAACAGTGCATATCCCTACATTAAAGACTTCAATCCTGCACAAAAGGCAGTAATTGAATCCGGATACCTGGAAGACAAATCAAATTACATTATTTGTATTCCAACGGCAAGTGGTAAAACAGTTTTAGGAGTTTTACCTGCTTTAAAAACTATCTTAAATGGTGGAAAAGCAGTTTATGCCGCACCACTTTTATCAATTCAAAACGAAAAGGTTAAAGAATTTAAGGCATTTGAAGAACATGGAATTAATGTTGGAAAACATCCATCAAGCTCCGATTTATCAGTTATGGTTTTTGAATCATTTGATGCACTCACTAGATTTTCCTGGAATGTACTTAGAGATGTTGACACTTTAATTATTGATGAGTTTCATATGATTGGCGAATTTACAAGAGGGCCAACACTTGAAGCTGCAATAACAAGAGCAAAAATCATTAATCCGAGCATGAGAATTATAGCCCTTTCAGCTACCTTAAGAAATATCGAAGAAATAGAAGGCTGGCTTGAAGGAACTTGCGTTGAACATGATTACAGGCCAGTCCCATTAAATAAAGAAGTTCTTGATGCTGAAATGTTCAATACCAAAAATAAAAATGACGTTATCGTAAAAGTAGTTGAAAAAGCAATTAAAGATAAATCACAGGCTTTGGCTTTTGTTTCAACCAGACGATTTACAGAAAGCCTAGCTACCTACGTTTCTAAAAAGATTAACAAAAAGATTAATGTGGAACAGAGAAAACGCTTTAAGGAAGTAGCAGAAAAAATTCTTGAAGTTCCAAAACGAAAAGGATCACTTCCAACAAGCACTTGCCTTAAATTAGCTGAAGCATGCGAATATGGTGTTGCATTCCACCATGCAGGACTATTTAATGAACAAAAGGAAATCATTGAAGATGAATTCAGAAATGGAAACATATTAATGATTACTGCAACCCCAAGTTTAATGTACGGTGTTAATCTGCCTTCAAAGACCGTTGTAATCAGAGACCATACCCGTTGGACCGCTAACGGTCCTCAACCAATCCCGGTATTTGATTACGAACAGATGTCCGGGCGGGCGGGAAGACCCCAATATGATGACGTGGGATACTCATATCTCATTGCTAAAACAATGGATGAAGCTCAAAACTTACAAGAATATTATGTTGAAGGGGAAATAGAGTTAACTAACTCCAAATTAGTCGACAATAAAGATGCAATATACAGACAAATCATTGCCCAAATTGCTTCATCACTTTCTAAAAACCTAGATGAACTAACTGACTTTTTTGGAAAAACACTTTATGGCTATCAAATGAGCAATAATCCGTCAATGTCATTATTTGCTGCAGATAGCCTAAGATATGAACTTGAAAGTGCGCTTGAATTTTTACTTCAAAATGGAATAATAAGAGCTACACCCGAAGGTCTTAAAACAACTGATTTCGGTACTTTAATAGCAAAATCCAATTATACTGTTGAAACTGCCGTTAAAATTAAAGAGTATTTATCAACAATTAATGAAATTAATGTTGAAGAATTTATTTATGCATTGTCTGAAACTCCTGATTTGCCATTAATCTCATTTAAAGGAAGAAAGTCAAAAGATCCTGTACGGGACAAATTATCTGAAGTTGGATTATTTGCTGTTGATATTGGAAATCCTGAGGCAACAACAGTTTCATTAATTGAATGGGTTAATGAGAGAAGCGAATATGAAATAGAAAATAAGTATAGTGTTTATTCCGCATCTACAAGAAGGTCTGCTTATGAAGCATCAAGACTTGTTAAATTTGCAAAAAATACTTCTGAAGTTTTAGGCAATTACTCCAATCTAAAAGACTTCGACATACTATCCGCTAGACTATATTATGGAGTGAAAGATGACATAATACCATTAGTGGTCGGTGTTAAACGACTTGGAAGAAAAAGAGCTAGAAACCTTGTAAATATCTTTGGCAATGATTTAAGCGAAGTTTCACAAAAAGAATTACAAAAAGTCGAAGGTATAGGACCAAAACTCGCCGAGAAAATAAGTAATTTTGTAAATAATTAAAAAGGTGGGATTTAACCTCCACCTTCAGCAACATTAGAATCTAACTCAATATCTTCTAATGCCATTGCTTTTTCTTTCATAGTTTCAATATCGATATCGTCATCGTTTTCCTTATCATAATAAGTAGATTTCTTAATGTCTTTCTCATCAAGCAATTCCACTAACTTTGCACGATACCACATGTTGGTTTTATCAATCTTTACCCAATCAATGCCATCTTGTGTTTTTACATCGACAACTTTACCAATTGTTCCTGTATCAACATATCTGACATGAGAGTCAAGAGGAATTTCAATATCTCTTGCATCTAAAACCATTTTGAAAACCTATTTATTCATCTTCAATTTCAACTTCAACTTTTTCGGTTTCAGCTTCTTCAACTTTTGGAATTTCTTTGTTTAATATAATGTATGCACCAATAGTAGCAATATCGTCAAAGTTGATTTCAAGTTCATCTCTAGAGAATATGTTTTTTTGTAAAGTTAAAGTTACAGTTTCAATTTTACCAGTTTCAGTATCAAACTCAACATTTGCAACTTTACCTACTTCATATGCATTTTTATCTAATACGGTAGAACCTAAAAATTCTTTAATTTTCATAATTTCACCTTCATGAATTATATTATTATATATAAATCATTAAATATTTAAATAAAACTATCATATAAGATTAACTATTAATAATATACTGGTGAAAGAATGGAAAAAGCATGTCGAATAATAATTGAGGATATTCTAAACGGTAAAATATCTACTCGACGTGACCTCGAAGTTGCAAAAAGACAATTGTGCAGGGATTTGAAATTATCAAAATTCATGAGCAATGCCGATATTCTAGAATTTGCAAAACCTGAAGAGAAAGAAACTGTCTCGGGAATATTGAAGAAAAAACCTACAAGAACAATGTCCGGTGTTGCAATTGTTGCCGTAATGTGCCATCCCCACAAATGTCCGCATGGAAGGTGTTTTTACTGCCCTGAAAGTGAAATAGCACCACCTAGTTATACTGGTGAAGAGCCTGCAGCACTCAGAGGAAGAATGTATGATTTTCACCCTTATGTCCAATGTTTTAACAGATTAAAACAGCTGAAAAAAATTGGCCACCCAATTGATAAAGTAGAATTAATCATAATGGGTGGAACATTTCCTTCAAGGGATTTGTGTTATCAAGAATGGTTTGTATCACAATGCCTAAAAGCAATGACTGATTTTGGATTGATAATTCAAAATAAACCAAACAATTATGAATACAACATGGATTTTGATGAGATTAGATCTTTTGAGGAAGGCGTTTTGAAAACTTATTTACCTAACGATTATGTGTTAATTGATGATGTGCAAAAAGCCAATGAAAGCTCAAAAGTCAGATGTGTGGGAATGACATTTGAAACACGCCCTGATTACTGTAAAAAAGAGCATATTAACAGAATGCTTAATTTTGGAGTGACAAGAGTAGAACTTGGTGTTCAAACATTGTCTGATGAATTATATAAAAAAATTAAAAGGGGCCACACAATAGCCGATGTAGTGGAAGCAAATCAGCTTTTAAGAGATTCAGCTATTAAAGTGGCAATGCACATGATGCCCGGTTTATTTTCCGATGAGAAACAAGACCTTAAAATGTTTAAAGAGTTATTTAAAAATGATAACTTTAAACCAGATATGCTTAAGATTTATCCATGTCTTGTTACAAAAGGAAGTGAACTATACGATTTATGGAAAGCAGGAAAATATGAACCATACAACGACGATGAAGCCGTTGAGTTAATAACCAAAGTAAAAAAGATTCTTCCAAAATGGGTTAGAACAATGAGAATCCAAAGAGACATCCCTTCAACCCTTATTGAAGCGGGAGTTAAAAAATCTAATCTTGGAGAACTTGTTTATAACAAACTGGATGAAGAACATATTAACTGCCAGTGCATACGTTGCCGTGAAATTGGTCATAAAAAAACATCTGTAGACTATAGCTTAGATGATTTTAGATTATTTATCGAGAATTATACTGCATGCGGGGGAGAAGAACATTTCCTATCTATTGAAGATATAAATGAAGAGAGCATTGCAGGATTTTTAAGACTTCGCTTTCCTTCAAAAAATCATTTTAGACCCGAAATTGAAGATTCAACTGCACTTGTAAGGGAGTTGCATGTCTATGGAAATATGATTAAAATTGGCGGTAAAAATCCTAATATTGGCCAACATACCGGATTTGGAGAAAAACTCCTAAAAGAAGCTGAAAATATAGCTATTGACAATGGTAAAAGTGAAATAGCAATCATCAGCGGAATTGGATCTAGGAATTACTACCGTAAATTTGGTTATGAAAAAGTTGGCCCATACATGATGAAAAAATTAATATGAAAATATTTAAATATATGTTCGTATATATACTAACTAATTAAGAGGGTGTTATTATGTACAATATAAAAAATTCAAATGAATTAGCAAAACTCATTAACTATACTAATTTAAACAATATGACTTCTGAAAGTGAAATGAGAGAATTTTTTGAAAAAGCAAAAGAATTAAACTTCAATTCAGTCGTTATATCCCCAACATATGTTCCACTAGCAAAAGAAATGCTATCTGACACAAACATAAAAATTGGAAGTGTAGTCGGATTCCCATTAGGTTTTGAAGATACTGCTAGTAAAGTTGCTGAAGCAAAAGCATTAATCGAAAACGGAGCCGATGACATCGAAGTTGTTATCAACTTAAACCATATAAAAGATGAAAAGTATGATTTGATTGAAAATGAAGTGAAACAACTCAAAGAAGTCATTGGAGATAAAGTTCTAAAAATTATAATCGAAACAAAAGCACTAGAAGATTATGAAAAAGCAAATGCTGCTAAGGCTGCCCAAATAAGCGGAGCGGATTATGTAAAAACCGCTACTGGATTCGTATCACCAAATCATATCTTCGAAAATGTTAATGACATAAATATCATTCAAAAACACGCCCCAAAAATCAAAATAGAGATATACGGTGGAATTGACAATTATAAATTTGCAAACCAAATTTTAACTGGCGGTGCAGATTTAATCGGAAGTGATCACGGTTATGAAATCGTGAAAAGATACAAAGAATTAAGGGAAAACACCCAAGTAAAACCAAAACCAATCACTTTAACCAAAAAATAGATTAAAAAAAATCCATCACCTTTTTTAATCTAACACTAACTGAAATCTATAGAAAAAACTTTTTAAAATAGATAAATTTAAAAAAAAATAGCAAAATTAATGCCATGGGCCGGACTTGAACCAGCGACATCTAGATCTTCAGTCTAGCGTTCTCCCATCTGAACTACCATGGCATATGGACCGAACGAGATTCGAACTCGTGATCTCCTCCACGTCAAAGAGGAATCATACCCCTAGACCACCGGTCCCTATACAACATACTATAATTAGATAAAAGTAATATATAAAGTTTTCTTGTTGAATAGAACAAGTGTTAAAAAATAAGATAAAATAAAAAAAATTGACCAAGAAAATGGCCAATAGATTTTATTATACAAAGCTTTTTTTGAAAATAACCAATTAGTAAATCTATTTGATTGCTAATTTGATATCTTCAGCTTTTACAGTTTTTCTACCAGCGTGGCGTGCGAAATTAACAGCTTTTTGTGCGATTTCGTCACCTTTTTCTTCTAATGCTTCAGCTAATGCAATTTTTGCATCATCACTAATTCTTTGTGCGCCAGCATTTTTTAAGATACGACCAACTGGTGCGATTGGTAATTCACTCATAATTACACCTCCAATTAAATGATAGTACACAATAGTATATAAAGGTATCGGTAAAAATGGTTATTATTCCCCCATATTATAACATAGCAACTGTTACTATATGCTTTGGTAATCTAGAAAAAAATAATGATAAGATATAAAATTAAAGGATACAAATTAACAATAAAATGAAAATAAGAATAATTAAAAAAATAAAAAATTATTCTTCATATAATTCGCTTTTAAGATAAGTAGCGGTCGCTTCAGTAATTATTACATCTACAAAAGTGCCTAACTTAACATCATCAATAATAACTGGAATATACGAATTTGTTTTTGCAATAAAACCACCTTTAGAACCTTTTTCAACAACCAATACATTTTGAATGGTTCCAACCAATTCACGGTTTTCTTCTTCAGTTATTTTTGATTTGATTTCAGATAAAAATTTTGATCTTTTCTTCATAGTTTCAGGAGGAATTTCACGAAGTGAAGATGAAATCGCACCTTTTCTATGTTGATATTTTGATAAATGAATTAAACTTGGTTTAATATTTTCAAGTAACCTAACGGTTAAGTCAAAATCGTCATCATTTTCACTAGGATATCCAACAATAATATCGACTGCCAAGGTCATATCAGGAATTTCATTTTTAAATTTTGATACAATATCCAGGTATTGGTCTATAGTATGGCCCCTATTCATATCGGATAAAACCTTATCACTTCCTGATTGAACAGGTAAATGAATGAAATTATATACCTTCGGATGTTTCATTGCATCGATTATATCATCAACATCGTTTAAAATGTTTTTAGGGTGCATCATTCCAACACGAACACGAAAGTCTCCATCCAAATTAGCCACTTCTTTGATTAAATCAGATAGTTTCTCGCCACTGTCCCGACCAAATGCTGCAGTATCCTGAGCAGTAAGTTGAATTTCACAAGCCCCATTTTCAATAGCTTTTTTAGCTTCAGCTTTAATATCTGCAATTGGATAACTATTTAAAGGTCCACGGGCAAATCGAGTGCAACAAAATGTACATGCCCCTAAACAACCTTCACAAATTTGAATAATATGAATTAAACTATCATCTACAAGTTTAGGAACACCCACTTTGGATTCTTTAGAAAATCCTGTTTCCCTAATTAGCTCACCACAATATGTTCCGGTGACGATTTCTGTTGCTTTATTCAATTGGTGAGGGCCAATCCAAGAACAGTTAGGACCTACTTTGTCTAACTTTTCAGGATCGATTTCAACCATACATCCTCCGATGATAATTTTTTTATCTGGAAACTTCTCTTGAAGCTTTTGAATTCTGTAAACGACCTTATTTTCAGTAGGTAGTTTAACGTAACAAGTATTCACAATAATAACATCTGCTTCCTCCATGGAATCAACAATGTCAATGTTATTCTCTTGCAAGTTTCCAGCGATAATCTGACCATCAGCCTTATTAAATGTACAGCCATAAGATTCTATATATACTTTCATAATTCTTTCCTATGATGTTTCTTGAAAATATCTTTAGTTAAATCATAATCATAATTATTGAATTTAACAGGTTTTGCATAAACTCTTTTAATTACGTTCGCTTTTGCAAATCCTGAAGTTAATTTCCTATCTTGAGTTTTAATTACATGGACCTTAACTATGTGTTTGTCGATTTTAACAACATCCCCCGGAGCTATTTCAAAATCCCTGTCTAAATCTAGTTTGTATGAATCTACTTCCCCATGCAAATCAACTGAAAATCCAATACGTGCTGGAATTTCAACAGAATTCGCCCAAATAGTACTAATATCTTCAATTTTAGCTTTATTAACTCTTTTATCTCCCACTTCAATACTTGTAACTTCAACTTGGCCTAAATCAGAAAGTAAAACATCCCCACTTTTTAACTCATCACTTGGGGATAAATCAATTGTTGTTTTGTGAGACTTGTCTTGCTCTGAAATAATCAATCTATAAGGTTTAGGTTTTTTTAAAGAAACCACATCTTTAAAAACATGCCCACAATCCTCACATTTTAATAAATATTCCTCAGTAAATTTCTTTTTTGAGGACTTTTGCTTTGAATTTATAATTTCAATCTCATCAGAACCACAAATTGGACAATCCATTTTTATGCCTCCTTAATCATCATTTAAATAATGGTTTACTAACCCACCATCTTCTAAAATATTTAACATGAACTCTTTAAATGGTTCAAAACTCTTTTCTTCCCCAGTAGTTTCATTAATCAAAGAACCTTCAGTCAAATCAATGCTTATGATATCCCCATCCCTAGCTTCAATATCTGAAACTATAACTGGAAGGCCAATATTGATTGCATTTCTGTAAAAAATCCTTGCAAATGATTTGGCAATGATTGCATCAACACCCGCAGTTTTAATTGCAACAGGAGCCTGTTCTCTTGATGAACCACATCCAAAGTTTTCATCAGCTACAATTATATCTCCTTTTTTAACATTTTTTGTAAAATCCGGACGTTCTCCTTCCAATACATGATCTGCTAAATCTTGAGGATTGAATGTTCTTAAATATCTTCCAGGAATAATGACATCTGTGTCGATATTTTTCCCAAAAGTCCATGTTTTACCTTTAATAATATTCATTAATATCACTATAAAATTATTAATAAAAAAAATGAAGTATTTGGAAGATCCAAATACGAAATAAGTAAGTTGGTGATTTGATAATTTATTCTATTTTAATGGTTTTGAGAATTCTTTTTCAACACCTTCACGATACATTGAATTCATAGTACAGAACGGTATGATTCTACCATCAGGTGTTGCATAGTGGATAACACATTTTTTAACTCTGTCTTCATCAAAATTAAATGGATCCATAAAATGCATGCATGAAATAAGCATTGCATCTTTAGAGAAATCTCCTAAAGCATCATAGTCTCCTTTAGCAAATACATTGTACAATATCTTTGTAATATCCAAATCATTTGGAGATCTACTTGTATGAATCATTTTAGCTAAATTACCAGCTAAACCTGCTAAAACTCTTTTACGAGACCCAAATTTGCCTTTTTTAAGCTTCTCATTGTATTCTTTTAGTTTATCACATAAATCATCCACATCAATGAAATTTGTGATTGGAATTAATTTATCTTTTCCATCACCCTCGGTTTTTTCCCTAAATACATAAGTAGCAATTCCACAATGTTCATGGCAGTTTAAGGTAACTTTAGCTGATTCTTCACCATCCAATAAGGAAATGAACTCTGCAATCGGTTCAACAAAAGATGGTGGATAAAATGCACTAGTCGGAACTTGACCATCAGTTTCATTATCAATGATGTTAACAAAATCAGGAATAGTAATTCTTTGCTCTTCCACATGTTCTGATGGAGTCCTTCCTGAAAATGAAACCGGTTGGAAATTAACACCATAAATAATGTCATTATTGTCAAAAGCAAATTTAATTATTTCGCCAACTTGATTATCATTTACGCCTTTGACCAATGTAGGAACCAACACAACACCTAAACCTGCTTCCCTACAGTTTTCAATAGCTTGAAGTTTGTCAGGAAGTAAATCTCTTCCTTTATTTTGAATATAAGGTTCAGGAGTCACACCCTCAAAAGAAAGATAAACAGTATTTAAACCTGCTTCTTTTAATTCACTAGCTAAATTTTCCCTTTTAGCTATTCTTATACCATTAGTGGCTATTTGAACATGAGTAAAACCTTCTTCTTTCGCCATTTTGACTAAATCAATAATATCTTTTCTGACAGTAGGTTCACCACCCGCATATTGGATAGCCGGACATGGATGAGGTTTCAAATTTCTTAAATTCCTAAGCATTTGTCTTATTTCATCTTGAGTTGGCTCATATAAATATCCTGCAGCTGCGGCATTAGCAAAACAAACTGGGCATTTTAGATTACATCTGTTTGTTACATCAATTAAACCCAATACAGTGGATGTTTCATGTTTTGAACATAACCCACAATTGGTTGGGCAAGCCCCACTATCATCAACACAAGGATTTTCAACACCTGTTATTGAAGGAGTGAATTTTTCAACTCTAGTGTACAATTCATTATCACTCCAATAAGTGTTTTCAAACTCCCCATGCTCATCACAGGTCTTTTTGATGAAAATTTTACCATCCTCATCATAAACTTCTGCCTCAAGGGGTTTACCACACTCAGGGCATAAACTTTTTGTATTTTTAATTTTCAAAAAAATCACCTTTTCTAACAATTTTACATTATTAGCTAACTTACATAATATTATATATTTAAAGTAATATCATATTTAAACTTAATTAATATATACTAGAAAATAACATAGATATACATAATAAAAGTTAAACTGAAATGGAGAAAAAATCTAATGACTATTAACATTCAACTATTCCTAATTGCGTGTGTTACAACACTTTATTTCATACTTCCAGCTTATTTTTCAAATGGTGGAGCGCTATTGTTCGGTGGCGGAACCCCAGTTGACTTCGGAAAAAGTGATAGCAACGGCAATCGTTGGATTGGAGATGGAGTGACCTGGAGAGGCGTAGTGGCAGGGACACTCATAGGAATGATTACCGGTGCGATTCAAGGATATTTTGGTCCATACCTCATTTCAGAATTTGGACAATACATCATTACCCCAATAATCACAGATGTGTCTAGCGGAATACTTATAGGATTTTTACTTGGTTTTGGTGCTCTTTTAGGTGATGCTTTAGGTAGTTTTTTAAAAAGAAGACTCGGAATTGGAAGAGGAAAACCTGCACCAATTCTAGATCAATTAGATTTTATAATTGTGGCATTAATTTTAGTTTCATTGGTTGTTAAATTAAATTGGCAATTTATAGCAATAGCTCTCTTATCAACACTAGCTATACATTTATTAACCAATACTGGAGCCTATTTATTGGGCCTAAAAGATGTATGGTATTAAATATACTTATTCATCATTACTGCAGTTCCAACAGCAGGCGCCACAACACATTCTTCATCTGTTAAAATGTCACCCATGGATTTAACTTCAAGACCTAAAAGTTCTGCTGCTTTTTTATCTAAAATATCTTTACCAAGACCTGTTGTAATGATTAAATCTAGTTTTTGAGTCTCAACAACCTGTTTTAAACCATCGGCAATTTGTTCAACCTGCTTTTGATGAATAAATTTGGACATTTCTATAATATCCTCCATTGTTAACATCTCTAAATCAGCACATACAACACGGGCAATCCTTTTTGCACATTCTATTTTTGACTTTCCTTCACCATCAAAAGTGTCACAAACATAATCATCTTCACTGATTAAATCCAAAACAGTGAAAACATCAGCAGTCTGTGCAAATAGCTCACTAGCTACCCTATACTCTTTACCATTTAACTCAACCTTATCTAAAAAACTAGCAAGATTTGTTCTTAAGGTGCCTGTATAGACTAATTCTCCAGTAGCAGATCTATCAAAATCGGATTTACCTATTGCACATTCTTTTCCATTTTTAATAGGGATTATATCTGTAGTGGTGCTTCCTGTATCAACAAATATGCAATTATCAGAAATTAAAGTTGCAATTTGGGCTGTTGCAATCCAATTTGCAGCTGCCGCTTTAAGTGGAGTTTTTTCTATTTCTTCTTTTGACATCATTCCATCAATACCAACATAAGCAATTGGACAGCCAAATGTTTTTTCACATTTTTCAACGACATCTAAAACCCCATCCTTTTTAGTATCATATGCATCAACAAGTTCAGCAGTCATTGAAATGCCAACAGCATCAATTTCTGAAACTGGACAAATGTTTTCTATTAATTCCAATAAAACTCTTGACAAATCATCATTATTGCTCCACATTGGAAGATATGCAAAATCAACCTCGATATTTTTTATATCTCCACCATCAAAATCAATTACTGCCAAATCAGTATTTGCTCCACCAATGTCAAATCCGGCCACCTTCATATTATATTCTCCTAATTTCTAATTCATCGCCAACTTTTTTAAACTCGACTTCACCATCTAAAGAGATATCCAAATCATCAATGACAATTTCACCATTTAATAACTCAATTATTGATTTTCCAATATTAAAATTGGCTATTTTAGTTAATCCAACATATGGAGTTGTGAATCTTGAGTTTATTTCTAAAAAGTAAACTGAATAAACGTCTTTTTCATCAGCATTAATTAACAAATCAACACCAACAAAACCTTTTATACCATCAATAGCTTCAACTGCTTTAGTTGCAATTTCGAATGCTTCTTGTTTGAATTTAGTATCATAAGGTAATTTTCCACCAGAATAAGCTCCTTCAACACCAGTTAACTCAACAAATTGCTTGTTTAAACTTATCGGAATAGATTTTTTACCATCTGAAATTAAACTAACACTTATATCTGTTCCTTCAATGTACTCTTGGACTATGATTCTTGAACCTGGTTTAAAAATGTTTTCTAAATCATATGACAAATCTTCAATATTCTCTATTACAACAATATTTTCACAATCAACACCAATTAATGGTTTTATAATTAATTTTAATGGAGTTAACGGGTCTTCAGCCTGCCATTTTTCATGTAAGTTTTCAATGGCTCTTTTCCAATATCCCTTTGGATCTATCTTAAATCTAAATGACCTCGGTTGAGGCACTACATTAAATAGATTTTCATAAGTTTCAAATTTATCAGATGCCTTAAGACAAGCTTCTGCTGAAGAAGTAAATGTTTTGACATTATTTTCTTCCAGAATTTTAGTAATACGATAAAGATTATTATTGTTTTCAGCGGCAATGAAAATAGCATTATTGAATTTTGCCGCATTTTCGCAAAGCCAATCAATTACATCACAATCAATAAATATCGGATTGACATTATCATATTTATCTAAAACGTTCTCATAGGATTCATTGATTACCAAATCTACTTTAAAATCAACCAATTCATCCAAAAGTGAAAAAATTAAGGCTTCAGCTTCTGAAATGATAGATCTGTCTTTTTCACTAGAAGCCGTAAAGTACTCGAATACTAAAATAGACTCATTCTCGTTTGTCATAAGTAATCATCATACCGTTTAAGTTTAAATCATCAGCAGGGAATCTCATTTTATCCCCATCAAAGACCATATGGACCAAAGCGTCTTCTTTTGCTTCAAAGTCTTTGACAGTGATGTCTTCATCAATTGAAATCATTTTTCTTGTAAATGAAGACATGATATCTTCAGGAGCTTTGATGTCTAATAAACCATCCTGATAATACTGTTCAATTGCATCAACAGTTAATTTAGCAGAATCCCCTTGACCATAAGGATTTGGAGCATTTTTCATTGCATTTGCAAATTCTTCATCAGATAGAATCTTTCTAGCATTTTCCAATATGACATCCTTATCTGAACCAACTAAAATATTTCCCCCAGCAGTTACAGTTTCTGGTCTTTCCGTATTGTATCTTAAAGTTAAAGCAGGTACATTTAATGTAATTGCTTCTTCTTGAAGACCCCCTGAGTCTGTTAGGATTAAAGTTGAATTAGAAGTTAAAAGTAAGAAATCAAGATAGCCTATTGGTTTTACAATATGGACATGTTCCAAATCATTTAATTCATCGAATAAACCAAAATTTTGTAAGGTATTTTTGGTTCTTGGGTGAATTGGAAAGATAATGTTCATGTCCCTTAATTCTTTTAATGCACCAATGATATTTGTTACCCTTTGCTTATCATCAACGTTTTCTGCCCTGTGCATTGTCAAAGTTAAGATATTTTCCATGTTTTCAATATCCAACTCTGCTAAGGATTCTTCTTCAAAACCTCTTTTTTTAGCTATTTCCAAGTGTCTAAAACAAGCATCTACAACAGTATTTCCAGTAATTAATAAGTTTTCTCTTGAAAATCCTTCAGCCAGAAGATTGATTGCTGACTGTTCGGTTGGAATGAAATACATGGTTGAACAGACATCTGCAGCCATCCTGTTAATTTCTTCAGGCATGGTCATGTCAAATGACCTAAGTCCAGCTTCCACATGACCTACTGCAATGTGTAATTTAGCACATACAAGTGCTCCGGCAAGCACCGCATTGGTATCACCCTGCACAAGAACTATGTCAGGTTTTTCTTCTAAAAGAACCTCTTCAATACCTTGCATCATTAAACCAGTTTGTTTACCATGAGTTCCTGAACCTACATGAATATTATAATCCGGAGCAGGGATTTCCAAATCTCTAAAGAAATTATCGGACATTTCCTTATCATAATGCTGACCAGTGTGTAAAATTATTTGGTCAATGCCTCTATTGGAAATTTCATCAATAATTGGGGCCATTTTAATGATTTCTGGCCTTGTTCCTAAAATAGTTGCTATTTTCATAATATCACTTATCAATATATTTATAAAAAATAGGTTAAATAATTTTTAGAAAAAAATTTGATTAAAAAAAGATTAAAAGTGAATCTACAATAAAATTACCTATTGCTATAGAACCTATTACAAAACCTAATGAAGTAGAAACTGCAAGCATTGCAACATTAAGTAAAAATGCTTCTAAAAGCTCAGGTACTGAAATTTCACCTTCACCACGTATTTTAACACGAAGACTAGCAATAATAGGCATAATAGAGATAATTGCACCAATACCCACAATAACTATGGTTGCAATAATCCATAAATTAGGATCATCGTGATAAACTGCAAGATAATATCCTAAAGCAAAACCAATAATAATATCAAGTATGGAATACTTATCAAAAACGTCATACACAAGACCCATAATACACCTTCCAATATTATATAGATTTATCCACCATTTAAAAGTTTTTATAAATATAATTATCCCCGTACATCCTTCAAACTTTTTATCATTGACTCACGAATAGCATATTTTTTCTGCAAATCTGTTAGTGAATCAACTAAATTTCGTCTAAATCTTTCGCAGGCATAATCGTCATATTTAAATTTAATACCATCATACTGAATATCCATTAAAATCAAGTAATCTGGTTCTAAAACCTTAATGTATGCCCTTGGTTCATCTTCAGAAGGATTCAATAACTTTTCAACTTCATCCAACCCCATTTTGCCAATGGCCACATCAACAAATACCCTCATCATTTTCCTTACCATATTCCATAAAAATGACTCTCCATAAATATCAACAAAGATTGGAGAAAGAGTATCATGAAGATTTGGAAATTCCTTTTTGTGATAGTCATCCAAATCAACTTTTGTGATTTTAATATCATCAATAGTTCGAGTAGTTGTTTTTTGAAAACGTTTTGTGAAATTTGTAAAGTTATGTGTGCCTTTAAACACATCTGCAACTTCTCTTAACTTATCGATGTCTAAATCTTGGAACAACATATAACGATATTGTCTCATTTGAGCATATCTTGGTTTAAAGGCATATCTTACAGGAGCACTAGCTAGAATCTGGATATCATCAGGCAGGGAATTGTTGATTTCATTTACTCGAACTTCTTTTTCTGATTGAAAACTGATTACATTACCCAAACTATGAACACCCGCATCAGTTCGGCCTGCAATTCTAAATCTGGAAGCTTTTAAATCATCAATGTAGTTGAGTTTACGTAAATGATAAATTAACTCTTCTTCAACGGTTCTGAGGTCAGGTTGTCTTTGAAAACCATGAAAATTAGTTCCAATATATCCAATTTTAAGTGCTGTTCGCTTCATCACTATAATATTAAACTCAATGTAAAATAAGCTTTTAGGAAAATTTATAATTTTACAGCATATTTAAAATCATTTGTTTGAGGATTAATTTCCAATTCGTGGATTTGTTTATCCATATGCACTGTTTGAAGCTCATCGTTTGCATCCACACTAATAACAAATCCCATTTTCTTCCAAAATTGAAGAGCACCTTTCAGATTTTTATGAGTGTGCAAATAAATGTCCTTATAGCCAGAGGTATTTGCAAAGTTTTCAGCCACACAAAACATTTTTGAAGCTAAACCACAGCGCCTATATCTTTCATCAACAAACAATCTCCATATGCTGGATGTTGTGTCTTTAGAGTACAAATGCCTAAATGCTGGAAAATCTTTATCATATGATCTAATTCCAATTGTTGCTATAATTTCACCTATTTCACTATAAGCAACGTAAAAATTATTTCTTTTAGGGTTAATATAATATTCTTCCATATTCATAATATCTTGATGCCATTCAGGAACGTAATCAAACCCCATTTCTTTTTTAATCATTTTAAATAAAAATTCTTGAACCTCAGCAATTTGTTCTGAATTTCCACTTAATTCTTTAATAACAACATCCATATTAATCACTTTAAAAAAAAAAGTATTACAATTTATAAATAATTTATTCTATTAGTAATACTTTTTAATAAATTTTGAATACTTAATATTGATGAAGTTCAAATTAGTATATAAAATTTATTATTTGATTATTTTAAAAAAATAGAGAGCCACATCGAAAGGTCATTAAGCATTGAAAATACTTCAAATTTCGTTATTTTAAAATCACAGTGAAATAAAAAAATAGGAAAATAGTTTGAAGCAATAGGAGGAGAGAAAGGCATATCTGAAAGATAGGTGTTTTGGCAGTATGATAATAAATTCAAAATCTATTTACTTCAAACTCCAATCAATAATATATCCAACATAGTATAAATACTTTTTTATAAAAAAGTATTACATTATTATTAAAAAAATATAAATAAGTATTAATTAACTAAAATGGATAAAAAAACATTACCTCAAAAGTTTTTTAATAGACAAATCTGCCCAAATCAAAGTGATATTATTAGAAACAATTTCACCTAAAACAATACCCATCCAGGCACCCCATACACCATAACCCAAAACAACACCTAATAAAATAGCAAAAAGTATTGTAAATCCTGTTTCTCTCATAATTGTTTGAAACATTGCAGTTAATCCCTTTCCAATTCCTTGGAAAACATAAGTTGAAGCAACTCCCACAGCCATTGTTGGATAGTAAATTACAATCCAAGATAGAAAACCAGTCAACTCTGAAGCAATTCTTATGCTACTTCCACTAGAAGCGAATATTGATGCAATATCACCTGCAAAAAGATTAGTCAAAAAGGCTACAACAAATGCAATTACTATCGAAATTTTCATTGCATATCTATGGACAATCTGAATGTTTTTATAGTTTTTAGCACCATAATTAGCTGCAATAACACTAATTAAAGCTGTTCCAATAGCTAAAAGTGGAGTTGTTCCAATTGTCACTATCCTCCAACCGGTCGAATAAACCGCAACCGAATCTGTTGACCCGACAAAAGTTAGGAGTGCTGAGAAAATTGCTGCAAAAAATGCATTGTTTAATAGCTGAATGCTAGCTGGAATACCAACTTTAACTATGTCTTTTGAGATGCTTCTTTTAAAATCAAAATTGCTTGCACCAATCTGCAGGTAAGTGTCTTTCTTTACATAAAACCAATAGCACAAAACAAGGATTACGAAGAGTGATGACAACAAGGTTGCTATTGCCGCACCTTTAACTCCCAGATTCAATGAGTATATGAAAATCGGATCCAAAACCATGTTCAAAATAGCTGAAGATATCATTGCATACATCGGCCTAGTTGTGTCACCCTCACCCCTAAAAATACCATACAATGCATTTGAAAGTATAATGAAAACTGAACCTAAAATGATAATCATGCCGTAATCAGTTGCATAAGAAATAGTTTGACCGACACCCATGGCATTTAAAATTGGATTCAATGAAAAAAACAATATTACCGTAATGATTAGAGAAACAACAATATCCAATATGATTGCGTGAACTGAAGCGTTATCTGCTTTTGTCTTATTGTTCTCACCAAGATACTTTGATATTGCAAAAGCAGCGCCTGCTCCTAGACCATTTCCAAAACCTACTAAAATCATAAATATTGGTGTGAAAAAACCAACCCCCGCAAGGGCATCAGCCCCTAAACCAGACACCCAAGCAGCATCAATAAGATTGTATAAACTAGAAATGAGTAATGATATAATCAAAGGTATAGACATGTTAATTAATGCTTTTTTAGGATTTCCAAGCATTATATCTACATTATTTGATGAATCATTACTTAACATAAGTAATAGTTAAAATTTATTCAAATATAAAATTAATTATTTAAAAAAAGAAAAAAATTCTAAAATTAAAATAGTTATTATGAAATTTGCATATTTTAATTTTAGAGATTGTTTATTTCATCAAAAAGCAAAATATCATCACATATAACTTCAAGCAATTCCGGGTCGTGACTAACCGCCAATATTCCAATATTATTGGCTTTAGCATAATTTATCAGTTTTTCCCATATTTGTACTTGAGTTACAGCATCAAGCATTGTACTAATCTCATCAGCAATGATAAATTTTGTTTTTGGATTGAGAGCTCTCAATATACTGAAACGTTGCAGTTCCCCACCGGAAAGTTCACTAGGCCAACGAGTCAACCATTGATCCTTAAGACCAAATGTATCCTTTAAATCTTGTGGAGGAGTCCATGATTCGTTCAATACTTTATCCATCTTCCATTTAGGATTCATGGTTTTTTCCGGATGTTGAAAAATCAATTGTACCGGGTAGAAATCCTTATCTGGAATTTTATTACCATCAATAGTCACTTCTCCAGAATAATGAGTAAGATAACCAGAAAGTATTTTGCATAATGTAGATTTACCACTACCACTATCACCCATTAAACCAATAATTTGATTACTATTGAGAGACAATGAAACATCTTTCAATATCTGTCTTTTCTTATTATATGAAAAAGTAATATTCTTTGCTTCAAGATTCATCATTAGCCCCCTCGAAATTAAAGCATCTAATCATTACACCCTCATGTTCAATTAGTTCGGGCTTATTATCCTTACACTTGTCTAAGCGAATCGAACAATTTTCCCAGTAAGGACATCCCGGAAGGTCCTCCAATGGCTGAACACCTTCTGTCAACTTGAAACCGTTTCTTGGAAGAGAATTGATTAAAGCTTTAGTGTATGGATGCAATACATTATCCACGTTTTTGAAGTTTTCAACTTTGTTGATTTCTATAACATAACCGGAATAGAAAATTGCAATCCTATCTGCAGTCTTTAAAGCAACATCAATTTCGTGAGTAATCAGTAACACGCCTTTACCATGCTCTTTTAGATTCTTAATATCCTCAATTGTTTCTTTGACACTTTTCGCATCAAGACCTGGTGTTGGTTCATCAGCAATTAACAAATCCGGGTCGCCAATCAAAGCTGTAGAAAGCAATACCTTTCTTGCCATACCTCCGGACAATTCAAAAGGATATAAATCATCTACGTTTTCATCCAATCCGTATCTGGCAAAGATTTCTCTTTGCTTTATCTTTTTCTCGGCATGTTCCTTTTCATCCTTACATTCACCGATTGCCTGTTCAGACACTTTCATAAGAGGATCCAAGAAATTAACTGATTGAGGTATCAGACAGATTTCTTTTCCCCTTATTTTTTCTTTCATCTCCTGGTCTAAAAGATTGCATTTATATTTGATTTCCCCAGTTACATTGGAGTTATAAGGTAGAATCCCTAAGATTGAGTGAGCTAAAAGACTTTTACCTGAACCGCTGGAACCCAATACGGCAACGATTTCTGCTTCATCCACGTCTATTGTCAAATCTGATATTACCTTTGAATCGTGCCTATTCAATCCCTGAACGTATTGTGTAAAAGATATTGATAAATTATTTACTTCTAACAATTTTCCCATAATATCACCCAATCTAGTTATTTGCCTGTGAAGGATCAAATAATCGTTTTAAGTTATCGCCTATAATATCAAACAACAATACCACTATCAACAGCGCAAGACCTGGGAAGAATGCCAGCCACCAAGCACCCATTGCAAGATATGTCATTGATTCCGCCAATATAATACCTATTGCAGGTTCATGCGGTGATAAACCGAATCCCAAGAATGTTACGCTTGATTCGTGCATGATTGCATGCGGGAATACCAATAAGGTTCCTACGAATATTTGAGACAATACTAAAGGCAGGATATGTTCTTTTGCAATCCATAGTTTGCTTTTACCAAATCTTCTGGATAATGCAACATATTCTGATGTGTTGATTTGCAGCACCTCAGCCCTAAGTACCCTAGTTAGGTTAACCCAATGCGAGAACGCTACCGCCATCATTACACCGAAAGCCCCTTTACCTAAAGCAATGGATATCATCATAATCAATAGGATATGAGGTATTGATGCGAATAAATCGATTAACCATGATACGAATTCATCACAGAACTTGTTTGTGCTTGCAAGAAACGCCAAGAGTGTAGCTATAATACTGGATAATACTGAAGCGACAATTCCAATCATAATACTCAAACTTAGACCCTTGAGTGTTCTGACGAACATGTCTCTGCCCATCCAGTCAGTACCGAAAATATGTTCAAATGATGGAGGCTGCATTTTTATAGCAAAATCTGTAGGCAAATTAGCGTTAATCATTGTTCCACTAATAAAAATGACCAGTAAAAGCAATCCAGTAAGCCCAATAGTTAAAAGTGTTTTTTGCCTTAAGTTTAGAGAACTAAACAAACCCTTATTATACCATGGAAGCTCACTCATCATCCTCACCTCTCAATCTTGGATCAACATATTGATAAATCAAATCAGCAATGAAATTTCCTGCAAATACGAAAATGGTACTGACAATAACGATACCTAATAATAATGGAACGTCAGACCTTAATCCTGCAGCAACTGTTGCTTGGCCAATACCAGGATATGCGAAAACCTGTTCAACAAGAATTGTTCCACCGAATAACTCATTGAATGATAAAAACTGAATTGTGATTGCTGGAAGCAAAATGTTTCTTATTCCGTGATTTTTAATTATTCCCCAGAAACTTTCGCCTCTAGCCTGTGCAAATAGGAAATAATCACTTTTTTTAACACTAATAAGTTTATCCCTTGTATACATGGTAAGGGAAGCAATACCTACAATACTTAATGTTATCGCTGGCAATATCAACCTATATAACCATTGCCAAAATGTTACCGAGTCTGATAATTGCCCAATCGGAACTGAAAGCCCAATAGGGAACCAACCTAAATATACTGAAAAGACCATTAAAAATACTAATCCTATCCAAAAGGTAGGTGTAGATTGTAAAATGTAACAATAAGTTTTGATTGCTCTATCTATCCAAGTTCCTTCTTTTGCACCTGCAACTACACCTAATCCAAAACCAACAACAGCAGAAATTACCCAAGATACAGCCATAAGAGTAAATGAAGCTGTGAATTTTTGAGCGATTACTTCAGTTACAGGCACTCTATAAATCAATGAGAAACCCATACTTCCAGATGCCAAAGTATGAAGCCAACCAAATACTCTTTCACCTAAAGATAAATTTGTTCCCCAGTATTCACCCACAATAGCTAATTGCTCTTGACTGACAATTCTTTGCCCAAGATAAGCTTTAACAGGATCGATTGGAGATAGTTGAATCATTATAAAACTGATTGCTGCAATTACAATTAACAAAATTAGTAATCTAATAGCCTTAAATCCTAAGAATTTAGCTAACTTTTTATTGTTAATTTTAATCAACTCTTATCAATTTGTTAAAAAAAAGAATAAAAAATGATTTATAAAAATAAATCATTTTAATTTAAATTATGCTTCTGTTGCATTAATACGTGACCAATCGTAGATGTTACCCCAGATATCTCCACCGTGTGGGTAGATGAGGTGAGTACTATTGGAAATATCTAAATCATCACTTACGAAGTAAGTGTAATCAACAGTTCCAATCCATAAGAATGGATATTCGGAAGTAGCTTGTTGAGCTGCTTGTGACCAGGTAGAGTATGAAGCATTTAAGTCTTGAGCCATTGCTGCATCAATTAATGAGTCTACAGCAGTGTTGTTAAGAGCTTCAGGGTTATCATAACCTACACATGCTACTCTTGAATCATATTGGTGTTCAATTTCGTATGGGTCAGCTGAACCGAATCCCCATACTACTCCTTGAGAGTATTTGTTAGGGTCGATGTCGTCCCAACTTCCACCTACAGGTGTTACATCAATACCGATTTTTTTAGCTTGTTCTGCAACAGCTACAGCAATTGCTTGTCTTTCTGTTGCTTTTGAGTTATAGTAAACAGAGAATGCTGCAGGTTTTCCATCTTTTTCAACGATACCGTCACCGTCAGTGTCTTTCCATCCAGCTTCAGCAAGAACCGCTTTTGCTTCATCAATTTGACCATCTTTGAATGTGGATTCAAATGCCCATGGTAATTGGCTAGCAACACCATTGTAGGATACATTACCATATCCATTGAATGCACCATCTAATAATGCTTGTCTGTCAATACCAATGTTTAATGCTTCTCTGATAGCAGGATCACCAGTTACATTGTTACCAATAGCTATACCCTCTTCATTGGTTTTTCCTTCATCCATTTGTGTAGGTAATGAGATTCCCCGTACGTCAATAGAATCGAAGTATTCCATGTGGTATCCATCAATTTTTTCATTAGCATATGCTAATTGTACTTCAGCAATGTCAACATCACCGTTTTTAACTGCTGCAAATGCTGCATCAGGATCAAGGAATAAGTTGGTTATTTTTTCGAAGTATGGTTCTTCACCATAATAATCAGGGTTTTTCTCTAAGATAAATTGTTGACCTTTATCCCATTGAGCTAATTTATAAGGTCCAGAACCGATTGGGTTTTGACCGTATGAATCTTCATTATAATTAGCTTCTGGAACAATTCCCACATCAGTTAATTTGTTAACAAATGTTGAATCTGCTTTATCAAGAGTGAATACTACTTTAGTATCACCATCTGCTTTAGCTTCTTTCATTGAGCTTAAATCTGCTCCTTCACCTAATTCTTTTGCTTTATTATATGAGAATGCTACATCTTTTGCGGTTAATTTAGAACCATCTGTGAATTTTACATCATCCCGAATTTCTACTGTGTATGTTTTTAAATCATCAGATATTTCATAATCTGTAGCCAAGTCATTTACAAAATTATTGTCTTTGTCTCTTTTTAAAAGTGTACTTTGAATAAGTGGTTCTGTTCCAGAATCGTGGTATCCCCAACCATGCATTGGGTCGAAACCGAATTCCGGTTCTTCACCGTGAGCAGCAACACATGCAACCAATTCATTAGGAGCATGTTCTGTGCTTCCTCCGCCCAAAGCAACTGCAGCTATAGCAACTATTGCGATAACAGCTACTACTGCACCGATAATATACTTTGTTTCCATTTTATTTTCCTCATTAAAAATTGATATATTAAATCTAAAGTAATATCCACTTTTAGTTATTACTAAATTATAAAAATATAAGAAATAAGTAATACTTATTTCTATAAAGATATTACAATCAATATTATAATTTTAAGAGTATATAAAAATTACGATTATATTTCAAATTAGTATTACTTTTTTAATATATGCCTAAATCAAAAAAATAGAAAAAAATAAAAAGATTAGAATAGTGGATCTTTCACCATTCCAATTCTAAAGGAGTTTAAGATAACAAACAATGTCAAACCTAAATCTCCAAAACCAACAGACATCATCAATGTAATAATACCCAAAATAGCAAGAATTACACACAGTAATTTAACTGCAATAGCCAAAGTAATATTCTGCTTAATAATACCCATGGTCTTATGGCTTAAGGAGAACAGATATGGGAGTTTTGAAATATCGTCCTGCATAAGAGCAACATCCGCTGTTTCAATAGCCACATCAGAACCTGCCGCACCCATTGCAATACCAATATTAGCACGTGCCAGGGCCGGTGCATCGTTAATGCCGTCACCAACCATAGCCACATCACCAAATTTATTCCTAATTGTATCCAAAATGTTTAATTTGTCTTCAGGAAGCAAATCTGAGAAAACATGCTGAATACCTATCTCTTCAGCAACATTGCTGGCTGCCATTTTATTGTCACCGGTGAGCATTACAGTCTCAACACCTTTGTCTTTTAAATCAGCAATGACTTTAGAGGCATTTGACCTTATTTTATCGGATACTGTAATTAAACCAATGAAATTTTTAGCATTTCCAATGAAAACAACAGTTTTGCCTTCAGCATAACTTTTTATTTCATCCCTTGAAATATCAAATGAACTTCCTTCAATTAAAGACTCATTAGCCGCATAGAATTGCTCACCGTTAATGTTAGCAATGATTCCTTTGCCGGGAACATTTTTAAACTCTTCAATTGTATCGAAAATAATATTGTTTTCATCAGCATAGTTTACAATTGCTTGAGCAATAGGGTGAGATGATTGGGATTCCAAAGAAGCTGCAATTTCGATAACTTCTTCAGCTGAATAGCTCTCATCCATAACTTTTACATCACTAAATACCAATTTTCCTTCAGTTAATGTACCAGTTTTATCAAAGATTACTGCTTTAACATTGCGCATTTCCTCGACATAAGTACTACCCTTGATGATGACTCCATTACGGGTAGCTGAGGTGATTGCAGATACCATTCCAACCGGTGTTGAAATTAAAAATGCGCATGGACAAGAGATTACTAAAAGTGAAAGAGCTTTATAAACCCAGTCAGTTAAGTTTTGACCAAATAACAATGGTGGAATAAATGCAACACAAATTGCAGCAACCATCATGATTGGAGTATAATATTTGGCCACTTTTTCAACCAATGTTTCAGTTTCAGACCTGTTGAGTTGGGATCTTTTGACTAAGGTTACGATTTTTGAAATGACTGAATCTTTAGCAACTGTGGTTACTTTAATTTCTAGATAACCATCTTCATTAACAGTTCCTGAAAATACATCATCCCCAACTTCCTTTAAAACTGGAACACTTTCACCAGTAATTGAAGCTTGGTTAATTGATGAAGAACCGTGGATTACTTCACCATCTAAAGGCACTTTATCTCCAGGTTTAACAATAACAATGTCTCCAATGTCTACTTCATCAACGTTTCTTATCTCTTCTTTGTCTCCTACTTTAACTCTTGCAGTGTCTGGAGCAATTTCAACCAATGCTTTAATTGAACGTTTTGCTCTATGTTCGGCATAGTCTTCTAAAAATTCTGCAATATAATATAGGAAAGTAACGGCAGCACCTTCTTCAGGATGCCCTATAATAAATGATGCAACACATGCAATACACATCAACATTGCAGGACCAATTGTGTGTCTGTTAACTAATGATTTATATGCTAAAATAGCTATTTCATAACCTGCAATAGCCGCACCAATCATATATGTAATAGTGACAATTGTCGGGTCAAATGATAACCATTCAAAAACATGTCCTAAAACAAATAATATTCCACTTGCAACGATGATTTGGATAGGCCTATTAACTATTAATGGTTTTCCTTCAGCCAATAATTCTCCATTTCCGTGTGAATGTTCATGGCCATGGTCATGTTCATCTTCATCAGCACAATCTGGACAAGCACATAAACTGAATTCAACATCATCATCGTCATGACAACCGCAATCATCATCTGTACAAACATCTTCTTTTGCATGGTCGTGACTATGCTCATGCTCATGATGCTCGTGACCGTGGTCATGATGATGCTCATGGTCGTGACTATGCTCATGCTCATGATGCTCATGACTGTGATCATGGTCATGATGATGCTCATGCTCATCATCATCTGCACAATCAGGACAACCACAAAGACTTATATCAACATCTTCATTATGATCAATTTCTTCTCTGTAATCATATACACTTAAATCAGTTTTTTCCTGATAATCTTTCAACAATTGTTTATCATAATGATTAGGATTTTCACAGTGAATTTCATCACAATTTGGGTCTAAACAGATGTAATTGAAATGTTCTGGATTGTGACAGTTTTCGTCATCACAATCTGCATCATAACATCTATTTTCTACCATAGTATCACCAATTAAAAATTATTCTAATATATGTTCTAAACCTACTTTGTAAATCATCTCAATATGAAGGTCAGTAAGTGAATATCTTGCCATTTTGCCTTCTTTTTGGTATTTGACAATATTATTTGCACGTAATATCCTTAATTGATTTGAAACAGTTGTTTGATTTAAACCCAATGCTTCTGAGATATCACATACACATAAATCATCAACACAAAGTAGTGAAATAATTTTTAATCTTGTTGGATTTCCGAATATTTTAAAAAATTCTGATAAATCTGAGTATTCTTCTTCTAAAAGCATTCTCTCTTTTACACGAGCAACTGCATCTTCATGAGCATCGAATACTTCACAGAGATCATCATTTTCATTTTCAAGATTATTATTTTTCATATTATCACATATATTATATGTTTACATATTATGATATGTTTATGTATTTAAATGTTGTCATATCATGATATTGTGATATGTTATTTTAAAAAAAATAATGGTGCTATTTTTTAACAACACCAGTTAATGTCCCATCAATGACACAATCAAAATCTATTTTTTCCAACCAGCCTGCTTTAGCAAACATATCCATAAAACAAACTCCAATCAATAGGCCATTTTCCTTTAAAATGTCTGCAACTAAAGCCTTCACTTCTTCAGTATCAACATCATACTTAGGCATAGATAGGCCGCCCAATAATACGACCACATCAGATTCATTAGGGTTAGAAACTTCGTCTTTTAGGACCATAGCATAAGGTTTAGCATCAAACTGATGGCAATCACCAACATCCAACAATGGGATGAAATGAGTTTCCTTATCTCTTACAGCATAGGCCAACAATTCAGCAAACGGAGTGCAAACTCCCGGAGAGCCAATGAAAGTGATTTTTTCTGCATCTCCAACTTCATCCTTAAATGTGACGAGTTGTCCAGTAATTCCTTTCCATTCAAAAACATCTTCCATGAAAATCATCCAATTAACTATAATACTAAAAAAAGAAAAAGGAATTTATAATTAGAAATTATAGGATTCCATTATTTCGCCAGCGATATTTCTGATTTCAGCAGTGGCCTCTCCCAAGTGGAAAATGGCTAATTTGAAACCTGTTTCATCATTATAGATACTTTCTAAAAATTCATTACCCTTAACAATACTATCAGCGAAGTCGTAACTTTCTTCAAACACTGCTTTACCATAGTATCTTAGAAAATCAGTTTCAACCAATGCGACAATTTCAACGTAAGGATTTTCACAAATTTGCCTATAAACTTCTTTTTGATTTCCTACACCAAAATAGATCTTGCCATCTTTTAGCAAATGGAATCCAAGAGGTCTGTTTTTAGGTTTATCTTCATCTACAGTTGCTAAGAAAAATACTTTTGCTTCATTCATAAATTCATCAATTCTTTGTGCACCTTCTACCATTTTATCACCTTTAAGTAATTATATACTAAATTAAATATTTAAATTTAACTAAAACAGAATTAATCAACATCTTTTAGGGCTTCAACCATATTTAAATCATTGATTTTATCTGAAAACAATAAATTAACACCAATTGATATTGTAAATGTTATAACAGCCACCAATAATATATTTCCCCAAGTTAGTGATGGAATATAATAAAGTGAATCCCCCGCAGCATTCATCATTAATGTCATAAAGTAAAATCCTAGCGGAATTCCCAAAATAAAACCAATAGCTGTGAAGATTATATTTTGTGTTAACAATAACTTCCTTAAAACATTGGTCTTAAAACCTAAAACCTTTAAAGTAGCAATTTCTCTTTCCATTTCTGTAAATGATAGAATACCTAGATTATATAAAACTAAAATAGCCAATGCAACTGCCACAAAAGTAACGACATAAACCATCATCATTACTGATTGAGTTATGGAATCCCAACTTTCTTTCATTTCATCAATAGTTGAAACAGATTTAATGGAATCAAAGTTCTCACCGAACTTTTCTTTAGTTAAAATGTTAGATGGTGTAAAATCTAAACCTTGATCTTCTAGGGTATCTGGAGACATTATTAAACCTTGTGAAATTGGTTCTGCATGGATTTGACCAATTTTTGATACAACCCAATTATCACTTCCAACTATATGCCACTTGATTTCATCTCCAATGCCCAATTTAAACCTATCAGCAAGTTTAACCGAAATAGAAACATCCCCTTCATCAATTTCAATTGGATTTTTATTACTGTCAGTATATGATATTAAATCCGTGTTATTTGACACCAAAAGCGATGCCCTATCCTCTATATCATTTGCTTTAAGCTCAATTAATTGCTGCATGATAAAACTACCATCAGTCTCATTCAAGATATAGTAGACTTCCAATGGATTTGCTTCATTTGAAAGTAACAGTTTTGATTCAAAATGACTAATGTCATCATATTCCCATGTCTTTAAATCATTCATACTATCATTCATACCAAATGCTGCAATTAAAAGTGCAACACAACCCATTACTCCAACTATTGTCATTAATGCTCTAAATTTATTTCTTCTTGCATCACGCCAATTCCAACGAAGATTGAAACTTAAATGCCTCCAAAATCCTGATTTTTCAATTAAACTGCTTGATGAAACATTCGGAGCTTTTGGCCTTAAAGTATTTGCAGGATTTTCTTTTGAAATCCGCCTACATGACAAGTAAGTGACTAAAACAGATGATGTAACCATCAAAAGAGCCATGTAAATGAAACTCATATCAAAACCCGGATTCCAACTTGGCATACTATAGGTTGCAGTCATTGTTGGATAAAACATTCTAGGAATTATCATTGGTCCTGTGATTAGGCCTAAAATGGCCCCTGCTAAAACTGGCCAAAATCCATAAGACAAATAATGCAATATTATCGTTTTATCTTTATAACCAACAGCCTTTAAAATTCCAATTTGGGTTCTTTGGTGTGTAATAATCCTAGTCATGGTTGTTAAAAGTGTTAAAAATGTAACTAAAATAAATACAATCGGAAATACATCCCCAATCATTTTATGCTGACCCATTTCATCTGAAAATTTAGAAACACTGATTTGATCATCTTTTTTAGTAAATGACAAATAATCAATCGAATCATCTAATTTATCTTTAAAATCACTACTGGAATCATTATATTTGACAAGTAAGGTATTGTAATCCAAATCTCCAGGATATGCCTTATATGATAAATATGCAAAACCAATTTGTGAAAAATCAGGAGTTAACGAAGATGGAGATGATTCATAAATGTATTCCGGAGAATAACCCAACCCCTTAATCTTTTTTGTAATGGTCAAATTATCAAATTCAAAAGTTATCTTATCTCCAACCTCCAAATCACGAGCATCAGCAAAACGTTCATCCAACCAGACCCCAGACGCATCCGAGGGGTCAAAATCCTCACCCTCAGTTGAATAGAATTTGGATATCGTTCCTTTTTCAACAAAGTGCAGCGTGATGTCAGGCTTGTCCTGCATATCTGAAACAGACTGAACTACAGCTTGCCTATCAGTTTGTGTAGAAAATTGGCTTATTTTATCGACTGATGAATCATCAAAATCAGTATTGTAAATCCAACCATCAGCCATGTTAGTTTGTGTGTAATAATCATCGGAAGTCTGAACTAATCCATAATACTCCCCATAAATTCCACAGTAAGCAAAAATACCCAAAAATGCCATTAGAAATATAGCAATAAACTGTGTTTTATTGATTTTTATATCCCTCAGCATTTTTTTAGATAATGACATAGTATAATATTAGGAAAATGAAATATAAAAAACTCACTAAACTGATTAGATATATCTGATTGACATTTCTATTTTAATCAAAAATCCAACAGACTCCATTACCATTAGAAAATAATTTAAATAAATACTAAACATATATTATAATAACTATTAACTTTCAGAGGTTCAAACATGGAAAAAATGGAAATTGAATTAACAGAGGAACAATTGAAAAAGGTTGAAATTTTAAAATCTGAAAACATAAGTATCGGAGATGCAATTGACCTTCTTTTTGAAGTTAAAGAAGAAATTTCAAACCAAATCGAAGATAAAGATTTGATTGAAAAAATGAATGAAGCTGGTTTTGATTTAAGTAACAAAACAGAAAACTTGAAGAAAAATTTCGGTGATGCAGAAACCTACGACAGAACCGCCCACGATGCCAAACATGGACTAAAATGGTCCAAATTTTTCAAATTCTAAAATTTTACTAAAGTGATTTAATTATCACTTTATTATTTAAACCAATACTTTTTTTAAATCAACCCATTAAAATAAGTTAATTTTAATAATTAAAATAATATCGCCCTCATCAAACAATACATATAAAACATTTCAAAACAAAAATTATATTATAATAAATTCTACAGGAAAAATGTAAATGTCATTTAAAAAAGATGAAATGTTAATAATGCCCGCTGTTGACATTAAGAATGGAAAATGTGTGCAACTTGTCCAAGGAGAACCAGGAAGCGAAATGGTTGAAATAGAAAATCCTGAGCTTGTTGCAAAACACTGGGAGGATTTAGGAGCAAAGAACATCCATGTTATTGATCTTGATGGAACAATAAATGGAGTTGCTAGCTTTGATATTATTAAAAAAATTTTAAATGAAGTTTCTGTTCCAATTCAACTTGGTGGTGGAATCAGAAGTGTCGAATATGCAAAACAGCTTCTAGATTTAGACATTAAAAGAATAATTATTGGAACTATGGGAATACAGCACCCAGAGACCATTACACAACTTTCAGATGAATATGGTTCAGACAGAATCATGATTTCACTCGACAGTAAATACAATAAAGTCGTGATTAAAGGCTGGCAGGAAAAAATAGATAAAAGCCCAGTAGAACTTTCAAAAGAGTTTAAAGAACATGGTGCAGGAAGCATTTTATTTACAAATGTTGATGTGGAAGGTCTTTTAGGTGGTTTTTACACTGAACCTGTAGAAGAGTTAAAAAAATCTGTTGACATTCCAATAGTCTATTCTGGCGGAATTACAACAATTGATGACATTGTAAAATTAAACAAAAGTGGTGTGGAAGGAGTTGTAATTGGTTCTGCACTATATAAAGATAAAATTGATTTAACTGAAGCTTTAAAATACCAAAAGAGGTAATTGAATGAAAAAAATAATGGCAAGCGGAACATTTGATTTATTACATCCAGGTCATGGAGTTTACCTTCAGGAAGCAAAAAACCTTGGTGGATATAATTCTAAACTATATGTGGTTGTAGCACGTGACTCAACAGTTGAAAAAAGGAAAAGAGTGCCAATTGTCGGTGAAAACCAACGTTTAGAATTAATCAAGATGTTAAAACCCGTTGATGAAGCTTATCTTGGTAACGAAGATGGGGACATATTTAAAATTGTAAAAGAAATTGACCCCGATATTATAGCTATTGGACCTGATCAAACCCACAATGTTGAAAAACTACAAAAGGCCGTTGATAAGAGAGGTTTAAAAGCACGTGTACAACGTGTTAAGGTTTATCATAAAGATGAACTTGACAGCAGCTGTAAAATTATTAAAAAGATTAAAAATACTGACTTTGAAGGAAAAATATTAGATAACTGTGAAGATTAAGGAGATTATTAAAATGTTTAATGTAGCAATTATAGGAGCAAGCGGATATACTGGTGGAGAGCTTTTGAGAATGCTTTTAAACCATCCAAAAGTAGAAATTACCGACATTACATCAAGACAATACGATGGAATCCCAGCACACAAAATCCATCCACACATAAGAGATTCTGGACTTGTCTTTAAAAACAAAAGTCCTGCTGATTTAGATGCAGATGTCGTATTTACTGCAACCCCACACGGAGCATCAATGAAAATCGTTCCAGAAATATTGGATACTGGTGCTAAAGTAGTTGATTTAAGTGGAGATTACAGATACAGAGATACAGCGGTTTATGAAAAATGGTATGGAATGGAACATACTGATAAAGAAAATAAAGGAGCATTTGGACTTCCTGAATTATACAGAGATGAGATTAAAAAAGCAAATCTTGTTGCAAATCCTGGATGTTTCCCAACAGGTGCAATCCTATCATCATACCCACTAGTTAAAAATGATTTGGTTGACAGAATTATCATTGATTCGAAAACTGGAGTTAGTGGAGCCGGTGTGAATCCATCAACTACCACACATTACCCTAATATTGCAGACAATGTAAATCCATATAAAATATCATCACACAGACATATGTCTGAGATTCAACAAGAGTTAAAAGGATTTGAAGGTGTTAAAGTATCATTTACACCCCATTTAGTTCCAGTCAACAGAGGAATTCAAACTACAAGTCATAGCTTTTTAAATGATGAAAACCTAGATATAACTCCAGACGAAATTAGAAAATTATACGAAAAAGAATATGGTGGAGAATACTTTATCAAACTTATGGATGAAGGAGAAATACCTCACTTAAGTGCTGTTAGAGGGTCCAACTTTGTACATATTGGTGGATTTGAAATTGACGAAACTGGAAGACTTGTAATGCTTTCAGCAATTGATAACCTTGTTAAAGGTGCATCAGGTCAAGCTATCCAAAATACGAACATATTGCTTGGATTAGATGAGAGCACTGGATTAACACACTTCGGTCTTCATCCTTAACATCAAAGAGGAGATTATAAAATGAAAAGAATAATAGTTTATTATTCTCAAGGGGGAAAAACAGATTTAGTTGCTAAAACATTGGCTAAAAACTTAAATGCAGATTTAGTTAGAATTCATGATTTAAAAAATCGTGAAGGATTTAAAAATAAAATATTGTCCTCAATCAATGCATTTAGAGAAGTTAAAACCGATATTGTTCCTGCAAGAGTAGATTTGAGTGCGTATGATACAGTTTACTTTGGAACACCAACCTGGGCGGGAAATCCAACACCTGCAATTTTAACTATAATTGACAGGTGTGATTTGAGAGCTAAAGATGTTGTTTTATTTGCTACAATGGATGCGAAAAATGGTGAAAGCAATATTGAAAGGCTTGAAGAAAAAGTTAAAATTCGTGGAGCTAGAATTGTGGAAAGTTTTACAATCACCACTAAGGATAAAAGCCCTGAAAAATTAGTTAGTGATACAGAGGCAATTATTGATACAAAAGTTTTGAAAATGTACTAACAGGTAGATTAAATGGCTAAAGACAAAAAATATGAACTCAAAATTAAAGCAATTGAAAACGGTACAGTAATAGACCATATTACTGCAAACAAAGCACTGCATATCTTAAAGATTTTAGATCTTCCAGATGATGAAACCAAAAATGTTACCGTTGCTATGAACGTTTCATCTAGCGAAATTGGCAGGAAAGACATAGTGAAAATTGAAAATAGGGAATTGGACCATAAAGAGCTTAATCAAGTTGCATTAATTGCTCCGAAAGCTACAATTAATATTATTAGGAACTTTGAACCTATTAAAAAAGACAAAATTATTCTCCCCGATAAAATCACATCAATTATCAAGTGCACTAATCCAAAATGTATTACAAATTATGAAAGTGAACCTATCACACCCACTTTTAATGTGATTAACAAATACCCCCCAGTAGTTAGGTGCCACTACTGTGAAAAATTAATAAAAACAGAAGATATCGATGAACAATTCGAATAATCTTCTATTTATTTATCAAATAATCTGCTAATCTTTTTGCTAATGCAAGTATTGTTAATATTGGTGGTTTTCCAGGAGATATTGGCAATACACTTGCATCACAAACATACAGATTAGATATTTCTGTTTGTAAATTAGAATCAACTATTTTTCCAATTGGAGCTGTTCCACCAGGATGTGCTCCCCTATAAACTGTTGAACCGATTGTTGTTGGGTCAACACCTGCTTTTTCAAGAATAAAACCTGCAGTAGCAGTCCCTTCAGCCAAATATCTGATGTCATTTATCGTATTTATCTTAACAACATCCCCATTATCATCAACATAACCTTTACATTCATCAGCTGTTTTAACCATGATAGATAAAATATCACTATCAGTTACTCCACCATAAGGAATATTTGCTTTAATGAATGATGAAAAATGAGGAGATAATACAAAGTTTTTACCTATCACCAAACCAGCCATTTGAACTTCTGTGTTGAAATTAATGTCTTTTATATAACCTCCAACACTTACAAACGGATCAAAGAATATTTCACGACCGGCTTCACTAATTCCAGACTTTCTTAAAATCAATGTTGAACCGATTGCACCAGCTGATAAAATTACTAAATCATCCTCAATTATTTCTTCTTTATCCTCCTTGATGAGTTTTACACCACAAACTTTGCCGTTTTCTTTTAAAACTTCTGTCACTTCTGCTTCACAGATTAATGTTGCCCCATTTTCAACTGCTTCATCGACAAAGTCCTTACCAGACCATTTTGCATCTGCAGGACATCCAAATGCACACATCCCGCATTGAATACACTCTTTTTCTAGGATTGCCTTTGGCATTTTTAAAGTTTCAAGGCCAAGTTCATGACCTGCATCCAAAAATAATTGAGTTCCCTTACCGATATGTGAATCATCCAATTGGTGAACGCCAACCAGTTTTTCAACATATTCATAGGCTTCAGTTAAGTCAACATCATAATCATGTAATTCACTATCTAGTGCCCTCACCATATTTGACATGGACACCAATGTTGCACCACCAATACAGGTGGTTGTAAGTAAATCGACATCTTCAGAGTATTTATCATAATAGTTAAATGCATCTTTTGATTTTATATATGGTCCTTTTTCAATAATGATTATGGGAATATTTTCCTTTGCAAGTTCACGAGCCAATATCCCTCCACCAGCACCAGTTCCAACAATAACAACCATTTCATCACCAAATTTTTAATTAATATGTCAATTGTTATATTGCCATTACTACTATAAAAAAACTTTTATTTAATATGTTTCATAAAAGTAATATTAATATTAATGTTTTTGAGTGATACAATGGAAGAATATATTGACTTATTCGATAAAGTTATTGCAAAAACCAGCCAAAATGTAGATTACATCGACATCAGATATGGAAGAGGAGAAAACACTTCCATATTAATGAAAGATGGAAATGTCGATGAGATTAACACTGGAATGAGCTTAGGAGCAAGAATAAGAGTGTTAAATAATGGAGCTTGGGGTTTTGCATATACAACAGACTTATCTAAAATTAATGAAATTACTGAAACAGCTATCAAATTATCAAATTCACTAAAAGGAGACGTAACTTTAAGTGAAAGTGATATTATCAAAGATAAAATTGCAGTTGACGTGAAAATACAATTTAAAGATGTGTCAATTGAAGAAAAAAAAGACATCATGAAAATTGCCAATGATGCAGCCACAATCGATAAGGTAAACAGCACAACAACCAGTTATGTTGACAGTGAAGTTGATGAATTGTTTATGAACAGTGAAGGCAGTGAAATTGAAGTAAAAACCAGCAGAGTTAGAATGGCTTTAAATGCATCTGCAACCGATGGTGAAATAATCCAATTTGGTCATGGAAGTCTTGGAGGAGTTAAAGGATTTGAACTTATTCAAAATGCAGACATTGAAGATTTTGGAAGAAAAATAGGTGAAAAAGCTGTAAGACTGCTTGATGCAAAACCTGCCCCTTCAGGCCAATTTCCAGTAATAGCAGACCCAGAACTTACAGGAGTATTAATCCATGAAGCATTGGGCCATGCTGTTGAAGGTGATTTGATATTACAGAACGATTCAATCCTAAAAGATAAGATTGGCACACAAATTGCATCAGAAATCGTGAATATCTTTGATGATGCAAGTCTAAGAGAAGGCTTCGGATATTATCCATATGATGTTGAAGGTGTTAAAACCAAACCAAATCAGTTAGTCAAAGACGGTAAACTAATTTCACTTTTAAATTCCAGAGAAACAGCATCAAAATTAAATATGAAATCATCTGGAAATGCCAGATCAATAATATCTGACCAACCAATCGTCAGGATGAGCAATACTTATCTACAACCTGGTGAGAATACATTTGAGGAATTGTTTGAGGGCATTCCTAATGGAATTTATCTTAAAGGTTCAAGAGGAGGTCAAGTTGACACTGGCAAAGGTATTTTCCAGTTTAACGCCGCTGAAGGATACATTATTGAAAATGGTGAGATAACAACACCTGTAAGAGACGTTTCCCTTTCAGGAAATATTCTAGAAACACTTAAAAACATTGATGCTATTGGAAATGATTTTAAATTAAGCGTTGGATTTTGTGGAAAAGACGGCCAAACTGCTCCAGTTGGTGACGGTGGACCTCACACAAGAATTCAAAATGCATTAGTTGGAGGTATGGGATGATGATAAGCGATAGAGCTGGAAATTACTTAGTCAAAATAGCTAAAGATTCTATTAAATATTATTTAGAAAATGGAAAAAAACTCGAAAAGCCTGCTGATTATCCAATCGAATTAGATGAAAATCTAGGTGTCTTTGTAACTTTAAACAAAAATTTTAGACTTAGAGGATGCATTGGATATCCAGAGCCAATTATGCCTGCAATTGATGCAACAATGGAAGCTGCTGTTTCAGCTGCCGTGAACGATCCAAGATTTCCCGAAGTCAGTATAATTGAATTTGATGATTTGGATTTTGAAGTTACTGTTTTAACCAAGCCAGAAATGATTGTGGTGGCACATCCAAATCAATACTTTGATGAAATAGAAATTGGCCGTGACGGATTAATAATCCAGAAAGGATTTGCAAAAGGACTATTGCTTCCACAAGTAGCTACAGAAAATAAATTTGATACAGAAGAATTTTTAGAACAAACATGTATGAAAGCAGGAATTAGTGCAGACAGTTGGATGGATGAAAGCTGTGACGTGTACAAATTCCAAGGACAAATTTTTAAATAGTGATAACAATGATGATTCCAACAATACCTACTCCCGAAGAATTGCTTGACAAGGGATTCAGCAGAGGTAAAAAACAAGCCGACTTAATAAGAAGTCAAAAAATGCCAAAACACTTGAAAGGTAAAAGAATTGAAGAAAGAAGAGTAGTTACCTCATGTCAAGTTATTAAAGATAAATTAAAATCAATCTTAGACGCAGTTCCAGAAATTGAAAGCCTACACCCTTTTTATCAGGATTACATCGACATTACCGTTGGCGTGGATGATATGAAACAAGCATTAGGAGCACTTAACTGGGCTTATGGAATTATAACCCAACTTGAAAAGGAATATGGTGCAAAAATTAGGAAAAATCCGTCTGAAAAAGCAACTTCAATCCAAAAACAAGCTTACGGAAGAATAGCTTCCGTTGTAAACAAAATCAAAAAGGATTTGGATTTCCTAGACTTTGCAAAACAGAACCTGAGGAATATGCCGACAATCGATTTTGATGCAAAGACAATAGTAATTGCAGGTTTTCCAAATGTGGGAAAATCAACATTACTTCGCCAAATTTCAGGAGCAGATCCCCAAGTTGCAAACTACCCATTTACAACCAAAGGTATTCAGATAGGCCACGTCGAAAGACATTGGCAAAGCGTACAAATCATTGATACTCCAGGACTTCTAGACAGACCAGTTCTAGAGATGAATGACATTGAAATGAATGCAATTGTAGCTTTAGAACACCTGGCAGATGCAATACTGTTTATTTTTGATGCTTCAGAAACCTGCGGATTCCACTTGGACAATCAATACAATCTATTAAAGCAAATTGAAAAGATTTTTTCTGAAATTCCAGTTTTCTATCTATTCAACAAAATGGATCTTATTGAAGATAAAGAATACCTCAACGAATATATAGATAATCCTGAAAATTCTATTTTCATATCTGCCATTGAAGGAGAAGGTGTTGATGAAATCAATAAGGTTATTGACACAATAAATAAAATAGACAGGACTATTGAAGAAGAAGACGATGATGATTATTACTAGATGACTTGAATATTCAAAGCCCATCTATTTTTTATTTAATTTTTCAATTTCAACAGTCCAATCTTCAATTTTTGACTCTAAACTAAGCCAGTTAGCCTTGCTAATTCTGGACACCTACACGGATTAGATTACTGCAGTAATTGTGCAAATATACGATTAAAGTAGGATTTAAAAACACTGCATATTATGAAACCACCACTTTAACTAAAAAAATTGCTGTGATTAAATGAAGAAACTACCTTTGTTTCTTCATTACCCTATGTTTTTTATTTAAATAGCCATTACTATCTTAGACTACATTAAACTTAAATATTCATAAAAAGAATATATTACCATGACTTTCATGAACAATACTGCAAACATAAAACAGTTCCAATTGATTAAATTCATAAATGAAAATTGCAATGATGACCACGTGATATCAAAAATTTCAATTGTTCTTCGCCGAGACAAAATAGAGGCACCCTATTATATTATTACTAAAATCAGACTATCTTCATGTATTGACAAGCCAGATAATGGAGTTATTCATGCAATGGATATTTTAAATCATGTTAGAAGACATAATTTAACTGAAAATACCTATAATGAAATTAAATCATTAATTATGGATAGTGATTATGAACCCGAGCTGGTACAAATCTCTAAAAAGGATGATAATTTGAAAATGGTTTTAATGTCTAGAAATGATAATGAATTCATTGCCCTTTTTAAAAATTATCATGAACTGTTTGACAAAATAGATAATTTGGTTGATTAGAAATTTATCTTCTTTATTGTTGTAAAATTAATCATCAATCAAAACATATGTTAATCATCAACTAGCAAATATGTTAAATCGAATGTTATCAAGGTAAATATTCAAAACATTAACAATAATCTTTTATTTCAGAAGGAACATATTTTCTTAGTAGAATAATAATTAGGGAATTATATGAAATTATTTGTTGGCCATATTAAAGAATCTATAGATTATGCATTAAGCGATATACTTGGACTTGTAATAATCAGTAGTTTAGTAAGTATTGCTTGTTTTATTAACAAAAATAGTTTATCTGATCCGATTTTGAAGGTAATAAATATATTTCTGCTTATCGTTGTAGGATATGGTTCATATGTATCCTGGTATGCCCTTAAAGGTCGGGACGAACATCCTCGATTTAAAAATAATATGAGAAGACTTGTTTGGGAGGGCTTTAAGAAATCTGTTATTGTATTTATCTATTCCGGATTCTTATGGTTACTGGCTCGTCTGGCAAAACAGAATTATGCTGATGGAAACTTGATATTTACCGTGTGTTTTATTATTTTATTTGTTTTACTATATTTATGTTTAATCGCAGGATTATTAAACAGATATCTGCATAAAAGAAAATTTATAGAGGCTTTTAATCTCCTTGAAATCATTGAACTGATAAAAATATTCGATACTCAATCTTTTATAAAGGTAATTATTGCGGTTATGATTTCACAAGCATTTGCGGCTTCAGTTGTTATCCCATTCAGTCAGGGTTTTAGTCTAATTGACATTATTTATTCAATTGCAACATTCTTTTTAGCACCATTTTTATATATTGCCACAAAAAGGTTCATTGCATTAAATGTGTATGACTTATTGGAAAAACAATCTTGAATATCCTGATCATATGATAAATTTAATTTTGAAAAAGCCCCTCCTCCATATGAAGCTATTGTGGTTTCAAGAAGAGTGAATCCGAATGCTGCTAAAGCAAAAATAATCATTTAATCAAATTTTGATTGGAATTGTGATTTCAAAGAAAAAAAAACCCCTGCAGAAAATTTCATTAATTCCTCAATTAAACCAAACATAATAAATGCTTTTAAAAATGGGGTTTTAGTTTTTTCATCCATCCATTTTCTGTTGTAGTTTGAAGCGAAACTTTTCTTTTAATATTCAAAACTTCAATTCCAAAAAAAATAAAAAAAGAATTAAATAAGAAAGACTTATTTAATTAATTGAGTTTAAAATTGTTGTTACTGGATTGTCAGCTCCTTCAGGAGGAGTTTCACTTGACGGGATTGTATATGTTACAACACATTGGTCCTCTCCAGCAGGAATAATATATGCCATAATTGTATATCCATCTGATTCATAATTTTGTTGTTGGACTTCTTTACCGTCAGCATTATATGTTTCTTCACCAATGAATGTGTAGCCTTGGCTTTCAAGGTAAGTTTTTGCATCTTCACTATCTTTGACTGCTTCCGGAATCATTACTCCAATAGCATGATCATCATCTTGAGATAAAAAAACCACATTATCTGTTGAATTTACCACCTGGAATCCATCCGGAATTGTAAATTCATAATCTCCAATAGATATGTCTTCAGCAACAACAATGCCCATTCCTAAAACAACTAGCACGATTGCTACTACTAAAACTATTTTATTAAAATTCATTATATATCCTCCATCAATTAGTTTATTAAAACACCTATATATGCATAACGAATGAGATTTAGTGCATAAAATTTTTAAAATCATGAAAAAGGCCATTAAACATTAACACCAATGAATAGCTATTTGAAATTCAATTTTTAAACCCATTGCAACTGAATAAAGAACAATCAATATGAAAAACCAAAAATTAAAAAATTTACTTTTTAGTAACTTTCAGTAAATGTAATAAAAACATCATATACTAACAAATACTTAATACATCCATACTCCGCTCGAAATTCATCTGAAAACTGTTAGCAAATTCACCTATCCGAATAATAACACTATCGAAGAACCAACAATGTGTTCTAATGTCATTCAGTAAATAATATTTTATTACTTATCTATTTTACATATTAGTTCCTTTTTTTCAATATATTTAACTATTTTAGGAGTATATTTTTTTAGTATAGGGATTTTGTTCATATACTGACTAAAAAAGTTTATATCACGTTTTGTTAAAACTTTTAACCTAATTAATGATACAATATAGATGGAACTGCCAATTATAATTCCTATGATTAAACCGGTTAATGTTTTAGGAATTAAATAACAAACGACCATTAAAATTAAATTGCAAATTAATACCTGCAATATATTTTTCCAAGGAATTGATATTTTGGTAGTTCTAATTACCAATATCATTATTATAATCATTAATATGGCTGTGGTTATTGTTGTAGCTATGGCAGCACCTATAATACCCATTATTTTAACAAAAGCCGCATTCAATACAATATTCATTACAGTACCCAAAAGCAGTATATACATTGGCAATCTAGGGTTTCCAGTACCTTGAAGTATGCTGCTACTAATCATATATACGCTATAAAAAGACATTCCTATTACCAAGATACTTAAAACTCCCGAACCTGGAGTATAAACATTTCCAAACAGTAATTGAATAAGAGGCATGCTAAACATACTTATAATGACACACATTGGAATAACTGTAAGAATGCAATATCTTAAACAGTCTACAACATATTCTTGCAATAATTTTTGATTTTTTAAAACATAAGCCTCTGCTGTTGCAGGAAGCAACACTGTTGAAATTGATAGTGAAATAACTAAAGGAATTCTTGAAATAGGATCAGCAGCATTATAAAACCCTACATCCCTAGATAACATAAAAATACCTATAACTAATGTGCCAACATCATAAATGGCCATTTCAGATAATGCAGTAATAGCTACAGGTACTGCAAAACAAATTAACATCCACAATAAGTTTAATTCTTCTTTAAAACTTAAATCTAATGAATCTTGCGAATAGAACATTGGGCTAATATATTTTTTATATAATAATACTGCAGTTATAGCCGAAACTATGAAACCAAATGCTCCCCCCAATACGGCCCCCATAGCATATAATCCACAATAAACAAACACAACAGCAAAAACAATTGTTGCCAACTGTTCGGCCATCCTATTAACTACCGTATATTCATTTTTATAAACTCCTTGAAATGCACCTCTCATAGCTCCTACAATTACACTAAAAGGAGTTATTAGACTAACAGCTCTTAATGGCCACACGACTAGAGGTTTATGAAATATCTCATTTGCAATAAAATCTGATGAAAATAATAGGATAATGCTTAATAATATTGCCATTAAAACCATGAACTTGGTTGCAGTATAAATAACTTGTCTGGTCAATGCTTTTTCATCTTTTGCATTATATTCTGCAACATATTTTGATATTGCTGGAGGTAATCCGCCAGCAGATAAAATTTGGAATATTCCTTGAAAAGGTAAAGTTAAACCATATAATCCGTATCCTTCCGGTCCGAGCATTCTACTCATTAATAGCCTATTAATGTAACCTCCTACTCTAAAAAGTAAGTTGCCCATTACTAAAATGAAACTATTCTTAAGTACCTTATTAGACATATTCTTCACTTAATTTAATATATTATTAAAATAAAATGTATTATATAACTTTATTAAAACATAATTATAACTATTTTATGGTAGATGTCTATGGATTATAAAAAGCATGATATTTTTTCACCAATGGTATTTGTTCTATTGGTTATTATTTATCTAATATTTTCAGAAATATCCTTTTATTATCTTTTAAATGAGTTAATTGGTGTTGATCTCTACACCATTGGAGTAATATTCTTAGGAATTGTATTTTATATAATAGGTATGGCATTATCAAATTATTTTCTCAAGAATAAGGAACTTACCATAAATACTGAAAAAATAGATAAAATTTTCTCCGAACGTTTAGTTTTATCATTGGTAATAATTGGAATATTGCTTCAAATAGTAAATTTAATCTACTTGGGAGGAATTCCTCTATTTAGTGGCCATCTTAAAGCACATGCCGCAACAAGGATATGGCTATTAAGTTATTTAATCTTTTTGCCTTCAATTAATATCCTAATAGCAAAATATGATAACAAAAAATATTATTTATTGTTTATATTAGGTTTATTGTTGTTTATAGCTACAGGTTATAGAACAACTGCAATGGCTATTGTAATAAGTGTATTGATAACATTGTACTACACCAAGGATTTGCCTTGGAAATATTTGATATTATCCATAATTGCCATATTTATATTACTATTGGGAGTGGGTTATATTGCAGTTAAATCAATTGAATGGCAAAACTGGTCAACAACTCCAATTGAACTATTATTCTATAGGGCAGGATATACTTTACAGGTCTTAGACCATGCAGTATTTCTACAGGGCAGCACTCACGGCCAATTATTATATAATACATTGATGGGATTTTTTAAATCTTCAGATCCAAGGGTGATTGTTGGCTCAATAACATTAGGTAAAGCGCATTCAACAACTTCAACGATTTTTGGACCAGCATTGTTGGATTTTGGATTATATGCCATGATATTGCAAATGACAATCTTAGGATTTATAATGAATTTAGTTTATAAAGTACAGAGTAATGTCAAGAGTATTTTCATTGGATTGTATGCAATATTGATGGCTCATTTAATAATATGGATAGAAACAGGGCCTACTGATTTGGTCGTATTTTTATTCTATTTAATTTCACTAATCATATTAATTTATTCAGTTAACATAAAAAAGGCGGGTAATAAATGAATATCGCTGTTGTAGCAGAAACCGCTCCTGCAAAAGCCCTAATTCCAATCATTGAAAACATCGATACGAATATCTTATCCTTGACTCATAGTGAAGGGGCAATGGAATTATTGGGTCCTTATAGTAATGAAATTCTTTCGATAGGCGAAGGTCGAAGAAGCACAACAAAGAAAAGAAGCAATTTTACAATCGCCAAACTGGTTTTAAAGGACACTTTCCACACATATAATGCTTTAAAAAAACGCGATATTGATTTGACATTAACATGCGGGAATGCAGGGGATGTGCGTAAAGGAATCACAGCATCAAAAAAATTAAATATTCCCAAACTTCATATAGAACAGGACATCTATAACCCAATAGAAATGATAGCCTATGCAGATTTAATCACCGTCCCTAATAAGGTGGCCATGAAACAGCTAAAAGAGATGTACGATATTACAAATACCGTAAATATAAACGGATATCCTCTAGCAGAATATGTAAGCAGAGTTCCGATATTGGAACAGGAAAAAGTATATGAGCAATATAAGCGTGATGATTTTTATGTTCTTTTTTTAGGTGGGGATACAAGGGCTTCAGATATTCCCGAAATAATTAGGGAAGTGGAAAAAATAGATAAAACAATATTTGTCATTCCATTCAGGTTTGAAACATCCACCATAACCCCCCATATCACTAAAGACAATATTCATGTTATTGAGGGTTATGTGGATTTAATTAGTTTGATGAACGCTTCACAGGGAGTGATTTATTGCGCTGGAATGGGAGTGACAATTGAAGTTGGCGCTTTAGAAGTTCCATCAGTGAAAATTTTGGGCTTCCATACCCAGCATGCAAGCAATGATTTGGCTCAAGATTTAGGAATAAATGTTGCTTCTGCGCATGATATAAATCATGCCGTTTCTAGGATGAAAAAACCTCAAGGCAAACGTTTAATTAAAAATGGTTGTAAAGCAAGCCTTAAAGTTGCCGAATTAACTACGAATATGGACTTGTTTGACCAGAATTGTGGGGGCTTGAGTAGTTTAAGGAAAATCTGGAACCAGAGAAAACAGTACCGTTAAAATCTTAATTATCCTTTTTTTAGTTTCAATATATTTAAAACAATTTAGGATTAATAAATTATACTCCATACAAGCAATTAAAATTTATTGATTAAAATAAGTATAATCTAATTTTAAAGATTTAAAAACAAGTATTTAGAACATTGATAAAATAATTTAAGAATTCGAAAAAAAATAAAGCATCAGCCATATGAAAATCAAAGATTAAAAGTAATACTTTTCAATAACCTTTAGTAAATTTAATTGAAACCTTTATATACTAACAAAAAAGAAGTCAACGAAAAATTGTATAGTTACCTTCTTTTCCGGATTTATTTGGTCAAAGAGTTTAGTTTGGAAGTAAGTATATTTTTAAAATTTTACTTACAGAAAGTGACTAGTCAAATTTTTTAATAGTTACTCAACTATCAAAACAAATTAAGATAAATTTTTTTCATAAAACATGAATCATCAACCTTAATCATCAACCAACATGATTTTTTTATTTTTAATAAGAATGGTTTAAATCAAAAAATAAGTAATTTAAAGATTAATCATCAACTAACCATTATAATTTAAATTATAGACAATACTATACAATTTTATTGTTTAAATCGAATGTAACATAAAGAATAATATTCAAAATCATTAATTAGTTTTTTATACCATAATTGATAAAATGTTATTTGAACGGTGTCATCATGTCAAAAATGCAAAAAATTATTGAATACGGATTTAAACATACTCGCAAGGAATACATGGACGACAAGGATGCGGCGATAAAGTACCTGGAAGAGCGTTCCATAGAGGATGATGAAGCTTACAGAATACCAAAGAGGATATATCACACAAAGGTCGAAAGTAAATACCTGTTTGATTGTCAGATGATTGTTTTCAATGAGGTCGAAACCACCGAGCACACTGTCATTTATCTTCATGGAGGAGCATATGTCAATGAGATTGTGCCTCCCCACATTGTTTTTTGTGATAAGATTGCTAAAAAGACAAATGCAACAGTCTTCGCTCCGATTTATCCCCTTGCACCGAACCATACATATGAGGAGACATATAGGATTGTTGAGAATCTTTATAAATTTGCATTGGAGATAGACAAGCCAATAACAATTATAGGAGATTCAGCCGGAGGAGGATTGTCAGCAGCCTTTTGCGAATACCTGGCAAGCAACGGATTTGAACAACCAGAGCATCTGATTTTGATATCCCCATGGGTTGATGTATCCATGTCCGGCGATTATGATGATTATATGGAATGTGATCCTGCACTTGGGGTTGAGGTTCGTGAATTTGGCAAAATCTGGGCCGGTGATTTGGACATTAAGGACTACCGGATAAGTCCTCTATTTGGTGACGTATCCCAACTTCCCAAGACCACACTCTTTGTGGGAACTCATGAAATAATCTATCCGGACATCATCAAATTTTACGATAAATTGAAAAGCAGTGACATCGACGTAAAATTGTTTGTAGGTGAGGGAATGACTCATGTCTATCCGATTTACCCTTTAGTTCCCGAATCAAGGGAAGCCTTCAATCAAATCGTTGAAATAATATTGGGCTGATGATGGTCAAACCCCGTTTTGGGTTTAAATCAAATGTTATGTGGAATAATATTCAAAACATTTTTGTATTTGTATTGTGGAAGATTTAGGTTTTAATATTATGGATATTAATATTCACTTCACATTTCATTTTGTTTCCACACAAAGTCACACTTCAAAAATATTTATTATTAATGAATGCAATATTGGGCTATATAAACTTAATTTTTGAAGAAATAAATATAAAAAGAATTGTATTATGACTAATCAGAAAAATAATAATTTTTTGAAAGAATATTCCTGCTTTTAGGTCGGAGATTAGTACGATTATTTTGCATCATTCCCATCAATCTTACATGCCCAATAGGTGGATGGTAAAAAATACCATGAATTTAGAAGTAAATATAAGGTAACATAATACAAGGTTTTTGGTTTTGACATACACAAATGGCAATACTATTGAACCAAATCCTACATGCAGCAACAGGGAGCCTATTGCAAATCCATATGGTATATGAACGAGTGCAAAGAGTATCTGTGATATGATTATTGCCACCATGATGGCTGCTTTTCTACCTATTGATTTGTACAGATATGCGACTATGATAATAAATGGTATGAATTTAATCAGTTCTTCACCAGGTAATTGGATTAGAGCACATATAATCACCACTAAGGGCGAACCGTTTATTGCTTGGGGGGTCATGCTAGCTATTCCTAGTGCACCGCCGATAATATTTGCCATCATCGTAACTGTGAGCATGAGCATGAAACCGATTATCACAATTATAATGTCTCTAGGTTTAGGCATTCTGAAAATATTTGAGAGGTCATCTTTAAATACATACACTACAGCCAATAGTGGTGGAAAAGTAATGAGTATTGCCTTAAGCAATCCATTGCCTGTAGGAGGTATTAAATACGGTATTGCTGCGGCTATTAAAAAGCCAATTATTAGAATTACCACATTCCTTGCTGTAAATCTAGGGTCCTCATAGAGAAGTGGTAAATCATATTCCTTATCTTCAAACTTAAAAAAATCGGTTGTCATCTTTAACACATAATATATTTTTTGTTTTATATAACTATTATATCTAATGTGTTGAAATAACCTATGTTTCCAAGGACATCATAAAAATTGTATATTTATTTTCTACAAAAAACATTTTCAACTAATGTTAAAGTAGAATTTTATTTAATTTTAACCATTAAATTACTGCCATTACCAATATCAAGAAAATAATTCTTATATTTTATAAAATAACCTATTATTCATATTAAAAATAAAATATTAAAAGATTATTTTTTAAATAACTTTTAGTAACAAAAATAGAAAACTTTATATAGTAACAAAATGTAACTAATACATACTTATAGAAATTCATCTAAAAGGAGTGTGAAAAATATGGTAGATTCCGAAACCATTGAAACCAAAATTTCTGATAAAAAAGAAGAATTCGAAGAAAAAGTAGATGAAGGAAAAGAAAAATTAGAAGATAAAAAAGAAAAAGGTAAAAACATTGCTGACAATGTAATCAGTGATTTATACAAAACTATCGATGAAGTTAAAGATAACATTAAAAACTTACAAAAATCCGCTGATAAAAAATATACTAACTACAAAAAATCTACTGTTCAAACATTAGATATCGATTATGTAGAAACCAAAGACACATACTACATTAAAGTAGCAGTTCCTGGCGTTGAAAAAGAAGATGTCATAATTGAAGCTGGAGACAATGATATTACCATTGAAACCACATTCAAACCATACATCGAAGAATTTGCAGAAGATGACGAAGCTGAATTAATTGCTTCAAGCATCAAAGCTGGAAGATGTGTCAAAACAATCAGATTCCAAACTAGCCTTGATCTTGAAAACATCGCTGCAAAATTCTCAAACGGAGTCGTTACAATAACTATTCCAAAATTAATTATACCAAAACATAAAGTAAACGTGGAATGAACTCCCACATTTTATCCCTTTTTTATTTTAAAAAAAATTAATACCTGACCTTGCCTATGTGTCTTGTTGCACCAGGATCTTCACCATTAAAGTGAGCTAAATAATATACAAACCATTCAAGCGGAATTACAAAAATGAATGGAGATAACAATTTATCAACATCCGCATAATCTTTTAAATCATAAACTAGGGATTTGGCTTCCAAATTGTTACAAAAATCAATAGCCTTTTGTGTTATTTCATCTGATTCTAAATCAGATGTTAAAAATATTACTGGAACATCCTTTTCTACCCTTTCAATTAATCCATGCCTAAATTCAGCAGAATATTCTGGACAGGCATGTTTAATTGCTCCTTCCATAAGCATAGTCATGGCCAATTTGTAAGAAAGACCAAAGTTAGGACCACTGCCCAAACAATAGAAAATGTCGTCATCTTTAAACTCTTCGGCTAATTGTTTATTTTCATCTTCAGTTGCAATTAACAATTTTTCCAACATCTTAGGCATTTCAGCTAATTGTAATAACAATTCATCCCGTTCATCATAATCAGATGCTTTAAATAAGATTTGATATAAACAAGCAAGTTGAGTAATGTAGGTTTTTGTACCTAAGATTGCTGTTTCTCGTTCACATCTTGTAATAATTGGAGTTTTAGCTTCTTTAATCATTGAACTATCCGGCTCATTAGATATTGTTACGGCATGTATTCCAAATTCATTACATCTTCTCAAAGATGCAAGAGTATCAGCAGTTTCACCGGATTGAGAAGTAAAAATAGCTATTGAGTTTTCACCATTCACTAATTTCTTATTGTAGTAAAATTCATAACCTGTATAGACTTCAATGTTAAGATTAGTACTGGACATCCTTATTGCATCCCTAACACTATAACAAGTTGAAATAGAACTACCACAACCAATCAAATAGATTTTATCTACATCCAAAATTAAATTAGACACATCATCCATTTTCGGCATTTCACTTTCAAATGTCTTTTTAAGTGAATCCGGCTGTTCCATCATTTCGTCATACATCTTATATTTCATAGCTTAAACTCCTAAAATTCAATGAATAATATTATTATATTGAACATAAATATATAAAAATGTTTTTTAGAAAATAATTCAAATGATAATATGGAAATAGATTTAACTTTAATTGGAATGAAAAAAGGAAGTCAATACGAAACAATTATAACCACCCTTAACTCACAAAATGAACCAAATGCAGCCCCTATGGGAACATTGTGCGCTGATAAAGATAAGATATTGAATCGTATTTTTAAAGGAAGCCATACTTTAGATAACATTATTGAAAAAAGAGAGTATATTGTCAATATTACACATGACCCTGAAATATTTAGATTATCCACACTTGGAAATCTTCCGGAGAAATATTTTGGAGAAAAAAACTGCCTAAAGTGTGCTGACGCTTATTTTAAATGTGAAGTTACAAGTCTAAAGGAAGCAGTTAAACAAAGCGACCCCATCAAAAAGAAAGGTGAAGCAATCGTGATAAAATCAAAAGTCACAGAACTTGTAATAAATAATGATACAAAGGCTTTTAACCGAGGATTCGGATATGTTGTCGAATCTTTATCTAATTTTTCACGCTTTGATTTGGTAGATGAAGCTAAAAAAGAAATATATCTTAGAAACTTTAGAGAAGCAAATCGCATTGTGACAAAAATAGGCCATAAGCAAGATATAAAAGCAATGAAGGAAATAAAAAAAGAATTAATAAAAAAAGGTTATGAACCTTAATTTACAATAACATCCATAAATTCAAATGAATCCCCATCAAACAATCCTTTATCTGATAGTTTGATTGATGGAATAACCAATAATGCCATGAATGCCATTGTCATAAATGGAGAAACAAGCTGGCAATCCAAAGCTGAAGTCATTTGATGTAATACGGATAATTGCTCAGCAACATCATATGCGTCTTCATTACTCATTAATCCTGCAATAGGAAGGGCTAGAGATTCATTAAAATCTTCACTAACAACAGCAATACCTCCCTTATCTTCAATGACCCTATTTACTGCTTGAGCCATCATTTCAGAGTTATAACCAACGACAATTATATTATGAGAATCATGAGCAACAGATGAAGCAATAGCTCCTTTTTTAAGGCCAAATCCTTTAATGAATGCATTGGCAACATTATTTCCACCATAACGTTCCACAACAGCTATTTTTAAAACATCCTGGAAAATATCCGGTTGAACAATACCTTCCCTAACTGCCAATTTTGCAGTTGTTTTTTTAGTCAATAAATCACCGTCACTGCATTCGATAACATTGACTTCACATTCATCCCCCTCATAGTATATGTCAAAATCACTGGCAGATTTTTTAGAAGCATTGATTGAATTTTTGGCTTCGATTTCTGGAACATCAAATAAAACATTTTCACCATCAAATACACATTCACCACCAACATATGTCGCTAGAATATTGAAATCATGAATGCTATCTACGATTACATAATCTGCTTTTGCACCTTTTACAATAGCTCCACAATTCAAATGATAATGATATGCTGGATTGACTGTAACCATATTAATGGCTTTTAGAATATCAATTCCTAGCTCAGTTGCTTTTTTAATGGATTTATTCAAATGTCCTTCTATTAAATCATTAGGATGCTTATCATCACTGACTATGAAATCGAATAATGGGGAAAATATTCTCTTTTCAAATATGTCCCTAAAAATAATTCCCAAGGAACCCTGATCTTCCACCCGTGAAAAGGCATCATCTATATCAAAAAGGCTTTCCATATCCATGGCAGATGAACCATCCCTGACCATAATTTTCATACCTTTCATCTTTTTTTCGAATGCTTCTATAACATTACTACATTCGTGATCAGTCACTATATATTGCTCAAGGTATTTATCCAAATCTTCACAGGAAAGCAATGGTGCATGACCATCAATCGGTTTATTGTATTGTCTTGCCAATTCCAATTTTCTTAAAACTTCCTCATCGCCATTTATAACACCAGGATAATTCATCATTTCTCCCAAAGCAACAATTTCATCCTTTTGAAGCAAAAATTCAATATCTGATGAATCTATAGTGGCACCAGAAGTTTCAAATTTTGTTGCAGGCACACAGGAAGGTGCGCAAAAATAAAAATTAAATGGTACCTGTTTAGCATTTTCAATCATTGCTTCAATACCCTCAATTCCCAACACATTGGCTATTTCATGAGGATCACAAATAACTGAAGTAGTACCATGTCTTACGGCAATCTTAGCAAATTGCGCGGGTGTAATCATACTGCTCTCAATATGAATATGTGAATCAATTAAACCAGGAATCACCAATCCCCGAACATCCATCCTTGTTTTTTCATTAACAATAATTGGAGTGACTTCAGTGAATATGCCATTTTCAACTGTAATTCTTGCAGGATAAATAGAATCAGTAAGCACGTCAAGAATATAAGCTGTAAAGGACATGCATTAGTCCTCCTGTAAAGCATTATAAAGAAGTGGTAAAAATGTACCAATATCTGTTACAATACCTACAACTTGAGCACTGCCCCTATCAGATAATTTAGTAACCGTGGATGGGTTGATATCTACACAAATACTTTTAACCCTTGAAGGAAGTAAGTTACCAGTTGCAATTGAATGGAGCATTGTTGCAATCATGATTACCATATCAACTTCCTGAGCATAATGTCTCATTAACTTTTGTGACTCTGCAGTATCAGTTATGACATCAGGAAGTGGCCCATCATCACGAATTGAACCTGCAAGAACATATGGAACATCATTTTTAATACACTCATACATGATTCCGCCAGTCAAAGTTCCATCTTCAACTGCATTTTTAATAGAACCCGAATTGTTAATTCTGTTAATTGCTCTCATGTGGTGAGTGTGACCATGAGCTACAATCTTTCCTGTTTCAACTTCAATACCTAAAGAAGTACCAAATAAATTAGATTCTATGTCATGAGTAGCCAAAGCATTACCTGCCATGATGACATCAATGTATCCTTCCCTAACCAAAGCAGCCAAGTATTTTCCTGAACCTGTGTGTACGATAGCCGGTCCTCCAACAATACCTATTTTTCCACCTTTAGCTTTAATTTCTTTCATTTCACGAGCAATACCATTAATTAAATTCATCAATGGCTTTTCAGAGGATACTTCGCTGTTCATGAACTCGAATACTTGTTGTTCATCTCTTGATCTGTGAGGTGGTGTAACCTTAACACCATCCAAACCAACCACTATTTTATCTCCAGCCTTAATTTCTGAGATTGGCTTTACAAAAGCTCTTTTTTCTTCTTCGTCGACTACAACCAAACAGTCCATTTCTATTTCTTCAACAGGAATCCAATTGCCTCCATAGAAAATGTGAGTAGTGTGATTAGATGATGAATAAAAACCTTCAGGAGCAACTTTATCTTTTGTTGATGCAACAAGATTAACTTCCTTAATATCATCGATGGATGCACCAAGAACTGACAATTCATCTAAAATAGACTCTAATAATTCGGGAGAATCTGCTGAAACTTCAATTTTTGCATGACTTACATCTGATTTTTTACGTCCAACATCAATTTCTAATATATCAAATTCTCCACCTTTGTCCATGATTATTCCCATTGTTTTAGTTAATGTCAATGAGTCAATAATATGGCCTGAAAGCTCAATTGTTCTTTTATTCATAATATTTTGCTCCAATAGTTAATATTATAAATATAGTTTTTGGTGATATTTAATGGTATTGAAAAAAGAGATATGGCCTTTGCTAAAAAACAAATCTAAAAAAATAAAAAAATTAAACTCACAAAAGCGAGTTTAAAGTCCGAAGAACAGATATATTACAAATACTATTACAAGTATCCACATACTCCAACTTAATTTTTCTTTTTGAGAAGCAATACTTGCGATTGCATAAACAATGAATCCCCAAGCGATACCTAGAGAGATAGAATATGTTAAAATCATCATAATAATTGTCATAAATACAGAAGCTGAAACAACTAAACTGTCCCATTGAACTTCTTTTAATTGAACAATCATTAAAATACCAACAATTACTAATGCAGCACAAGTTACAGGAGAAGTGAACAATGCTAAGATTAACGGAGTAAAGAATATTGACAGGAAGAACAAAATACCAGTAACAATAGCAGTTAAACCTGTTTTACCTCCAAGACCAATACCTGCTGCACTTTCCACATATGCAGTAACTGTACTTGTACCAAAGATTGCACCAACGATACCACCAACAGCATCAGCTAAAAATGCGTTTTCGATTCCAACAGCTTGACCTTCTTCATCAATAAAACCACATTGTCTACCTAATGCCATTAAAGTTCCTGTTGTATCAAAGAATGTAACAAATACAAGGGAGAACAGCATCATGATTAAGTTTGGAATATTAGTAAATAACTGTCCAAATCCACGGGCAAATCCTAAGAATAAAGATACATCAAAATCAGCAGAGATTAATTGTGCCGGAATTGTCGGCATTAATGGGTCTCCTACACCATATCCCAATACGGTAAATATTACTCCAATAATAGCTGTGATAACTAATCCAACAAATACTGCAGCAGGGAATTCTCTTACATACAATACCAATGTAATTACAACACCAATTAATGCAAGAAGAGCTGGGGCAGCAATAAGGTTACCCATGGTAACGAAAGTTGATGGACCAGCTACAATGACTCCAGCTCCTTTAAGACCAAGGAATGCCAAGAAGAATCCGATAGCCGCACCAATACCTAGTTTCAAATCAAGAGGAATCATGTTTAAAATAGCTTCCCTTAAACCAGAAACAGTGATTATTAAAAAGATTATGCTTGAAATGAATACTGCTGCAAGTGCAGTTTCCCAAGTATTTCCCATTGTTAAAATAATAGTATATGTAAACAATGCATTCAGTCCCATACCCGGAGCTAATCCGACTGGATACTTAGCAACTAGCCCCATAATTATACAAGCCACACCGGAAGCAACGGCTGTTGCAAATAATACTCCGGTAACAGGCATTCCACCATCTGATAAGATTACAGGGTTTACACCCAAAATGTAAGCCATAGCGAGAAATGTTGTAATACCTGCAATGATTTCGGTTTTAAAATCAGTCCCATTTTCCTTAAATTTGAAAAAATTATCCAACATATAACACATCATCAGAAAAAACATAAATTCCGATGAAAATATTTTTGTAAAAATAATATTATAATATTATCGAAATGATTTTGTAATGAAAAAATAAGATAACATGACTTAATCTATTAAAGTTAAAAAGTCATAAATGATTTTTGCCGCTGCAACTGCAGTATTATCTCCTAATCTATCACTTGCAGTTTCAACAACATCCAATCCAACAATATCCTTATGAGATAAGTTTTCAATGATGGTTTCAATTTCAGATATGAATAAACCTCCGGGTGTTGGATTTCCAACATTAGGTGCAATAGCAGGTTCCATTACATCCATATCAATTGAAATGTAAATAGGTCCTTCGATTGTTGTCAAGTAATATTCAATCGCATCCATGTGTTTATGTACATCCCTACTTTTGAATGTTTGAATGTTGTATGTTGATTTTACGAATTCTTCTTCATCACGGGATGATGATCTAATTCCAATCTGAACCAGGTCCAAACCAAGCTCATGGACTCTTCTCATCACTGTTGCATGAGAATATTTTTCTCCAACAAAGTCAAATGCAAGGTCTCTGTGAGCATCAAGATGCACGACTGTTAATTTTTCATACTTTTCGGATAATGCTTTTATAGCACCGATTGATGCTGAATGTTCACCACCAATAATTATTGGTTTAATATCCAAATTGATAAGTTCGTTGACTGTGTCCTCGACAATTTTACAAGTTTTTTCACAGTTTCCCGGAACGACATTGACGTCTCCGAAATCATAAAAAGTAGTTGATAAATCTTTATTAAAAATAGTATTGTACTTTTCAAAACCAAATGAAGCTTCACGAACAACAATTGGTCCTAAACGTGACCCTGAGTGGTAAGAAGTAGTACTATCAAATGGAACTCCAATTATTCCAAATGAATTTTCTTTTATATTCACAATTTCTTGAGAAAATGCAAATTTCCATGGTTCATAAGTATTTAAAAGCATAATTAATCTTTAAAAAGGAAAATAAATAAGAGAACTTATGATCCTCTAGTTCTCATTATTTTCATGTTTCCTAAAGCAACAATGTATTCAACCTCAATACCTTCAACGATTGCGTCTTTTAAGTCTTCAGGCATTGGTAAGTCAATGGTATCATAGTTTTCCATATCCATAATTTGAACATTATCACCTTGGATAGAAATAACTTGTCCTAATCTTTTATCAATGATAGGGATATCTACTTTGTTATCTACAGGTTTAACAAGACTTCTTTTTTGGTTATCAAATACACCAACAGCTTCAATTCTTGCTTTAGCTGCTCCGTGTTTACCTGGAGATGAAGTAGTATAACTAATAATTTTACAAGCTTCTCCGCCTAAAACAATATATTTTCCAACTTTTAATGTTTTAATTTCTACAACTTTTGTTGACATTAATTTTCCTCCATTTTAAATAAAAACCGGTTTTTAATCTGATAATATAGGATTATTATTAGATTAATATAAACTATCTTTCCCATTTTATATAAAGTATTCGTTAATTTGACATATTTTAACAATGACAAAAAATTTTTCTAAAAAAGGTTTGGTTGAAACTAGATTAATCCATTATTGAATGAGTATAACCACAATGAGACAGCGGCTAAAACCAAAATGACAATAACCCAAACAACAATAAATATTTTCTTTGAATCCATTTCCCCTTTAGTAATATAACTTTCGCCAGGCTTATCGCTGGAATGCTTTTTATTGTTTTTATAGAAATCATCATTTCTCAAATAATTATAGAACATTCGAGTGATGAAATAGAATACTACAACAAATACAAGACCAATATATGGAATTGAGCCTCCATTAAAAAACACTACAGTAATTGACGAGATTATGAGCATCAACAACATGAAAAAGCATAGTGATAAAATTATTGATAACGGTTTATTTAAAATCATTAGGTACACCTAAATTTATTTATCGCCTCCTCGTTTAAATATCTTTTTAAAATATAAATTACAAATCTAAACTTGTGATAAAATGAGAATAGCTATTGTATCTGGAAAAGATGAAGGGCCAACAAAATTGAATGCTTTTGATAATGCTCTAACAGATGCCGGAATTGGAGATGTTAATCTAATAAAAGTATCCAGTATGCTTGCAGGAAATACCAAAGTTCAAAAATTGCCAAAACTTAAAGCAGGAGCTATGGTAAACTGTGTCTTGTCAACAATTACATCAAACAACCCAGGTGATGAAATAAGTGCAGTTGTTGCAGTAGCTATTGGAGAAAAACTAGGTTGCGTTATTGAAATAACCGGAATTAATAAAGATAAAGATGAATTGATAGATGAAGCCAAAATGATGGTTAAATACATGATGGACAAACGTGGAGTTGAAATAAAAGAGTTAATCATTGAACAATCCACAACAACTGTAGAAAATATTGCATCAGTTGTTGCATCGGTAGTTTATTTAAATGAAGACATAATTGAGGAATAAAAATGGACGCTAAAACAAAACAAATAGCTACTGATTTATCTTATGAAATCATAAGAGAAGTCGGAAGAGCAATCAGACCATACGTGGGAAAAGAAGAGTCTGGTGAAAAAGTTAAAATGGGTGCCGATGGAACTCCAACTTCATTAATTGATGTAATAGCTGAAGACAAAATAATCAATATTTTAAAAAATGCACCAGTATTATCCTACATTGTAAGTGAAGAAATTGGTGAATTAAAATTAGGTAAAGGTACTAAAAGAAGTGTTGTTTTAACACAAGAATTGAGACGTGATGATTTAAAGGACGATGAAATTCCAAGTTTTATATTCTTAATTGATCCTGTTGATGGAACAAACAATGCAATTAAAGAAATTCCTGCATTTGGAATATCCATAGCAGTTGCTGAAGTAAACCAAGGACGTCTTGCAACATTAAATGATGTGGAACTTGGTTTTATAAGCAATTTTGCAAATGGTAACTTCTTTGAAGCTGAAAAAGGAAAGGGATGTTGGCTAAATAATGAAGAAGTGCAACCTAGTGACGTCATTAACATTAGTGACATGACCCTTGGAGGATTTACCAAAAGTGGAACATCAGAAGCTTCAAAATTAGTTGACAATGCCCGCCGTATGAGAGTTCTTGGAAGTGTAGTATTAGAATTATCATATGTGGCAAGTGGAAGATATGATGCCTTTTTGGACCTAAGAGGAAGTAGAATACTAGATATTGCAGCCTCAAAATTAATTTTAGAAGAAGCAGGATGTATCATAACCAACAAATATGGTCAAAAACTTAACAATAATTTAAGCATTTATGAAAAAACAATCGTAGTTGCCGCAAATAATAAGATACTCCACAAACAAATGATTGATATTTTAAATGATAATCAGACTGACTTTATTGGAAAAATCGGCCTAATTTCAAGAATAGACCAAACAAGACCAATACTATTTTCTGCAAAAATAATTGATTATCTTTTAACCAATGGAAGAGAAGTGGAAATCGAAAGAAGACTAGCCCATAAATTAACTGAACTAAAAGAAAATCCTGATTTAGACAATATCATCAAAAAAGTAAAAGAAAATCATCCCGAAATTGCAGATTCACTGAACAATATTAACTTTAACATTGATTATAACCAACTCGCCCAAAATATTTTTGACTTTGATTGTGATATGGCGGTTATTCTTGGAGGAGACGGAACACTTCTCCGAGCACAGGCCAAAATGAAACCTGAAATCCCAATTTTCGGAATAAATATGGGAACTGTCGGATTTTTAACAGAAATTGAGGCAGCACATACCTTTGAAGCATTAAATGATATTCTCAGTGGGGATTATTATAAAGAAAAAAGAACCAGACTTGTTGTTTCACACGAAAATCACAACTTCACTGCAATGAATGAAGTAGTTGTAATGACTGACAAGCCCGCAAAGATGCTTCACTTTGAAATACAAGTAGACGGAGAAATAATTGAAGAAGTAAGAGCAGACGGATTAATTGTTTCAACTCCAAGTGGTTCAACAGCTTATGCAATGTCTGCAGGCGGACCAATAGTTGATCCTAAGGTTGGAGGATTTGTCATTATACCAATTTGTCCTTATAAACTTGGAGTAAGACCTTTTGTAGTATCCGACAACAGTGAAATTACTGTTAAATTACTTAAGAAAGGTAAAACTGCAGTATTCGTAATGGACGGGCAAATTAATGAAGAAGCAGAATATGAAGAAGAAATCAAGTTTAAAAAGTCCGATGAAGATGCGTACTTCATAAGGACTTCCACCAAATATTTCTATGAAAAAGTTAAAGACAAATTGAATAAAGGTGGAATCGACAATACCCCTCGGTGCAACAATGAATAATCTTGTAATTGACCTAACACATGGTGGAGTAAAAATAGCTATTAGTTTAGCTAAAAAAGGAAAAAATGTCCTTGCATATGACCTTTATAATACACTAAAACCTATCGATAGTAGGATGTTAGCCATCTATAACATAGAAATCATCAAATTAGAAGATTTAACTGATTTTAAGGGAGATATGAATGTGATTTATCCCATCCATATGCCTTTAACCTTTAAAGAAATCAAATCATATAATCCTGATTTAAATTACACTTTTCAAAGCCATCACGAATCCGTTCGTGATATTTTAAGTGATTGGGGAGAAGATATTTTAAAAATTGAAGTTACGGGAGTTAAAGGAAAAACAACTTCTGTTTTCATGCTCAAAGAAATTTTAATTGAAGATAATCCATTAATTTTATCAAGTTTGGGTGCTTTATTATATGAAAACAATAAGGAAATTATCCTAAAAAAAGATATTTCTATTACACCCGCAAATATTAAAGAAACAATTGATTTGGCATATAAAATAGCAAATCCTGTTTGTAAAATTGCTGAAGGCATTGTTGAAAGTGAAAATTTAAGAAAGTATAACACAGCAATTTTTGAATCATCATTAGGTGCGAGTGGAATTGGTGATGTTGGACTCCTGTTAAATATTGCAGAAGATTATCCTATTGCTAAAGGCAAAAGTAGTGCATCTAAAGCTAAAAAGCAAGTATTTAACTGTAAATGCGTATGCATTCAAAAAGAAGCATTCGACAAGTATTATTCAGATATCAAACACGACAAGATCAATACCTTTTCGCTTACTGATGAATCCTCAAATCTATACATAAAAAATGTTAAATATGATTTAGACAAAACACATGCAGATATAGAGTATAATAATGTTAAAACAATCAATGGCAACGCCATTTCGGGAAAGTTGAGTTTAAAAAGCTTCGCACCAGGACCTCACCATGTAAGCAATCTTTTGGGAATTGTATTGACTTGTCTTAGTTTAGAAATTGACACCACCAAAATAATAAATGGAATCAAAAATTATAAAGGAATTCCGGGCAGAACAAATAAAAAAACGATTGAAAACTCAATAATTATTGAAGAAATCAATCCTGGGTTAAATACACAAGCCATAAAAGAATCCATAAACATGATTAATAATTTAGACGATTATTATATCTCCATTGGCGGAGATTATGGGATAACTTGTGAAGAAATTAATGAAGAAAAATTATCTGGCTTTTTAAATACATTAAATCATGATATTCTTTTAACTGGAGAAGTTGGAAAATCAATAGCTCCAAAACTAACTGTAGACACCAAATACTATGAAAATTATTCAGACATTTATGAGTTGGCTATAAAAAATAATAAAAATCTTCTTTTCATATTTCGTTCAGATTATAGGAAACTCAAACAGAGATAATTTTCTAAAAATTGAAACATTTAATATATATTAATTGCAAAAATTAAAAATGTAACAAAAGGTTACACTTTAAACTTTATATAATTAGATTTTAAAAACTTGGAGATAATAGATGATTGTAGGAACACGAGGTAGTCAATTAGCTTTAGTACAAACTAAACAAGTATGTGCTGATTTATCCAAAATTACTGGAGAAACTATTGATATCGAAATTATCAAGACCAAAGGGGATAAAATTACTACTTCCCAATTGTACAATATGGATTCTAAAGGATTATTTACTAAAGAATTAGATATTGCACTTTTAGATGAAGAGGTTGACTTTACAGTACATAGCTTTAAAGACTTGCCAACTGAATTGGATGAAGATTTAGAAATAATAGCTGTTCCAAAACGTGAATCTCCAAATGAAGTATTAATATCTTCAAAAAAATGGGCTGAATTAGGTCCAGGATCAAAGCTTGGAACCAGTAGCCTTAGAAGAGAAGCATTTTGTAATCTTTATGAAAAAGAATTTGAACTTAAACCTATAAGGGGAAATATCGAAACTAGGATTGATAAAGCTTTAAATACTGATTTAGATGCAACCATCATGGCTCAAGCAGGCATTAAAAGATTAAATCTAACAAAATACATCAAAGAAGTATTTCCACTTGATTATATCACACCACCTGCAGGCCAGGGTGCATTAGCTATTATCACTAGAAAAGATTATGATAAAAACGAAGTTATCAAAAATGCTTTAAATGATTATGTATCAATGCAAGAAGTATTTGCAGAAAAGAAAGTCTTAGAAGAGCTTGGTGTTGGTTGTCAATGGCCAATAGGCGCAATAGCTCAAATGAAAGACAAAGAATTTAATATTTATTCAATATTATTGACTAAAGAAGGAGAAATCCTTAAAGAGCAAAACGCGAAAGGTTCTATAAGGGATGCGGTTGAACTTGGCGGCCGTATAGGAAGACTTTTCGCGGATTATGTTTAAACGGAGGAATTAAATTGGAAACTATTAACGTAGGAGTTATTGGGGTAGGCGCAATGGGTGAAAACCACGTTCGTGTATACCACAAAATGGAAGAAGCGAATTTACTCGCTGTTAGTGATGTGAGCGAAAGAGCACTTAAAAAAATTGAAAAGAAATATGGTGCAAAAGGATATACTGACTATAATACGCTACTTGAAAACCCCGAAATAGAAGCTGTAAGTGTCTGTGTTCCAACTACATTCCACCATGCAGTAGTAATGGAAGCTATTAAACATAAAAAACATGTTTTAGTTGAAAAACCAATAGCATTCACATTAGAAGAAGCTGAAGAAATGATTGCTGCTGCAAAAGAAGCTGGAGTTATGCTTGCAACAGGACACGTTGAAAGATTCAACCCTGCGGTTCAAAAAGCTAAAGAACTTATTGAAGATGGAGTTATTGGAGATGTAGTATCTGCATTTGCAAAAAGAGTAGGACCTCTCCCACCAAGAATTAAAGACGTTGGTGTTTCAATTGATTTAGCTATTCACGATTTAGATATTATGAATTTTTTATTCGATGAAGAGGTCACCCAAGTTTATGGAGCAATGAACTCCAGTTTTGATGACAGCGAATTCGAAGACCATGCAGAAATAATGGTTAACTTTGATAATGAAACAACTGGAATTATTGAAGTAAATTGGTTAACACCATATAAAAGGAGAGAATTAGAACTTACCGGTACTGCAGGAATTATTTCCGTAGATTATATTAAACAAAGTATTGAAGTATACGGTAAATTTGCTCAAGATATACAAATTAAACATGAAGAACCACTTAAAGGAGAATTGAAATCATTCCTAAATGCAGTAGTAAATGAAATCGAACCTGAAATTACTGGTGAAGACGGACTTAAAGCTCTTAAAATGGTTATTGCCGCTAATAGATCTTCTAAAGAACATAAACCTATTAGTTTTGAGGAATTATAATTAAGGTGATAAAGTGAAACAAAAATTAATTAACAAAGCCCAAGAACTCAGACAACATGGATTTACCACTGGTGAAATTGCAGATGAACTTAATGTTAGTATGGATACCGCTAGATGGTTAACTCTTCAAAAAGCTGAAGAAAAGACTGAAGCTCCTGTTGACTTTGCTATTAACTGGAAAAGCATTGGTGGAAATTCAACCCGTTTAAGTTATGTTTCTGGGGCATTAAGCGATATGGCTTTATCCCATGGTGATGCCGATACTATTGTAGGCATTGCAGTTAGCGGAGTTCCATTTGCAACAGTTATGGCAGATTTTATTGAAGATATGACTGGACTTGATACTTCTTTAGCTATTTTCCACCCAAATAAACACAGAAAAGATGCGGATAATACTGAAGATGAAGGTACAATCAGTACCAACTTCGGAAGTGTTGAAGGTAAAAAAGTTGTCATTGTTGACGATGTTATTACCAGTGGGAAAACAGCTCGCGAAGTCATTCACACAGTAAAAGATTTAGGTGGAGACCCTACCTGTGTTACTGTATTAATCGATAAAGCAGGACTTTCCGAGATTGAAGGTGTTCCTGTTGAATCTTTAATTAAAGTTAGTAGATTATAAATCTACTTATATTTTTTTAACCACTTAACCACAACTTTTATATATGCAATGAAACAATTTTAAAATACTTACCCACATAATATGCACAAGGTGATATGATGTATATAACAATAATCGCATTCAATAAGTTCCATGGCTCCAAACCACTAGTTTTAGAAGGATTAGTAAAATTAGTTAAAGAACCAGACAATAAATACGATGCAGAAGCAATAGCCTGTGAAATGAGATATTTCGGAAAAATAGGTTATCTGGCAAACAGTACACAAACTGTAATCAAAGGATGCATGAGTGCTGGACGTGTTCTTGATAAAATTGATGATGGATACTTTGCTAAAATTAAATTTGTCACAGACCATGCTGCAATTGCTAAAATTTTAACACCTGATGAATTTATTAAAGAAATTGAAAATCAGGAAAGCGACATACATTATTTATGTGAAGACCCATCAGGCGTTGATTTAGAAAAAATTGAAAAAAACTTCATCAAGTAGGTGATGCTAATGATAATCAATAGTGACATAACATTTGATTATGAACTATTAACTGCCCAAGTCCACGAAAATATGGTAATAATTCCAATTAAAACCACTCCAAATTATAGATTAGACATAATAACACTTAAAAAAGCAATTGAACTAGGTCTTGGCGAAGTTAAAGAATGTGAACAGTCCACAGTTAACACATTAATTGTCAAGAATGATGCCATAACCCCACTAATATTAATTGATGGGGAGGAAGTAATTGGAGGAGATCAAAACCGTTTAGTCAACTCAACAATACTTGTTGCTCCTAAAAGCCAGATGAAAATTCCTGTAAGTTGTACCGAACGGGGCAGATGGGCTTATAAAAGTGAATTTAAAAATTCAGAATATATTGCAAATTATGAAACCCGCCGTGCCAAAATGAATGCCTCCAGATTAAACAGACCCGTGCAAAATACAGTCTGGTCCTCAATTGACAGTCTTGAGACTGTAAACGAATTTTGTTCACCGACAAGTGCAATGTCAGAAAGTTATGATAATCTAAAAATAGACCACAACGAATTCATAAAAGCGTTTTCTATCGAAGATAATCAGAATGGTGTTGTGATAATAATAAATGGAGAAATTAAAGGATTCGAATTATTTTTAAATTCAGAAATATACAAAGAATTTCATGAAAAAATCCTGAAAAGTTATTTGATTGATGCAAAAAATGAAAATACTACCTTTTCAATCAACATCGATGAAGTTAAATTAGTGCTTGATAAAGCGATTGCTTCAAATTTCGAAAAAAAGAAAAGTGAGGGTCTTGAAGAAGTGTATGAATTTGAAAATGAATCTGGATTTGGAAAATTATACTCCTATGACCAAGAAATTATTCATTGGTCTTACTTTAAACAAATTGAAGAAAATTCATTTAATGAATCAGAAGAAGATGTAGAGTTAGTGCCTGATGTCTAACTTCACATCTAACTAACTCATTGATAAAGAGCAGAAACATCATCAACTACTCGAGATTCAGTAATAAATTCTGTAGAATCCTGTTTTTCATTAGAAACCCCGCCAATTACCCCAATACTTTGAATTGTATCTTTTAGTAGGGTCATTGATATTACTCCAAGCCCTTCCTGAGACAATACAAACAAATCCAAAAACATTTCATCTTCTCCAACAATGAATGCTGGTTCGATTACATCAGCGGATTTTGTTTGAACTTTAATTAAAATATTTTTTATTTCACTTTCACCATCAATTCCAATTTCATCTCTAATATTCTTATCTAAATTTTTAACTTTTTCGCTCCAATTTATCGAATTCATATCAATTACCTCTTAATTTAGGCTTAAAATATAATCCCATATAATTCTCTCGATAAAATAGCATATAATTGTATTTTAACTGCAAAAAAGTGTAAAATCACAAATGCACAATGGGTTATGATAGTCTAAAAACAGCATTTAAATAAAAAAAAAAGTGTTTAAGAAAACTGAATTAATCTTCAGCTTTCTCTTTTTTATCCTTTTTGTTAACAAGGACTAATTTTTCATTTTCTTCGTCAACTTCCATTACGATAGGTTCGTCTTCAACAGCACCCGGATCTTTTTCCACACATTCATTAATTTTAGCTTGAATTGTCCCAATGTCTTCAGTATCGATTAAATCCACAATTTCTAACTGGTTTTGGAATCTTTCAATACCCTCGAGAGGAACATTTTCAACAAATGGAATAGCTCCGGTTGCTCCAGTAATTTTCTTTTTGTCAGGGTCTGCTCCGTTTTCATATAATGCTTTGATACTTTGACCTGTGATGTGGCCTTGTACTTCCGCACCCGTAATGATTAGAAAACGGATGTTAGGGTTTGAAATAATATTTGCAACTACTTTTTCTATTCCTAAGTTTTCTGTTTTACATGGACCTGCGATTGCTGCCCCAGATAATTCTCCTTCAATGTGAGAAGCAAGTGTGGTTACTGCAACAGGGCTTTCAGGATCACCCACTACATAATCCCCACTAATAACCGGCCAACCATCTGCAGGAGCTTTTTTATCAGCCATTATAAATCCTCCAAATATTCAGTTAAATATGACTATATATTAAAGTATATTTAAATATTATGCAAGTTAATTTGTGCAACTATCACATTTATAACTCCCAATTTGCAAAATAATACCCATGAACATTAATGTAGCACTTTTTTATTTTATTAACAGAGGGCTTGAAAATCCATTTTTTGATTTAATACTTCCACAATTCACCAATATTGGAGGATTTGTAGGAGTATTTGTGCTATGTACATTATCAATTATCATTTTCAAATATTATAACAAAGAAAAATACTTAAAGATAGCAAAATCATGTTTGTATGCTCTTTTAATCTCTGCAGCCATTGCATTGTGCCTTAAATTAGCCATTGTTGAAAAAAGGCCTTTTGAAGTTTTAAGTAATGTTCATCAACTTGTTATACCATCAGAACCCAATTCATTTCCTTCCGGACATTGCTCATCAACATTTAGCGTAATAACAATATTAATCCACGACCTGTGGGAAAACAAGGCTATTGTAATTCTTTTAGCAATTTTTTGTGTGTTAATTGCATTTTCAAGAGTATACTGTGGAGTTCACTACCCGTCAGATGTGGTGGTTGGAGCGATGGTTGGAATTTTAAGTGGAATATTAGTCTTGAAGTTAAAAATATAACTCTGATGGATGACCAATATATTCAAAATCATCTTTATTTTTTAAATATTTAACACCGATGACTTTTCCATCAGGAAATTTTGTTACAACACTCATCCCATCATTGATATCAATAACTATTACTTTTGTGTTTTTCTCACCTTTAGTTTCAATTTTAATTATATCATCATTCTGGATTAATTCGCCATCTTCAAATTCGTTACTTACATCTGTGGAAAACCAATGTTGTGGTAACTTAACCCTTAATCCTAAACCATCTAATAAATCTTTTACATGCATCTTTATAATCTCCTTAAAAATATTTTTAATATCTACATGAAATTATATAAAAAAAGAATATTTAAAGATATTGTAACTTTTCAAGGGTGAAAAGTAACTAAACTAAAAAATGAATTTTATTTTTATCAATATCTTCCAGAGTATGAGGCTTAGGAATGTCATCAGAATGGCCCAAAGCGAGAATGCCTACAATCCTGTAATGATCATCAATCTTTAAAATATCCCTAACAACGTCTTCAGAATCCTGGCCGTCTTTACTTCTAAGACGTATCTGAACCCAGCAACTTCCCAAGTCAAGCTCAGTAGCCATTAAATGCATGTGAGTTAAAGCAATAGATGAATCCTCACACCAAGTATCGGCCACCAAAGTATCTGCAACTACAACTATGGCTTTATCCGCCCCTTTAATTAAATCCGCCCCATGGTCTTTAGCTTGAGACAATTTATTTAAGATTTCTTTTCTTTCAACAACCATAAAATTACATGGTTTTCTATTCATACTAGTAGGAGCTAGAAGCGCTGCTTGTAAGATTTTATCAAGCTCATCTTTAGTGATTTTTTCATCATTAAATTTTCTTGTACTTCTTCTTTTAAGCATTAAATCAGTTAATGTCATGAATAAAAATTAGAGTTTTTTAATAGATATAAGTTTTGAAGATGATTGTTGAGTATTAAAATGGTAATCTATAAAAAAAATTCGAAGCTACGGCAGTGCAACTTCGAATTTGAAAATTTTTCACGACTTGTTAATCAGTCATTCATATTTTTATTTTCATAGAATATAAATTAATTGGTTTGAAAAAAATTACCTCTAATAAAAAAAGCCCAAACATCCTAATTAAACTTCAAAGTAACTAATTTATCACCAAAACTTTAAATACAGAATCAAATAATGCTATTTCAAGGTGATAGAATGTTAAACTTTGAAAAACTATCTAAAGTATATTTTAGTCCTTCTGGAACTACAGAAAAAATCGTGAACGAAGTTGCAAAGAATTTTAACATGAATAGAGAAAACTATGATTTGTTAAGTTTTGATAGTGAAAAAAACTTTAATAACGAATTAGTAATTTTTGGAATTCCTGTTTTTGATGGTAGAATTCCAAAATTAGCATGCGAAAGACTTTCAAAAATGAAAGGAAATAATACCAAAGCTATTGTAATATTGAATTATGGAAATATGGACTATGGTGATGCATTACTTGAACTTACCGAACTTTTAAAAGAAAATAATTTCCAAATTGTTGGTGTAGCAACAACCGTTAGTCAAAATTCATTATTTAATCAAATAGGTCATAACCGTCCTGATGAAAGGGACCTTGAAAAAATCAATGAATTCTCACAAAAAATTGTTGAAAAACTTAAAAACAACAAAGAAAACGAAATTTTTGTAAGTGGATACAAACCATATTCCTCCTATAAAACACCAAAATTTTCAGTTAGTTGTGATAAAAATTTCTGCGTTGAATGCCTTGATTGTGTATACACCTGTCCTGAAGAAGCTATTATGGAAAATACTCCAACAATGACAAATCTTGATGATTGTACCCGTTGCAGCACTTGTATTAATGTTTGCTCAGAAGGCGCCAGATCATTTACAGGTGATGCATATACTCATGAAATGGAAAATGCTGTTGAAAATTTCCTTGAGCGAAAAGAAGCGGAATTTTACCTCTAAAACTCCAACACTAGTGAAAAATCATCACTAGTGCCATTATTTTTTTTCTTATTTTTACACCAAAACAATACTAATTTTTCCATGTTAAATTTATAATAGCTTATAATATAATATAACCTTATAAAATTGTTTTATATTAAAAATAGATAGTTTTAAAAATGATTAAAATAATAAAACTAAATTACAATAGAAATGAGGTTAAAATATGGAATTTAAAAACAAAATTGACAAGAACACATTATGTAAAAAAGATAATTTCTCAAGAAAGGACCATATAAAAGTCCATATACTTTTTAAAATAGCTGAAATCAACCAAAAGCTTAAAAAACAGGATAAAACCTACAAATACTATGAAAAAATAATTGAAATTTGTAATAAATATCCTAAAAATGAAAATATGATACTTTTCAAGATACAAACCCTTAAAAAATTAAATAGACCATACAAACGTTTAGAATGTATCGAAAATCTGTTAAAAATAAATCCCTACAATAAAACTGCACTTTTCATTATTGCTAACTCATACAAAGGTGAATAAGATGTTTCATAAAAATAAAATGGAGAAAATAGAAAAAAATGGGTTTAACTATCTGGAAAATGGCAAAATACTAAAAGCAAAAAGAGAATACATAAAAGGACTAGCCATAGACCCCAATAATGTGTTTATTCTCAATAATTTGGCACAAGTTTATAAAATGCTAAATGAAAAAGACAAATCAAAAGGATATTTAGAACGATTTGTTGAAGAATGCGACAGACAGTCCGTTGGAAATGATGAGCAAATATTAATCATGAAAATATATGCTCTAGCCGACCTTAAAAGAGATTCCCAGTTTAATGAAACAGTGAACCTTTTGGTTGAATTATATCCTGAAAATACCTTTGGTTTATATCAAAAATCCATGATTCTTGAAAAAGATAAAAAACCACAAGAAGCTCTTAAATACATCAACAAAATTTTAGAACTAGATGCGCATAATATTGTTGCACTACTTGCAAAAGGCAGAAATCTTGTAGAACTTAAAGAGTACGATAAAGCAGAAGAATGTTATAATTTAGTTTTTAAAATTGAACCTAAAAATAAGGCTGCAATAAATTTGAAAGCCAAATTATTTAAAACAAAAAATAATCAGGAAAACACTATTTGCGCACATGATTTGATGTTAAAAGGAGTAGAATTTTGGGAAAGAGAAGATTTAAAAAAAGCAGATAATTTCTTAAATAAAGCTTTAGAGATGGATTCCAGTTTTGATGAAATATGGTATTGTAGAGGAGAATTGTTTGTGAGAATGGGAAGAATTAATGATGCTATAAACTCATTTAATAAAGCGTTTGAAATAAATCCTGAAAGTGGAGGAATAGTTAAGAAAAAAGAATTTTATAAGATGCTTAATGCAATGAAAAAAGTAAACACAATTCTAGGTTATGAAAAATGACATCATAAATAATGATTCATTTCTTTAATTCTTTTAATTATATCTTTACACAGTTGTTTTTACAGCCATTAATAACCATTATCGGCTGTTTTTTAAGCATTGCATTATTAATACCATCTATATCGGCTGAAGTGGAACCCATACAAATAGAAATGACATTACGCTCCAACATCTCCAACTGCAACACGCCAAACCAATCCATTAGGACTCATCCCATTACACGGAGCCAATGCTACTTTTTTCATAATTTAAACCCTGTCCCAATAAACTGAGCAATATCTCTTCCACTATCATCAGACACATCAACATTAACAATAGAAGAAGTTCTACCACTTTTTCTACAAGTGGCCTTTGCTATTAATTTATTTCCTTTTGGAGCAGACAAATAATGAATATCAACTTGCTGTGCAACAGTTAACTGGTGGATTTGATTAGATAAAACTGCAAAAGCAAAATCGGCCAAGGTAAAAATTACTCCCCCCATTACACCACCATACGCATTTTTGTGATCATCTGTTACCTCTAAAGAGCAAATTGCTTCATTCTCAGTCAATTCATCTAAAGTGATGCCAATATTTACTGCAAATTTATCCTTGTAAAAGAACTCTCTTGCACTTTCTAATGTATCAAAATTAACCATATTTCACACCTAATAATAAGTTTTAGTTCACAAATTACTTAAAATTTATGAACAATGGGAATTAACCAAACTAAAATTATCGAAAGTAAACAGGATATGATAACTGCTGGAGGATAAAACAAGTACCCCAATATTATACCTATCCCTACAACAATAACAGTCGAAATTAAAGGAAGATGATTTTCTAAAGCCAATGCAAGAGCAACATTTCCTTTATCTACTTCTTTTAAAGCATTTGCAGATATTATGGATAATAATGCTACAATAATAAAATCAATTCCATAACATGCCTGAGCTACAAATGAATAAAAGTTTTGTGCTACAAAAATAGACAAATATGGAATCAGAGATAAAACAAACATTGATGCGGCGATAGACCACATAACCCTCCCATCAATTTTGTTTACAATAGAAAACAAATTATGATTATAGTTCCAATAATTAAAACAGACAATAAAACTAATTGCATAAGCAATGAATTCAAGTTTTAAGTCAAATAATGATTCCCAAGATCCATTTACGGCCATACCTATATCAAGAACAATGACCGTTAGAATAATAGCTACAATAGCATCAAATAATGCTTCAAATCGTTCGCTGCTTTCAATTTCAGATTTTGTCATGACAATCATCAAAAACCATAACAAAGTAGCAAAAACACATGAAATATAGATTCCTTGAGGATAAACAGTGTAAGTTACTAAAAATCCTATTAATATTAATAAAACAGGAACGTATCGCCTATAGTCTTTTAAATTGATTAATTTGAGTTTTTCATTATAAGGATTTGCACGAACAACCAAATAAGTTGATAATGTGTAAAATATATTTGTTACTAGAAATAACAAACCAAACATGGTTTCAGCAGCTATTGATGTTGGATGTAGAGAAACCCAACTTGCAAAGTAAGGAATTATCGATATTATAAATATTAAAATTCCATAAACAAACACAACGGCATTATCAATCTCATCAACAATTTGAAATAGATTGTGATCATTATACCAAGTGATGAAAATAATTAAAAAACATAATAGATATGTGATATACCTCATATTTAAACTTAAAATTGCATTTAAGGTTGCTTCAGAAGGTTGAGGTAATTTTAAAACTAAAACAGTAATAATGATTGCAAGAATTGCATCCATAAATGTTTCAAATCTATTCGTTTGCATATAAATAATGATTTAATTTTAATAATTAATAAGTTTTTAAAAATTTATCCAAATAGGAATTTTTAGAAAATATCCTTAAAGGTTAAAAAAATAGAAAAATAAACAAGGAAATCTATTAACCTAATGTGAACCACCCATCATAATGAGTAGCATCAGATTTTTTTGAAATCTCCCTGTAGAATATCAAACTTAGTCATTTGCTAAATTATCAAAGTATCCTTGGATAAATATAACTGGTGTTCCTTTATCTCCAGAACCACTGGTTAAATCACATAATGAACCAATCAAGTCAGTTAATACTCTTGGAGTTGTTCCTTCGGTAATCATTTGTCCAGTTAAATCTTTATCTTTGCTTCTAATTTCTTCCTTAATAGCTTCTTTTAATTCATCACCTTTCAAATCAGCGAATTTATTATCAGAAACATATTTTAGTTTAATTTCATTTGGATATCCTACCAATCCACTTGTGTGTGCTGGTGAAACAACAGGATCCGCCAATTCCCAAATTTTTCCAACAGGATCTTTAAATGCTCCATCCCCATAAACCATTACTTCAATTTGTTTACCAGTGAGGTCAATTAATCTTTTTTGTACTTCGTTGACTAACTTATCTCCTGTTTTTGGGAATAATTTTAATCTTTCTTCTGTTGCTTTGTTAGAACCAAGTAAACCATAATCTGGATTACAGCCAGAATCACCAATAGGCTCTGTTAATATCTGATGTAATCCGTACACATTCGCTCCTTTTTCTTTAAGTAATTTTGTGGTTTTTTCCCTTGTATGAATATCACAAGTTAAAACATCATTATTATAATCAAGAATTGTTTTTACATCATTAGAAAAGACAAATTCAACTTCACAGTCTTCACTTTCGATTAATTCCCTATAAAAATCAATCATATTGATTCCAGTAAATGGATGTAACCATGATCCAAAGGTTTCCTTGTATTCATCTTCAGAGATGACGCTTGCTAAATTATATTCACTTTTTTCTAGAATACCTTCATCTAAAATACCATTTCCAACTTCATCTGATGGGAAAGATGTTAAAAGAGTAATTTTATCCATTCCCCTTGCAATACCTTTCAAAATAATGGAAAATCTGTTTCTACTTAAAATAGGATTTGTTACTCCAATGTTTTTAGATGGGAATTTGTTTTGTACATCTTCGGCAACATCATCTACAGTCACATAATTTCCTTCTGAAATACCCACAACTGCTTCTGTAATTGCAACAATATCTTTATCTTTGAATTCAAATCCTTCACTTTCTTTTGCTTGCATTAATGAATCTACAACTATAGTTGCCAAATCATCATTTTCTTTAATAATTGGTGTTCTTATACCACGCACTACAGTACCAACACATCTCATTTTTTGAGCTCCTAATAATAAATGTTCATTGGAATAAGATTCCAACAACCTTATAATTTTATCTTTTTTAAATTATTTATACCTATAAGATTATTTTTTAGAATTTTTAAAATTATTATAAAAATCAAAATTAAAATGAATAAAAAGCATTATAACCCATTATTAGGTTAAAAAAAGAAAAAAAGACCAAGGAAATCTATACGATTCCTTGTGCGTTCATTGCATCAACTACTTTCTTAAATCCTGCAATGTTTGCTCCTGCAACATAGTTTTTATCCATGTCGTATTCAGCAGCAGCATCTGCAACATTTGCAAAGATAGTTTCCATAATAGTTTGAAGTCTACCGTCAACTTCTTCAAATGTCCAGGACAATCTTTCTGAGTTTTGTGACATTTCTAATGCAGAAGTTGCTACTCCACCAGCGTTGGATGCTTTACCTGGTGCGAATAATACACCATTTTCTTGTAAGTATTCAGTTGCTTCAATTGTGGTTGGCATGTTTGCTCCTTCAGCAACAGCTAAAATACCATTTTCAACTAAAGTTTTAGCATCTTCTAATTGTAATTCGTTTTGAGTAGCACATGGAAGAGCAATGTCTGCTTTAATAGTCCATACGCCTTTACCTTCGTGGTATTCAGCTGATGGCCTTGCTTCAGCATATGCAGTTAATCTTTCTCTTCTTACTTCTTTAATTTCTTTTAACAATTCTACATCGATTCCTTCTGGGTCGTAAATCCAACCAGTAGAATCGGAACAGGTTACAGGTTTACCACCTAATTGTTGTGCTTTTTCGATAGCATAAATTGCTACATTACCTGCACCAGAAACAAGAATGGTTTTTCCTGCAATATCAATATCATTTGCTTTTAACATTGCGTTAGTGAAGTATAATAATCCATATCCAGTAGCCTCAGTTCTTGCAAGGGAACCACCGAATGATAATCCTTTACCAGTTAATACTCCTTCGTATAACCCTCTGATTCTTTTGTATTGACCAAATAAGAATCCAATCTCACGACCACCTACCCCAATATCACCAGCAGGAACATCAGTATCAGCACCAATGTATTTGCATAATTCAGTCATGAAAGATTGACAGAATTTCATGATTTCTCTGTCAGATTTTCCTTTAGGATCAAAGTCAGATCCTCCTTTTCCTCCACCAATTGGAAGGCCGGTTAAGGAGTTTTTGAAAATTTGTTCGAAACCTAAGAATTTGATAATACCTACATTTACAGATGGGTGGAAACGTAATCCGCCTTTGTAAGGTCCAATTGCACTGTTGAATTGTACTCTGTATCCAGTGTTTACCTGTACTTGTCCGTTGTCATCAATCCATGGGACACGGAATTTTAATTGTCTTTCTGGATTGGTTAATCTTTCAAGAAGTGCATTTCTTTTGTATTCTTCTTCATTTTCTTCAATTACAACCCTTAAAGATTCCAATACTTCGCGTACAGCTTGGTGGAATTCAGGTTCTGAAGGGTTTTGTTCTATAATAGTTTCAATTACATCATCTACGTATGACAAAAATATTCCTCCAAATAAAATTTAGATTTATATCATT
>NZ_JAZKXX010000036.1:0-39563 GCF_045611865.1 Methanobrevibacter sp.
ATTTTACCTGAAGTGGTAATTAATGTTGTAAATCCATAAATAAATGCTAAAATTCCAATGGCATATAATATGGATCCGACCTTATCGATTTTGTCTTTTTCATAGGGTTTCCACTCTTGAGGTATTTTTGTTATCATTAAAATAATACATAATACTAAAAATGGAATTACAAAGTAAAACATTGCTCTCCAGCCTAAATTATGTACTAAAAATCCGCAAATAACTGGTGAAAGAGAGGTTGCTAGATATACTCCAGTTACTGTAAAACCAAGTGCTTTTCCTCTGTTTTGTGGTTTAACTGCCTGTACAACCATTGCCATGGCTGACACGTTTAAGAATGCTACTCCTGCACCCTGAATTATTCTAAATACTAAAAATGATTCAGTTGAAAACGCAAGACATGCACCGATTGAACCTATTAAAAATACTAAAATCCCTGCAAGTAGAGACTTTTTAACACCAAATTTTCCTGAAATCTGTCCTGCTGGAACTGTAAATACAGCTACAACAAGGAAAAATATTGTTGGCACCCAGTTTTGAATAACATTATTCATTGCAAAATCCTGTGCAATGGCTGGAACACCAATGATTATGCCATTTGATAAAAACACCGCAAAAAATGATGTTATAAATGATACAAATATTACATATGTTTCAAATTCTAGTTTCATAATTAATCCCTCTATTCAATTAGTTTCATTCCATTAATCGCAATTTCCTTAATTCTTTCTTTTAACTCATAATCATTATCTGTTATTCCCACTTCTTTTTCCCAATCCTTTGAGACCTGTCTGATTTTGGGGACCAGATTATTCCCTTTTTGAGTTGTATTCAACATGTATTTACGCCTGTTTTCTGGATTTATTTCACGTTTAATAAACCCATCATCCTCCAGTTTCCTTAAGGCTTTGGCAATGTTGCCTTTACTTTGTCCGAACATGTTTACAAGGTCCTCTTGTGAGCAATCTGGATTGTCATAAATGAATATGATGTAACGTACGTCATGGCCCAGATTCATCTTTGAAATCCTGGATTTTATGTATTTTTGTTGATTCAGGGAGATGTTGTGAATCCATGCAATAAAAGGGGATTTGTCAATGATTCCCTGATGGCTTTCTTTTTCGATAGTATCACCTTGTATTACATATTTGTCCAAAAGATAATATAAATGTTTCTAATGAAACAGTTAATAATGAAACTATCAAAAGAATTAAAAACTAGAAAATACTTTCTATATTTTAGACGATTAAAGTTAAAATTTCATTTGAAAAGGTTAGGTTGGAAATAGGTGGTAAAAAAGGTAAAAAAAGATGTTATTTGTCTGCAAGAGTCCAGTAACATCTTTTAGGAGAAACAATAGTTTCATCCTTTTTTAATTCTTTCATGATTTTGTCAACTTCTTTTTTCTCAACACCAGAAAGTTCACTAACTTTTTTAGCGTTTAACGGGTCTTCGGAATTTTTGAATGTTTCAATTACTTTTTCTTTGTTATCCATAGTAATCACTGTTTGTAAATATGTAGAAAACATTATTAATAATTAGTTATAGTAAATTATATATTAATTCAAAATGATTATTAAATAAGTGGAGGTGATTATTAAATGAGTAAAAAAGTGATAATTGCAGTAATAATTATCTTAATTCTTGCAGTTGTTGGTGTTTTTGCATTAACACAAGGAAGTGCTAAAGCTGATACCCAGATTAATTTTTTAAGTCAAAATACATTAAAAAATGGGGATCAGGTGCAGTTTGTTCTAACAGATGCGCAAGGAAACCCAATTGCAAATCAGGAAGTAACTATTGCATATGAAAGTAATGGTGAAATTCAAAATTATACAATTACTACTGATGCTGAAGGTAAAGGAGGATTATTGTTATCAGATCAACCTACCGGTGAACATAAAATGTCTGTGAGTTTCAATGGAAACGACCAATACAATCCATGTGTCGGTGAATTCGCCTTTACTATCGAGGAAGGAACATCAGATGCTTCAACCGATGTGTCATCTTCTACAGCAGGAACATCTTCATCTAACGGCAATTCATCAACTTCAAGTTCTAATTTAAATTACAATAGTGAATATAATGTCTATTATGATGATAACGGTGTTGTTCGTGGCGGACAAAGTGATGGAGATAGTATTGATAATGTAATTAGTGGTGCTGAAGATCACGCAAAAGATTTTGATTAGAGATTTATTCTCTATTTTTTTTATTTAATAAGAATAGAGTTAAAAATTAGATTTGTTTTTTAAGTATATTCTTTTTAGATTTTTCTTTTTCATTTAATTTTTCTTTTAAATTTTCAATTCCAATTTCATGATTTTCCTCCTCAGTTAATTTTTTTTTGTTTTAATGTATTTTTCAGTAAATAAATATTTGGTATGGCTAAATTTTATTATTTTTTAAAAAAATTATAGGTTATCAACAATAAGTGAGAATAATTCTTTAGTTTTTTCTGTTGCTGTACTTTCCCAAATGTCTTCAGGAATCTCATATACAAATGTGGGATAGCCTGCCTGGGCAATAGGTTTTGAAACCAAAACTGCAGAGGTTGATTTGTATGTCTCATTACCTGTAACAGGATAATAGTTAAAATCACTTGAGCTGGAAATGCTTTGGGCAATACTGACGGATGCATCATCCATTTCAGGAGTTGCTAAATAAAACCCTTCGCCATAGGTAGGAACATGAGAATGACTTATTATAACTGCATCGGCATCAGATGAAGTCACATGAGGATTTACATAATCATGAACAAGGTTTTCACCATTTTCACGTCCGATATCATAGTCCTGAGGATTATCAGTGACGGTAACCTTGTAATGGATAATTTTCACATCATCATTACCGTATTGTTTTGCAGCTTCAATTTCAGAATCAATTGACAATGTTTCTCTTGGATGAATGCCAGTAATCAATGCAATGGCAGTTGGAGCGCTTTCATTACCTGAAATTCCAACTTCAACAGTTCCAATACTGGTATTAACAAGTGTAGTATATGAAATCTCATTGTAATGTGAGTTCTGGATATATACAATTCCGCCAACGATTAAAATAATGGCCACAATGAGGATTATCACTGAATTTCTTTTCAAATTTTTCACCTTTAATTAAGATTAGATAGATTTAATATCTATATTTATCGAATATTTAAACAATGATTAAAAAGGAATATGTTATAATTTCAGTTTTAATAATCATTATCTTGATTTTATTTGCATTAATTGTTAATGAGGTTGTCATTAAAAAGGATTCAGACAATAATCTAATTTACAGAGAAACAATTGCAAATAATACTGGCGATCCGGGGACTGTTGAGGTAATTAGAAATATAGGAAATCCCGATGGAAAAAGGATAGCTTATGTGGTTGGAATACATCCTCTGGAATATCAGACACACAATACATTGGTGAATTTGCTGCCGGATGTTTCCAATCTAAAAAATTCCTATGATATCTATATCATCAATGTGACTGAGGATGTTGGCCATTATGGTGACGGGTCATCAGATAATAGTTTAGGAAGGCAAAATGGTCAGAATTTGGCCTACAAATATGTTTATCCTGAAATCCTAAACGGTTCCTATGATCTGGTTATTGATATTCATTCAAATGTAGGGGCTTATTCATATCAAACATTTGTTTTCAGCCCAGTTAAGGATGGATTGGCCAATCAATATGCAAATCAGATAGCCTTAAACAGTGAAAATATATCATATAATGCACCAGACTCAACAACAAGCGGACCTTACTTAACGGTTCCGTTGAATGAAATGGGAATTCCGGCATTTTACTTTGAAGAATATTCCTTTGCTTCTCAGGATATTAAAGATAATCATATGCTGGAGTTAATCGGCAATGTAGATAAACTTTTTAGTTAAAAATTTATATTTAATTTTACATATTAATGAACAGTTATTTAATAGAGGTTAATTCATGGAATACAATGTAATTTATATTGGAAGTGGAAATGCATCATGGCAAGGCGGAAGATTTCTCAGAAAAGCAGGCCTTAAAGTACTGATTATTGAAGAAAGCTTATATGGTGGTGCATGTGCAAATAGAGGATGCAACACAAAGGCAATACTTGATGGACCCTACGAAGTGAAGGCATTAACCGATAACTATGATGGTGCTGGAAAAAAAGGCAACTTTGATGTGGATTGGAACGAATTAATTCAATTGAAAAGAAAACGGATTGCCGGAATGTCACTGTTTTTAGATGGCAAATTCGATGAATATGACCTTGACGTTGCCCATGGAAAAGGAGTAATTGTAGATGAACACACTGTCAAGGTTGGAGAAAGACAGTTTACAACAGATAAAATCGTAATTACCACTGGTTTAAAACCGGTTGTTCCAGATATTCCAGGTAAAGAATACCTGCATGACAGCAATGACTTTTTAGATGTGGATGAACTTCCAAAGCATGCAATCATTATAGGGGCAGGCTTTGTTGGAATGGAAGTTGCATCAATTCTTGCAGAAGCGGGCCTTGAAGCTGACGTGATTATAAGAGGGGACATGGCATTGAAATACTTCCACCAACCTTATGTCCAAAGAGTAATAAAAGTTCTTGAAGAAAAAAACATACGCTTCCACTTTAACCAAACTGTGAAAGAGGTTATAAACAATGTCAAAATTGATAATCCTGAAGCAAAAGTCAATAACGCCATTCAGGGAATTAATGCAAATGAAGATTTAAGAGATCCTGATTCTAAAGTCAATAATATTGCTTATGAAAATGGTTTTACTGTTAACTGTGAAAGTGGATTAAGCTTAACCGGGGACTATGTGGTAGCTGCAATGGGAAGAACTGCCAATGTGGAGGATATTGGCCTTGAAAATGTAGGTTTAACATACACTAAAAGCGGTATCAAGGTAAACGGACACTTGCAAACAGATGTTCCAAACATCTATGCTGCAGGAGATGTTGCAGATACAGGAATTGCTAAGTTAGTAACCGTGGCAATACATCAATCCAAATACCTTGCAAAAGAACTGTTGGGCGAAGCTGATGAGATAACATATCCTGTTGTACCTGCAGTTGCATATACCATTCCAAGAATAGCTACTGTAGGTGTGCCGGCATATGTTGCAGAGGAAAGTGAAGAATATGAAGTTCACACCATAAGATATGGAAAATCATATTCTGCTGTGCTTAAAAATTCACCAAAAGATGAAGCAAAAGTAATTGTGGATAAGGATTTGCAAATTGTAGGTGCTGAGATATATGCTGCAGATGCAGAAAACGTAGCAAACATGTTTGCATTTATCATAAATCAGAAAATAACTCTTGAAGAACTCGATTACATGATTTACACATTCCCTTCAAGCAGTTCAGTTTGCTTATACAAGTTACACAATATCCATTATAAATTTTAGGTGATATGATGGGTGAAGATGAGATTACTTATAAGGATATTGAAGAATATGACTCTCTATTTTCTTTAGCACCGTCATTTCTACTTGAAAGGTTTGCTAGAAAGAACACTAATTTGGTATTGAAGTTTCATTCTTCAATACAGTCACATCTTGACAAATTGGATGAAACTCATAAAAAGAAGTTAGATATTATTTTAGATACTGATGTTGATAGGCTGCAAGCTTTATTACATGAAGCGTATTTAAAAACCAATAAAAAGCAATATAAAATATTGGCTAATCCAAAATATAAATATTTCATTGAGTTTAATTTAAATGAGATAAGAAAGATGGTTGATTAGTTTTTTTAAATTACTTCAAATCCAACCAATTTTATTCTGTTGGATAGTAATTTTGGATCATCATCAATCGCTTCGGATAATTTGGTGGTAATATATTTTTTATTGTCATCAGCAAAAACAGTTGCTATTGTAAGTTCATCACTATCCATTAAAACACTTGCAAGGAAATTTGCTCCACTTGAAATACCAATACCCAAACCAAACTCTTTTGCAATCCTTTTAGACATATTAATTGCATCACAATCATGAATTAAAACAATATCATCAATTAAATCTTGATTTATGATGTCTGGAATAAAGTCATCACCTATACCTTCAATCAAGTGGGACCCTTCTTCCATTCCCATTTTAAGTATTGATAATGTTGATGGTTCAAGGGCTATTATTTTAGATGAAGGATTGTTGTCCTTTAATCTTTTACCAATGCCCATTAATGTTCCTCCAGTTCCTATACCTGAAACAAATGCGTTCACGTCTGGAACGGCATCAACAATTTCTTGGCCAGTTGTTTTATATTGGGCTTCTGTATTTAATGGATTATCAAATTGGAGTGGTCTGAATGCATTATGTTCATTGGCAAATTCTTCTGCAAGTTCAAGTGCCTTTTTAAATCCACCTTCCTCTTTGGATACAAGGTGAACGTGGGCACCATACATCTCAATTAGGTTTCTTCTCTCTAAAGATACCCAATCAGGCATGAAAATATGAACGTCATGACCAAAAAGTGCACCAATTGCACTAAATGAAATACCCGTATTTCCACTTGTAACCTCTACAATTACCTGGCCTTCAGCCAAATTACCATTTTCTCTTTCTTTTTTGATAATATATAAAGCAATTCTATCTTTAATACTTCCGGAATAATTGTAGTATTCAAGTTTAGTGTAAATACTTCCTGGTTTTCCTTCATATTCATAGTCAATCTTAATCATTGGTGTATTGCCAACTAACTTTTCGATATTCATAACATTCAATCCAATTTAATGATATAACATTATAATATTAGTTCGTTAATAATAAAATACTTTTTTAAAATAAACCTTAAATGAATTTCTTCATTGCCTGTGTAATTAAGTTGGTATCCTTATTATCATCTTATTTTTGGGATATTACACATATCCAATTAGCATAATCGCCGGTAAATGAATCTTTTGACTCTTTATTATAAAAAGTTATTTTAGAAAAACCTGCTTCTTTTAGGAATTTATTTAATTCATCCCTTGAATATATATTTGCATCCAACAATTCGATGAACTCTTTTTGGCGTTCATCATCTTCAATAGGCTGTGCTTCATTAGCGATTAACAATATTCCATTTTCTTTTAAAACTCTTCGAACTTCCTTTAAATCATTTATAAAATCAGGCCAGAAATATACGGTTTCAAATCCAGTAACAATATCAAAATAATTGTCTTCAAATGGCATGTCAGAAACAGTGCCCTGAATTATTTCACATCTTCCATCATCAATAGTTTTTTGATTTAATTTTTCTGACCTTTCACATGCAAGTTCAGAGTAATCAAGTCCATAGACTTTATTGTCAGTCATTTTTATAAACCTTTCAACGTTTATTCCACCACCACAACCGATATCTAATATTATATCATCTTTGGATATATTAAAGTGGCTTACAGACCATTTGGCAAGATTTTCATGATTTTTATTCATATTATCTATCAATTTGGAGCCCAATTCACCTTCAGGTTTTCGAGCATTCAACAACAATTCATTATCCATATATTTCCTCATGCTTTTTCTCCTAAGCTATTATTTGATAATTAAATATTAAATTTTTTTGTATTCTTTAGAGTTAGTTTTATATATGATGAAAAAAATATTATGCCTAACGAACAGTAGGTTGGAAATATGAATACAAAAGAAAAAATATTTGATGTATCCCTAGATTTATTTTCAAAAAAAGGTTATGATTCAGTTTCTTTAAGAGAAATTGCTGAAGAGGTTGGAATTAAAAAAAGCTCAATATACAGTCACTATGCATCTAAAGAGGCAATATTAATGGACATATTTGATTACTTCACAGGTCTTTTTGAACATAATCAAATGCTCAATGGTAAGGATTTAATATTAGCTCCTGATAATGAGATACTGCTTGAAAATCCGGAACTCTTTTATCATATGGGTTCGGAGGCCATAAAATCAATGCTGTCGGAGGAGAGGAACCTTAAAATCTGGAAATTGATATTCATCCAAATGCACTACAACGAAGATATAAGAACCTATTTTCAAAATGAAATACTCGTTAAACCGTTATTATTTTGGAATGGCTTTTTTACTATCCTAAAGGAAAATGGAATTATCAAACCTGATTCAAATCCTAAACTATTGGCCAAGGAATACTACAGTTTTCCCATATATCTGCTTTTTGAAATATGCGCTAAATATGATGACATTCCTCAAAGCGCTTTGGATAATTTCTTTGATGAAGCTGAAGCCCATGCAAAATTTCTTCTGGATTGTGTGAGGGTGAAATAAATGGTGAATGAATTTAATATTCAGGAATATCTGGCTGATGGTGTAGAATACATTATTAAAGATGCAATTCGCTCAACCCTTAAAAATCCAAAAGAAACAAGGTTTTTATTTAAGTTTTCAAAACACGCAAAAAAAGCAACTAAAATCAGACAAAAATACAGTGAAAATAACCAAAATATTCCTGTTTTTTTAATTGCAAGCATTACAAGCAGCTGCAACTTGCACTGCACAGGATGCTATTCACGAGCCAATAATGCATGCAATGATGATGTTCCTCAAAATCAACTTTCAGACGATGAATGGGAAGTTGTCTTCAATCAAGCAAAAGATATGGGAATAAGCTTTATTGTTCTTGCAGGTGGTGAACCAATGTTAAGGAAGGATGTTATTTTAAAAGCATGTAATTATCCTGAAATTCTCTTTCCAATATTTACCAATGGAACCCTGTTGAACGAAGACTATTTGAAGTTACTTGATGACAATAGGAATCTAGTCCCTATATTATCCATTGAGGGAGATGAAAAAATAACTGATTCAAGAAGAGGTGAAGGTGTCTATAATCAGTTGGTCGAATCAATGAGTGTGATGAGAAAAAATAATATAATTTTTGGTGCTTCACTTACATTTACTAAAGGAAATTTATCTTCTTTGCTTTCAGATGATTTCATTGATAGGTTACATGATTTTGGATGTAAAGTGGTGTTTTTCATTGAATATGTTCCTGTTAATGAACAAACAAGGAATTTGGCCCCTAGTGATGAAGAAAGGGAAATGTTATTAGATAAACTTGATAATTTACGTAACAATTATTCAGACATGCTATTCATGTCATTTCCAGGAGATGAAAAGGAATCTGGAGGTTGTTTAGCTGCAGGAAGAGGATTTTTCCATATAAATTCACAGGGTGGTGCTGAACCTTGTCCTGCTTCACCGTACTCTGATGTTAACGTTAAAGAGACTTCTCTTATAGATGCATTGAATTCAAGATTATTCAAATCCCTTAGAGAAGGTGGGATTCTTTTGGATGACCATGAGGGAGGATGTGTGTTGTTTGAACATAAAGATGATGTTGAAAGAATATTGAATGAATAATTTAAGTGGAGATGAAATTATTTATCCTTATAGATTAAATGAAGATTATTATGCTAATGTTAAAGCATTTGGAGATGAATTTTTAGAATATTCACAGAAATTCAATTTCAAAAGTGATGAGGAATCACTTGAGGCATTATGCATTGGTGTTTACTGGTATCTTTATGGTTCAACAGCTCTAGATTTGGATAGTAATATACATCAAGCACTATCAAATCTGGCAGAATATAGAAGAGCATTTCCAGAGGACAAACCTTTCATTGATGATTTGAGGGGAAAACTTCTGACCAAGTTCTTATTTAAGCCATTTGAGAAGAATAATGAAAAGCTAAATGAAGAAAATCTTTCAATGCTGATTAATTTTCTGGAGGCTACTGGCGACTATATGGATCAAATTCCTCATTTTAGAAATTTTTCACATAATCTCGACGATTGCCTTGAGTTGACAAAATGGTTTTGCAAAAATAGCAGAAAATATCTTGGAGAATATACATTTGGCTTGAATGAATATCTTGAAAACAATGGTACTACTCATTTAATGCAGGAAGATGTCATATTTTACCATGGTCATGAGCTTGAATATCATTTAAACATGCTTGGAGCCGAGATTATGACAAGAATATTCAAGGAAGAATTTGAAAAAAGACCGAGAAAGGCAATAATTCTTCCGGGTTGTATGAACTCCAATTCCAAAAAGTGTAGGGCAAGGCAAGATAGGTTGGGAGATGTCTGCACATTTTGCAATCCGAATTGCAATGCATATAAAATATCTAAAGAATATTCAGATTATGAAGTATATATAGTATCACATGAATCAACTGCTTTTAAGGGTGCAAAAAAAGAAGATATGGAAGAGTTGGGCATAGTAGGCATTACATGTGTGTTAAATTTGATTTCAGGTGGATGGAAATCATCAAATATGCTAATTCCGCCCCAATGTGTATTGCTGGAGCATGTAGCATGTAAAAGCCATTGGTTAAGTGAAGATATCTATGGAAATATTGATGAAAATCATTTAAACTCAATTTTGTAAGTTATTTTTTTCATTTTAATAAAATTGTACATATTTAGACAACAAAACTTTATATAACACGTGATATAAATAGTAATACGGATTTAAATAATACATATAGGATGAAAAAATGAGTGAAACTACAAAAATATTAACTATTCAAGATATATCCTGTTATGGGCAATGCTCAATAACCGTTGCACTTCCAGTCGTATCAGCATTCGGAATAGAAACTGCAATTCTTCCTTCTGCAGTATTGTCCACACATACTTCAGGTTTTACTGATTTCACTGTTAGAGATTTAACCGAAGATTTGCCTGAAATTAGAAAACACTGGGAAAAAGAAGGAATATATTTCGATGCAATATATACTGGGTTCATTGCTTCAAAAGAGCAATTGGATTACATTAAAGATATAATTGATTCAAGATTAAAACCTGGCGGACTTGTATTCGTAGATCCTGCTATGGCGGACCATGGTGAATTTTACAATGGATTTGACCAGGAATTTGCAGATGCAATGGGTGAACTCTGTAAATTGGGAGACTTTATTCTTCCAAACACTACTGAAGCTTGTTTCATATTACATAAACCATGGAAAGAGGAGTTTTCACATGAGGAAATGTTGGAAATGGCAAATGAACTTTCCAATTTCACCAAAAGACATGTAATATTAAAAGGTGATACTCACAATGAAGGCCAATTGGGAATGGTAGTTTTAGATAAACAGGAATCAACTATTGAAATGGTTTATAATGATAGAATTGATTACGTATCCCATGGAACAGGTGATGTTTTTGCATCATCATTCGTAGGTTCAGTAATGAATGCAAAATCTCCTGCTGTTGCAACTAAAATTGCCGGAGAATTTACAAAAATAGCCATTGAAAAAACCATTGGTGATGAAACCCACACTTATGGAGTCAAGTTCGAACAGGCGATTCCTTACTTGTTTGACTTATTGAAAACTTATTAAAATTTAATTTTCAGCGGAGCTAATATGAAAAATCGCACAGGATTGTTTACAAATTCAGTAATCTGGTTTGGAGTTGCCATATCTGTTTCTGAAATTATAGCAGGTATTCAAATTGGCTCTGCAGCACCTATAAACTCAATATGGGCACCATTAATATTGGGGCATATTATAGGTGGCTTATTACTTTTTGCAGTCGGTTTGATTGGAGCACGGCTTCGATTGAATGCAATGGAATCCATCAAATCCACATTTGGTACTTATGGTTCCAAGTTTTTTGCCACATTAAACGTGATGCAGCTTGTAGCTTGGGTTGCGGTTTTAAATGCTCAGGGAACAACTGCACTATTGGGCCTTAACTTACCTATTCCTTTTCCGGTTATAAGTTTTATTCTTGCAGGACTTGTTGCAGTATGGGTATATATAGGTCTCCAACGCTCTTCAAGGATAACAACTCTAGTGATGATAACTTTAACAGTATTGCTTATTGCATTGTCTTTTAAGTTATTTGGAATGAAAGTAACACATCCGACTATCATAAATTCTGAAATGTTAAGCTTTTGGAACATATTTGAAATTTCAATTGCAATGCCAGTTTCATGGTTGCCTGTAATATCTGACTATACCAAGGATGTTGAAAAGCCTGTAAAGGCATCAGCCTTATCAGCATTTGCCTACACTCTGGCAAGCCTTTGGATGTATTTCATTGGTGTCGAGATTGTTGGAGTTGGAACAACTGATGTTTCCCAGGCAATTCTCATGGCAGGCCTTGGAGTCATTGGTGTTATAATATTGGTGCTTTCAACCGTTACAACCAATTTTTTAGCAACAAATTCTGCCGGAGAATCTGCAAAGGCTATATTCAACAGATTGGACCCTAAAGTTACCGGTGTTTTAGTGAGCTTGTTAAGCGCAATTATTGCAATTTCTGGAATAATGGACCATTATATTGATTTTCTTTATTTGATTACATCAGTTTTTGGTCCAATGGCTGCTGTGCTTCTTGTATCATTTTATTTAGGAAAACAGGATAATGACCGTAAGACATGGATTTGGAATCTCTTTGCATGGTTTGTAGGTTTTATTGTTTATCAGGTGACTGTTAGCTTTGATTCCATCTTTTTAGGCCCTACTCTACTTGCGGTTATCGTATCTGCCACACTTACATATTTATGGATTGTCTTTAAAAAATAACATTTTAATAATTAAATAATCATATAGATTAATAATTAAACTATTTTGGGTTAGATTTTTATGAACATTTTGATATCTAATGACGACGGAATTTCTGCACCTGGAATTTTAGCCGCCAAACAGGCTGTTGAAGATTTAGCCAATGTCACTGTTGTAGCTCCAGATAAAAACAACAGTAGTGTTGGTCGCAGATTAACCCTATTCAAGCATTTGAAAATAAATTCATGTAAACTCAAGGATGAAAGTTTGGCTTATTCTGTTTCTGGCAGTCCTGCAGATTCTGTTGTTGTCGGTGCCGATTATGTGATGGAAGAAAAACCTGATTTAGTAATAGCTGGAGTTAACCAGGGGGTGAACATCAGCTGTGACATTACCTCTTCCGGTACAGTCTGTGCGGCCTTAGAAGCAGTCAGTTTGGGTATTCCTGCAATAGCCGTTTCATTATTTGTAGATCCTAAAACTGCATATAAACAGGATGAAAACGGAGAATGGTATGTAGACTATGATTTTACCTTAACCAAAAAGGTTTTACATGATTTGGTATTGAAGATTAAAAATGAAGGATTTCCTCAAGGTGTTGATTTATTCAATTTAAATGTGCCTTCAAATTATGAATCCGAAGATGTTAAAATCACACATTTAGCAAATAAGATGCTTGATAAAAAGGTTATTGATAATACTGATGAAGAAAAATCAGAAATATTCAACTATCATTTGGATGAAAACCAGGAAAGTGATGGTCTGATAATGATTGTTTCAGATCTTGTTAAGGAGTATCCGAAAGGCAGTGACGGATATGCATTGCTTGTTGAAAAAAGACCAAGTTTGACTCCTCTCAATGCCAATATGACCTATCAGGAACTAAATGATTGGTAATTAAATAGTATTTTTTGTTAATATCTCATTCTGATTTTATTTTCCATTATAGTTCCTTCTTGAATCTTTTAAACCACATACGTTATTGATTTAATTTCATTGTTTCAATCTGCTCATCACGGCCTTTTAACTTCAAAGTGAAGAGGAATGCAATAAATGCAACAATAGCTGCTATAATTAGACTAATTTTATATCCTAAAATTCCAGAAAATGATGCGATTATCCCACCAATCAGAGCACCACCTATTAACTGGCCTGCACTTGATAACATGTTGACAATTGCCTGTCCCGCACCTCTTTCGTGAGGTTTTGCTTCTGTTAAAACAATATATCTTAAAGGAGCCCCTATAATTGTTACCATTCCCACACCAATTACACAACCTGCTATAATGAACAATATTAAGTTATTAGGATATATTGCAATGATAACTAATCCCATGGATAACATTAAAGTTCCAATTGCCATAATCTTACGTGAACCGATGGAATCTAGGATTTTTCCTAAAATAGGTGCTGCAACAGCATTTGCTCCCAAAATTGGAATCAACATCAAACTTGCATACTGGTCATTTAAACCCATTGACAGAATTACCAATGATGGGATAAATATTGCTGAGGAGTAGATTATTCCGTAACATAATGTTTCAATACATGCAATACTTATTTCGCTGTTTTTTAGCAAGTGTATTGGTACAATTGACTCTTCTGCTCTTTTTTCTATTTTTATAAAAATTGGAATTAAAACAACGAATAAAACTAAAAATGGAAGTACATTAAAGGACAATAAACTGTTTGTAAAATTACTTGAGTCAATTTGATTTAAGCCGTAGGCTAAAAATATTGATAGTAGGCTTAGGATTATTATTCCCAAATAATCAATTTTCAGTTTTCTTTTCTCTTCCATTTCAGGAAGTATTTTCCATGCAAATATTATCAGAAATATGCTGATTGGTAAATTAATTGTAAAACACCAGTTCCAACCTATTGGTATTAATGCGGCTCCAACCAATGGACCTCCAATAGCTGAAATACCAAATACGCTTCCTAAAATTCCCAATGCTTTTCCTCTTTCTTCTAATGGAAATCCATCTCCTACAAATGCTCCGGCTACTGGGAATAGTCCCCCGCAACCAAAGCCCTGTATGATTCTTCCAAGAAGAATAGATTCTATATTAAATGAAAAAGCTATTAGGCATGATCCCACTCCAAATAAGACAACATCCAAAATGAAAATCTTTTTTCTTCCGTAAAAGTCTGAAAATTTGGCCATAATTGGTGAACCAATCATGAAAAAGATTACAAATAATGTAAATATCCAACTTGATTCCCTACTTGTTAATTGAAAAGTCTGTTCAATTGAAGGCAATACTGGACCAATTATGCCGGTATCTAGAGAGCCCATAAATACGCCGATTAAAAATAGAAGAAGTATCATGTTACGTGTTTTTTTGTCTAATGTTTTGCTTTGCATAGTATCAATTTAGTATTTTACAATTTAACAGATTATCATCAATAATAAATAGTATATTAATCTATAATTAAATATATGTTTTTTTAACTTAATGTAAAATTTACTATACAATTCAGAACTAGAATCGATTAAAAAGATTGTAATGTTGATGTTTTTGAATAATATCTAGCTAAATATCCATTTAAAACCAAACCTCTAATTATATCCTGAAAAAAGTGAAGTTTAACAAGAAATTTTTTAAAAGATATGTTAAAGAATCCCTAAAAAATGAATATTAAAGCAGTAAAATGGAAATTTTCTATCTAAGTTTAGATAATTATATTAAATAGATTTACCAAATATTTATTAAATAAAAGTGAAAATTAGAGTCATCATGAGTTTTCCATAATTTAATTAAATTAAAAAAAAAAGATTTTGGTATAAAAAAATGAAATACGGATTAATGAGTTATAAATATACCGTTAACATAGGTAATGAAATTCAAAGTATTGCCTCAAGAAGGTTTTTACCAAAAATTGATTATTATATTGACCACGAAGAGATACATGAATTTAATGAAGATAAAGATGTTAAATTAATTATGAATGGATGGTACCTCGATTCACATTCTGCATGGCCACCTTCTGAAAATATTGATTCCCTATTGATTTCAATTCATTTTAATACTCAACAAAAAACACAAGACATAATTTTATCTGATGAAAGCAGAGATTACCTAACAAAACATGGTCCTGTTGGCTGTAGGGATTTGTCAACCTATAATTTCTTAAACGAGAATGAAATTGACGCCTATTTTTCCGGATGTCTTACATTGACATTAGATTCAGGAAATAAAAATAACCAAAAAGATGAAAATAACAGTTATGTTCTTGTTTCAGTAGATAATCCTGAAGAAATCGTCCCATTTTTAAAACAAAAAACAAATAAGAAAATATATGTTCTTAATCAACAATTTTTACCTGCATTTGATAATGCGTTTCTAGGTTCAATGCGTTTTAGCCTATACAACCGCACTTCATTTTATACATATGACGAAAAAACATTCATTGCCGAAAATTTTTTAAGGATGTATGAAAATGCAGATTGTGTGATTACCGATAGACTTCATGGTGCCCTACCTTGCCTTGCACTGCAAACTCCAGTTTTATTATTTAATTCAAGACAAAATCAAGAGAGATTTGACGGTTTAAATGATTTATTTAATAGATCAAGCATAGAAGAGTATATGGAAAACTACAACATTTTTGATGTTGAAAATCCTTGCGAAAATCCTAAAAATTATCTTAAAATACGTAAAAACTTAATTGAAAAATGTATGAAATTTACAGGACACGTAAATGATTCATGTTATAGTGAATGCAGCTATAATGAAATGCTGGATGAAAATACCCTTTTAATTTCAAAACATTCATTTGAGTCTAGAAAATACATTAAGGAAGTATTGAAAAAATCTAGAGAATATGAAAGGACAATAAAAAGGCAAGAAAGACAACTAGATAAAAAGACAAAACAAATAGAGAGATATAGAGATATAATCTCTAATAAAAATGATTTAATCATAAATCAAAAGAAACTCATTACTAATAGAAATGATTTAATCATTAAGCAAAAGAAACTCATTAGCGATTATGAAAATTCAACTAGTTGGAGAATTACTGCTCCTTTAAGAAAAATTAAAAAGTAAATTTTTTTATTCGATTTGTATTTTATGAGTTTTAAAGGATTATTGAAAGAAATAAAAATAGAAAAAAAAATGATTTTTACGAAAATATCGTACAACTCGAAATTAAATCTACATGGAAAAATTGACAAATTGTCGACATTTCAAATTAATTACTTAAGAACTTAGTTTATCCTTTCATATTCCACAGATTCAATCTCTTTAAAATCTATATTATCATAATTTTTAGCTATATTTGAATATAACAATCCTAAGGAATAATTAGCTATACTTTCAAGTATTGGAATAACAATACAGACATATATTAAAAAGCCCACATAAGGAATTGATATTACAACTGATGAGATAAATGCAACTACATTCAGTAATATTGCCATCACGATTAACCATTTAATTATGTTAACAATACCAATGCTTCTGATATCTCCAATTACATTTTTGATCTTTAAAGCTTCGCTTAATCTGTTGAAGTAAGCCAATCTGGCTTTTGCAAAGAAGAGTAAAAATTCAAATACAAAATATGTAACAAAAATTATTAGCAACACCAGTCCCACAGTTGCTATAAACTCATGTATTCTAAAGTTAAAGAGTAAATCTCTAGCTGTGGGGCCAAATACAGTTAAAGCAATGAAAAATACAATGGCAGGAACAATCATGTAGACGATTCTTAAAAATAATACCTTAATAGAATCATAAATATTGTTCACTAAATTAAATGATGGAAGCATTGCTGATTGATTTGAACCTAATTTAACCATGGATAAGAAATATCCCGGAACAATCAATATGAATAAGAAAAATGCAATTACACCAATGGCTACAACATAATTATTGTCTGATATCATACCAATTGGAATGATGGCAATCAATATAAACAGGATACAGATTACCGGCAATTTTTTAATGTTTCTGAATGGATATTTGAAGGAATTTGATACTAATTGTGATAAGTTCATGATAAAACTTCCTAAAATATAATTGGGATTTTTCGATTAAATAGTTTTCTTGTTTTTTTTTGTTTAAATGATGAAATTTACTATTTATTTTAATTTCTTCACAAATTTTATAAAAAATATATAATATATATTTAATTATCTTTGAATAGTTAAAGGTTTGAGATTATGAACAATAAAATTTTTTTCAAGGAATATCTTTCAAAATTATGGAGTAGTTTCGATGAATCAACCCTAATTGCTCCAAATAAGAATGGATCAAAAGAAAATGGTGTAATTAAGAAATTAAAACATGAAATTAAAAAAGAAAATCTAGTTGAATTTGCTGATGCCAATTCAATTTCAATCAACGATGTTTTGCTGGCTGGTTTGACTTTAACACTAAATAAATTCAATTTTACAGATGAAACTTTAATCTTTAATCAGAATAATGTTCCATTTGCTGCCAAATTTGAAAACAGAGAAATTTCCATCAGGGAATTTCTGGAAAAAATTCATGAAAATTATGTTAACACTTTAGAATTTGATGAATATGTTGATGATGAAGACCTTATTTTAAAGCCTGAATTTTATTATTCTTTTGATGAAAATTTAAAACCTGATTTAGAATATTCAAATTATCTAATTATTACTGAAAATGATAAAAGTATTTTATTGTCCTTATTTTACAATGATGAATTGTATAGTGAAGATTTCATAGATTTATTCTTATCAAGCCTTGAAAAAATCATAAACCAAATTATTGATGTGAATATTGAAAAAACAGAAATTTGTGAATTTGCCCTTGTGGGGGAAAATGAAGATATTCATTTTAGTGAAGTTGAAATGCCTTTGATTCACAAACGATTTGAAAAGCAAGTAACTCTTAAACCTGATGAAATCGCTCTTGTTGCTAGTGATACCACATTGACCTATAGACAGTTGGATGAAAAGGCAAATGTCATCGCAAATGCCTTAATCGATAAGGGAGTCAAACCTAAAAGCAATGTTTTATTCATGCTTCCGAGAAACAGCAATCTGATTGCTTCCATCTTAGGTATCCTAAAGGCAGGATGTGCATTTATTCCAATTGATCCGGAATATCCTCAAGATAGGATAAACTATATTTATGAAAACAGTCAGTCAGACTATATCATTTCTAATGAATCTGGAAAAAACACGTTAGACGTTAATGAACTGCTTAAAGAAGGCAACATTGAAAATCCAGATGTTAATGTTGAGGCGGATGATTTGGCTTATATGATTTACACTTCAGGGTCCACTGGAAATCCTAAGGGAGTAATGATTTCACATGAAAACATTTGTAATCAAGTTACAAATCCTAAATCCACTTATGATAGCTTGCTGTGCATTACAACCATTTCTTTTGATGTGGCCATTGATGATATACTCACTTCACTTTCCAACGGATTGAAATTGGTGTTTGCAAATGATGTTGAAATAAAAAATATTCCTGAACTGGCCAAATTGATTAATGAGAATAAGCCTGAAGTGGCTGATTTCACACCTTCAAGACTAGCATCATATCTTGAGGTAAAAGAGTTTTGCAATGCAATTTCCTGTTTGAAATGCGTTTTCCTTGGTGGAGAGCAATTTTCAGCTAAGGTATTTGAGGAATTAAGAAAATACAGTGACGCAGTTGTCTATAACAGTTACGGTCCAACAGAAACAACAATCACCTCAAACAACAAGGAGGTTTTGAGTATTGATGACATTAATGTAGGTGTTCCTCTTGACAATTATATCACTGATGTTCGTGATATCGACGGCAAATTGGTGCCTAATGGTGTAATGGGTGAACTCTACATTGGAGGTATAGGTGTTGGTAAAGGATACTACAACATACCTGAAAAGACCGAAGAGGTATTTTTAACAATAAACAACATTCCTTATTATAGAAGTGGGGATTATGCTATAGAGCTTCCAAATGGTGAGATTGATATTAAGGGAAGGATTGATAATCAAATAAAATTAAGGGGTTTAAGAATTGAGATTGGTGAAATTGAAACCAACATAAGCCAATATCCAAATATAAAACAGGCAGTTGTTGTTATTAAAGAGGTTAACGATAACGATCATCTCTGTGCATATTATACTGCTGATGGGGAAATTGACAGTGATGATTTAAAAGAGTTTTTAAAGGACCGTTTAACACGCTATATGGTTCCAACCGTGTTTATACAGCTTGATGAAATGCCACAAACTCCAAACGGTAAGACAGACTTGAAACAATTGCCAGAACCTCAATTGACATTAACGCTAACACTTCCAGAAACTGAAACAGAAATAAGGTTGCATGAAATCGCTTCATCAATCAGCAATACAATGGATTTCGGTACCACTGATGATTTGTATGCTGTAGGATTTACTTCATTGACATTGATGAAATTAAATGCAAAAATTTATGAGGAAATGGGTGTTAATTTGGATATCATTTCATTATTGAATGATCCTACAATCAAAAACATTGCAAATGAAATTGAAAATAATGACATTATTGATTTGAATAGTGTAATCGAATTATCCGAGAGTATGGAGTATTATCCATTGACAGAAAATCAAATGGGAATCTATTATGAATGCATTCAAAGCGGTGATGTTGCACAGTATAACCTCCCATCAATTATAAGGTTTGATGGTGAAATTGATGCAGATAGATTAAAAGATGCCATCATCAAGACCATTGAAACATATCCTTACCTTAAAACAAGGATTATTGCAGAAAAAGGTAAAGTAATGTTAAAACGTGACGATTCAATAGCTATTGATGATATCCCAATCGTTAGTGTTGATGACATTTCCGATGAGGAAATTCAAAAGGAAAACCTGAAGATATTCGATTTGCACAATGACCAATTGTTTAGATTCAAAATATATAAAACGGCTAGTGAAACAATTCTATTTTCAGATGTCCACCATATAATCTCTGATGGTGAATCATTGGATAAACTATTCACAAATATTGCTAATGCTTATCAGGCAAGAGAAATTGAAAAAGAAACAATTAATGGTTACGTCAACAGCCTGATTGAAAGTGAAAATGAAAATAGTGAAAAATATGAGGCATCTAAAAAGTTCTTCCAAGATAAATTAACCCAGGAAGTTGATTCGACTGTTCTAACTCCTAACTTGAATGGTAATTTTGAGGAAGGAATTTTAAAGTCAATTTCTAAAAATATTAATCCGGAATTGGTTAATAAGTTTTGCAGTGACAATAAGATAACTCCTAATGTTTTGTTCATGGCAATAACCATGCTGAACCTGAATAAGTACACATTCACTGACAAGACCTTGATTACAACCATTTTCAATGGACGGACAAACTCATCATACATCAATACTCAAGCATTGCTTGTTAAAACACTTCCAATCGTATCGATAAATGATAATAGGAATTTATCAATTAAAGAATACTTAAAATCAGTGAATGACATCTGGATGGAAACTATAAGTCATTCCGATTATCCTTACACTAGAATTTCTGAAGAGTTCGGACTAAAACCGGAGTTTTTCTATGCATACAACAATCTTGATGCTGAAAACATCAAAATCGCCGAAAAGACATACAAAGTCAAGTACTTGAACTCACTTGAGGTCAATTATAAAATATCCCTTGATGTTAATGAAACCAAGGACAACATTGAATTATTCATCCAATACAATGACCAATTGTACAGTGCAGATTACATCGAGACCTTCTTAAACTGTATAGTTGATGTGATAAATCAATTAACTGAAGAGAATATTAAAGAATTATGCATCAGTGAAATCGAATTGGGCGAAAGAAAGGAGACACCTACATTCACTCCAGTCGATACTCCTATTTTGCATAAGCGCTTTGAGAAACAAGTAATGGAAAGGAGAGATGAAATCGCTCTTGTTGCTAGTAATGAAACCTTGACTTATAAAAAATTAGATGAAAAGGCAAATATTATTGCTAATGCTTTAATCAATAGAGGGGTTGAACCGAAAAGCAATGTTCTAGTCATGCTTTCAAGGGACAGCAACTTAATCGCTTCCATTTTAGGTATACTTAAAGCAGGTTGTGCATTTATTCCAATTGACCCAGAATATCCTCAAGAGAGAATCAACTACATTTATGAAAACAGTCAGGCTGATTATATTATTACTAATGAATCTGGAGAAACATCTCTGGACATTGAAGAGCTGCTTAAACAAGGTAATTCGCATAATCCTAATGTTGATGTGGACCCTGATGATTTGGCCTACATGATTTACACTTCCGGTTCTACAGGAAATCCTAAAGGCGTAATGATTTGCCATGAAAACATCTGCAATCAGGCACAAAACCCTAAATCCACTTATGACAGTTTGCTTTGTATTACAACCATTTCATTTGACGTGTCAGTGGATGATATATTGACATCCCTTTCAAATGGGTTGAAATTGATTCTAGCCGATGATACACAAATAAAAAGCACTCCAAAACTAATAAGATTAATTGATGAAAACCAACCTGAAGTTCTTGAAATCACACCTTCAAGATTTGCATCTTACCTTGAAGTAGGTGAGTTCTGCAATGCGATTTCCTGTTTGAAATGTGTTTTCCTTGGCGGAGAACAATTTTCAGGTAGTGTATTTGAGGAATTAAGAAAATACAGTGATGCAGTTGTCTATAACAGTTATGGTCCAACAGAAACAACAATCACTTCCAACAACAAGGAAGTCACTGATGTCAATGACTTGACTGTAGGACATCCTTTAACTAATTACATTACTGATGTCCGTGATATTGATGGTAAATTGCTTCCATTAGGTGTAATGGGTGAATTGTACATCGGAGGTACAGGTGTAGGTAAAGGATACTATAACCTGCCTGAAAAAACCACGGAAGTATTTTTGACCATTGATGGTATTCCATACTACAGAAGTGGGGATTATGCAATCGAGCTTCCAAATGGTGAGATTGACATCAAGGGAAGGATTGACAATCAAATCAAATTAAGAGGATTAAGAATAGAAATTGGCGAAATTGAAACTAATATAGGCCAATACCCAAACATCAAGCAGGCTGTTGTTGTAATCAAGGAGATTAACAATAACGACCATCTTTGCGCATATTATACTGCGGATGAGGAAATTGATGCTGATGATTTAAAAGAATACTTAAAAGATCGCCTTACCAGATATATGGTTCCAACTGTATTCATGCAGCTTGATGAGATGCCTAAAACACCAAACGGTAAGACAGACTTGAAACAACTACCTGAACCTGAGCTTAAACTTGCGTTAGTGATGCCAGAAACAGCAACTGAAGAGGAGTTATATGAAATTGTTTCATCACTTGTAAGAGTAGATGAATTTGGTGTTACTGATGATTTGTACGCTATTGGTTTTACTTCATTGACATTAATGAAACTTAATTCCATAATATATGAACAGATGGATGTGAATTTGGACATTTCCACATTATTCAATGAACCGACTATTAGAAACTTTGCAATAGAAATTGATAATTCTTCTGAAAAAGAATCTGACCTTAAAGAGCTCATTGAATTGGCTAAAGACATGGAATATTATCCTTTAACAGAAAATCAGCTGGGTATTTACTATGAATGTATGCAGAATCCCGATGTGATTAAGTATACAATGCCTACAACAGTAAGATTGGGCAGTGATGTTGATGCAAACAGACTTAAAGAAGCTATTCTAAAAACAATTGAAGCACATCCATATCTTAAGACAAGAATTGTAACTTATGATGGAGAGTTAAAGCAGAAAAGATGTGATGATATAGAAATTGAAGATATTGAAATCGTTAAAGTTGACAGCATCCGTGATGAGGATATCGTTAAAAATGATGTTAGGCCGATTTCTCCAGATGACAGTCAACTGTTTAGATTTAAAATATATGAAACTCCAGATGAGGTTGTCCTATTCACAGATTTCCATCATATAATCACTGACGGAGTATCACAAAACAATTTATTTAGAGATATTGCAGATATCTATGAAAATAGGGATATTTCACAAGAGATAATCGATGGTTATACATACAGTCTTCTGGAAAAAGATGCTGAGAACAGTGAGATATACCAGTCTGCAAAGGAATTTTTTGACGATAAGTTAACCCAAGAGATTGAATCTACCGTTCTGACTCCAAATCTTAATGGAAATCCTGATGAAGGTAAAATAAAATTTGTTTCTGACATTATTGATTCAGAATTAATTAATGAGTTTTGCAATGTTAATCATATAAGTAAGAATGCTTTGTTTATCGCAAGTACAATATTGAGCCTAAATAAATTCACATTCAGCGACAAGACATTGATAACAACAATATTTAATGGTAGGTCAAGTCCAAGCTATTTCAATACACAGGGATTCCTAGTAAAAACCATTCCATTTGTCATCAATAATGAGGATAGGCAAGTATCCATCAGGGATTTCATCAAATCCGTTGACCAAACATGGAAAGATACGTTAAAGAATACTGCATATCCTTATATTAAAATTGCAGAGGAATATCAATTAAAACCGGAATTTTTCTATACTTATCATGAATTCTTGGAATCAGATGAAATGATAATAAACAATAACAAGTACATCCCAGAAGATTTGGATGGTGTTGACATGGTTACAGTTGAATCTAAAATCAACTTAGCCATTTATGATGATGGTGATGAGTTTAATGTGATTCTGGAATATAATGACCAACTGTACAGTGAGGATTATGTCAAAATCTTTTTGGACTCTATGAAGAAAATTTTATCCCAATTCATTGAAAATGATGTGGACAACTGCAGAATTTGTGATGTAAACTTACGGGATGATGATGAGTTACATGAGTTTAGCGAAGTGGAAATTCCATTTATCCATAAGCGTTTCGAAAAACAGGTCGATGAAACTCCGGAAAATGTTGCATTGATTGCTAGTGATTCTACATTGACCTACGGAGAACTTAACCGAAAGGCCAATCGTGTTGCTAATGCACTCATTAACAAGGGAATCAAACCTAATAGTAATGTATTGGTAATGCTTCCAAGAAGCAGCAATTTGATTTCAACTATTTTAGGTGTCTTAAAAGCAGGCTGTGCATTCATACCTATAGATATAAACTATCCTAAAGGTAGAATTGATTATATTTTTGAAAACAGCCAGGCTGATTATCTAATTGCAGACGGAAAAATTGAAAATTCAATTGATGTTGAAGAATTGCTCAGCGAGGATAATGTGTCAAACCCTCATGTGGAAATTGCTCCAGATGATCTGGCATATATGATTTATACTTCAGGTTCCACAGGAAATCCAAAGGGAGTAATGACCAGTCATAAAAATATTACAAACCTATTTTCTAAAAGCGAGGACAGTGTAGTGTATAATGCATATTCGAATATGAAAAAGACACTGGCTCTTTCAACAGTATCATTTGATGCATTCCTACTTGATTTCATGCCATTAACCTACGGTTTGGAAATGGTTCTAGCCAATGACAGTGAAATAAAGAATATTAAAGAATTAGTTGAGTTAATCAAAAGGGAAAAACCAGATTCACTTACATTTACAGCACCATCAAGATTTAAACAATACATGGAATATGATGAATTCGCCAAAGAGGCATCTAACTTCAAATATATTGCAGTTGGTGGGGAAATGGTACCTCAAGACTTGATTGCACAACTTTTAGAGTATCCTGATTTGGATGTATATAATATTTACGGCCCAACCGAAACAACAGTAATATGTAATGCTTACAAACTCACCAGTGCAGATAATTTAACTATTGGAAAGGCTCTGCACAATTGCATAACTGAAGTTAGGGATATTGACGGTAAACGAGTGCCTTCTGGTGTGATGGGTGAATTATACATTGGAGGTAATGGTGTAGCTAGAGGATATTACAATATGGCAGAAAAAACCAAAGAAGTATTCATAAAAATTAATGGTATTCCATATTATAGAAGTGGGGACTATGCAATTGAACTTCCAAATGGAAATTTATTGATAAAAGGAAGGATTGACAACCAAATTAAATTAAGAGGATTAAGAATAGAGATTGGTGAAATTGAATCAAATATTGCTAAATTCCCTCGTGTTAATCAGGTTGCTGTTGTAATTAAAGAAATCAACAATGTTGAACATTTATGCGCTTATTTCACTGCTGAAGAAGAAATAGACATAAATCTATTGAAGAGATATTTGGGAAATAAATTAACTGAATATATGGTTCCAACTGTATTCATGCAGATTGATGAGATGCCAATATCTCCAAACGGTAAAACAGATATTAAAAGACTTCCAAAACCAAAATTGAATTTGGAGTTTGTGGAAGCTGAAAGCGAAACAGAGAAAAAACTGGTTGAGCTTGTTGCATCTATTGCCAATACAGATAAATTCGGTACAACAGATGATTTGTATGAACTTGGTTTCTCTTCTTTGACATTGATGAAACTGAACTCCATGATTTTCAATGAAACAAATGTAAATATTGATATAACCTCATTATTCACAAATCCAACAATCAAATCTCTCGCAGATAAGATTGACAATAATGTCGAATCCGAAATAGACATGGATGAAATCATTGAAACTGCAAAAGGCAGGCAGTATTTCCCATTGACTTCAAACCAATTGGGAATCTATTATGAATGTATGCAAACCGAAAAGATCAAATATACAATGCCGTTTGCAATAAGGTTTGATAGCAGTATCGACCCTAACAGACTTAAAGAAGCAATCATCGAAACTGTTGAAGCACATCCATATCTCAAAACAAGAATTATTAACACTGACGATGGAAAAATATTGCAAAAAAGATGTGATGATGCAGAAATTGAGAATATAGAAATTGTGGAAATAGATTCCATTAGCAATAGGAAAATAATGGATAATGACATAAAGCCAATTCCATTGGACAACAATCAATTGTTTAGATTTAAAATCTATAAAACACCAACAGAAACAATATTATTCTTTGATTTCCATCATATTATTTCTGATGGGGTGTCTCAAGGTATTTTCTTCAATGATTTAGCCAAAGCATATAACAATGAAGAAATAGAAACAGAAAAAATTGATGGATATGCATACAGTCTAATTGAAGAGAAAACATCTCGTTCAGAGGTCTCCGAAAGATTCTTTAAAAAACAATTTGGTCAAGGCATAGAGTCAACTGTTCTTACTCCAAATATTAATGGTGACCCTGATGTGGGAAATATTAAACTAGTTTCAGACCAATTGAATTCCAGTTTTGTTAAACACTTCTGCAAAGACCACTCAATAAGTTCAAACGTTTTATTTATGGCCGCTACACTTTTATGTCTTAATAAATTTACATTTAGTGGCAAATCATTGATTACAACAATTTTCAACGGTAGAGCAAACTCAAGTTACTCCAATACCCAAGGAATGTTGGTTAAAACTTTACCTATTATTGTAAATGGTGAAAATCGTGACATGATGGTTGAAGACTACATTAAAGTAGTTGACAAAGCATGGAAAGATGCATTAACTCATAGCAATTATCCATACACTAAACTCGCAGAAGACTATCAATTAAAACCAGAATTCTTCTATGCATTCCATGAATCATTAAAAAGTGAAATTGAACTTAATGGTAGAAATTATGAAGCTATTGATCTTGACGGTACTGTTTCAACTGACTATAAAATAAACTTAGACATCTTTGACGATGGGGAAGTTATTACATTGTATATGGAGTATAACGATCAGATATATACTGAAGAGTACATTAATCTGTTCTTACGTTCAATTAAATATATTCTATTCCAATTCTTTGTAAATGATATGGATAAATTGAAACTAAATGACATTGAATTGGTGGAAGGGGAAATTCCGGAATTTGAAGAGATTGACACTCCACTTTTACATAAGCGCTTTGAAAAACAGGTTGTTGAAAAAGCGAATGATGTGGCATTGGTTGCTAGTGATGCCACTTTAACTTATGGTGAGTTAAATGAAAAAAGTAATAAGATTGCAAATGCATTAATCAAGAGAGGTGTAAAACCAAAAAGCAATGTTCTTATAATGCTTAATAGGCAGAGTAATCTGATATCTTCCATTTTGGGTGTCCTGAAGGCTGGTTGTGCTTTTGTTCCAATTGATCCAGCATATCCTCAAGAAAGGATTAATTATATCTATGAAAACAGTCAGGCGAATTACATTATAAGCGGCGAAACATCTGAAAATTCATTAAATGTTGTCGAACTTCTTAAAGAGGAACGTACTAATAATCCTAATGTTGATGTTCTTCCGGATGATTTGGCATATATGATTTATACTTCAGGATCTACCGGCAATCCTAAGGGAGTAATGATTAGTCATAAAAACATTTGCAATCAGGCTCAAAACCCTAAATCCACTTATGAAAGCTTGCTTTGTATTACAACCATATCTTTTGACGTGTCTGTTGATGATATTTTGACCTCACTTTCAAACGGATTAAAGTTAATATTGGCTGATGATATTCAAATTAGAAATATTGCTGAGCTTATTAAATTAATTGATTACAATAAACCTGAAGTCTTGGAGATTACTCCTTCAAGAATTGCATCTTATCTTGAATTAAATGAATTTTGTGATGTAATTTCCTGTTTGAAATGCATTTTCCTTGGTGGTGAGCAGTTTTCAGCAAAAGTTTACGAGAATTTGAGAAAATACACTGATGCGGTTGTCTATAACAGTTACGGCCCAACAGAAACAACAATCACATCCAACAACAAAGAAGTCACAGACATAAATAATTTAACTGTGGGACCTCCTTTAACCAATTATGTCACTGATGTTCGTGATATTGATGGTAAATTGGTTCCTAATGGTGTAATGGGTGAACTCTACATTGGAGGTATGGGTGTTGGAAAAGGATATTACAACATGCCTGAAAAAACCGAAGAAGTATTTTTAACTATCAATGGCATTCCATACTACAGAAGTGGAGATTATGCTATTGAACTTCCAAATGGTGAAATTGACATCAAGGGAAGAATTGACAATCAAATAAAATTAAGAGGATTAAGAATAGAAATTGGCGAAATCGAAACTAACATAAGCAAATATCCAAATATGAAACAAGCAGTGGTTGTAATTAAAAAGATTAACAACAACGACCATTTATGTGTTTATTACACTGCTGATGAGGTCATCGATAGTGATGATTTAAAAGAATTTTTAAAAGACCGTCTTACTGAATATATGGTGCCAACAGTATTCATGCAGCTTGATGAAATGCCACAAACACCAAACGGTAAAACAGATTTTAAAGAACTTCCAGATCCAAAAATGGAACTGAATTATGTAGCGCCAAAAACAAAACTTGAACAGGAAATCTGTGCAATATTCTCCTCCATATTAAATATAGAGACAGTTGGAGCTGAAGATGATTTCTTTGAAATTGGAGGTACATCCCTTGTTGCATCAAAATTAATTATTGAACTTCTTAAACAAGGATATAGTATAAGATATGATGATATTTTCAAAAATAAAACTCCTAAAGCACTAGCGAAATTATTGTCCGGTGAAAGTAATCCTGAAGAGGAGTTGAATGTGGAAGATGACATTATCAAAAACTACAACTATGATGAAATCAACAAACTTCTCGAAGAAAATACCTTAGAAAACTTCTTTGATGGTGAAAAATCACAATTGGGCAATGTTTTATTGACTGGAGCTACAGGATTTTTAGGAATCCACATCCTATATGAATTCATCAAGAATGAGGAAGGAAAAATTTATTGTATGTTAAGAAAAGGTAAATTTGATTCCTGTGAAGAACGTTTAATCGATTTGATGAATTATTACTTTGATGAAGATTTCTCAGATCTATTTGGGTCACGCATTATTTTAATTGAAGGGGACATAACTGAAATTGATGATTTCAAGAAACTTGAAGATGAACCGATTGATACAATTATAAACGCAGCTGCAATTGTAAAGCACTACACTGCCGATGATTATATATTCAAGGTAAATGTTGATGGGGTAATTAATGGAATTAAATTTGCCCAAACAAGAAACAGCATAAGGTATGTGCAAATATCTACAATCAGCGTTCTTTCATCATACTCTCTAAATGAAAAAGCATATCCGAATCAGAAATATAATGAAAGAACATTATACTATGAACAAGATTTAACAAACAAATATATATGCAGTAAATTTTTAGCTGAGAGAATGGTCTTAGAAGCCGCCGTTAATGGCCTTTCAGTGAAAATATTTAGAGTAGGAAACTTGATGAGTCGTTACTCTGATGGTTTGTTCCAGAAAAACTATGATACAAATGCATTTTTCAACAATCTAAAAGCTATTAAAAAATTAAAAGCATTGAATCCTGCAATGGCTGATGAAGAGGTTGATATGAGCCAAATAGATTATGTTGCAAAAGGAATACTTGCTTTATGTAAATCTCCAGAGGAATCTAGAATATTCCATTGTATGAATAACCATTATATTTCTCATAGAGACATTGTTGATGTTTTAAATACCTATGGTTATGGAATCTCTGAGGTGGATTTCGATGAGTTTAAACAAATTTACGAACAGAATATGAATGATAATATACAAGGTATTATCACAGCAGATTTTACTGTTGATGACTTTGATGATGAAGAAGATGATTTTGAGGAACATGTTAAAATTGAACAGACCACTGAAATTCTGAACTCGTTAGGATTTTATTGGCCTGAACCAGATCAAGAGTATCTTAAACGATTAATAGATTATTTAAATAAATTCAACTATTTTAATTAAGGGGAAAATCAATGTCAAATGAAATAATAACTCATAAATTTAGAGAATTATTGTTGCCGTCAATACTTATAGCTATGGCCTTAAACATAACTGCAATTGTTGATTCAAGTTTTGTGGCAACATTCATTGGACACAATGGACAAGCAGCTTTACAGGTTTTAGAGCCGTTGATATTATTAATCACAATAATTGAATGGTTGTTTGGATTGGGAGGCCAAATATTAGCTTTAAATAAAAAGGCAGAATTTGATGACGAAGGAAGCAATCATTATTTCACAACTGCAATGCTTACAACAATAATTGTTTCAATTTTAATTTTTTTAGTATGTATTTTATTTGAAGATGCTGTAATTGGCCTATTGCATCCAACTACTGATGCAATACCTTATGTAAAAGCATATGGAAGATATTTATTCATGGCCTTTCCGATAGTGACCATATTGGGAGTATTAGGTCAATTTATTCGGGTTGATGGACAACCGAATTTTGCTTCAGGTGTTATTATTGTCGCAAACATCATCAATATAATTTTAGATTATTTGTTCCTAGGTGTTTTTCATATGGGCATTGAAGGAGCATCAATTGCAATGCTTATAGGTTATTTAGTTGGATTAATTTGTACCTTAAAATATCATTTCGATTCAAAAAGAACCTTCAGATTCATTTTATCCAATTTGAAAATTAAAACATGGTTATCTTCCACAATTGAAATAATTAATATTGGCCTTCCTGGCGCAAGTATGGGTCTTTTTAATGTGATATTAATTTATATCATGAATCTAATTCTTGGAGGCATATTAGGAGAGTTGGGTTTGGACATATTCAATGTATGCTTAAACGCATTGCTGATAATAAGTATCTTTATCATGGGATTTGCAGAGACATTGTCTTCAATTGTTCCGATTTATTATGCTCAGAATGATTTTTATAACCTTAATCATATTGTGCGAAAATCACTTATTGCAACAATGGTCTGTTCAATAATATTCACTGCATTTCTGTTGATATATCCTGACGGTTTATTGATATTTTTCAACCTTAACCAAATACCTAATGATGCATTAGTAGAAAATGCACTTAGAATATACTCATTGGCATTCATACCTATGGCCTTTTCGACCATGTTGCTATTTTATTATGAAGGAATTGAAAGAACAATTGAATCCGGAATCATCACTGTCATTTCGGAGCTGCTCGGACCCTTGATTTTTACATTCATACTATATCCATTAATTGGCATTACCAGTGTTTGGGTATCTTTCCCGTTAGGTTTTGTTTTATCAATAGTTGCTGTTGCCATTTATGTAAAGATGGTTGAAAGAAAGGACAGTGAATATTATGGGTTGTTTTTCATTAGAAAAGAATTAATAGGAAAAACCAGAAACTACACGCTGGAAAGCAAAGATGATGGCAAGAGAAGCGAAATGTTTAATCATTTGAAAACTTTGAACGTGGATTCATCCTCTTTAAAAACATTGAAAGAGATAATTAACACTGTTTTTGATTCAAACGATGAAAAAGTCCATGTAGAGGTATTATTGGTTGATTATGGTGATAAAATTGCCGTCAATATGAAAGATGAAGGAAAAAGAGAAGTGATGAAGGATATTGAAAGATCCTTTTCCCAGGATAACATTAAAGTTAGTGAGGTATTGGGTTTTAACAATATTGAGTATACTATTAAAAAAAGTTAAATATTGTTTTTTAACTTTACTCAATATTTAATATTTTATCAAAACCGGACATTTCCAGGATTTCTTTTATAGTATCATTAACTTTAATAACAGAAGGAATATTTTGTGGTTTTAATTCTTTTTCAGTAGCAATTAAAACTCTTAAACCTGCACTTGAAATGTATTTTAAATCAGTGAAATCTATTATTAATGAATCAAATTTACCCATTTCATCCATTATTTCATTTTCAAAGTCAGGTGCAGTAATGGTATCAATACTATCTTTGACAGTTATTGTTAACTCTTTTTCATTATACTGTTTTATCAAATCCATGCAAATCACTAATTTTTTTTGTTATTAATTATATTGGATTTTATAATTTATATTTTTTTAATTTTAGCTTTTTAAAATGTATCAAAGAGCATTAGAAAAGTATTCTCAAATTTGTGTATTTTATTCTCGACTTGAAGAAGTTGAGGTATTCTCGCATTCTAAGATAAAATAAGGGATTTAAGAGATACATTATCAAGAATCACTTAAATTAAAGTTTAGTTTTCCAATTCTATCATTATATTTAATTGGATACATTGAGGGGTTAATTCTCTTAATAGTGATTGGTCACTTGAAGTGTCCATATTCCTAATCAAATGGTGGAAAATTAAACAGGATTGATAATGTTTTGAATATTTAAATAGAAAACATTCGATTCTAACAAAGCTAAAAGTTTGACAATCCTCAGAAGAAATTGGTAATGCAAACATTAACTTAATGTATTACATCCTTGCAAATGCCGCCTTAAAGCGTAATGTGGTCAAGTAAAATATACTCTTCATATAAGCAATGATTAGTGAAAAGAGGTGGCGCTTGGAATTACCGGACATCCGCTCATCAAAAATGATAGGAGTTTCCACTACTTTAATTTTTTTACCCATTGAGGATTTTTTAATTTTCAATTTCAAAAGAACTTCCTCTTCCACATCAAAATGCTTGCTGGTAAGCTCTGGCTCAACCTCTTTGAGTCTGCAAGTATGATACAGGCGAAAATTAGTTGATAATTCTTTTGCATGAATCCCCAGTACAACACCATATATTCTATTTAGAACACGAGACATAATCTGTGAAATGAGAGTGTCATTGCTCATACCACCTTCAATATAACGGGAACCGATTGCCACATCAGCATGTTCACTCATAAAGATATGATAAATGTCGGGAATATATTCTGGGTTATGTGATCCGTCACCGTCCATAATAAAAAATTTCTGATACTGTGCAAAACGGATGCCTGTACGAAATGCGTTACCAAACCCCGTCCCTTCCTGATTCACATAGCGGACACAGTTTTCTTCGCAAACCTCTCTGGTGTTGTCCAACGGTTCTTTAGAATCCACAACAATAATCTCATATGGTTCTTTGCATTCTTCCAGTTTTTCTTTAATCTGTGGCAGAAGCACACGTAAGTTTTCTTCTTCCTTGTAGGAAAGCAATACCATACTTATTCCTTTTTTCAAAACATTTGACATATTATTCATATTCCTTTATCTAACATAATAATCTTCAATCCAGACAGTATCATCCAAATAAGGTGTTGAAACTTCATGCAATAAAGTATTTTCAGTTGCAACAATTGAATGTACAACACCAGGTTCTATACGTATTGTATCGTTTTTTGAGAAATATTCTTTTTTGTCTTCAAATTCAATGTATCCTGAACCAGATAATATGTACATAGTTTCATCTTTTTTGTTATGATAATGGAAAGATGTTTGAAAACCTTCTTTGATGTATAATTCTTTTGTTAAATATTTCTCGGTTAAAATCAGTACTTTTTCATAACCCCAAGGTTTATCTGTTTTATTTTCATATTCTTTTTTAACTGATTCTAATTCTTTTGATGTGTCAACAGCAATCCAATATATTCCATTTTCTTTATAATATCCTAAACTATTTTCTTTTGCTATGGTTGGGAAATAAAGTTTTTCTATATCTCCTGTTTTAAATTCACCAAAGTCAATTTTTGATTTGGTGAAATATATTCCTCCATTAATATAATAATCTTCAAGAATTGGTTTTTCTTTAAATGAGATTAAACGATCCCCATTCATTTCAACTATGCCATAAGGGGATTGCATTTGAGTTACAAACATTATAACCGGTAATGATGATTTAGTACCGTATTCTATCATGGCTTTTAAGTTTACATCCGAAACAATATCCCCATTTCTGATGATGCATTGTTTGTCTCCATTAACAGCTTCCATACCCAATCTGATTGCATTTAAAGTGCCTAATGGTTCATCTTCTATAACATAATGTATTTTGACACCATTATACTCTGAACCATATCTTTCTTCAATTTTTTCATGCAAAAATCCCGCTAAGAGATAAACTTCATTAACACCTGCATTTTTAAAATCGAAAAGTTGTTTATCTAAAATTGTATAATCTTCACTAATTTCAACTAACGGTTTTGGAACTGTTTCAGTTACGGGTCTTAAACGTTTTCCAAACCCTCCGCATAAAATCATTCCGACTGTTTCCATAGTCCCATCCTCAAGATTTAATATATTAATTAATATTTAAGTTTATTTATCATCCCTAATATTCTTTATAATAATTTTTGATATTTATTAAAAAAATTTATATGTTTTAGATATTTCATTAATAAAGCTATTGTAAACAAAAAGAGAATGTTCAAAAATAAGAGAACATTATTTATTGAAACATTTAAAAATATATTATTACAATAATAATGAGAGTTGGTTAATATTAACATTCTATTATCTTCAGATGACAATTATGCTCTTTTAACGGGTGTATTAATCCAATCATTACTTAATAATAATTCCAATGAATTTCAAGACATATCCATTTACATACTTGATGGCGGAATTACAAAAGCAAATAAATCAAAGATTGATTCCGTTTGCCAGAAATTCAATAACATAAATTTACATTTCATCAGATATGGCGATATCGAGGATATGGTTGGAATTGACATGAAAACGACAATTTCATTTACAGCTTATGCAAGATTATTCACAGCATCATTACTTCCAGGTGATATTGATAAAATCTTATATCTAGATGTGGATGGGGTTGTAAACGGTTCACTGAAAGAGTTATACGAAACAGACATTGACGATTATTATATTGCTGCAGTTGAGGATATGGGTCCCAATTATATCAATCACTTCCTGAATCTGCCTGATGAAACAACACATTATAATACAGGTCTTTTATTGATTAACCTTAAAAAATGGAGAGAAGATAACCTGGAGGAGAGATTTATTGACTGCATCATCAAGTTTAACGGAGAAGTCTATCACAACGATCAAGGGGTTATAAACATTGTCTGCAGAGATAAAATCCTGAAACTTCCACCGCAATACAATATCCATACCCCATTCTTTGGCGAGGGTTATAGTAAGATTTTAAAGTTTTATGGAGTTTCACAATATTATACCAAAGAGATAACTGAAAATGCAATTGAAAATCCGATTTTCATCCATTTTGTGCAGTTCGTTTATGGCAGGCCCTGGTTTAGAAATGCTAAAAATCATCCATTAAGAGAAACATTTAATTTTTATGCAAATCAAACCCCGTTTAAAAATGAGGTCTATACTGATGACAATAGGGGATTACTTGTGAAATTCTTATCATTATCTTATAGGATTTTCCCGTTCTCATTCATGTGCTGGATGTTTAGCATTTATAGAAAAATAGCAGTGAAGATTAATTTTAGGGGATTTTTTGAATAGTTTATTTAGTATTGCTGAGAAGTTCACGGACATTCAAACCGACAAATCTTTCAGCGACAATATAAAAAAACGGCGCCAAAAAGAATGTTGAAATGGATTTTAGTATGGAGTTTTGAATATTTCAAGAGAAAAGATTCCGTTTTAACTTATTCAATACGATGGAGAAAAAAAGAAAAAAAATATTTTTTATCTTTTCCCTCAATAATCACTGTAACGAAAATAAAAAAAGAAAATTAAAGTATTAAATTTCACTTAATACTATTAAAATTTTTAAAATATAATACGGTTCATTGATTTCATCACAATAATTATCAATTGCACCATATACATTATTCCGTAGATCTTCAAACTCCTGTTTTTGTAATGGTCCTTTTAATTTAAATATATACTCCACATCCACATTAACTTTTTCAGGCAATTTATACATATGACAATCAATTAAATCATCATATTTAGGAATAATTTCTGATTGAATATACCTGAATATGTCTTCTGAAATAGAATCATCAAATTCACGAACCACTGAAGATTTAATTAAATTTGAAATTGTTTCACGAAATGTCATAACTAATCAATTATTTTTATTTAGCAGGTATTAATCTTAACCTTCTTTGTTCTGTTTGGATTGCTTTGTGTTCTTCACGCCAATCCGTTTTAGTTTTGAATATTTCAAGAGAAAAGATTCCGTTTTAACGGATATAACCAGCATCCTGAAGTTCTGTCCTTTTCTTCCCATCTTCGTTTTTTATTAAAAATTATTTTTTTAAGTATATATACTTTTATCTTTTTTTATAAATTTACAGAAATTAATATTTAAAAAATAGTATTTTTTTTCATTGTCTAAAAAAGGTTGTAAAATATCAATTCTACAACCAAAAACCAGCATTTTAGACATTTTTTACCATACAACAAAATCGGAATGGATTTTTTAGTTTCATGAGTTACTACAAGAGTGTCTGAAACAGAGTTGAATATGACTGAACAACATAGAAGATGAGGAGTACATATTCATATTATACTTATGTGCTGATGATTTATAAAAGTTATCATTTATCCAAAAAATAGTAAAAAAGTCATTTAATCATATTCGTCTATCAAAACTATAGACATGTCCACTTTATAAGGGTTAATTTTAAATTTTTGGCTGATTAAATTATCATTTTCATCAAAAATTTGTTCTAACAAATGAGTGCCGAAAGGTTTACCCACTATCAACAAATCTTTCCCTACTTCTTCAAGGTATATGATGATTTTTTTACCTTTGTGGAAGTCAAAAACTTCATAAAGTGTATTTTCCTCTTCTATATACAACATTAAAATCCACCCCACAAATAAAGTAATCTGGCTCTATTAGGATTATTCTCCTCAAATTCTGTCTTATTAGTTTGATAAAATTTAACTGAATCTGCAAAGTCTTCTGCATAAATCCTATCCTGTTGATTTTTATATTTTTTATATTCCTCCCCTTTAGACATAGCATATCTAGAAACATAACCTTTATGATTATAGTTTCCATGTTTTATTTTATGTATTTCATCCAATATAAATGCTATTTTCCAAAATGGATGATTTGATAAATTATATGTTTTTTCACCTGAATTATAATCCCATACATGTGCTGCCTCATGGATTATTGCAGGCGAATAATTATAATCTGGAATGTAATATAAGTTTATCTTTGTGGAATTTTGTTTTGTAGTTCCCGCCAATTTTTTTCCATCTCTCCATTTTTCAGGACATAATCGTATTTCAGTAATATATTTCTTAAGATTGTGTGGAAGATCATCATATAATTTTCTTATTGTTGGTATTGCAAAGAGATGGTATCCTTTGATTATATTTATATTTTTATAAATGTATGTTGGATAACTATATTTGCTGTTTAAATTAAGGATAGGTTTATCTTCTGTTGTTTGGATTTGAGTATTTGATTTTGGAGTATGATTATCTAATTTTTGCGGGGATTTTTCAGAATAATCATATTTAACTTCGGTTTTGGAATTATGTTTTTTGGATTTGATTTTTGGTGTTTTGATTTTTGCTGTTAAGTTCTTACCAATACGTTTAATTTTACTGCTGACTTTTTTAGTAGTATCTGATATAGTTGTCTTGATGGTTTCAACCGGATTTACTTTAACCTCACCACTATTTGCATTGCCTCTTGGATTATTTGATGGATGTAAATAAGAAGTTGGCGGAATATCGAAGACACTTTGCTTTTGACCTAAGCCTTTTGGTCTGCGGTTAGTGTATCTTAACCAGCATCTGCAATTGGCAACATTTTCAGCTCCAGCATATAAGTCTCCAGGATACATTGCCTGTGCATGAGTTTTGAATATTTCAAGAGAAAAGATTCCGTTTTAACGAAGAATAAGTGAAGAACGAGGAGAAATAAGACATTGGCAATTTGATGATGATTATAATTCATTTTATATTAAAAATCCAAAAACTGGAAGAAATATTAGATTGAATGGTGATTTATTCTATAAATATTTAAATAAAATAGCAGAATTCGCAAATAATGCAAAACTAAACAATGTTGGCTTTGCATTACCTTTAGAGAGTTTACCTTCAACAATGCTAAAATTCGGACAAAGAGTATTTAATGCACATAATCTTCCAAATGATGAAGAATTATTTACAAAATGGCGTGGAAGATTAAATGACGACCTCATAAATGCATTGGAAACACACAAATATGGATTTTATGAAATGTATTTTAAATTTATGGCAATACAAATGAAAGAAACTCAATCAGAAGAGGGTGGACTAACAGACATTTACAAACAAGAAGGAACTGTAAGAAAAACAGCATACGCAGTTCTAATAGCGCCGAATAATACTGAATTAACAATAAGATATGGGAGATATCATCATAAAATAAATTGGAGAACGATAATTCCAAAAATTATACATGAAAAATACAAAACCTAATTTCTCAAAAAAGATATTGAAATAAGAGAAAATAAGAGAAAATAAGAGGTTGAATCATAATGAATCTTAAAACCATTGATAAACCAATTAACATTTTATTATTAAGTATAAGTGAAATAGATGATTTAATTGAAGAAATCACTTATAAAAAATACTTCGATACTGTTAGAAAGAAATTAGAAACAAATACTCAATATAATAATCGTATACAATGGATTAATAATGGTTTTCCTACTTATAAAGAATTATCTGAAATAACTGGAAGTACAGCTAAATATATAACTGATACTTCATCTAATGTAAACTGGACTCCAATTAAAGAAGACTTACAATTACTATATAATCGAAAAGAAGAACTAGAACGAAAAGAAAAACAAAAAGAAGCCAATAAACTACATCTTGAAGTATGGGAACATATGGAAAATAGTATAAAATTTGATTTAAATTACATTACCCATGAAAAGAAACGAATAATGACTGAAATAAAAGAAACTAATGATGATGAATATAAATTACAATTAGAAATGAAATTACAAAGTTTAAGTGCATGGGAATCAGATTTAGGCAAAGACTTAGAAACTGCTCAAAAAAATCACCGTACAGCATTAGGACAAACTAATAATTACAAAGACACTACACCAGACAAAATAGAATTAGAACAATCTGGCGAATTAAATTTAAACCAAACCATCAAATCAGATGAAACAGAAGAGGAGCGTTTAGAACGTTATGCAAATTACTTTAAACGAATTAACAGTAAAGCAACAAGCATACCTAGCAAAAACAATTCTGGATAATCCATATATTCCACACGATCCCTTCTTTGAACAATGCCATTTCCTAGCAGATACTACTGAAGAATCATTTTATGGTGGTCAAGCTGGTGGTGGTAAATCTGATGCATTGTTAATGGGTGCTTTACAATATGTTACTGATGATTATATTATTGAGGATGATAAAAGAGAACATAATCCTTATAAAGCATTGTTAATTCG
>NZ_JAZKXX010000037.1:0-4810 GCF_045611865.1 Methanobrevibacter sp.
ATCGAATGTCATAATATCTAAACATAATTTTATGCATGCTAGTATAAATAGTTAACCATAGTTAATAGTTAACTTTATATAACAATTAATATAGATTAACTATTAAATTCAACAAAAAGAGTTGAAATCATGAAAGTATTATTAGTAAATGGAAGTCCAAATAAAGAAGGATGCACCTATGTGGCATTAAAGCAAATACAAAAAACCCTCAATGAAGAAAACATAGATTCTGAAATCTATCGCGTGGGACATAAAGATATTAGAGGATGTATTGACTGTAGAAAATGCAGCGAACTTGGAAAATGTGTTTTTAATGACGAAGTCAACGCTTTCGTTGAAAAGGCAGAGGAATTTGACGGATTCATTTTTGGAGGGCCGGTCTATTACGGTACAGTCAATCCGACATTGACAAACTTCATGACGAGAGTGTTTTTCTCTTCATTTTTTGGCGGAAAGCGGATATTTCGCCTAAAGCCTGCTGCTGCAGTTGCAAGTGCCAGAAGAGCGGGGACCATGACCGCAATCGATACAATCAACAGATTTTTCACATGGGCTGAAATGCCAATAATCAGCTCAACATACTGGAATGTAATCTATGGCACCAAAGCCGAAGAGGCACTGGAGGATCTGGAAGGCTTAAAGACAATGACAACCCTTGCAAGAAATATGGCATGGTTTTTAAAAATAAAAGAACTAAGTCTAAAAGAAGGAATTCCATTGCCGCAACCAAATAAATAAATTAAGGAGATGATAAAATGGAGAGAGTCGATTTGGATAAAATTTCACAGGAAGAATTGGAACAGTCAATCAAGCAATCAAAAGTCCTGTTTAAGTTCAACCACACAGAGCCTATGACTGAAGAATATATGGCATTGCTTAATGAATTGCTTGAGGGCAACATCGGAGAAAACAGCTCTATCACTGCACCATTTGCCGGTGCTGCATTTCACAAAATGAAAATTGGAAATAATGTGTTTATCAACAGTAACTGCCTTGCAATGGCCAGAGGCGGAATCATAATAGAAGATGATGTAATGCTTGCAGGAAACGTTCAATTATTGTCCAATAATCATGATGAATATGAAAGACAGGTACTTTTATGTGAAGAAATCGTTATTAAAAAAGGAGCATGGATTGGAGCGGGTGTGAGTATTTTGCCTGGTGTCACAGTTGGAAAATATGCAATTGTTGGAGCGGGAGCCATTGTTACAAAAGATGTTCCAGATTATTCTGTGGCTGTAGGTGTGCCTGCAAAAGTTGTTAAAACACTTGATAAAGATAAATTTCCTGAATAAGAGGGTTTTAATATGAATGTATCTGTAATTAATAAAAGAAATTTGACAGATGTCCAGGAAGACGTCCTTAAAAGATTTATTGCCTTTCAGGAAGCGATGATTGAAAAGGATCTGGAAAAATTAAATGAAATAATTTGTGACAATTATACATTAACACACCTGTCCGGAAAAACACAGACAAAACAGGAATTCATCGATGAGATCCTGGATGGAACACTTAACTATTACAAATCAACAATCAACAATCCGGATATAACAATATGTGACGAAAATAAAGCAATATTCAATGCAGATGTAACTCTTGATGCGAAGGTATATGGGATGAAGGGAACATGGACTCTTCATTCACAACAAACATTGGAAAAAATAAATGACAAATGGTATATTAGCAAATGGGACAATTAAAATGAGATATCGATGAGATTATAGGGTGGAGCTGAAATATGCATGTAAAGGAATTGTAAGTCGATATAATGCTTTAATCTTTGAATTACTTTAGTAATTATAATATGGGAAATGAATTGTATCAGAGTTTCAGTGCTTGGAATCGATAAGCATCGGAACTTTTTTATAAGTTTTATACGAAATGTTCGTATTTTTTTTTAGTGTTTTCTTTATATAAAATCAATTTTTTTTATCAGAGTTTATGGGAAACGATAAGTTCTGTAGTCTTTAAGGTTTTAAAATGAAATGGTGTGTTTATGTAGAATTTTCTAATTCTGATGTGTTTCATTTTTTTTAAAGTTAATGTTTAAAATTAAAAATAGTAAAAAGTGAATAATTCATGTTATTCACTTTTAGTTTAAGCAATTATTAACCCAATTAATAAAATTGCCTGTAGAATCACCAGTTCTTTCAGCTTGAGTATGTCCTTGGCCCCAAACAGTTGAAAATTCAACATTGTCCTTTCCAACTTTATTCAGGACAGCTAAGTATAAGTTGACATCGACACATTGGGAAGTATCTCCTTGTTCAATACCTGTGTTTATTCTCCAATATTTAGCTACATCAGAACTTCCTGCTCCATCGTAATAATCACATAAGTAATACATTGGATTATACATGTTTACACGAGTTTCCATGGTGTTATTTAAACTGTCTTTTGTAGCCAAATCATTGCTATATTCACGGGCATAATCTTTTGAGTCATTACTGTATTTAGAGTATGTTTCACTATTGTTATTAAGTAAATCTCTTAAATCTTTATCAAAATGTGATGAACTATTTGAGTCAAGGCCAAATAATCCGTTTTCAGCTTGAGAACGATTCAAATCATCAAAAGCGGCAACAGATTTTGAAGGATTTTTACAATTTTTGACAAATGCTTCTAAACTAGTGATTTTTGCAGTATTTGTTTTTTCATCATATTGAATCCATGTGTCATTTCCATTAAGGTAATCAATGTAGTCTTGTGCTGTCTGATAACTTGTTGATGAGTTGGTATCGGTGTTTTCACTTTGTATTTCACCATTAGGTGCTGATCCTGTTGGTGTTTCTCCGCTTGGTATTTCCCCACTTGGAGTTGATCCTGTTGGTGTTTCTCCGCTAGGTGCTCCACCAGATGGTATGCTTCCCATTCCATTAGAACTTGGAGAATATGGGAATGTTGTATCATTTAAAAAATTATTCAAAGATTCTTCGGTTACAGTTAACATGTAATCATAGTAACTGCCTGAAGTATAAATTCCATCATCGCTTTTTTCAAGTTTCAACACATTTCCATTTGGGTCTTTTAGGTTCAATTGATTAATGTAAGTAGCATATGATTCTGCCAAATCATTACTTAAGGCACCTGTGAAGGAGTTCGAATTTCTCACATATTGTCCCATATTCCATTCATATGCACTATCTGCAGTATCTAAATTTGTTATTGGACACCAGCACATCGCACCAGCAATAGCATTTGATAAAACTTTTCCATCTTTATCAACCATTGCAGCACCAATGTTTTCTAAATATGGATTATATAATTCGCTGTTTCCAGAAGCGCCCATTATTGCAGATTGTGCTCCTCCTCCACTATGGCCAAAAGTAAATATTTTCTCAATGTCTCCTGGTAAAACATCTCCGTTAAATCTGTAGTAAGTCACTGCAGATTTCAAGTCAACTACACCATCAGGTGCTTCTGCATTGTCTCTTCCCATACAACCGGCATTTAAATAGATAAAACCAGCATCAGTGTAATTTTTGACTTCACCTGCATTGTAACTAGTTGGTGCTTTGCATGCAGAATAACCTGGAGTGTTTACAGGCATTACTATAGGTGCGGAATTAGAAGTATAATTTCCAACTTTAGCATTTTCATTTATTTTACAACTGTAAGTTCCATTTGAATTTTTACTACTTTCAAAGTATTTTCCAGGAACATAGATTCCACAAGATTCATATGCAGTATCTTTAGGATTCATACAGTATACAAGTCCAATTTGATAGTATATGTCATTTGTTTCATCATATTGCCAATTATTCATGTCAACTGAAAGATTATTTGTTAATGCACTTGCATTATATGATGGTCCTTCACCTGTTGGAGTCGAGGTACCTGTTAGGAAAAATACTCCCACAATAGATATTAGAATTATTAAGGCAATTATAATTAAATGTAACTTTTTCATAACATCACCTATTAATTTTATATTAATAACTCGGATGTGATATTTAAATTTTTTTATTTTATACGGTCAGTTTTGCAAAATTGGAATAGGAAACATACTTTGATTATGAAACATTAAATAACAATTTAATTAATAGTTTGGAATAATTTGCAAAAATTATATTTGCATTTTGTACTTGAAATCTATAAGCATGTGAACTATATCATACGTTTTATACGAACATTTTGTATTTTTTGTGAATTAATGCTAAGATTACATCAATAACTAATACTAGTGCTATTTATTAATTTTATTGATTATTTTTTAAATTTGCAATTAAATCTTTGTATCCTAGGCCATAAATTGCAATGACAGTTCTTTGCATTGCACCAAAACATAAAAACATTATTAATATTCCCCATACATAGTCCCAGCTTTGAAGGAGGTTATTGTTGGAAAGGTTTAGCAATGCAATTATTGATGTTAGTCCAAGACACATTGCTGTGATTAAACCTGGAGTGTAAGGCTTTTCCATTTTATGAAGTTTGATGCCTATTATATGTATAAATGTTTCAAATAATCCCAGATAAACAGGAACTAATGCCAATAGAGTATATTGGGTAAAAAAAGGTACAAATGTGATTATGATTAATAGGATAGTAACTGGAATATGTGCAGCGTGTATCTGATTAGGTGTTGCTTTGAGCTTGAAGAATTTTAACATTAATTTTGCAAATCCTCCCGGAAAGCGTGTTTCTTCCCATTCATGGAGGGTGAAAAGAAACATATAAATTAACATCATCTTTTGGACTAAACTTAAACCATTATAAAAAACAGCTGAAAATGTTACCATTCCAAACATAATAAAAGTAAGAATTTCCAAATTATATTCTCTCATTAAAACACCTTACATTATTTTAT
>NZ_JAZKXX010000038.1:0-30994 GCF_045611865.1 Methanobrevibacter sp.
TCCTCACTTATTTAAGTAATTTACTATTTTTTAACAATTTATTTTGTAATTAAAGAAGAATTAGAACGAATTTTCATCGAAGTGAAATTTCAAGTGTAAAAAATTAAATTTGAAAGAAGCCTATAAAATTTTACAGACTCAAAAATAAAAAAATAATAATTAAATATGTGAAAAAAGTTATATCATATTAACAAAATTTAAATTCTTAAATAGGATGTAGAATTATGTTAATGAATCAAACAGAAAAACTTACTAAAGATCACTATAAAATTTTTGGTTTGAGTTGGGCCGGATGGGTTTTTGACTTTTATGATTTGGTCCTATTTACCTTTTTAATATCCCAACTTCAAACAAGCCTAAATATAAATGCAGAAATGCTTTCATTATGTTTAGGTTTATCATTATTTGCTACCGGTTTAGGCGGAATCATATTCGGAGCATTAGGTGATAAATATGGTCGTAAAAGAGTATTACAATGGACAATACTTATTTATTCCATAGGTACATTATTATGTGCCTTTTCATGGTCATTTTATTCACTTGTACTATTCAGATTCATTACCGGTTTAGGTGTTGGTGGAGAATGGGCTACTGGCCAAATTTACATTAACGAAACATTCCCGGATAAATTAAGAGCCAAATTTGGAGCATTCATGCAATCCGGAGCACCAGTTGGTGTGATTTTAGCTTCAATAGTTGGAGGAATAGTAAGCCCTATTATCGGTTGGAGATTAACATTTTTGGTTTCAATCATTCCTGCAATAAGCGTCATCTTAATACGAAAACACCTTAAGGAATCTGATGTTTGGATTCAAAATAAAGACCAATATGTAAACAAAAACATTTTCCAAGAGTTCAAACAATTGCTTACAAAAGAATACCGTAAAATATTCCTTATTTCATTGGTATTATGTATATTCGGTATGTCTGCATATTGGTATACCTATTCCTGGCTTCCAACTTATCTCGAACAGGAAAGAGGTCTTGCAGTAGTCAGTACCACTTTTGGAATAATACTGATTCAATTAGGAGACTTTACAGGTTATACAACTTTCGGTTTTGTAGCAGAAAAACTTGGAAGACGTCCTGCTTTTACAATCTACAGTTTTATAATGGCAATAAGCATATCAATGATTACAATTTGCTGGAATCAAATCGATGCAGTTCCAAATTTAATATTAGTATTTATGTTCCTAACTGGTTTTGGAACAGGATTCTTTGGAGGATTCGGTTCACTATTTTCAGAACTGTTCCCAACAAAAATCAGAAATACAGGTGTTGGAACGGTATTCAACCTTGCGCGGGGAGCACAGTTCATCACTCCAGTGCTGATAACTCTTGTTGCAACATACTTTGATTTAAGCTATGGTATAGCTATTGCAGCAATATTTGCATTCCTTGTTGGTATTTGGATCTGGGTATTCCCTGAAACCAAAGGAACAGCAATCAACGAATTAGATTAATGTTAATGAGCTATTTTAAATAGCTATTAACTTTTTATTATTTTTTTAATTATACCCTTGCTACACAACAACATGTGAATTATTGAATTTACGAACAGTTATTTTAATAGTTGTTTTGAGAAACCTGTGGAAAATTATTAATTGATTTGAATAAAATTAATCATTACACACAATCATATAATTTAGAATGTTAATATCTATTTCTATCATTATTTGAAAACAAAAAATATATTGGTTGCCTATTGACCACATCCTAATTGATGGAACCCCATTTTTAGTTGCAACAATTAACGGAATTTAGAATAAATATCAATTAGATAAAAAATAGTTGATTCTATGAATCCTCATTAGAATTTCCATTATTTTTGATTAATTCTTCCAGTTTTCTGTTTGATTCCTTCAATTCATTAATTGATTCTTTTAATTCCTTGTTTGATTCTTCAACATCACGAAATTTATGGTTAAAGTGTTTCATCAAAATTGTGGCTGCCAACGTAGCGGTACCCACACCTGAAAGAATGTAACCTGCCCAAACTAGGACTATGGCATTTAGCTTTCCACCTATAGTACTGCCCAAAATGGCATATCCATTACTTGTAAATGCATTGGAAACCATTACCAAAGAGTCCAACGGATTTACTCCTTCCACAATTTGAGTTAGGATAAAACTAACGAATACAACTACATACAATATTAAAATAGTCACACCCAAACTATTAGATTCAGTGTATTCTCTAAATTTATCATAATACAGTTTAACAAAGTATGCGAAAACCAAAACATGAATTAGGTTAACATAGCTAACTAAAGTAAAATTGAACATCAACATATTTAAAGAATAAAAAGGAACCAACAATAAAAGAAGTAATTTTCCCTTCGTAGAACTTTTATCCAAAGCAACTGCTAAAAATACAGATAGAACAATGTCAAATATTACAAAATAAATTAAGGTAATGCCATTTATTATAGAATAAAGAATATTAACGAATGCCAATGACATTATTATCAGGTAAAATACCTGTTTTAAAGTGTGTATTTCATCTTCTGGAAGCAAATCTCCTTTAGCTAACCTCTTATCAATGCTAACCCTTACCCATTTATAGATAACGGTTCCAATAGCCACCAGAATAAAGAAAATAATTACTTCAAGAATCAATGCCAAAATATGTCCATATACCCCATCCATTTAACAACCTCACAATTAACTTTGTAAGTTTAGATATTAAAATATATCTAGATTTAACTTTAGTTCTATTTAGTGAAAATTAATTTTTAATGTCTTGAATTATAATCCAATATTATCATTGTTAATTTTTAATTGTAATTACTGTACTGTTTAAGCCCAATACTCTTGAATAATCGATTTTATCAGCAATTTTATTTAATACGCTGATATTATCAAATTCAAGGTTCTCATTTTCAATTACTGGGTTGAAGTCAATTCCTGTGTCTTTAATGGAAATCAATATATTGTCATCATTATTTCTAACAATAACATCAATCGCATCAACATTTTCGTTGGTATTGATTATATTTACTAGCATTTCTTCAATAGCTAAACTGACCAAAGTTGCAGACTTGTTTCCAGACAAATAATCCTGAACTTGATGAGCCAACTCAACTGCTTCTTTAACATTACCCTTAATTGTATACTCAAATACCTTTTTGTCATCATTGCGTTTGTTAATAAAGAATCCAGTATATTCCCCATCGGTTTTTCTGTTTAAATATCTTGAATATATAAAAATAAATAGAATTGTGGCTACTTCAGCTACTGTAAATGAAATCCAAATACCATTTTCTCCAAGAATTAACAACAATATTGCTGCTGATCCACAAGGGAAAATCAATCCTTCAAGCAATGAAACAATTGAAGAAACTGAATTTTTCTGAATAGCTTGAGAATAAAAAGTGAACAGGAATGTTATTGCAACTCCAACAAAACTAATTGCGAATATTCTCAATGCATTTAATACAGTAGACACAAATGATGGATCTTTAACACTATATAACATCAACATTACATTCGGACAAACAATTATGATTAGTGAAAATGCAACACTTGAAATTAAAGCGAATTTTAATGATTTCTTAACAATGTAAGAAACACTGGAATAATCTTCTTCCTTAAAGTAAACAGAAACAAGTGAAGACATTGTTTGAGATGCACCGATTAAAAACATGTATAAAATAAATGTACTGTTGTCACAAATTGAAAATGCTGCTATGCCTGCCTCCCCTACAAAAAGAGTAATCAAGACATTATAAATGTATATTTTGATTGTGAAGTATAACTGTGTTGATGAACTTGGAAAACCTGATTTGCAAATTTCCTTTAACTTATTAATGAAGGGTTTTACCTTTAATTTGATAAATTTCAATGTTCTTTCTGACTTGAAAAAATATGTTGAAATAAAAATGGATCCTACTGCATAACCAACTACTGTAGCCAATGCTGCACCACCAATACCCATCTTAAGAACTCCCAAGAAAATAATATCACAACAAAGATTAACAATATTGGCAAGCAATATGGCTCTAAAAGCCAGATTAGGCATTCCATCTACCCTAACAAAATATGATACTGACATCACATAACATAAGAAAGGCATTTCAAATAATATTACCATATAAAATGAGTTTACCATAGGCAATAATTGTTGAGATTTGCATAAAATACCTAGAATATCCTTTGAAAATATCAATCCAATGATTGTGATAATTATTCCCATTATACAAAGTGATGAAATCGATGCGGAAAAATAACTGTTACTTGACTCATCATCAAATTCCGCTTTGGAAACAGAACAAAGGATACTGCCTCCCAGCCCAATCATCCAATAAATCAAATTCACAAAAGTAACTAATGGTGAAACCAATTGTATTGCAGATAGGTTTGCCACACCAATGAAGAAACTTACAAGTATGGAATCTACAACAATACAAATATTTCCCGCCATAGCTGTCAATAATGTTGGAAAGAAAAATTCCTTGAATTTGCTGCTTATTAAATCATGATTTCTCTCATACACATTATCACCTTACTCTAATCAAAAAATTCTAAATCTTTAAGGAACTTGATGAAATTATAAATGTATTCCTCAGATATTAAAGGCCAGTTTATACCTAATAAATGAGATACCTGAATGGTATAATCATTTTCATCTTTAACCCATATCTTTTTCTCTTTACCTTCACCGATTGAAGTGATAAATCCTGAAAGTCCTGCCTGTTTACTTTCATCCTTCATTACTTCTTTAAATGTTCGTTCATATTCCTCCTGATCAACAATTTCAATATCAATATCTAAAGATTTGAAAATATTTAGAATATCTGCATAGGTTACAAAATGATTATTGTATGGATGGAAGACAACACAATTTTTTGGAGTTTTTGATAGCTCAACAATTGATTTTGCAGTAATATCAATTTGACTTAGTTCGAAATTATTATTCAACAGAGCATATGGGAATTTACCAACTGTAACAAATGATTTAAGCCTATTGATGAAACCATTTGAACTAAAGTTAATCTGGAATTCACTATCTGAAGTTCTTGCCATTAAATTTCCAACCCTCATAATCTTAACATCTAACTGATCATCACATGCAGCTTGCAAGACTGCTCTTTCAGCCAAGAATTTACTGCCAAGATACTGATTATCAACACTTTGTCCAATGTATAAATCCTGTTCACAGTAAAGTCTATCTTCTGGAGGATAATTATTAATACTTTCACCTGCAGTACTTACAGTCGAAATCTGGACATATTTACATTTCTTTAATTTCGCAAATTCCAATCCATTGAGTACACCACCATAATTAATATCTTCGATGTCTGTGCCTGATGAGAAATGTTTCACATTTGCTGCACTATTTATTATTGTATTAATATCATATGGGATGAGTTTTTTGAAGTCTTCAAAGTCTGTTATATCCCCATCAACAATATGCAACCTCTTATGGAAATAATCATCATAATCAGTTGAGAAATAATAGTATAATAATGATTTTAATCTATCTTCCCCACTTAGATTGCCTTTTGACCTAACAAGACAATATATGTTTCCAACATCATTTTCCAGCAACTCCCGTAAAATATGAATTCCTAAGAACCCAGTAGCTCCTGTTAATAAGACATTGCCTAAACTATCACTGCATGATTCATTGAAGAAGTTCTTGATGTTGTTTTTTACCAATAAATTATCAATTAAAGTGTAGTCATAATCACCAATCTCATTTTTTGCAGCTTTATCGTCGGATGCAATAAATTCAGCCAATTGTCTAGGAGTTGGGTTTGCAAATAAATCCCCATAATTGATATCATATCCATTGTTTATTGCATTTATTGTAACTTTAGTTACCAACAGGGATGTTCCACCGATTTCAAAGAAGTTATTGGTTACACCAACCTTATCAATTCCTAATATTTCTTCAAAACTTTTTGCAAAGAATGCTTCAACTTCATTTTCAGGTGCAACATAATCCAAAGTTAACTCCGGTTCAGGCAAGTTTCTAATATCCGTTTTACCATTTGCGGTTTGAGGGAATGCATCCAATTGCATATATGCTGTTGGAACCATATATGGTGTCAATCTATTTGATATGTTGGCTTTCAAATCATCTACATCAATCTTTTCAGAAGCAGTGTAATAAGCACATAGATGTTCAATTCCATTAATCTTTTTTATCACAACAATGGAACTGATTATAGGACCATACTGTGAGATGACATTTGAAATCTCATCAGGTTCTATCCTCAATCCCCTAAGTTTGATTTGGTTATCGATTCTTCCAAGAATATAGATTTCATCATCAAATTTATATGCATAATCACCACTGCGATAATATGGGATATTATTTATGGTTGTATAAACCTCTGCAGTTTTTTCAGGGTTGTTGTAGTATCCTTTAGTTACACATGGACCTCCAATATAAAGCTCACCAACTACTCCATCAGGCAATAGTTTACCATCAATATCCCTTACGTCTGTAACAAAAGGATATAAAGCTTTTCCAACACTAATTTTATCCTTTCTATCGATTTTTTTCACATTACTTTGAACTGTGGTTTCAGTAGGCCCATAAGCATTATACAAATCACATGGGAACTCTTCAAGTGCATCAAATAGTTCGACGGAGAATTTTTCCCCACCTATTGTGAATATTTTAAAATTACTTATGAAATCTTCAAAACCGTCAAATTCCAAAAATTGCAATAATCTTGAAGGTGTTGTATCCAATAATTCTGGTTTTGTTCTTTTGATTAAATCAACCAGTTCGAAAACATCCTTGGTTTGTGAATCACTTGCAAATATTAATGTATTTCCAAATGACATGGTACCAAGCAAATCAAGAATCGATGCATCGAATGAAACAGTTGTTAATGAAAGTACACGTTCAACACTTCTATAATAGCTATAAGTTAAATTTCGCGCATCATTTACAAGGAAGTTTGAAACATTATTGTGAGTAACCATTACTCCTTTTGGATTTCCGGTTGAACCAGAAGTATAAATCATATATGCAAGATTATCAGATGGAATTTCAAGATCAGGGTTGCTTTCATCTAAAGATTCATTTAATAAATCATCAATTCTGATTGCATTTTCGAAATCATTATCTGAAATAATCCATTTGGCCTGACAATTTCCACGAATATATTCCACACGTTCCTCCGGATAGTCATTAGCTAATGGTATGAATGTTGCACCAGATTTCAATATTCCCAAAGTGGCAAGCAATATATTACTTGTTCTTGGAAGCATGTGCAGGACTTTATCCCCTATTTTTACTCCTCGTTTAATAAGGGCATGGGCAACACGATTAGCTTTCCTATTTAACTCATCATATGTGAATTCACCGTCACAACTAATTAAAGCAGTTTTATCGGGATGTTCCTTTACCCTATTTTCAAATAACCTGTGAACGACATTAACGTCAATATCTTCAAACTCAATTCCACTATCCTCTGGGACGATTGCAATATCTTTAAGCTTAATATCAGATAAACCATTACCATTTGCTATGAATTCTTTTATGATGGTTATAATGGAATTAGTGAATGTAGATACATATTCTTCAGTGTATAGTTCATCATTATACTCTATAAAGATTTCATAATCATCATCGACTTCAATGACATTTAAACTGATTTTACAAGACAATAAATCATGATCGATTGATTCTCTTGGGTATTTTTCACCATTTATAGATACATCTTCAATAATCTTTCCATGGAAGGCATATAAGAAATCAGTACTCAATTCATATTTGTTTGCAATCTCAACATAATTATAAGAAGAATGGTTTAAAACATTTAACCATGAGTTATTGACAAATTCGAAATATTTTCTAATATCCATGTCCCTATCAGTTTTAAATGCTATCGGTATTGTTTTAACCAACATACCAATTGTATTTTGATATTTAGGATTATTCCTACCATTGAAAAGTGTGGATATTAAAATATCCTTATTTGATACATATTTGCTAAGAGTTAATACTGTCGAAGACATGAATAATATATTTGGACTAATTTTTTGACGATTGCAAAATTCCTCAACAATATCTTTTCCTATCTTTGATCTGACTACAGCAAGATTAGCATTTTCTTCATCTCCAGTGAGATTTGTAGTTAAAACCGTGTTTTCGTCAAAATCACACAACATATCATCAAAGAACTTCTCACTTTTAGCATTATTTTCGGACAATTTGTAGTTATTTTCTTTTGAAATATATTCATAAGTGTCGGCTCCAACATTACTTATCCTATCTTCATCCCCATCATATATTGCTGAAATGTCATTAAATAAAACATTCAATGAGGTACCATCAACAATCAAATGATGGAAATCGGAGAGTAAAACAGTATTGGATGGAGTTACATAAATTTTAAATCTGAATAATTGATTATCTATAATATCGAAAGGTTTGACAAAGTCAGATATTACCTCAGGAGTTACCTCATTAATTTCCTCAATATCTATTTCATCGATTCCAATAGATTCATATTTGTGGTTAAGTACTTTGGCACCATCGATGATAATTCTATTTTTTAAGAATGGATACAAGTCAATTGCTTTTATGATTGAGTCCCTTAATTTCACCGCATCAATGTTTTTATTGAAGGATATCTTCTTTGGGAGATTATAACTGGTATTGTCAGGATTTCTAATGCACTCAAAATAAACTCCCAGTTGGTTTGGAGTTAGTTCATAATTCTCATCTTCAATGCCCATATCCTCTTTATCGCAATTGTCAACAAGTTTGGCAATTTCGGCAATGTTTTTTGCATTAATTATATCGACAACATTAATTTCAAGGTCAAATTTCTTTAACAATTCCGCAGATAACTTAATAACGCTTAAAGATGTTAATCCTATGTTAAACAGGTTTGTATTAATACCAAAATCATCAATGCCCAACAAGTTAGCGACGATATCAAAAATTTCCTTTTCAGTTTCAGTATGCGGTTTTATAAAATCATCAACATTTATTTCAGGGTCGGGTAAGTTTTTAAAGTCAGTTTTTCCATTAGGAGTTTTTGGGAATTCTTCCAATTGTGTGAAATAAGATGGAACCATGTATTCTGGAAGAGAATCTGTTAAATGCCGTTTCAAATCTTCTAAGTCTATATCGCAGGTTGCTGTGAAATAGGCACATAAGTGTTCTACAGAATTAAGAGTTTTAACAACAACATTTGAAAGGACAATATTTTCATAGTTTGCAATTGCTCCCTCGATTTCAGACAATTCTATTCTTAAACCTCTGAGTTTAATTTGAGTGTCGTTTCTTCCTAAAACATATAATTCTCCAGCACCATCTTTTTTACCCAAATCTCCGGTATTGTAATATGGAATATTATTCAATTCCATGAATACCTTTTCTGTTTGTTCAGGATTATTTAGATAACCTCGGGCTATTCCTGCACCTCCTACATAAATTTCACCAGATACATAAGGAGGTAGTTGATTTCCATCAATGTCCATTACTTTATCAACTACATTAAGCATTGGCCAACCCGCAGTCACTGTTGTACTGTCAATTAGTTTATAATGGGATGCTATTGTTACTTCTGTTGGTCCATAGGAGTTGTAAATTTCCGCATCGGTGAATTTTGAAAGTCTATCATATAATACTGGAGGGAATCCTTCTCCACCCACAATAATAATTTTACATCTTTTAACTGCTTCTTGAATTTCTTCGAGTTGCAGATATTCCAACAGTCTAGTAGGTGTTGAACCAAAACCATCTGCATCAGTCATATTAAATAATTTTGATAATTTAAATGGGTCCACGGCATCTTCATCATTAGCAAATACCACTGGCAATCCATTCAATATAGTTCCAAAGATTTCTCTTAAAAATACAATAAATGAAACTGTAGAAATTGAAATGAATTTGTTACAATCATGATTTAATCTATAGATTGGAAGATTTTCTTTTACATTAGCAATATAATTTGAAATTCCTTTATGGGTAATCATTACTCCCTTAGGTTTTCCAGTTGACCCTGATGTATAAATTAAAAAACAAAGATTATCGGGTGTTAATTCAATTTCTGGATTTTGGTCGTTCTTTTCAGCCAATAATATATCAACATCAATTTTATTTTCACCAGTATATTCAATATCTGAACTTGTTATGACAAATTTTGAATCACTGTCTTCCAAAATCTGAGTGACCCTATTTTTAGGATATTTTGGATCAATTGGAATGAATGCGGCTCCTGCTTTAACAATTCCTAAAACAGCAGCTATTAAATCACTATTTCTCCTCATCATGAACATTACTTTATCTTCAACCCCCACCCCTCTTTTAATTAAACTGTTAGCAATCCTATTTGCTTTTTTATTTAATTCATCGTAAGTGAGTTCGCCATCTTCGGCATAAAGTATTGTCTTATCAGGATTTTCAAGAGCAATATTTTCAAATATTTTATTTATAACCCCTTCATTTTCAAGTTCAATTTTGAAATCTTCATCAAGTTCAATTTCCTTCCTAATTGAAATATTCTTAAGTAACTCATCATTTGAGTTAAATTTATCAATTAAAACATTGAAACCATTCAAAAACGCTCCGATTAATTCTTTAGAATAATAGGAAGCATCATATTTAATATTTAAATTAGCATCCTCAAAGTTAAAGACGAATTTATAATCTTTATTTGAATATTTGTCTGTGAAAAATAGTATTTCACTTTCAAAGTTTAATTTTTGATTGTTTAATAAAGGATAATTAGGATATTCTTTAAAGCATGTGTTAAAATCAGTTAAATACTCCCCAACAGCTAAATCCGTGTTGAAATGATATCCGCAGGCAAGTTTATTATAAGATATTAAAATATCTTTGGAAAATGAAAATTTAGTGAGATTGAATAAAAATAATGCGAGCATTATTCTATCTTTTGATAATTTGTATTTTGAAGACAAATCATTTAATTTTTCAACATCAATTGCTTTAGACATTACCTCAAATTCCGCCTCATCAAGACTGACATCCGGTGAAATTGAAGTAGAATTATCAAAAGAATTTATTAAATTGTTGTAATAGTTTTCTGCTTTGAAAAAGTCAACTGCACCCACATCATAATCCCTGCATTTTTTAGATGAATCTTCACTGACTTGTTTTAATAAGTCTTTAATACCTGTTGCAATTGATTCTATTTCTTCTAAATCGAAGCAAGATTTATCATACTCAATAAATATAGCTTGTAAACCATTCTTATCAGAATAATTCTTGTTTATTCTAAAGTGTAGTGGGAATTTGATGTCTTTTTGAAGAGTTAGGAATTTTGAGCCATAATCTGTAGAGTTTGAAACGATTGAAATCATTGAAATACAATCCGGATCAATTCCAACATTTCTCAAATCAGTTGTATATTCACTGAACTGTAATTTTGCATGACCTAATCCCTCTTTTAAAACAGACTTTGAATATGCAAGCAAATCATCGAAGGTTAGTTCCTCATCATATTCCAACCTTAAAGGAATTGTATTTACAAACATTCCTAGTGCATCACCTTGCCCGAAGTATCTTCCGTGAACTGATGTATTTAATATTAAGTCTTTAAATAACCTATTGTCCTTTTTAGATTTTGATAAATATAAGAAGTTAAGTGCTAATGCAGTAACAAAAGGAGAATATCCAAAATCATGAGTTTTTTCAAAAATAACTTCCAAATATCCAAGTTGTGAATCATCAAAGGAATACCAGTCCTGAGAATAATTTTTTAATGTGTCCAACCAATACTGTTTATCATCACTTGCCTCATCAGATTTTAAATAGTCCAACTCCGCATTAACATAAGTTTCATATGAATAATCAATTGGGACATATTTTTCATTATTTTTATTGGCTTCAATGTATTTTTCAATTTCTTTCGGAACAATTGAGTAAAGAGATGTTCCATCAAGCAAAATATGTTGGACAACACCAATGAGAACACATGAGGAATTTGTTTTTAAAACTGCCCATTTATATAGGGGAGAATCAAAAATATCATCAAATGGCTTATCTAAATAGTTTTTAATAAATTCGCCAAGTTTTTCCTCCGAAATTTCGAATGTTTCAACAGTTACATCAATGTCCACATAATGCTGTTTAAAATCACCAGAATCATCCTTTTTAATTTGTAAATTTAAATAATTCTGTGAAATAGTTTCAATAGCTAATTTTACATTTTCAAAGTCCTCTAAACCATAATCTTTCCTAAATTTAAGATAAAATGAATCATTATGAGGATTATTTATTTCGGAAAACAACAACATTTTCTGAGATGAAGATAAATCAAACAAGTCCATTTTAATTGCCCCAAAAGTTTTTTAAAGTTATATGAATATTTGTTCAACAAAATATTTAAAATAATACAAATCAATATAATATTAGTGATTATCATGGATATTAAAAAAGAGTATAATGAAAAAGAATTAACATTATCTGTTGAAGGTCGTATAGATACTCTTACTTCACAAGACCTTGAAAAAGAAATTACCTCAGAGATGGGCAATTTTAATTCATTAATAATCGATTTTAAAGATTTAGAATACATTTCAAGTGCAGGCCTTAGAGTCTTGATTGCAACTCAAAAACAATTAAAAGCAACAGACACCCCATTAGTCATTAGAAATGTTAATGATACAATTGGAGAAATCTTTAGAATGTCTGGTTTTGATAAAATTTTAAAGATAGAATGAATTCAATAACTTTAAAGCCCAAATTAATAGAATTGCATAGATTAACTGAGTTTATTTTAAATAAACTTCCCTCAGAGAACATTCATGTCATATTAATTGTTGAAGAGATATTTGTCAATATTGTCCATTACTCAAAAGCAGAATTCATTACTGTCAATGCCGAATATAGCAATTCCACAATAACCATCGAGTTTATTGACAATGGAATAGAATTTAATCCTCTTTTAAAAGAAGATCCCAACCTACCAACCAATATTGATGAAGCCAAAGTTGGCGGTTTAGGCATTTTTTTAACTAAAAAAATGGCTGATGAACTTGATTATCATTATATAAATGATAAAAATCACTTGAAAATAATTAAAAAGGTTGAATGATGAAATCTAAACTAAAAAAAATAGCAATATCATTTATATCAATGATTGCCCTCAATATTTTACTTTCCCCAGATATATTTTGGGATTTGGGAATAGAAACCCCTCATGTCGGATTACTATTCGTTTTTGGATTAATATTTGGCCCATATGGTGCTTTGGGTGCCACATCTGCAAATATAATACTGGATTTATTAAATTCATATACTCCTTTAGAAATACTTCCTTCAGAGATTGTTAGTTTTGCTGTTTCATGCTTAGCATACAAACTTTGGTACTCCGGTTTTAAAACTGATAAAATTACAAAACCAAGATTAGATAATATTTACCACATTACCCTATTTTTATCAAGCATACTGATATGTGGACTTATTTATTCATCATTCCATGGAAATTTAGTTGGCATTCTTATCAGCAACTCCATAGATGAATTTTATTTTGTTTCTTATTTTTTGAACTTTATTAACATCGCATTTATCTTTGGAATATTTGGCATTCAGCTTTCTAGAAAATTCGATTTGATAGAAACCCCTAAAACATCAAAAAGACCAGTTAACAAAAAATTATATCGAATATTATTTTATTCATTAATGATTGTTGCAATTGTCTCATCAGTTTCTCCAATACTAAACATAGACTCAAATATCATGACTGGAGAACTTATTTTACTTGCAATTCTATTAATTGCCTATGTGACAAAGCCATTTGAGTATAAAATACAAACTAATGACAAAAATACAATAATTGAAAGGATTATACAAATTTTCCTCATAATAACATTAACAATTGCAATTATAGGAGTCATAATTTCAATTTTAAGTTACAATTATGTTACCCATATAAACAATGTCAATATCTACTTATACTTACTGCCCGCACTTCTAATAACAGACATAATCATAATTTTATTCTTTATTCCAGGAATTATTATTTTAAAATATGTTGAAAATAAAGTAATCAAACCTATTTCATCATTTTCGAAAATTGAAGATTTTATCAGCGAAAATGAAAAAATCGAAAGTGACGGATTAGTAGAAATTTATTCCAAATACATTAATGAACAGAACGAAATTGGAACTCTCGCCCGTTCATACACAGAATTAATCAATCACAATAACAACTATATTGAAAATATTCATGAAATCGAGAGTGAAAAAGAACGCATTAAAGCAGAACTCGATATTGCAACCAAAATTCAGGCATCAAATCTTCCAACGGAAGCTATTGAATGTGAAAATTATTTTGTTGATGGTTATTCAAAACCTGCAAAGGAAGTTGGAGGAGACTTTTTTGATTATTATATGCTGGATGATGAAAATTTGGCCATTGCAATTGGTGATGCATCAGGTAAAGGGGTTCCAGCAGCATTGCTTGCAACAATTACTCAAGTCATGGTAAAACAGCTTCTAAAACATGACATAAATCCATCCAATACATTATCTATATTGAATAACCAATTATGTGAAAAAAATTCTGAAACAATGTTTATTACATTGTGGCTTGGAATTTACAATAAAACAACCGGCAAACTTACATTTTCAAATGCAGGACATAATCCACCATTAATAAGAGAAAATGGTGAATTTAGATATTTAAATATTGATTCCGGAATTGTTTTAGGCATAGTGGAAGACTTTGAATTTGTAAATGAAGAAATAACATTATCTGATGAATTAATTGCATACACAGATGGAATAACCGATGCAAATAATAAAGAAAGCAAAATGTATGGTGAAGATAGACTTTTAAACTTTTTTAATGAATTTAAAAGTGATGAAAACCCAATTGAACCATTATTAAATGATATTCATAAGTTTACTGAAAACGCAGAACAATATGATGACATGACATTATTATATTTAAAGATTGAAGATGATTAAACTAGCTTATTGCAACATAGAAAATTTGGATTTAAAAAAAGCTTACCCATTAGTTTCCAAAAATCGCCAGGAAAAAATAGATTTTTACCGGTTTGACAAAGATAAAAAGCTTAGTTGCGGAGCATATCTTCTTTTAAAGAAATTATTATCTGAAGAAAATATAACAAATCCTATCTTCAAAACTGGAAAATATGGCAAGGCATACATATCCAATCATGAAAATGTTTATTTTAATTTAAGCCATTCTGGTAAAATTGTTTTGTGTGCAATATCTGATATGGAAGTTGGAGCAGATGTTGAATATATTGATCCTAAAATTGATTTAAACATATCTAAAAATTACTTCTACAACAGCGAATATGAAAATATCATGAGTGCAGAAAACAAATCAGACGAATTTTTCAAATATTGGGTCTTAAAAGAAAGCTATATGAAATACACTGGTCTTGGAATGAATTTGAAACTAGATAGTTTTGAAATAAAAATTAAAGATGAAATCCAACTTAAAAACAATTCAAAAAATCTAAAATTTAATTTATTTAATATTGAAGACTATAAAATTGGAATAGCCAGCCATTACGATGTGTCTGATTTAATTGAATATGATGTCGAGACCCTATATTAAAAAATATGAAACTTAGAATAAAAATAGAGAAATTAAAATAATGGAATATGAGAACAGCATCTCATCAATAGTTAAAAAAACAGATTTATCATCAATTATGCGTAAAGAGCTCCAAACAAAAGTACTAAACTGATTAATAAAAACATCGTATTTCTAAAGTACATATTATTTACAAATTCCACATTATCACCTCTATTTATGAAAATTTAATTTTTTAAATCCAATTGAAAGCACAATTAACACTATGAACTCATCAATATATAAAGATTTTCGAATGTAAGTGCTCACTTACATATTTAAATAATAAAAAAAGAATGAATAAAAGTTTATTTTGAAAAATAATTAAAATTAAGCTTTTATTCCATGATATAATATATCTAAGAAATGATTTGCATACTGATTTGTTTCAACAGTAGGACTTTTATCATATACTTTCCACAGAATTATGGACTGGAATGTTATACTAAAACACATCCCCGCCAATACCCTGGCATCGATTGATCTTATGTTGCCCTTTTCAATTTGGGAATTGAAAAATTCCTCCAATTTGCCAATGACAGTATTGGTGATTCTTGAAATCAACTGTTTTTTTTCAGGAATATCTCTAACTTCTTCCATTGCCACCTTCATAACGCTGAAATCCTCCTCTGAAAGATTTAAAAGCCCAATAAAATTACTTTGAAGATACTCTTCAATTTCATCACCATCACTAAAATCAAAGATTTCTTCCAATTTTTCAATGAATCTTTGAAGATAGTACTCCTTTGTAATTTCAACCAAATTGTTTTTATTCTGGAACTTCCTAAAAATAGTTACTTCATTTACACCCGCTTCGGAAGCTATTTTTTTAGTAGTTGCTTTGGTAAAACCTTCCCTTTAAAGAATTCCAAATGTGGCATTTATAATTTTTTCATCAGTGCTGTTGAACTCTTCCAAATTATAGTTATCTTCCTAACCATATATAATCTCCCATTACCATATTTCACTATTTTTTAATGTAACATGAACAAAATATACCAAAATCAACACTTAATTATTTAAAGTACCTCCAATAGAAAATTTTCCATGAACTACAAAATTGAAGGATTCGGAAAAACATTAGTTTTCATCCATGGACTTTCAGACAATTTATTATACTGGGAATTTTTAGCAACTAATCTTAAGCAAAACTATCAAGTTTTAAGGGTCGACCTGCGAGGTCATGGAGAATCCGAGTTGGGCGCTGAGGAAATTACAATAGACACATATGTTGATGATTTAAATAATCTTTTAGATGAATTAAACATATCAAATGTTAATCTAATAGGGTTTTCTCTTGGTGGTGCCGTTGCACTTGACTTTGCAATCAAATATGCTCAAAAAGTAGATTCGCTGGTGTTGATGTCTAGTTTCTACAAAGTGGATGATGACTTGAGAAATACATTATGTCAATTTAAGAACGCTTTAAATATCAGCTTTGAGGAATTTTTTGATAGCATTTTGCCAATGATATTATGCCCTAACGTTATTGAAGGCAATAAAAATGAATTGAAAATATTAAAAGAGATAACTTCACAAAATGCCAATGTCCAAGCTTATATTAAGGCAACTGACGTTTGTTTGAATTTTAATTGTGAAGAACCTCTCTCAAACATCAACATTCCAACATTGATTTTGGCAGGAAAATATGACGACATTTCCAATTTAGACATGCAAAAAGAGTTGCATAACAAAATTAAAAATTCAAAATTAGTTGTTTTTGAGGATGTGAAACACAATCTTTTAATTGGAGAAAATAACGAGAAAATATTAACTCTTTTAGAAGATTTTTTAAAATAAGTTAGCTGGAGGAGTTATCCTCCACCAGGAATTGTATATTTATCATTTACGCCATAAAATATGCCGGTGCCTTTTCGTTTTTTATTTACATTCAATAATGCATTATTGAAGATTATATTTAACAATTTATATCCGTCCTTATCAATGAAATCTGTCAACGGAGTGTTATTCTCCCTTACTCCAAGAGCATCTTTTTCAATGTCAAAGCATGCTGCATAGAGTACTTGGGCTGAATTTTCCTCAACAGACTCTGGAGGATACTTTTCAACCAAATCTTTTGATTCCAAATAATCCTGGAAGTTTTTCCATTCATTTTTAACTTCCTTTCCTTTACTTGTTAGTTTAGCATTCTCCAGAAGATCTTTATAGCTTTCACCATCATATCCATTTTCATTTTTTAGAGCTTTGGCGAATTCACCAAGGTCATCGTCGAATTTATTGGCAACAGAAGTTATGTTGCTTTGTTTTGCCATGAATTTCAAGTTGAATTTCTTGTTTTTGTTCATGTTTTTAAGCAGGTTAATTGCTGATGATTCGGAAGTTTTTAGCTCTCCCTTATTTGCTATTCTAAGAGTTATCTTTTTCATGACTTCCATGTCCTGCGGAGTCAATTTCTTACCGACTTCATAGGAATATTCCAAATCAATATCGCATTTGATTTGACCTTTATCGATTAAATCAAGTATTGTTAGTGATAATGCATTTACACCTATTTTATTGTTTTTTGCAAACAATATGGATACAATAGGATATGAATCATCACTAGGAGGATTTTTAATAGTTTCATCATACTGATTTTTACTGTTTAAACCTAACACTTGCTCCACCCAATATTTTATTCTTTATTATCTTTTAAGGATTCCTCATATGCTTCACGAATTTCTTCAATTAATTCATCATTTCCTTCAATTATTGGTCCTGTGTAATCACAGTCCTTGCAAACACATTGTGACCAGTTTTGAGGTATAATCCAATCAATATTCATAGATCCACATCTAGGACAAATTTTATGCATTTTCATTTGAGATTCCCCCATAATCTTATGGTGCTTTATAATCACATATAAAAATAGTCTTAAAAGATATATAAAGTTTGAGTGTAAGTGCTTGCACCCATAGATAGAATAACCTATGAATCCTCACGGGCCGATTCCAAATCTTTTATATTGCAATAAACCGCCCCAATACCCAAATATTGAATAACAAATACAAAAAATGACAGAACCATATCTACTAACGAATCAATGAACGTGACCGGCAAATCAAAAGCAATTATTTCTGATAAAATAACTATAGTCAAAACAATCAGAGTGTAGTCCTTTGCATATGTTCTCCATCCAATTACATCAATACTCCTTTTAATTGACACTAAATTAAAAGCAGCCCATAAACTTTTGGTATCAGCCAATTTTGCCAATGCAATCTCCATGAAAAATGTAGTTATATAAAATAATATGGCTCCAAAAATGACAAACAAAACCGTATTTATAGGTTCATGATTGTAGAACATATGAATTGTATCTCTCCAAGATAACAGCAAATCTACCAAATCAAAACTTGGGAACCCCACTAAGGAACATACATATCCTAGGATACCCGCTTGAACAAACATATAAACGAATAAAACAATATTTGCCTTGATTCCAAAGACTATAATATCCTTGACAACAATTTTCGGCAATCTCATACCATGATTTATTCTGCTGCGAGTAATTGACATACCATAACCCACTACAACAATAAAAACTATAAGGTAAAGCACATTAACTTCAATATCATCCCCATTAATCATAATATAATTCTGAATTAGGGATGAAATGAATAACAGTACAAAAATAAACATAAGATATTTTTTGCTGTAACTGCAATAGTCCCATACTTTTTTTAATATAACATGCGGCATAACTAACTCTCAAGTAATGATATGTCATTAAAAATTTAAATACATTTACAACATTTCACTTGAATTCTACTCAAAAAATACTGAATTGAACAGAATTTAAATACGTAATGTTCAATTAAAAAAAATATTTTGAAAAAATATATAAAAATTTGAAAATTATGATAAATAATTTATATCCAATTCCTCAAAACTAAAAACAAGGAGGACTATTATGAATACCCAAAAAATAATCCTTATAATTTTAATTGTCATAGTTGTTGCAATCCTCGGAGTTTTCATTTTCACAACTGCAAATGACAACGGCAAAATAAATACTCAAATTAATATTATAAGCGAAGATACCTTAAAAAATGGAGAATCAATAGAAATTGAACTAAAAAGCGACAAAGGAGAAATTCTTGCCGGGCAAAATGTAACTATTACCTATGAAGAAAACGGACAAAATCAAAGTTATTCTTTAATTACAGACAGCACAGGCAAGGTTTATCTAACATTAAGTAACGAACCTGGCGGAGAACATAAAGTAACAGCCACATACAATGGAACTACAAGATACAACGGATGTTCAGTTGAAAAAACAATAACCATAGAAGACAGCAATATAGCACAGAACACCCAAGCAACTTTAGATAATGCTACTGCAAGTACTGTTGAATACAATAATGTATCTACCCATACACAGTATTATTATGATGCTGAATTAAATGAATACTACGATGCCAATGGTGTCATTGTTAGTGGTCAAAATGAGGGTTCAAATATCTACTTTTTAAAAAGTAACCCTCCAGAAATAGATGAAGACGGGAATTTGATTTAATTGTTTTAAAGTATTATTAATTTAATACTTTAATTTTAATTTTAATTAACAAATAAACAATTCATTTTCCATACATTAACAGTACCATAAACTAAATTTTAATAACTAAAACAATGAAATTAGTCTATTTTCAAAGGTAAATCACCAATAACATCAGCCTTTCTATAAATGGCGACTGTATCCTCTAGGCGAACACCAAATTCACCTTCCAAGTATATTCCTGGCTCAACTGTAATTACCATTCCTTTTTCAATTATTGTTTCATCACGAAGAGAAAATCCGGGAGTTTCATGAATATCAAGACCTAAACTATGGCCTGTTGAGTGGATAAATTCATTACCATATCCATACTCAGAAATAATATCTCTAGCAACTTTATCGACCTCACAACATTTAATGCCGGGTTTAATCGCTTTTATTGCCTTATCATGTGCTTCTGCAACGATATCCCAAATTTCTTGTTGGCGTTCAGTATAGATTATTGTACGTGTATTATCAGAACAATAACCCCCATAAATTGCTCCCCAATCTATTAAAATCGGCTGGTTCAGTTTTTTAGCTTGAGGAATTGCATGGGGAAGACTGGAATCTGCCCCACTTGTAACAATTGTATCAAATGATTCTTTACTAGCCCCATTTTCAACCATCAATCTTACAAGATCAAAAGCAACTTCATTTTCATTATTCTCATTATTTAAAATGTCCAGCTCCAAAAATGATTTCTGAGCTATTTCAGTTGCTTTTTCAATATTTTTAATCTCTTCGGGGGTTTTAATCATCCTCTGTTTGTCAACATATGTTTTGGATTCAACAGAAAAATCATCCCTGAACTTTTCATAAGTACTATAAGGCAGGGTCGGTTCAATTGCAAGATTTTTGATTCCTTCCTTTTTGAGCTCACCAATCATAACTTCAAATGATTCATATTCCCTAACTTCTATTTTTGAATCACGATTTGCAATTTCCATATCCATTTTTGAAGCATAAATTACTGGATTTTCCTTAATGACGCAAAAAGCGAAACTGGTAGGTTTATAATCAGAGATATATCCAACGTTAGTGAATTTTGTAAGCAAATAAGCTTGAAAATTATCTTTTTCTAAATCGTTTAAAATATTGTCAATATGTAAGTCCATAGTTAATATTTAGAAAAAACTTTATATATAAAATTAGATATTTTAACATTATGTTTAAATTTACAATGAGTGAAGTAAGAGATTTATTCATAGCATTCGTCGTTATCTCACTTTGTTTTGCAATAGCTAATGCTGGGCGAGACGTTAATGGCGTGCTTAATATCCTACCAATTATTATGGTTGGCGTGGGAGCTGGATTTATCTTACACGAGCTTGGACACAAATTTGTGTCTATGAAATATGGTTATTGGGCCGAATTTAAATTATGGCCTCAAGGATTGCTATTTGCGCTTATTACATCCTTTTTTGGATTTGTATTTGCTGCTCCAGGTGCTGTTTACACCTATGCAGACTACATGACCGATGAAATTAACGGTAAGATTTCAATTGCAGGACCTGTTGTTAACATTATACTCGCACTAATATTTTTAGCAGCTGCGACTGTAATATACCCTTCTGCATTATATTCAGAAACTCACGCATTAATATTTATAATTTGTGCAGTAGGTTATTCAGTCAATAGCTTTTTGGCAGTATTCAACTTACTTCCAATCGGAAACCTTGATGGGTCAAAAGTTCTAAGATGGAACATTGTAATTTGGATTGTTACAATAGCTATCGCCGGAATAATGACATTCATGTCCATGACAATGGGGCCACAAAATATTGTTAGAATGATTATAGGATTATAAAATGAGTGAAGAAATTACATATTTTAAGGGAACACACAGAGTAATTGCTCCTGAAAAGACAATTGAAAATAACGAAGACAAATTAAAAGTGGCAGGAATTACCCGTATCGCAGACATTACTGATTTGGATAGAATTGGTCTTCCAATATATACTGCTATCAGACCAACCGCCGAAGATGGTGCAGTCAGCATTTATGGAGGTAAAGGAATATCCAAAAGTCATGCCAAAGCTTCAGCTATGATGGAAGGTTTTGAGAGATATTCTGCTGAAAAACAAGATTGTGATGACACAATAATCGCCACAATTGATGAAATTTCAAAAAAGGGAGATTACATTAATCCGGAATCTTTGAATTTGCCAAATGACTTTAAAAAAGAAAGTCTTGAATCTTTGACATTAGAATGGAGTTTATCTCATGATATAATCTCCGACAGAGATTATTATGTTCCAACAAATGCAATTTATCACCCGTATTTACATGATAACAGATTACAAAGTTTATTTAAATCAAATACCAACGGCCTTGCTTCAGGCAATATTTTAGATGAAGCAATCTTACATGGAATATTTGAAGTAATTGAAAGAGATGCATGGAGTATATTTGAGTTAACTCACAAAAATTACTCTCAAATCAATTTAGACAGCATTGAAAGCAAGATTGTCAACGATGCAATTGATAAATTTGAATCAAACGGAATAAAAATCAAATTAATGGATTTTACAGCAGATATTAAAGTTCCAACAATAGCTGCTTCAGCTGATGATACTGTGACAAAGGACGCTGGTCTTTTAACATTAGGAATGGGAACTCATCTAGATCCCGAAGTTGCAATTCTAAGAGCTTTAACTGAAGTTGCTCAGAGTAGAGCAACTCAAATTAATGGTGCTCGTGAAGATACTGTAAGAGCTGATTTTGCTCGTGAAGCAGGCTATGAACGAATGAAAAGAATCAACAAATACTATTTTAGACAAGAAGAAACTCAAATTGATTTATCAGAAATTGAAAACAAATCCACAAACTCAATTAATAAAGACATTGAAATTGTCAAAGATGAATTGATGTCTAATGACATTAGTAAAATTTTATATACTGATTTGACACGTCCAGAACTAGGCATTCCTGTTGTTCGAGTTATTATTCCTGAAATGGAACTTTTTGCACTTGACCCTAGTCGTGCAGGTTACAGATTTTTAAAAGTATGATATCATGGTTAAAATTATAATTTATGCTGGTTTGTCAATACCCTTTAGCGAAGCAAAGGAGATTTTAGACTCGACAACAGATGTTGAAGTAATCTACAAAAGACCGATTCAAAGAGGGGATTTGAGCCAAGCCCTAAAGGAAACTCCCGATATCATTGGAATAATTGACGGAGTATTTCATCAAAACTCTGCCGTTGGCCATAAGGAAATACTTAACGTGTTAAAAAAAGATGTTAAAGTATTTGGCGCATCAAGTATGGGGGCATTAAGAGCTTCCGAGCTTGATACTTTAGGCATGGTTGGAATAGGCTATGTCTACAACCAGTATGCAAGTGGTGAAGTTGATTCAGACGATGCCGTTGCTGTGATGCTTGACTCAGATACATTGGAGCCTCTTTCAGAACCTTTAATTAACATGAAATATGTTTTTGAAAATGCAGTAGCAAAAAATATTCTAACTTCAGATGAAAAAGATGAACTATTAAACATTGCAAAGAAAACATATTACCCTAAAAGGAATTACGCCAAAACATTAAGTGATTCCAATTTGGATAGCGATAAAAAAGGAGAACTTATCGATTTTATCCGTGAATCTAAAGACATCAAAAAAGAAGATGCAAAAGAATTACTCACCCACATCAAGAAAATAGCAAAAATATGATTTTGAATGTGTATGTGCTTGAAAACATTGCCTAGAAAATAAACACAACTCATTTTTAACGAAAATAACCATTAATTAGAATAATATTTTTTATAAAAAAAGTAGTTTAATTAATTATAAAATAAGAATTTGTGAAAGAGATAATTCATTACCTCTCTCGATTTTAATCAAGATTTTTTTCTTGCATTTTTTTATATTGTTTTAAAACAATGTCTGGTGTTTCAATAGAATGATCAAAACTTGCTTGAAATTCACTTGCTTCAAAATCATCTGAAACTTTTCTAAGTCCTGCAAGTGAAATTTTTCCGCCATCAATTTTAAAACCTACTCCATCAGCATCAACACTTATCAAATCTATTTCAAGCTCTGAAGCATCTTCCAGGGGAGCATTTGCCTTAACATCATATTTCAAGTTCAATATTTTATGAGGCATTAATTCATTGATTGACCTTTTAATAACTGAATCGAGAAGTTCTAAAAACTTTTTAGCCGGTGGCAAGTTATTAGCCCACCAATATGCAATAACAGAATTAAGGACTATTTTATGTTCGACAAAATCATCATATAATCTTGCGCGAACATTAACACTAATATCCTCATCTGTTTTAATCACCAATACTGGACTAACAGCCATTATATCACAAATTATTCTTGTACTAAAGCTTTGATTAAGTCACTTGCTCTTACAAGACCAACTAAATCTCCTTCAACACCAATAACAGGAATTTGTTCGATGTTTAAGGTTTTCATTTTTTTAGCACAGTCAGAAACTTTGGTTTTGGAGTTTGCAACTTCCACATTACCAACTGCAACATCACCAACAACTTTATCGGTAAATTTCAAGTGGTTTTTCTCAATGTACAATACGGAAGTACTGTCCCAAGACCATTTATCTCCTTCAGTTCCAACAGTGGAACTGTGTTCACTTCTTTCAGAGATAATTTCAATTTCAGTAATAAAATCAGTTTCAGTTAAAATACCAGATAATTTTGCATCGTCGTCTAATGCAATAATGGATTTTAAACCAAATTGTTTCATTGATTCAAAAGCAACATTTAATGGAGCGTTCTCCCAGGTTGTTGGAACTGTAGTAATCATATAATTTTCGACAGCATCGTTTACTTCAATTTTAGTTAAAGCTTTGGACACTAAATCAAAAGAAGTGATGATACCTACTAATTCACCATCATCATTAACAACAGGAACTCTTCTTACATCGTTGTCAATCATTTTACGAGCAGCATCCACTACATCATCGCCAGGATTTACGGTAACTAAATCTCTGCTCATTAACATTGCAATTTGTTCTTCATCAGGATTATTAATTAAATCAGAACGAGTTACTAGTCCTACTAAAATGTCAGTGTCTTCTTTGACAACTGGCAATACTGCTTTTTTTTCTTTTCTCATTAAGTCTAAAACTTTTTCTCTGTTACCTGGAACGGAAACACTAACTACATTTTTAGACATTGTTCTTTTAACTAACATAAAAACACCTTAATTAATATAAAACTACATAATAAAATGGTAAAATTAATGAACTACGAGTACTGCGCATTTGGCCGAGTTTACAACCTTATCTGCTACACTACCCATAATAAACCTATCAAATCCTGATTTACCAGAACTACCCATTACAATCAAATCAACATTCTCTTCTCTTGCCACCTCCAAAATAACTTTGGCAGGTGAACCTTCCCTAACTACATGAGTAATTTTTAAATCATCTTCATTTAATTTATCAAATTCCTTAAGATTTTCTTCAGATCTTTCATTTAGAATTTGATTTAACTGGTAAATCTCATCATCTAATGGAAGCCCATTAACAAAATTATTTTCTGTGACACTCACAGCGATTATTTCAGCTCCACTAACTTTTGCTAAAAATAAAGCATGTTGTTGAGCTTTTTTTGCAAATTCAGACCCATCTGTAGGGACCAATATTTTCTCATACATAGTTAACATCCCCCATAATATGATAGATTTATATCCATGATATTATATGCTAACTTTTTTGTTAATCATATATAATATATTTTTCGTTTCACATCTATTTATGATATTTAAATGATAATTTTTAGAAAAAGAATTTACCACCATAAACTCGGCAAAACTGCCTTCATCAATTGTTGACTTTTGAATAATATTGTTTATGTCAAATCTACATACATTGGTTGTTGCCATTTTTAATAGCTCAACAGGGTTTAAATAATCATCATGATAAACAGACATGATTTTTAAGCTGAATTCCAATTCTCTAAACATATTAGGTGAATTAAGCATTACATTATCAGTTCCGAGTAACGGTTTTATTCCTAACTTTAACATCTTATTCAATGGAGCAACACCCACATTTAAAGTTGCGTTAGCTCTTGGACAAACAACAACGTTTTGATTTGATTTTGAGACTACTTCCAAATCATTACTTTTAGGATTAGTCAGATGAACCAATTGATTGAATTTAGCTTTTACACCTTTACCAACTTCGGTTATGTTATTACGATTCAATGATTCAATCTGATTGGATTCAGATTCTGCAACATGGATTGAAGATATCTTACCCTGTTTTTCACACTCAGTTGAAATCAACTGTGCAACTTCATCTGTGATTTCACCAAATCCACTCGGAGCGATACCATCAGCTATTTTTAAAAGTTTACTTATAGCTTTCTTTACTTTAGCTAAATCCGGATCATCACCATAAAAACTATCATCACGCCCTAAGATAATCGGTTTGATTGGAATATCCTTTGATGCTTCTTTTAGGAGCTTAACACCTTCAATTCCACCTTCCCTATAATCAATGAAATGAGTTGTTCCAGAGTTAACCATTTCCCACATTGAAGACTTCATAGATTCAATTAATTCCTCATCACTCGCCTTTGAAAGAGCAACATGTTTTATGCCATTTGGCGGTTTTACCATTTCACTTAATGGAAAAGAATAACCTTCATCCTTGATTATTGAATCTCCAATATGAATATGACCATTAATAAAAGACGGACAAATTACAGCACCTTCAACATCGATTATTTTACCCTCTTTGGTATCTTTGCCGATTTCTATGATTTTGCCTTCATCAACAACTATGTTTTCCCTTAAAGGTACTAGATTTTCGCCTTTTAAAATAATTCCATTAGCTATAGTGAACATTAAAAGAAAATCTAATTTTTTTTATTAATATAATTTAGCATTTACAATAAGCTTATTAAATTGAAAAACTTAATATTAAATTGTAATATATGTAATTTCAACATAGTTTGAAATTCGTTTTTGGATTAATTTCGGCAATTACATTTCTTTTTCAAACCATCAAAGGTGATACTATTAACTCTCAAGAAATAAGATACTTCTACAGAAATATTGTAAAAATTGGAGAGGTATATAGAGTTAAACATAACAATAAAGATTATGGAGAGTTTTCTAAATTATCTGATGCCTTATATGAAAGAGATGCACTATTTTTTTGTAATTTTGATTATGATTTGCTTGTCGATTGTGACCTTGAAAACAAGTACGAAAATATGGAATTGCCCCCATTTCCTGAAAAGAGACCTAAAGGCAGAATAAAAGGAACAAAAGTGAACAAAAAGGAAAGAGAAGGAGAAATTCTTTTTGATCATAAAATCCGTAAGTTTTTCATTAAAAAGGGTGATGAGATAATCGGCAATTATGATACAATGACAGAGGCATTTTACTATAAAAAACTTTTAATGGATAATCATTGGGATAAAAGTGTTTTAAAAACCAATATCACTCAAAGAATTGAAATTAATATTGTTATTGACCAAACAAAACAATATAAGGTCCAACTTAACTATTGTCCTAAATGTAAAAATAAATTAAAAATCGATGCTGAAGAATGCCCATCTTGTGGTATTAATATTAAAGAATACTTATATGGAAATTAAAAAAAAGATAGAGAATATTTATTCTCCATCGACATATTTATTTAAAGATTTTACATTGATTTCATTATTTTGAACAGCCTGAATAGCATTTAAAACTGCTCTTGCTCCAGCTAGTGTGGTAACGTAAGGAATACCAAGTTCAATAGCTAAACGTCTGATTATATAACCGTCTTTAGCAGATTGTTTACCTTCAGAAGTGTTGATAATCAAATCAACTTCATTGTTTAAGATAGCATCTCTAATGTTAGGAGAACCTTGTGATACTTTCAATACCTTTTCAACATCATCAAGGCCAGTTGCATCACCAGTACCAGCAGTTGCCATGATTTTAAATCCTAAATTAGCTGCTTTTTCAGCGATAGGTCTGATTTTCTTTTTATCTGCTTCTTTAACACTAATGAATATTTTACCTTCTTTAGGCAATTCCATACCTGCTGAAAGTTGTGATTTGTAAAATGCCATACCATAACTTTCATCTATACCAATACTTTCACCAGTGGATTTCATTTCTGGTCCTAAAACTGTATCAGATTCTGGAAGCTTTAAGAATGGGAATACAGATTCTTTTACAGCAACATGCTCGATTTTAATTTCTTTGGTTAAATCAAAGTCTTTTAATTTAGCACCTTCCATAATCCATGTTGCAACTTTTGCTAGTGGCACCCCAATAGCTTTACTTACAAACGGAACGGTCCTACTTGCACGAGGGTTTGCTTCAATGATGTAAACCATTTCTTCATCAAGTTTAACTGCATATTGAATGTTCATTAAACCTTTAACGTCCAATTCCAAAGCAAGTTTGGTTGAATTTTCACGAATAGTGTCCAATATATGTTCTGGTATTGTCTGAGGAGGTATTACACATGCAGAATCTCCTGAGTGAACACCAGCTTCTTCGATGTGTTCCATAATTCCTGCAATGAATACATCTTCACCATCACATAATATGTCTACATCAAGCTCAATTGCATCTTCCAAGAACTTGTCCACTAAAATAGGGTGATCTGGTGAAACTTTTACAGCTTCCTTCATATATTCTTCAAGTTCATTGGTATCGTAAACGATTTCCATAGCTCTTCCACCAATAACATATGAAGGACGTACAAGAACAGGGAATGTGATTTTTTCTGCAATTTCTTTTGCTTCTTCAAATGAGTTAGCTGTTCCGTATGGTGCTTGATGAATGTGTAATTTTTCTAATAATTCTGCAAACAATTCCCTATCTTCTACCCGGTCAATACTTTCATATGGAGTTCCCAATATCTTAACACCTGCGTTAGCTAGAGGAACTGCTAAGTTGATAGAAGTCTGTCCACCGAACTGTACGATAACACCATCAGGTTTTTCTTGATCGATTACTCCCATTACATCTTCAAAGGTAATTGGTTCGAAGAACAATTTATCTGATATGTCATAATCGGTACTTACGGTCTCTGGATTGTTGTTGATTAAAATGGTTTCAATACCTTCATCTTTTAGTGCTAGGGAAGAGTGTACACAACAGTAGTCAAACTCAATACCCTGACCTATTCTGATTGGGCCTGCACCTAAAATTACAACCTTTTTCTTGGTTGTTGATGTAAGTTCATTACCTAAATCGTAACTACTGTAGTAATATGGGGTTTTAGCTTCAAATTCGGCAGCACAGGTATCTACCATTTTATATGATTGTTTGATGTTATATCTGGAAAGCAAGTTTCTGATGTATTCTTCAGTTTGACCAGTTAAGTCAGCTAATCTTTTATTGGAACAACCAATTTGTTTTGCTTTTCTTAAATATGCTTCATCATTTAACTTTTCAACTGTAACATCGTTTTCGAAGTTAACGATGTTTCTGATTTTGTATAAGAAGAAATTATCGATTTTGGTAATTTTACCTATTTCATCGATGTCCATTCCATCTTTAATTGCGGAATAGATTTGGAAGTAGATATTATCAGTAGGTTCGGCCAAGTCTTCTTTGGTCCATTCAACATATTCAAAACCATCGAAGCCCATATCAAGTGATCTTAATGCTTTTTGGAATGCTTCTTCAAAAGTTCTTCCAATAGCCATTACTTCACCAGTCGCTTTCATTTGAACACCCACTTCACGGCTGACCCCTTTAAACTTGTCAAATGGCCATCTTGGGATTTTGATTACAACATAGTCGATTGCAGGTTCAAATGATGCAGGGGTTTCTTTAGTAATGTCGTGTTTGATTTCATCTAAAGTCATTCCCAATGCTATTTTTGAAGAGATTTTAGCAATCGGATAACCTGTTGCTTTTGAAGCGAGTGCACTACTTCTTGACACACGTGGATTTACTTCAATGACTTTGTATTCATCGGTTTCAGGGTTAAGTGCAAATTGAATATTACATCCTCCTCTGATTCCTAATGCTCTGATAATCTTGATTGATGCGTCACGCATTTTTTGGATGGTTTCATCACATAAGTTTTGAATTGGAGCAACTACAACACTGTCTCCTGTGTGGATACCCATAGGGTCTATGTTCTCCATGGTACATACTATGATACAAGTGTCTTCCTTATCTCTCATTACTTCAAATTCTATTTCTTTCCACCCAAGAACTGATTCATCGATTAGAACTTGATTGATAAAACTCATATCCAATCCGTGATTAGCAATTTCAATTAATTCCTCTTCGTTGTGAGCTATTCCACCACCAGTTCCACCTAATGTAAATGCTGGCCTTACGATAACAGGATAGCCAATTTCTTTTACTGCTTCAAGAGCAGCATCAACGCTTTCTACAGCCTGACATTTAGGAATTTCTTCACCAATCTCTTCCATGAGATTCGCAAAAAGATCACGGTCTTCCACATCTTTAATTGTTTGAACATCTGATCCTAAAACTTTTATTCCGTCTAATAATCCTAAATCGCCAAGACCTGTTGCGATGTTTAATCCTGTTTGTCCACCCATGGTTGGCAAAATCGCATCAACTTCTTCTTCTTTTATGATTTTAGCAACAACTTCAGGAGTTAATGGTTCTGTATAAACAGTATCAGCCATATCAATATCTGTTTGGATTGTAGCTGGATTACTGTTAACGAGTACTGTTTCAATACCTTCTTCCCTTAGTGATTTACATGCTTGTGATCCTGAATAATCGAACTCTGCAGCCTGTCCAATTTGAATAGGTCCAGAACCAATAATTAATACTTTTTTAATATCTTTATCAACTGGCATAGTAATCCTCCTTAGTAATCATCCATCATTTGGTTAAATTCATCAAAAATGTGTCTTGTATCGTTTGGACCAGGTCCGGCTTCAGGGTGGTACTGTATACATTTCAACGGCAACTCCTTGTG
>NZ_JAZKXX010000039.1:0-7342 GCF_045611865.1 Methanobrevibacter sp.
CCTCATGTTTGCCTAGGAATTTCTCGATGATTTCAAAGATTACTCTTGAAAGGTCATCGTCCACATCACCATCAAATACAAGTGTACCGTCAATGTATACTTTTAAATGTCCGTTTGTGAAAGTGCGGTTGAATAAATCCATTAATGCTTTAAGATTAACCACATTTGCCTGACATATCATTTTCATATCATATGCACGGTATACTGTGTATACATGTTGTTGGCTGTAAGTTGATTTAGCGGAATAGGTTGGTCTTGAATTGTTTGGAGTTGGTCTGACATCAGGAACAGGTTTCGAAACCGGTTTATCGTTATCATCAGGGGATGGTGCCTGAACTTCTTTTACGATAACAGTATTATTAACCCCATAATCTGAAATTGGAATTGTTGTAGTCATGACATATGTGCCAGGATTCTCAGTTATTTTGATTTTAGCAATTCCATCATCATCAGTTTTGACAGCGGTTGTTTTCCCGTTGATTGTGAATTCAACACTTACATCAGAAGCGGCTACTTTACCGTCTGCTGAGACAACTTTAACAGTGAAGTACTTTCCACTACCATAATCCATAGTAATGTCTTTGTTTTGTGTAATTATACAGGTACTTGAATTCAATTTTACAACAACACTGTTTTTGTATGTTTGACCATTGTATGAAGTTGTTACATCATAAGTGCCCGGAACCTCATTTATTTCAACTTTAGCTATTCCAATAGCATCAGTTATTGCCTTGGTTGTTTTTCCATTAATGGTAATGTTAACAACTGCACCTTCACCAACACTGTGGCCATCGGCAGTTACAACCTGAACAGTGAAGTATGACTCGCTGCCATATTCGACAGTAATGTTTTCATTGTTGATGATTTTGGTGTCGTCAGCAACTGTGTAGACTTTTAAACAAGTAATATAACCTAAATCATAAGCATCTTTCCATGTTTTTCCATCAGAAGAGACAAATGAAATATTTTTAGTATAATGTACTCTAGTATCTTCTAAAAGAGTGTATGGCACCCAATTTGAGGCCATTATGGCTTTGAATACATCCCCTTCTTTGATTGGTACATATTCATTTAATTTGATAGTATGATAACCCACATATGGAGATACGCCATTTTGAGTCAATCTTAATTCATCGTTTACAAAAATTTTGACTGTATAATTGACGCCACTCTCATTGAAGTATGTTCCAACAGCACCAATCAAGTCATCGTCCAATGTTTCAAAGACATTCATATAACTTATAGTTCCATTACTTCGCTCAAAATTAGAAAGCCATGTAATGTCATATTGATAGTTTTTATTGTATGGCACAGTATTTTCAATTATGGTAGCAGCGGCGTAATCAATGATCTTGCCTGGCTTATATACAAGGAGCGATTTGTCATAATATGAAACATAGACGCACCCATTGTCTCCCCAGTTAGAACCATAACTGTTTTTGACAATCCATGCTCCATTGCCCGGAGGGGTGTATAGGAATTTTTCTTTTGGAAAATTATCGTCCCATCCGATAATGGATACTTCATGGTTTGCAGTTTCAGGCATATCGACAAATTGTGCACAGGTTTTCGGATTATAATACTGAACTTCATCATCATATGAGGCTTGTCCGAAAAGGGACACATCCAGAGCTCCATATTTCAGGATTGCCTGTTTAATTTGTGTACCGTTAGGGATTTCGTTGTTAGGTATGAAAATTATATCCTGAATATGAATATCATGGCCAGTTGTGATTGGTTGTGTAATTTTTCCAAGCTCATCATAAGTATCAGCATCATATGGGATTGCTCCAAACCAGCTCAATAAATAACCTACGGAAGCAAGATTGGCTCCTCCTTCAAATACTTCCATCGCACCATAAGGTGAATATTTCATCACAGTTTTCATGTTGTTCATGGAAACGTTAAATGGAATTCCTGTAGCTTTCAATAATGCTGATTCTAATGCTCCGCTCATTCCGAATGTCCAGCAGGCACCCATCCATCCTTGATTTTTAACGGAGGAAACCCATCCCCAGTCACGTAAATCAAATTTGGCTGGAAGAGTATCAACATTAATGGTATTGTTAACCAAGGTTAACTGTAGACCATCACCAATGATTATAGTATTATAAAATGTATTATTGGTAGAGACAGTATCATTGTTAAACTCATTGCTTTCATCTATATTGCATTTCTTATCAAAATCTGTGAAAATAGCATTTAAATTATTTACAAATTCTGAATTTTTAATGGTAAATGTATTGTCAAGAGCATAGATTGCATTACCTAGGCCTGCATTGTTGTTGAAGAATTTAGAATCATTTATAGTTAATGTGCTAATATCTGAAAATATTGCACCGCCATAGGTTGGATAACCTTCAATAACATCAACGCCATTTGAATCAAAGGTACAATTGTTGATTTCAGTTTCTGTAAATGAAATGTAAATTGCACCTCCATTATATTTTCCATGGCTGTTTGTGAATTCAGTATTGTTAAGCCAGAACTGTCCTCCCAATTGGACATATGCTCCACCAAACTCAGAAGAGACATCCTTGAATCTGGAATCGATTATTGTTACATTGCCTTCATTTCCTGGATTATAACCGGTAATGTCTACATAAACTGCTCCTGCATTTCTGGAAGATGTTGTGTTTATGAATTCACAATTCTTAATGTAGACTTCGCCGCCTTCTCTAAGGCTCATTGCACCTGCAGTCAGATTAGCTTTTAGATTAATGAATCTGGAATTGATTATTCTAATTTTAGAACCTACAAGATATATTGCCGGCGCATAGTCGGCAGTGGTATTGAAAAATGTAATGTTTTCGAGATAGTATTGTGAACCTGTGGATCCCATTATTTGACCTGCTTTAGCATATACTTTTGAGGTAATGTATGCATTGTAAAGATTTAGTTTTCCTTTCGCAACTACAAATGCAGATCCACCTTCACCAGCATAATTGTCAATGAACTGGGAATTGTTACAATTGATAGTTGCATCTTCATAGAGTGCTACAGCTCCACCGTTTTTACTTGCATAATTATCAATGAAAGTAATGTTGTTCAATGTTAATGGTCCGGTAGCATAGATTGCTCCACCTTTTTCGCCGTTACCGCCTGTTAAAATCAAATCGTTTAATGTTACGTTGTTTGCGGTAATGTTGAATATTCTTGATAGATTGTTACCGTTAATCATGCGGCCGTTACCGTTGATGATGAAGTTGTCCCTGCTGATTAGAATTCCGGTGCTGTTGTCAGTGTCGTTGTTGAATTCATAATCAACATTTAAATCCAAATAGTTCTCTGTTGAATTTGCAATAGCTTCCTCTAATTCTGAAAATGTTGGATTTGCAACGGTATAGACTTTTAGACAAGCTATTACATTATAATCAAAGTTATCGTCCCAGGTTTTACCGTCATAACAGGAGAATGAAATATTATTTGTGTAATGTATTCTGGATTCTCCTAGAAGAATATATGGCATGGCCTCTGATGTCACTACTGCTTTGAAAACATCACCCTTCCTAATTGGTATGTATTCATTTAATTTGATAGTATGATAACCGAGATGTGGTGACACTCCCTCTTGAGTCAATTTCAATTTGTCATTTACATAAATTTCAACTTTATAATTTATATCACTGCGGTTGAAGTATGTTCCAACAGCGGCAATCAAATCATTATCTAATGCTTCAAACTGATTGTAATAACTTACATTATCTTCAGTTTTCGGTAAGAAATTGCCTCCCCACAATAAGTCATATTGGTAGTTCTTATTGTAAGGTTCTGTATTTTCAATTATTATTGCTGTAGTATAATCTTCTAGCACAGTGGATGATGAAAATGATTTGTCATAGTATGAAACATATAGATATCCGTTGTCTCCCCAATCGGTATCCCAACTGTTTTTGATAATCCATGCACCATCACCAGGTGGTGTGATTAGGAATCTTTCTTTTGGGAAATTGTCATCCCAGCCCACAGCTGAAACTTCATGATTTGATTTTGTAGTTACATTGACATATTGGGCGTATGTATCAGGATTATAATAAGGATTTTCTTCATTATATGTGGATTGTCCGAAATAACACACATCTAAAGCACCATATTTCATGATTGCCAATTTGAGCTGTGTGCCATTTGGTATTTCATTGTTAGGTATGAAAATCACATCATGAACATGAATGTTTTGATTGGTTGTGATTAGCGGTGAGATTTTTCCCAGTTCATCATAGTCATCTGCATCTTGTGGGAATGCTCCCAGCCAACTTAAGAAGTAAGATGCGCTAACAGTATTAGTTCCACCTTCATATAACACAGGATGGCCATAAATAGAATATCTTAACATGGTATTCTGCATATTGTTTTCTGAAAAATCAGCGCTGATGTTTGTAGCTTTCAATAATGCAGATTCAAGGGCGGAAGTCATTCCGAATGTCCAGCAGGCACCCATCCATCCTTGATCTTTAACAGGTGTGACCCAGCCGTAATCACGTAAATCAAAGCTGGCCGGAATGGTGGTGATATTAATGGTATTATTAAGCAATGTTAATTGCATGCCTTGCCCGACCATTATTGAGTTGTGAAGTTCATTGTTAGTTGAGATGTTGTCATCATTAATAAAAACATTATTTTCCAAGATGCATTCTTTATCGAAAAATGTGTAGATTGGGTTTGTGTTGTTTTCAAACAGTGAATTTTTAATGGTATATGATGTATCATATGCATAGATTGCATTTGCTGCACTTGCGGTGTTGTTGATAAATATAGATTTGTCTACCTTTAAGGTACTGATATCTGAAAATATTGCACCGCCATAAGTGGGATAGCCTTGGTCATTTAATTCAACGCCATTTGAGGTAAAAATACAGTTATTGATTTCACTTTCTGTATATGAAAGGTAAATTGCACCTCCATTATATTTTCCATGGCTGTTTGTGAATTCAGTATTGTTTACCAATAGGTTTCCACCCAATTGGAGATAAGCTCCACCGAATTCAGAATAAGTGTCCTTAAATATTGTATCGAGCACTGTTACGCTACCATTTGTTCCACGGTCTCCAGCAATATCTGCAAGAACAGCGCCCGCATTTTTAGAAGAGGTAGTGTTTATAAATTCACAATTTTCAATATATACATAGCCTACGCCTTTAACAGCCAATGCTCCTGCAGTAATATTTGCCATTAAATTAATAAATTTGGAATTGATTATGTAAGCCTCCTTACCATCTTCAACATATAATGCTGGAGTATAGGAAGCAACAATATTAATGAAAGTGGTATTTTCCACATTAATTTTAGACTTCTTAAAGACAATCTGGCCACGTTTAGAGAATATGCTTGAGGTTATATATGAATTGTAAAGATTTAGATTACCTTTATCCACATACATTGATGAACCTGCTCCTCCATAATTATCTATAAATCGAATATCGTCACAATTGAGGGTTACATTCTCATATAGCGCTACAGCACCACCTTTTTCAGTTGCATAGTTGTTTGTGAAAGTAACATTGTTCAATGTCAATGTTCCGGTGGAGTATATTGCCCCACCCTCTTTTGCATTACCTCCGGTTAAAATAAGATTGCTTAATGTAATGTTGTTTGCGGTAATGTTGAATATTCTTGATTGGTTGTTTGCATCAATTGTGTGTCCGTTACCGTTAAGGACAAAATTATCCTTGCCAATAAGAATTCCGTTACTGTCATCGGTTTCGTTGTTGAATTTGTAGTCGTGAGTTAAATCAACAACGTCATTTCTTGATATTTCATCAGTCAAGTTGGTGAATGAATCATCACTTGCTGTGTAGATGTCATTCTGAGCGGTTTCAAGAATATCCGTACTGCCGTCAGTTGCGATATCCTCCTGAACCGTTTGTAATATTTCTTTGCTGTCATTGCCTATTGTATCATCGGTGATGCTTTCTGCTGCGCAGACCGCCCCCACCGACATTATCAAGATAAGCATGACAATCAGAATTTTTAAAACCTTCATAATTATCACATGAATAAATTTATGTAGAAAATAGTTATTTAAACATTTATATTTAGTTCTGAGGGGTTTAAAAAAAGATATTAAGCAAACTAATGAATTAAAAAATAAAAAAGGAGTAGATGAATATTCATCTACTTGACTTTAAGGGTTGTTTTTATGGTGTCTTTTAGGTAGGTCACTTGGACTGTGTATGTTTTACCTTTTTTGAGTTTGTTGATGACTTTTTTGCCTAATGTTTTTTGTGCAACGCCTTTTTGCATTGGTTTTGGCAGTGTAGGTTTTACCGTTCAATTTGAATTTGATGGTTTTGCCTTTTTGGAGTTTGCCGTTGATTTTAAGGGTTGCTTTCAATGTAAATTTCTTAGCAGTCCTTTTGACTTTTGGAATTGTTTTACTGCTTTTTGTGTCTTTTTATCTTAGATGCTGTTTACTTTATAGCCTGTATAATACCCTTTCTTTTTAAGGGCATTTTGTATTTTTTTAACCATGGATTTTATCCTTGCTACCTTTTGGAAGCAGTTTTGAATTTAACTGAAATTTTAACTTTTGCTTGGGATTTTTGATATTTGCTGTCTCCGGCAAATGTAATTTTTGCCTTGTAATTGCCCACTTTATTGTTTATAGCAAAAGTAGCTATTCCTTTACTATTGGTGGTGCTATAGTAATTTTTACCTGCAACAGTAAGTTTAATCTTTTTAGATGCCACGGGTTTTTTTATTATTGTCCAGCAATTTTACGGTTAACTTTTTGCTGGTCTTATAATATTTTACAAGATTTTTAGCGCTTAAGGAAGTTTTGATTTTTAGAATTTTCACAGTAACATATTTATTCTGATTTCTGTAATCATCATCAGTGAAACTTATTTTGGCATTATATGTTCCTGGATTGGAATTGATGGAAAATTTTGCTATTCCATATTGATTTGTCTTTGCAGTATAGGTTTTTCCAGATATTGTTAAGTTAATGCTTTTGTTGGAAAGGCCATTGCCGTTGATATCGGTTATTTTCACTTCTAACTTTTTGCCTGATTTGTAATAGTCAGTGAAATCATTTGCTGTGAGTTTAGACTCGTTTTTCAATTTTACTGGAATTTCCAGTATTTGGTCGTTCAATTTGGCGAAAACTGTTCTTACATTTGGATCTGGTGAATAGCTTATTGAAGCAGTTCCGTTTTCAAGCACGACATTGCCTATTGTTCCGGCATTTGTATAAAATTTGACTGTTAAAGGCAAGTTAATGGTCTTATCATAATCATATATCTCTTTGGTTTCATTATCGAAGTATTGGTGCAGGCTGACAGTCAATATGTTGTTTTTGTCCTGTTGTATTATTTCATTATTTGATGTGAAAGTCATTATCAGC
>NZ_JAZKXX010000040.1:0-13245 GCF_045611865.1 Methanobrevibacter sp.
AAGCAAAAATACATTCAAACAAGAAATCTACTCAAGAAGAAACAATGTAGAATCAATATTTAGCGTGATAAAAAGAATATTCAACGGAACAAACAGAAGCAGAAGCTTACAATTATCAAATAAAGAAACAAAACTCAAAAACACAATCTACAACATTTTCAGATCAACACAAATTCAATAAAAATTAGGATTTCTACAAAGCCGATAAATATTTAAATACTATGACAAATATAACATATGTTATTGCAATATAACAATTGTGATAAACCAATAATAGGAGGAAATGATATATGTGTGAAATTTTTTGTTTTAATTCAAATACGCCAAAACAAATAAATGAATGTTTGCAATGCTTTTATAATCACTCAGAAGAGCATCCACATGGATGGGGATTAGCAACTATGCAATCCGATGAATTTGTTATAGATAAAGAGCCTGTAAAAGCAACATGCAGTCAACATTTAAAAGATATATTGTCTCACCCTGTTGTTGGAAAAAATGTATTCGCTCACATCAGATTAGCTACGGTGGGTGAAATTATATCTCCCAATTGTCATCCCTTTATCGAAGCTGATGATAACAACAGATCATGGATGTTAATTCATAATGGAACCATTTTTGACTTTCCTAACCTTGATAAATATAGGGATAAAGAAAATGGTGACACTGATTCTGAGCGAATATTACTTTATATAATTGATAAAATAAATGAATTTGAACAAGCAAAAGGCGCACCATCTACAATTAAAGAGCGCTTTAGCATTTTAACTGAAATTGTATCAGAATTATCTAAAAATAACAAACTTAACTTAATGATTTATGATGGAGATTTAACATATATCCATTCTAATATGAGAGGGACTTTATATTATTTGAAAAATGAAGAAGGATTTTTGGTAGCTTCTACTCCATTAACTGATGATGAAAATTGGAAAGAGGTCGAATTAAATAAATTATTCGGCTTAATTGATGGCAATATCATATTTGAAAGTGCAGAACATGATAATGAATTTATTCAAACTGCAGAGCATGAAAAGGTCCTTGAAGAATTTTTAAAAACATTAAAGGATGAGAATAATGATTAGCGAAGAGATCGTTAGAAATAAGCTTTATGATGAGTTTATTAAACCAACAAATCAAAAAAAGGATTTTATAGGTATTGAAATTGAAATTCCAATAGTTAATCTTGATAAAAAGGCAGTGGATTTTGATGTTGTTCACAAAGTCACTGAAAAATTTCAAAATCATTATTCTGATTTTAAAGAAGATGGAATTGACTATGATGGCAATGTTTTTGCTTTAAAAGATTCAAGAACCGATGATATAGTTTGTTATGACTGTTCATATAATAACATTGAATTTGCAATGGGCCGTGAAAAAGACTTATTTGCAATAAATGAAAGGTTTCGCGATTATTATTCATTTGTTAAAGAGTCATTTGAAGAGTATAATCATACATTAACAGGAATGGGAATTAATCCGTATCGTAAATATAATATTCATGAGCCTATTCCTTCTGAGAGATATTTAATGCTATATCATCATTTAAAATCTATTAAAAAGTATGAAAATGTTCCAATGCATTTTCATAAATATCCGGAATATGGTATGTTTTCATCAGCATCTCAGGTTCAAATTGATGTTCATAGGGATAATTTAATTAAAACTATTAATGTGTTTTCAAAAATAGAACCGATAAAAGCATTGCTATTTTCTAATTCGGTTTTACTTGATGAAAATAAGCATGTAACCTGTTTTAGAGATCCACTATGGGAATACTCGACTCATGGTGTAAATCCTCACAATATTGGTGTTTATGATGTTGACTTTAAAGACATCGAAAGTCTTCAGGCATATTTGGAATCTTTAAACATGTATTGTGTAATGCGTGATGGAGCATATATTAATTTTGAATCAATCAATTTGCTCGATTATTTTGCTCAAGATTTCATTCGTGGGGAAATCTACAATAATGGGGAGTATAGGGAAATTGATATTAGGCCCTGTATTAATGACATACAATATTTAAGGCCATTTAAATTTATTAATCTAACATTTAGAGGAACTGTGGAATTCAGAAGCATATGCACTCAACCGATTAAAGATTCAATGTGTGTTGCAGCTTTTCATGTAGGTCTAAAAGACAATTTGGATGATTTGGAGCATATCATTGATAATGATGAGGCTATTTATCATAATGGCTATACTGCAGGTGAGCTTAGAAAACTTTTAATTCAAGATAATCTTCCATCATTTGTTGATACAAATGACATTTGTAAATTGTCAAAAGACATTGTCGATTTGGCATCAGATGGTCTTAAAGAAAGAGGAATCGGTGAAGAAATATTCTTAAAACCATTATATGAACGTATAAAAAGACGTACAAATCCTGGAAAGGAAATAATATCATCTATGCATAATGGATGTAAAATTGAGAAATTAATTGAAGATTATGGTAAATTAGACTAAATTATATATAATTATTAATTTTAAATTTAAGTAGGGGAGAAAAATGAATTTTAAAAATTTGTCTAAGTTATCGGCAAATGAAATTTTGGCTGGTTCATTTGGGATAGAATGGGAATGTTTACGTGCTAAAGGTGATGGACACCTCTCTTTAACTCCTCATCCTGAAATTTTTGGTGATAAATTAACAAATCCATTGGTAACAACTGATTTTTCAGAAAGTCAAATTGAAATTATCACTCCAACATTTAAAACAATTGATGAGGCATTTGATACATTTTCACTGTTATCTGATTTGGTAAATGCGTCACTTCCTGAAGATGAGTATCTCTGGTTTCAGTCAATTCCTTGTATCCTGCCGTACTGGGATCAAATACCAATAGCACAATACTCTGAAGAAGGTGAGGAATCCCAAAAATACCGTGAGGATTTAGCCAAAAAATATGGCGTTAAAAAACAGATGATTTCAGGGGTTCATTTTAACTTTTCTTTCAGTGATGAGTTCTTAGAGAAGTTATATGCTCTTGAAGATAGTGATTTAACATTTAAAGAATTTAAAAATGAAGTTTATCTGAAAATCACACGAAATTATTTGAGATACTGTTGGTTAATCATTTATCTGACTGGTTGTTCAATAGGTTCTCATAAGACATTTTCTAGCGAATGTATTCATTTAATGGATGCTCGAGATGATTATGGTAGCTTTTATTCTACTAAAGGACCTTCATTTAGAAATGCATCCTGCGGATATAAAAACTTAAAAGAATTATATCCCTCCTATAATTCTGTTGACGAGTTTGTTCGAGATATTGATGAGTTCATTGAAAATGGCGATTTATCCGAAGCTAAAGAGTTATATACACAAATTCGTTTGAAATCAAAAAACCCTAAAGATTTGTTAAATTCTCTTAAAGATGAGGGGATTGAATATATTGAAATACGCACATTAGATATTAATCCTTTTTATAAATGCGGTCTTGTTAGAAGGGATATGACATTTTTACATTTCTTTTTAATTTATATGTTAATTAAGGATGAATCTGATTATCCGCTATGGCAAAAAGAAGCAGCAATTAATGAAGAAAATACTGCTGAGCGAGCTTATGATGAATCAATGAGGTTACTTCGAGATGGAAAAGAGATAACTCTTAAAAAGTGGGCATCTGAGATAATCAATGAAATGTATGGAATGTGTGAAGTGTTGGGAATTAATGATTTTTCCACTTTAAATTTTATGCTCAATAGAATCTCAAATCCTAATTTAACTTATGGTAAAAGATTATTGAAGTTGATTGAGGAAGATGGTTATATTAATACTCACATTGAGCTTTCAAAGAACAATAAGAAAACCAGTATTAACAATTTGAAAAATATTGATAGGGATAACTGTAAAGAATTTGAAAAATATGTTAATATTGCGTTAGTTGGAAAATGATTTTTGTTTTTTCATAACTTTTATATATGACTAATTAGAATACTATACTCAAGGGATTCAATATAACAATTGTTAACTTAAGCAATTTTTAAATAGTTCTCTTTGTAAACTATAATTGTAATTAAGTTAACTTAATTTACGGTGATTATAAATGAATAAAAAGATTACATTTGTTTTAGTGTTAGCACTTGCTGCATTCCTTGTAATGGGTTCAGCCAGTGCAGGTCTTTTCGACTTTTTAGGCGGAGGAGACAGCAACACTGTTAAAATTGGATATTTACCTTCCGATCACGACGCTGCTTTGTTTGTCGCTGATGCACAAGGTAAATATAAGGACGCAGGTATTGAAACTGAACTTGTTCAGTTCAATAACGGTGGAGACTTAATGACTGCTATGGCTAGTGGGGACATTGATGTTGGTTATGTAGGTATTGCACCTGTATTGTCATCTGTTGAAAAAGGAGTTCCCGTAAAAGTTATTTCTTCTGCTCAGACTGAAGGTAGTGGAATCGTTGTAACTCAGGAATCTGGAATCACTTCAGCAGCTGATTTAGCTGGTAAATCAATAGCTACTCCTGGTGACGCTTCAATTCAACATGTATTGCTTGCATACTACTTAAAAGAAAACGGATTATCATTAGATGACATCGAAGAATCCGCAATGAAAGTTCCTTCAATGAACGATGCTTTAAAAACCAAACAAATTGATGGAATTATTACTTTCCAACCTTATGTAAGTATTGCAGCAGCTCAAGAAGGAAATACTGTTTTAGCTGATAGTGAAGCTATTTTACCAAATCATCCATGTTGTGTAGTTGTTGCATCTGACGACTTCATTAAAAACCATGAAGATCAAGTAAAATCTATTTTAGATATTCACAAAAAAGCTACTGATTTCATCAATGAAGAAGTTTCAGCTGGTAAAGAAGCTGATGTAGTAAGCCTTTTACCTGAAGACATTGTTAGCGATGTAGATTTAGAATCTCAATCATTAGCAAGCTTCCCATTCATATCTGGTATTGATGATAGTTTCAAAGCTGATGTGGATGCATTCCAAGCACTTGAAGTAGATTTAGGTATTATTAAAGAACCTATTTCCCACGATGATTTATACTGGGAAGCATAGTTAACTTTAACTATGCTTTTTTTTAATTTTTTTCGTACTCTTTTTTTATTAGTTTCATTGATTCTTTTGTTTGTGAATTTCCAATTCTTTGAATCATTCTGTTATTTTCAATGACTCTATCCATATACTCTGCTCTTTTTTTATCATCAACTATCTTATATCTTGATACATTAACAAGACATTCAATTATTCCACCAAGTCCACGGTTAAATGCCTTAATGCTTTTATCTCTAATGACAATTTCGACTATCTTACCTTTAATCATGAAAATGCTTTGGTCATTATCGATAGGTGTGTTTTCTGGTTTTTGTTCATCAATATCAACAACATCTACAATAATGTAAGAACCAGCATCTTTTAAGATTGCAATATCTGTATCTTGTGTGTAGTATTCATCTGGAAGTTTATCAATAGTTGATTTAGTAAAAATTAAAGGATCTTGTGTGATGTTTACAACATATCTTCTGGTTTTTTGAATATTTTCTAAAGTTTTAGATCCTTCAAATATTCTGCAACCGATGTTATTTTCACCGAAGTATTTCAAACCAATTGCTGCTGAGTTTTTATTTCCATTTTCATCAATTGTAGTATAAATGCATTCGTATCTCTCTTCGGTTGTAATTCCAATTTTTTCTAGGGTTTCATTCATTCTATCACCTGTTGTGCTGGAAATGCGCCAGCTATTTTGTTCAGGTTGTTAAAAATAGTTATAAGTTTGTTAATTGGCTCTGTGAGGTTATCATTTTCAATGGAGCCTAAAACTTCAATGTATTGTGGAAATGTTCGTTTTCCATTTTCAAAAAACGGATAATATTCTCCAAAATTAACTTCATCCTGATTCAAATCATTTAAAACATCTTCATATAGTGTTTGCAGGTCATCTGCACTTTGATTGAATAATTCAATTGCTTCTGGTTCATTTAATTTCTGAAAAGCGGTATTTAAACGAACTAAAGAAATAGTATAAAGTTCTAAATCAAGTTCACCATTCATAGTATCACCACAAATGATAATAAAAAAATAAAAAAAGAGTAATTTCTCGTTAGAGAAATTATAATTTGATTTTAATATCGAGTGCAGATGAACCTTCTTCGTAAACGAAGATTGGGTTTATGTCTAACTCGGATATTTCTGGGAAGTCTAAGGTTAATCTAGCTACTCTTTTGATAGCTTCTTTGACTTCTTCAACATCGCAAGGTGCTTCTCCTCTGTATCCTGCAAGTAATTTGGATACTTTTGTGGATTCGATTTGTTCTTCGATTTCTTGAGAAGATAATCCTTTTGCAAGGTTGAATGATACGTCTTCGATTAGGTTAACGTATATTCCTCCCATACCAAATGCAATCATTGGTCCGAATTGTTTGTCACGAATCATACCGACAATGACTTCTTCTCCGGAATCCATCATTTTTTGTACTTCTACACCGTCAGGAACGATGTCTGGGTGTGCTGCTTTTGTATTTGCCATAATTTCATCAAATGTGGCTTTTGCCTGTTCAGCATTTTCAATTCCTACTTTTACACCACCAATGTCGGATTTGTGTAAGATTTTATCTGATGCGATTTTAAGTACAACAGGGAATTCCATTTCCTCTGCAAGTGCAGCGGCTTCATCAGCACTTGTTGATAATTTTATTGGTGCTGCTGAAATTCCATAAGCTTCAGCTACAGCATAAGCTTCACTACCAAGTAAAGTGTCTCTTCCGTCAGCTTTTACTTTATCAAATATTGCTTGTACAGCATCTTTGTCAACATCATCGACTTTTTCAACAATGTCATCGTATTCTCTTTCTTTTAATTTTGCAAATCTGGTCATTGCTTCAAGTGCAGTTACTGCAGTTTCAGGGAATACATATGTTGGAACTCCGTTTTCTCTTAAAGCTTCATTTGCAGCTTCAAAGGATGGTCCGCCCATGTTAACAACAATGATTGGTTTGTCGAATTCTTTTCTCTCTTCAAGGATTGCTTGTGCAATTCCATCAGGATCTGCTGATGCTGTAGGACATACCATAATAATTAAACTGTCAACATCATCATAACCCAAAACAATTTCCAAGGATTCTTTATATCTGCTTACTGGTGCATCACCTAATACATCAATAGGGTTTTTAGCACTTCCTTCTTCAGTAACGCATTCTTTTAATTTAGCAGTTGTTTCTTCATCAAATTGAACAAGGTTTAAACCAACTTTTTCCATTGCATCTACGGTTAGTACTCCTCCACCACCGGCATTGGTAATGATAGCTACGTTATCACCTTTAGGAAGTGGTGCTTTGGAGAATGCTAAACCTAAGTCAAATAATTCGGCCATTGTTTCTACACGCATAATTCCGGATTGTCTAAATGATGTGTCGAATGCCAAATCACTGCCCGCTAGTGCTCCTGTGTGTGAGGATGCAGCAGCCGCTCCTGCAGAACTTGAACCTGATTTAAGTACAATAATTGGTTTTTTAACTGCAGTTTCTCTCATGGTTCTTAAGAAGTCCTCGTCATCAGAGATAGATTCAAGATAACAAATGATTACTGCGGTTTCATCATCTTCTGCTAGGTATTGTAACAGTTCGATTTCAGTTACTCCTGCTTTGTTACCTAAACTTATAACTTTACTGAATCCGATACCTGAAGTCACACTCCAATCGATAATTGCCACCATCATAGCCCCACTCTGAGAGATGAATGCCATGTTTCCTGTTGGAGGCATCATTTGTGAAAATGATCCGTTTAGTGGTGTGTGTGAATCAGTGATTCCTAAACTGTTTGGTCCAATAATGTTTATACCATATTCTTCACCAAGGGCTGTTAATTCAGCTTCTAATTTAGCACCTTCTTCCCCAACTTCTTTAAAACCGGCGGTAATAACTACCATGTTTTCCACGCCAGCTTCTCCGCAATCCTTAACTGTTGGGTTTACAAATACGGATGGGATTGTTATAATTGCCAAATCTACTTTTCCAGGTATGTCTTTTATGTTTGCATATGCTTTTTTACCAAGAATCTCTCCACCTTTAGGGTTTACAGGATAGATTTCACCTTCAAAACCGTCATTTATTAGGTTATCTACGATGATGTATCCTACTTTTCCAGGGGTGTTGGATGCTCCAATAACAGCCACAGATTCAGGTTTAAACATCTTATTGAGATCTATCATAAGTTTTTCTCCTTATATTTTTTAAATTCATTAACAATTTATAATGATAAATAATTAAGAATTATTCTATACATATTTTAGTTAATATTATTATTTAAACATATTTATTTATTTAAAAAACAGTTTTCCTTTTTGTTTGCTTTAAATATTATTTGTTAATTTTTTTGATTTAATTATCATTTAGTTGAATTTTGATTTTGATGTAAAATTTATAATGTATAATAAATATAGTTATAAATAAGTTAATAAATTTTGATATTCTAAAAATTTTAGGATATATGTTATATAATTAGGGGATATTTAATGAGCTTAATTATTGCTTACATTGGTAAAAAAGGATGTGTAATGGCGAGTGATAAAAGAAAGATAGGGTATTTCGGTGATAAAGAAAATTTGGCAAAATTAGAAAAAGAGTTATATGATGGCAAAATCTCAAATGATGAAGATTTTGAGAAAAGAGCTTCTGAGCTTGGAATTTCAATCAAAATTACAGATGATGCAAGTAAATTAAAAGTTGTTGGAAACACAGTCAGAGGTGAAGTAAGCACTAAAGGAACTTTTGAAACAAAAAGGCGTAGAATCTACGGAACTACAAATGGATATCAACTTGTGGAATTGGTAGGTTCCGAGACTACTTCACGTAAAGCCGGTGAAAAAGGAATTATCATCTTTGGTAATAATTTCGCTAAAAAAATGGCTGAAACATTGATTTCAAGGAAATGGAAATCATCCCAAAGCTTAAGATATATGGGAGATATTTTTGAAGAAGTCTTAACTGAAGTCGCTTCAAAAACACCTACTGTAGGAGATAAATTTGATGTACTTCTTCAAGAACCTAAATTTACCACTTCTGAAGCTCAAAAGCATTTGAATATCACTATTGACAATGATATTAAAGTATTGACTAAATTTAGACAGGAGTTAACAGAACAAATTGTTCAACAGAGCATAGCCATTGACATGGCAAACAAAATCATCAGTAAAGGTGAAATAGGCCAAGTTGCTGAAGTCGATGGAAACATGGTTCAGGTCCAGCTCAATGATAAAACACAAGCAATGGATGGGAACTGGAAACAATTAGCTGCTCCTGGTGGAAATGTTTTAATGTTCAGCGATAGCGATAACGTTGAAGTAGGAGATAAAGTTGTCATTGAAAATGAGAACTTATGTCTAAAAAAGGATAAATCAACACTTAAATGTGATATAATTCTATGTTCTCTATGAGTTGGGATTTAAATGAAAATAACATTTTTGGGTAGTGGTGGTGGAAGATTTTCCACAATATCACAAAGAAGAATGACTGGAGGATTCAGAATTGATAATCTGGGTGGTAAAAACTATCATGTTGACCCGGGTCCAGGTGCTTTAATTAGAACATATCAATTTGGTTTCAACCCTCGTAATTTAAATGGAGTATTCGTATCTCATTCTCATACAGACCACTATAATGATGCTGAAATTCTCATCGAAGCAATGACAAGAGGAATGACCAAAAAACAAGGCACTATATTTGGAAGTACAAGTGTATTAGAGGGTTATGATAAATGGGGTCCCTGCATATCTTCATATCACCAATCAAATTCGGATGTTGTAGTCCTAAAACCTGATGAAGTCTGTGAAGTTGATAAAATAAAGGTTAAAGGTACTAAAACAGAGCATGGTGATCCTGCCGGTGTTGGATTTCAAATTGACTATAATGGATTTAAAGTTTCTTATACATCCGATACAGGATATTTTGACGGGTTGGCTGAAAGCCATCAGGGGGCGGATATTTTAATAGCAAGTGTCCTACGTCCAGGTAATAGGTCAATACCAGGACACATGTGTTCAACTGATTTTGTTAATCTAATTGAAGAAGTAAAACCGCAAGTTGCTGTAATGACACACTTAGGTCTTAAAATGATTTCAAATAATCCTGTTACTGAGGCTAAAAAGATTTCTAAAAGAACTGGTGTTAAAGTTATTGCCGCATTTGATGGTTTATCATTTAATGTTAACTATAACAATCCAAAACGCTTTAGGTTAATTTCACTAAAAGATGTTGATTCTGCTGTTCACTCCACATCTCATCAGATGTTTAAAAATGAAAGAAGAAACTCATATCAACAATCATTTAAGAACAATGAATTTGATGAGCTTTCAATATTAAAAAAACGCCAAGATTAACTTTTTAAATTGCTTGGGTGGATAAATCCGGAACGTATCATGTGGTCTGCAAGAACAATTGAGGTACTGGCTTCAGCCACGACTGTAACTCTTGGACAGATACAAGGATCATGTCTGCCTTTAATTTCTATTTTTTCATTTTCCATTTTTTCCAGATTGATTGAATCCTGGCATTTGGAAATGGATGGTGTTGGTTTAACTGCAATTTTTGATATTATTGGCATTCCATTGCTCATTCCACCGATTATTCCACCGGAATTGTTTGTTTTGGTAGTGATTTTATCGTTAATGATTTCATATGCATCGTTTATTTCGCTTCCGGTATGGTTTGCAACATCAAATCCAAGGCCGATTTCAACACCTTTGACAGCTCCAATATTCATTAATATTCTTGCAAGGTCGCCGTCAAGCCTTTCAAAGACAGGTTCGCCAAGACCTGCTGGAACGCCTGTAGCTATTGTTTCCACAATACCTCCAATGGAATCTCCTTCTTCTTTTTTAGCAAGGATTAACTCTTCCATTTCTTTTGCAGCTTTTAAATCACCGCAACGAACTGGATTTTTATCAATGTTTTCTTTAATGGTTTTAAAATCATTAACTTGAGATTTAACATTGCCAATTTGGGTAACATGAGAAATAATTTCAATTCCTTGGGTTTTTAGGAGTTTTTTGGCTATTGCACCACCAATAACATGGCCAATGGTAACTCTTCCACTTCCTCTTCCACCACCGTTGTAATCGTAGTTGCCGTATTTTGTCATCCAACCGTAATCGCCGTGGGATGGGCGAGGAGTGTTTTTAAACATTGAATAGTCTTTTGACTGTTGATTTTTGTTAAAAACGATGCCTGTAATTGGAGTTCCATCAGTTTTTCCTTCAAAGATTCCTGATAAGATTTGTATTTCATCGGCTTCTTTTCTAGGTGTGGTTACACTACTGGTTCCAGGTTTTCTTTTATCAAGCTCCTTTTGAATGTCCTCTGCACTTAACTCGAGATTTGCAGGACATCCATCAACAACAGCACCTAAAGCTTTTCCATGACTTGAACCAAAACTGGTTACTCTAAATTTTTCTCCAATTGAATTTGACATATTCGGCCTCTTTTTAACAATTGATGAAATATTTGTTTTTCAATATTATTAAAGGTTTAAATTTTGATAGATGTGTTTGGATTGTTCAAGTGTGAGGCTGGCTTTTAGTGTGCCTTTTTCAGTGTCCAGTGTAAAGTCAGCATTGTTTTTTATGATTTCTTTTAAAAAATTCCTGTAGGTTATCAAGGACTCTTTTCCATCAGGTCCTGCCTCTTTTTTTTAGTTTTGAGGGCGACTCATAATTTTTGTGTTTAAATTTTTTTCTTAATTTATTATACTTTAATTTTATATACTAGGAAGTACAATCTATTATTAGGATTAATTAACTTTTTGGTTGTGTTTTTTATGGTTTTAAGAGAGGATAGAATTGGTCAGCAATTATTAGTTCCTTTGGACTTAAGAGATTTGGTTCCAAAAGATCATCCGTGTTATTTTATTCAAAATGTTGTTGATCAAATAGATTTTTCGAAAGTCGATGCAAATTATTGTTACAAAGCAGGCAAGCCTGCTTATTCTCGTAAAATGTTATTAAGACTTGTTTTAATGGGTGCTTTTGATGGAGGATTATCTGGAAGAGAAGTAGCTGCAAAAGCAACTACAGACGTTAGTTACATGTACTTAGCAGGCATGGAAAAACCAGATTTCCGAACAATCAACAGATTCAAAGTAGATCACGCAGAACTAATAGATGACGCATTTAAAACAACAGTATTAATGGCAAAAGAATTAGATTTAGTAAAACTCAAACACATAGCAATTGATGGAACAAAAATCAAAGCAAAAGCATCTATAAATAATTTAACAAATGAAGAACAAATAGATTTACTTAAAGACATCTTAAAAAAGAGTATTGAACTCGATGAAGAAGAAGATGAAATTCTCGGAGACGAATCAGGCAATTCCGTTCCAAAAGAATTAATTGACAAAAAATCCTTTGAAGAAATCTACAAAAAAGTAACTGAAAGTACAAAAGGAGATAGAAACGAATTCATACTACGAAGAAGCAGTAAAACACTTCTAGACCAAGCAAAGAAAGATAATAAATCTGCCAAAATAAGTTTTGCAGAAAGTCGAAAAAATCGATTCAGAACTAAAAAAGACAACAAACGATGTAATCAGCATAAACGACCCTGAATCACGATGGATGCTAAATAAAAAAAGCAAATGGGAATTTGATTACAATTTACAAATAGGAGTAGACGAATACAAAGGAATAATCGTATCATCATCACTCACACAAAATCCAACAGACGTATTCGAACTAATACCTCAAATGGAACAAATAAAAGAAACATTTGGTGCTTTAGCACCAAATACACAAATTTCAGCCGACAACGGCTACTCAACAAACGAAAACATAGACTATCTAGCAGAAAACCACCTGGATGGCTACATATCAACCAGAAAACTCTCAAGAAAACTCAAAAAAATCAACAAAAAAGATAAACCATTTGGAAAAGACAAATTCATCTTCAATCATGAAAAAAACACATATATCTGCCCAATGGGCCAGATACTTGAAAACCAAAAAAGTTACAAAAACAACTCACGAATAGCATATTGGACAAACAACTGCAAAACATGCCCCAAACATCAGGAATGCTGTGGTAAAAGATTTTCTAGAGTAATAACAGATTATGGAAATCCAAATAAAATAAAAATGCTCAGAAAAATGGAAACACCCTGGGCACAAGAAATCTACAAAAAACGATCAAAAACAGCAGAATGGCCATTTGGAAATATAAAACAAAATCTAAAAGTAACAGAATTCAACACAACTGGACTAAAAAGAACACAAACAGAAGCAAAATTA
>NZ_JAZKXX010000041.1:0-4343 GCF_045611865.1 Methanobrevibacter sp.
TTTTTCTAATCGATGTGAAATTTCAAGTGTAACTTAAAATAAATAATAATTAGATTATTTTAAGAGAATTTGAGTAAAAATAGAAATAAAAATAGATTTTTAAAAAATTTTTGCAAAAATCAAATAGGATTTCTACAAAGCTATTTTATTCAACTATTTTTTGTATCTTAATATTAAAATAATATAAAAAAGATACATTAATCAAGAAATTATTTTTATAAATTTTTTTGAGGAAAAGATAATATGGTTAAAACTTATGTTTTTGGACATAAAAGTCCGGATAGTGATTCAATCACATCAAGTATTGTAATGACTAATTTGGAAAAAGAATTAGGCAATAATGAAGCTCAAGCCTACAGATTAGGAAATCTTAATAAAGAAACAGAATTCATTTTAAATTATTTGGGCATCGAAGCACCTGAACTTTTAGAAAGTGTTGAAGATGGAGCTAATGTTATTCTAGTTGACCACAACTCTCCTGCTGAATCTGTTGATAATTTGGAAAATGCAAATATATTAAAAGTTGTGGACCACCACAAACTCGCTTTAGAAACTTCTTATCCATTATTCTTAAGATTTGAACCTGTTGGATGTACTGAAACAGTTTTATTCAAGTTATATGAAGAAAATGGTGTTGAAATCACAAAAGATATTGCAACATTAATGTTATCAGCTATTATTTCAGACACTTTACTTTTAAAATCTCCAACTACAACTGATGATGATAAAAAAGCTGTAGAAAAACTTGCTGAAATTGCTGAAATTAATGCTGAAGAATATGGATTGGAAATGCTTAAAGCTGGGACTGATTTAAGTAGTTTTTCAATTGAAGAAATTTTATCTCTTGATGCAAAACAAATTGATTTTAAAGATGTTAAATCAATCATAAATCAGGTAAATACTGCTGATATTAGTGATGTTTTAGCAATGAAAGACGATTTGGAAGCAGGTATGAATAAAATCATCGAAGATGAAAATCTGGACTTATTTATGCTTTTAATCACTGATATTGTGAACAGTAATTCTCAGGTAATTGCACTTGGAAAAGATGCAAGTCTAGTTGAAAAGGCATATGGAGTTAAATTAGAGGATAATACTGTCTTACTTGAGGGTGTTGTTTCACGTAAAAAACAAGTAGTACCTATCATGACTGAAAATGCTTAAATTTTTAGTCATTAATACAAAATAGGTATTTCTTGTTATTTAAGTAAAATTTATAAATGATTATTTATTAAATATAAATTAGATGTATTTTAATACATCTCTAATCAATCCATTTTGGATATATAAATTAGACGGGAAGCATAATTATAAAACCTTTAATTGTATTTTTTATACATTAAAAAAATTAGAAACTAACGTTAATTATGCTTTCAATATTTTTAACTTTTTTTTAAAAACAAGGTGTTAATATGAAAACACTTGAATGGGAAGATAATAAATTAAAACTCATTGATCAAAGAAAACTTCCTGATGAGCTAACTTATGTTTATTGTAATGATTATCAGGATGTTATTGTTGCGATTCGTGATATGATTGTTCGTGGCGCACCTGCAATTGGTGTGTCAGCTGCTTTTGGAATGGCACTAGCAGATATTGATGGTGTCGACTTAAATAAAGCAGCAGTTGAGATAAAATCTGCAAGGCCCACAGCCGTAAATTTATTCTGGGCAGTTGATAGGGTATTAAATAGTAAAAATTCACTTGAAGAAGCATTAAAAATGTATGAAGAGGACATGGCCACAAATAGGGCAATTGGAAAATTTGGTGCTGAAGTAATAGATGATGGAGATACTATTCTAACTCACTGTAATGCCGGAGCTCTTGCATGTGTTGATTATGGAACTGCTTTGGGTGTAATTAGGGCAGCACACGAGCAAGGAAAAAACATTAATGTAATCTGTGATGAAACACGCCCTAGAGGCCAGGGAGCTAGTTTAAGCGTTTGGGAGATGCAACAAGAAAACATTCCGGTTAAGTTAATCCCTGATGTGGCTTCAGGTTTTTTAATGTCCCAGGGAAAAATTGATAAAGTTGTTATAGGTGCAGATAGGATTGCACGTGGCGGTGTAGTAAACAAAGTTGGTTCATTCATGGTGGCTTTAGCAGCAAAACATCATAATATTCCATTTTATGTTGCAGCTCCATATTCCACTTTTGATAATGAGATATCTATTTTTGACACTGTTATTGAAGAGCGTGATGGTGATGAAGTTAGATATTATGGTGGAGCAAGAATTTGTCCTGAAGGCACTGAAGTGATAAATCCTGCCTTTGACATAACTCCAAAAGAGTTAATTACTGGAATTATAACTGAAAAAGGAATTATTGATCCAATCTAGACAATGATTCTAACTTATTTTTTTTAATTTTTGTTTAAAATTAATATTTACCAAATAATGTTCATAACTCAAAAACATTTGTTAAACTAAAAGTAATGTCACCAGACTCATCAAACTCAAACATGAAAATCATCACTACTAAATAATATCAAAATATTTATACAAAAGCATAAATATATAAAAATAATTATCGATTTTTATATGAAACTTGTGATATTATGGAATTGACTCAATATCTAATCCAAATTCTTATAGCTGCAGGAATTTTCACAGTACTGTGTATCCTAGCAAAACCATTGAAAAAAATCATAGATTCATATTTTGATTCTCATTTAAATCACTATTTTCCCCTAGAAGAAATTTTAACACTTAAATAGCTTTATTATCTGATTTTAATAGCGAGCATATATTTTTGCATCATGAATTTTTTCATAAACAGGCTGAATCCACCTAGTGCAGAAATAATTATGATTGCTTCGATAATAGACATTATCCTCTCAGTCTACATTACCGTAAGTTTCTATGATGGTTCAACAAAAAGCAGGATAATATCCATATTTATGTTGCCATTAACATCAATAGTTTATCTTATCTTTGGAGGGCCATTGGTTGGATATTGGGAGTTCATCCGTATTCCTGCACTATTGTATTTAGTTGCACATTTCTATAACAAATTCTTAAGCCATACTAAAGAACATAACTTGGACAAAATAATATTGCTGTTGGTAAGTGTCATATACATCTCTTTTGTTTTAACATTGATAAGTGAAAAACAAAACCCTATACAATCATTGGGTATGGTTTCATATGCATTCACAAGCAATGGTTATATCATTTCAGATACTACTACTGAGGGAGTAATCATAAGCACAATCCTGGCTTGGAGTGGATACATCATTTCGGGAGTGGCAACAGCAACATTGGGTGCTGCAATCGTTTTAAGAAAAACCCACAAAAAATTTGAAAACCTGGAAAAGGAACAGGATAACTTAAAAAAGATGATAAGTAAAACTCCACAAAACAATGAAATGAAAGAGTTGAAAATGGAACTGGAATCAATACACGATGAAAATGCTGAATTGAAGCGTGAAATTGTGGAACTAAAAGAAATTATTAAAAACAAATGAAATTAAAATTATTCATAGATTGTTATCTACTTTCCCATCAATGGCCACATGCCATTCTCCAGGGCTTGTGGATTTCACTTTACGGCAATTGATTATTTCCACTTTTTTATTTTTCTTTGAACATGCACTTTCAAGACGTTTTATTCCTTGGTCATATGAATCAGAGAATTCATAGTAATTGATTATTCCACCATCTTTTATTAAATCAACTGCAAGGTCAAGGAAAGTATATGCAAGGCCCGGTAAATTCATAATTATTCTATCAAATTTGCAGTTAAATGATTTGCTAACTTCAGCAATATCTCCACAATATGTTTTGATATTGCCTTTCAATTTATTCAACTTGATATTTTCATCTAGATATTTAATTGCTTCACTGTTGATGTCGACTGCAGTAATGTCCACATTTTTATTTCGAGCTATGACAATTGGAAATGGTCCGATTCCACAAAACATATCCAAAATTTCCTCACCATCCAAAACACTTTCCATCACACGTTTTCTCTCTGTTGCAAGGCGGGGTGAAAAATAAACTTGACGAACATCCAATTTCAATCTTGCGCCATGTTCCTTGTGTATTGTCACTGAATCATCAACACCTGATAAAAATTCCAAATCGCGCACACGTGTTGTTCCTTTTATAGCGCTTTTTTTCATGTAAATGGCTTTTCTTTTTGTAAACTTAAGTGCAGCATCTCCAATTAGTTGTTTTTTATCTTCCAGATCATCAGGAATTTCTAAAATCACTATGTCTCCAATTGTATCAAAGGATGTCCTCAACTCTTCAATTTCTTCAGGTGCCAATTCATCTTCAAGTAATTCGGAAAAGTTATGGGGAACTTTTTTCATGGCTTCCAGGTGCATGCAAACAATT
>NZ_JAZKXX010000042.1:0-52215 GCF_045611865.1 Methanobrevibacter sp.
TTTCGTTACACTTGGAGGAAACTTGCTTGGAACAATTCCGCTTGGAGACATTGTATTATACTTAACTCCGTTTAATTTATTCCTGTTTGCAGTATTACTTGGTTTTACCGTACTTATTGGTATAAGTAAACCTGAAACTCAAGTTGAAGCTACTATGCATTATTTATATAATACTGAAGTTAAAGTTGGTCCAAAAGAACTTAAGCAAAGAAGATTTCTGGCTGTAATCTGCGGTATCGCATCAGCAGGTGCAATGATAACTGGAGATTTATTCAATTTTACACTGTTCATGGCTTTGGTAGGTATTCTTAATATTGGTATCGTATCAGCCGTAAAACAAACCAGCGTTTTAAACTCAGCATTCAATTACGGTTTAATTGCAATGATGTGTAGTCTTCCTTTATTTGGAGGTGCGGCCATTATTCTTGCATCAACAGGAACATTATCACTTGCAGTACTCTCACAGATGTCTGCAAGTCCGATGGTGGTCTTTGGTGCAGTACTGATGCTGATTGGTATTTTAGGTGAAAGTGGAGTTGCGCCGTTCTTTGCAAGTAAGGCAGAAATGTTCAGGACTGCAGGATCACCTTATATTGTTATTATTCACTTAAGTTCATTATTTATTATTGTAAGAGCTGTTGAAATATTATTATTGGTATTGTGGTAGTGAGAGTATGGCAAATCAAAAAATCATTTGTATTCTATTATTGGCATTATCAACAATAGCTATCCTTTCCTGTTTAGTGATTAACTTTGAAGCATGGATTGTTTACACAATAGCTATATTTGGTATTCCATTATGGGTTTTATCTCTTGGTCTTCTTACAATGGCCAAGCCAAAACCTGAAGATGCAGAAGAAAGAGTGAGGGAACCGTTCACTGGGTATTAGAGTGGTATTATGAATTTGATGGCAAATATTTTAATCAATGTTATTATCGCTTTTCTTGCGGGAAGCCTTCTTTTAGGTCTTCACAGAAAGGTAATGGCACGTGTACAAAAACGTCCGGGACCACCTATTGTCCAGCAGTTAATACACTCTTTGAAATTTTTCTTTAAGGAAACTGCAATCCCAAAAACAGTATCAAAGGTATTTTATATTGGTATTGTATTTATTCTTGCATTGATATGGATTGTTGGGGTTATTGCAGGTCCTGTTGCTCATGATTCCTTATTAATCTTATTTGGTGTTTATGCAGTTTATAAAATTGTTGAGCATAACTCAGGATCTAGTTCCGGTTCACCATATGGTAAATTAAGTTGTGTCAGGGCAGTTTTATCAGCAGCAACTGAACTTCCATTATTTGCGGCAATAGTATTTGTATATTTGGTAACTGGCACGATGAATATAGGTGAAATTATTGCTTATCAAGGTGTTCATGGTCCTTTAGTATTTTCAATTCCACTTGCAGCTTTAATGTTCTTCATGTTAATTATTACAAAATCCCCATACTCTCCGTTTGCAATTACAAAGGACAAAGTTTTAATTTCAGGATTTGAAACCGAGCATTTTGGATTATTAAGAGGGTTCATGTTGTTTTCAGAGTCCATTGCTTGGTATGTTTTGTTATGGGTATTCTTAACAATATTCTTTGGCCCGTTAACTGCAGTGGGTTATTTGATTGGAATGATTGTAATTACATTTATCACTGGATTTATTAATGCAACAACTCCGCTTTTAAGTCCAAATCATTCTGTGATGACTCAAATTACAATTGGAGCAATATGCTTCTTTGGAACAATTATAATGATATTTACTGGAGTGGTAGTATGAATAGTGAAGATGTTATTGTTTATTTAACTTCATTGGTTGCTATTGGCGTAATAGTTGTTGGTAGTTTAGCAGTAATTTTCCATTCAGTTACACTAGCTCCAATAGTGATTATTGGAATTATTTTAGCAATATTTGCATTATTGGCTAAAGGTAATTTTTCACATAAGATTGAAAGTATTGAGAAAGTATGTTTTGTTATAACACTTATAGCAATAATCTGTTCATTTATATTACTTTATAAACCAATGTAGGAGATATTATGTTAGATTATATGATTTATATACTTGCATTTGCTGTTGGTTCCATTCTTGGTTTAGTATACAGCTATAAACAACATGGTGAACCATTTGTTGCAGTTACTAAATTAAATGTCCTTGCAGCCTTAATTTCGATTGTTGGTTGGGTTTTAGCATTTAATTCAGGCAATGTTATTTTATCTGCAATTGGTTTTGCTTTGGGCGGATTTGTAATGGGAGAAAGGCCTGGATATGGTAGAAAAGAAACTGCTATAGGGTTGATTATCGCAATTATTTTATATTTATTATTAAGATTTACAGTATGATGTGATTTCAATGGATGATGGTGCTAAATTAAGATTAATGCAAAAAAGAATTATTAAAAGTTATGCTTGGCAAAGGGATATTATAGTTCCACTTTCAGAGGAATTTAATTGTACTGTTGATGAATTAGAAGATGTTTTCTTTGATTTATTCGATATGGATTCTCTTCAAGCATTACATGCTACATTTGAATCCGCAGAAGATATCTGTATGTATCAAAAATTTAATGCTGATTTAAGATTATGTTGGTTTGTTGATACTTTAGAGGTTATTCCAAGAGAAGAAAGTAAAAATCTTAAATACAAACTGGTTCAAGAAGTAAAAAATGGTAAATCTTATGAAGAAGCACTTAAAGAAGGCAGATTAGAATTATTTGAATTATTAAAAAAAGAGACTAAATATTAAAGAGGGAGTACAATGTTAAACGCTATTAGGGATGTTGTGAGAAAAAGCTCAATTCATGTCTGCATCGTAAATTGTGGGGGATGTAATGGATGCGATGTTGAATGTGTGGCATTATTATCTCCAAGATACGATTTAGAGCAATATGGTATTTATGTTCACAACAATCCTCGTGAAGCTGATGTCCTATTGTTAACTGGTGCAGTTACAGAACAATGGGTCGATAATTTAAAAAGAATTTATGATAAAGCTCCCGAACCAAAAATAGCCGTAGCTGTTGGAAACTGTCCAGTTTCTGGTGATGTATTCAATCAGGAGGGCGGTCATGTACATGCTCCTGCATCTAATTTCATCCCAGTGGCTGCAGAAATTCCGGGATGTCCACCTAGACCTAGTGAAATTCTAGAAGCTATTATAGCTGTTGGTCCTCAAGCTATTGCTGACAGGGGGAGGGAGAGACAATGATAGTGCCTATTGGTCCGATTCATCCAGCTTTAAAAGAACCTATCAGATTAAAACTGCAAACTGAAGGTGAACGTGTTGTTAAAGCAGAAATTGAATATGGTTATGTTCACAGGGGTATTGAAAAAATAATTGAAGGGCAAACTTGGCAGAAAGGAATTTATCTTTCAGAACGTGTATGCGGTATATGTTCATATGAGCACACACAAACATTTGCAGAAACTATTGAACAAATTTCCGATGTAGATGTTCCATTAAGAGCTCAATTCTTAAGAGTTATTGCAAATGAACTTGATAGAATCCAAAGCCATTTACTTGGAAACTCCACATTTTTCAAATCAATGGATCATGAAACATTATTTATGCGTGTTCTAGAGTTAAGGGAATATGCGATGGATTCAATTGAACTTTTAACTGGAAATAGGGTTAATATGGGTTGGAATGTTGTTGGTGGAGTTAGAATGGATGCTGACGAACGTCATTTCAAACCGATACTTGAAAACCTCAATAAAATAGAAGAAGAATTTGAAAGAACCCGTGCATTATTTGCAGAGGGTCCTGCTTTGGCATTAAGATGTAAAGGAATTGGTGTAATGACTAAAAAAGAAGCTATTAAAGGACGCGCTGTAGGTCCTATTGGAAGGGCTTCTGGAGTAAAAGAAGATTATAGAGTTGGGCATTACACTTATGATGATCACTTTGATTTTAAGGTAATTAGAAGAACTGAAGGAGATAATTACGCAAGAACATTAACTAGATTTGATGAAATTCCAGAATCCATTAGTTTAGTTAGGCAAGCTATTGAAAATATGCCTGATGGTGAAGTACGTACTCCTGTTGATTTGAAATCAGGTTATGCAATGAGAAGAAATGAGGCTCCTCGTGGGGAAGTTACCTATATGATTGAAACTAATGGACATCTAATTAAAAATATTTCAATTAGAACTCCAAGTATTGCTAATATGGATTCATGTGCAAAATATATGATTCGTGACGTTCCAACTGTTGCAGACGCAGTTGCAACTTATGCTACAAGTGATCCTTGTGTTGCATGTGCCGAAAGAGTGGCTATAACTAATGAACATGGAAAAACAGCCATTAAAAAATTTGATGAGGTGATATAAAATGTCATCTCTAATTTGGTATATTTATGATTTTGCAAGAAAAGCATGGACGGATGCATTTACTGATGCAAAAACTTCTCCGGAAATTGCTGAAAAGCCAGAAAGATTTAGAGATTTCCCTAAAGTTAACAAAGAGTATTGTATAGGTTGTGGAGCTTGCACCGTTTCATGTCCATCTCCAAATGCAATAAAAATTGTAAGGGAAAAAGATGATGAGACTGGAGAAGGATTAACTTATCCTATAATTACTCCTGGTGCATGTATCCGTTGTGGTTTTTGTGCAGAAGTGTGTCCAACTAATCCTAAAACATTAGAATGTGGTTTAAACCATTTAATTCTTCCAGAATTCAATATTATTCCATCAAAAAGACAATACATTGTAGATGATTATCTATGTATTAAATGTAAAAAATGTATGAAACAATGTCCTGTTGATGCAATAAGTCTTGTTGATGGTAAATTGGTTGTAGATCAGCTAAAATGTATTTCATGCGGAGATTGTTTAGATGTTTGTCCGGTTAATGGTGCAATGAAAGGCGTATTTGTTGATAACTTGCAAGATCAAAAAGATTTAATCCTTTTATGTGTAAATTATCTTGAAGATTACATTAATAATAAAGAAGAAGATTTAAGGGCACTTGAAAAAGATGGGCTCCTACAATATGAAGTGCCACTTTCAGATATTTGGGATGAGGCATTGAAAATCATTCCAGATGATGAAATTGCATTGGAAATAATAAGCAATGCAGTCAATAGGCTTAAAATTAGAATTATTGATTGGGACAAAGATAATTGTAAAAAATGTCAACTTTGTATTCCAGATTGTCCAACAAAATGTATCTCTTTTGATGAAAAAGAGGATACTATTGTAAGGGATAAAGATAGATGTTTACGTTGCAGTATTTGTTATCAAACATGTCCATTTTCAGTAATCAAATATTTCATTGCTAAATTTTCACTAGAAGATGATAAGATTATTCATACGACCGTTAAAGCGTCAAATTTAAATGAGAATATATTCATGGAGTGAGTGTTATGATTGATAGTTATACTAAAACACCAAGACCATTAAGACACGTTGATGTTGATTATTTAATCGACCAAACAAGATGTGCGGAATGTAAAGATAAACCATGTCTTGAATCATGCCCGATTGACGCAATTTATATGGATAATGATGATGGGCTTGTTAAAATAAAAAATACTTGCTTTGGTTGTGTGTTGTGCCGTAATGCTTGCCCTCACGATGCCATATCTCTTGATGTTCATATGGACCCTCCTTTAAAAGAGAATGTTCCAAACATTAATGTTAAATTATGTAAGGCTTGTGGAGCATGTGTTCAAGCATGTAAGAACGGTTCAATACATATTGTGGCTGATGGAAAACAAGAACCTCACAGTGAAATAGATAAAGATTCATGTGTTCGTTGTGGGTATTGTTTTAGAGTATGTCCAACTGATGCAATTAAATACGGCCAATTACTTCCTAAAACTGTTAAAGGAGGTAAAGCTGTTGTCATTAATCAGGATAAGTGTATAGGATGTATGACATGTACAAGAGTTTGCCCATCAATGGGAGCTATAAATGTTGGTCGTACAAACAAATTACCATATATTAATCCAGGGTACTGTGCAAGATGTGAGGAATGTATGCATTCTTGCCCATCAACAGCTATCAAGTACTCTTCACGTAAAAAAGCTTATAAAATGTATAGTGAGATAAAATCATTTGATATTGTGTCTGGAATTATTGATCACGATATTAAAAGATTATCTCTTGATTTGATTAGTTTAAATAAAGTTTTAGAAAAAGTAGGTAAATCCATTGCTTTGGAATTCGATGATCAAAACTTTGAAAACTTCATTGAGTGTAAAGTTAATGACATGATGGAAAAAGAACTAAAAATCAGTCTTGATACAAGTATTGAGATAGATAAGTTCTCTAAACTGTTTGGTTCATATTTAATGGATAGAAATATTGAAGTTTATGATAAAAAATGTATTGCATGTGGGGATTGTTTAAATGTATGTCCTACAGAGGCAATTGTATTGAATGGACCAAATCCAATAGAAATCACAGAAGATTGTATATATTGTGGTAAATGTGTAGAACAATGTAAATTCGATGCAATTGGCGCATATGATGATTATTTCTACAGTAAAGACACTGATTTATACTATGCAAGATCTTACTTGCACACTCAAAGACTTGGTGATTTCTCACTTTCAAGTACAAAATGTCAAGCATGCGCAATTTGTGTTAAAAACTGTCCAACAGATGCTTTAACATTGGACGTGAATAAAATAGACTTTGATGAAGAAAAATGTATTTATTGTAGAAATTGTGAAGCAATTTGTCCGCTAGATGCAATTAGAATTGTTAACTTTAGGTGATTTGATGTTTGAAAAATCATTTATTACAGACTGTGAAGGACCATTAACATTGAATGATAATGCTTTTGAGTTAGCAGAGCATTTTATTGAAAATGGAGGAGAATTATTTAAAATTCTTAGTTTGTATGATGATTATTTAGCTGATATTGTAAAAAAAGAAAATTACAAAGCGGGCAATACCTTAAAGTTAATTTTGCCTTTCTTTATTCAAGAAAACTTAACCAATGATAATCTGGTTGATTTTTCACAAAATCATATTTATGCTGTTAACGATTCAAAATTCCTGTTAAGTTACTTGAAGAAAGCGATGAATACGTACATAGTTAGCACTAGTTACGGCCAATATATTGAAGCTGTTTCTAATTATATGGAAGTCCCTTTCAAAAATACATTTTACACAAGGGTCAATCTAGATAACCTTTCTTTAACTGATGGGGAAAATGAAAAAATCAATGAGTTTAAACAGATAATATTGAAAAATCCTGGGGATTATGAATTATTTGACGATATTTTCTTTAACCAAATCATGGAAATGGGATTTTATGAAAATATTAAAGATGTTGAAGTTGTTGGTGGTGAAGGAAAAAAATTAGCTATTGACTATATAATCGAAAGGGATAACATTGACATTAATGAAATGCTGTATATAGGTGACAGTATCACTGATGTTGAGCCATTAGAATTCGCTCGCAAAAATAATGGAATAAGTATATCCTTTAATGGAAATGAATATCCTTTAAAAGTGGCAGAAATTGCTATTGTATCTCCAAGTGCAGTTACTACGGCTGTCATTGCTAATATTTATGTAAATAATAATAAAAATGAAGTATTGAAATTTATTAATGGATATAATAATTGTGATGATTTAAAAACATTATTCAATGACTACAATATTGATTTAGACATTACTAATAAGTTTTTTACAACTTTTAGTGATAATAATTATCCGATAATTCAAATTATCACAAAAGAAAACTTTGATGAGATATTAAAAATAAGTAAAGAAATGCGAAATAATATTCGTGGTCAGGATATAGGTGGATTAGGATAATTAGGTGATTAAATGAATTATGATAAAGTTGAAGACACATTCTTTGAAGCTTTTGAAGGAAAATATGTTAGGGCTTTAATAACAGGACCTACTGAAGTTATTGTAAAAAGAGCAGCATATGATTCTACTTCAACTCCAAGTGCAGTTATTGGAAGAGTTGAAGGTGGGGTTGAAGGCTTTTTGGATGAATCACAGACTCCTGATGGTAGATTTGGCGCAATTGTTCAATATTGGTTAGATGGAGATAATGTGGAAAAATTTGCATTTGAATTATCCTACAGATTAAGACAAGATATTTTAGTTAAACCATTTACTCGTATTTTTGATTATGCTGATGATGAAAGTGATGATTATATTGAAATGATGGATATTGTAGGTCATTGTGGTGATGGCTATGAATGGATTGTGGATGAATATGGAAGAAAAATGATAAATGTTCCAATTGCAGTTCCCGATTTTCAAATTGAAGAGAAATTTAAAATTAATGATGGTATAATGGGAGGTAATTTCTGGTATTTGTGCTCAACTCAAGAAGCAGTACTAAATGCTGGTGAAGCTATCATTGATGCTATAATGGATATTGAAGGTGCCACTACTCCATTTGATATCTGTTCAGCTGCTTCTAAACCAGAAACTAATTATCCGGAAATTGGACCAACTACTAATCATTTTTACTGCCCGTCTTTAAAAGACTCTTTAGGAGATATTTCTAAAGTTCCGGATGGTGTTAACTATATTCCAGAAGTTGTAATCAATGCTGTTAGCGAAGATGTAATGAATAAAGCTGTTAAAGCAGGTATTGATGCAGCATTAGAATTTGAAGGTGTAGTTGGGATATCTGCAGGTAATTTTGATGGAAAACTTGGGGATAAAAATATAAATTTATTAGATGTTTTAAAGTAAGGTTTTAAAATGGAAATATTTGATAATGATTTGAATGCAGAGGTAATTGGATTTGGAGCATTAAATGTGGATAAGCTCTATTCAGTTGAAAATATTGCAGGTTGTGATGAAGAAAGTTTCATTAAAAGCGAAACTGACACTCCGGGAGGTTCAGCAGCCAATACTATCATAGGTTTGTCCAGATTAGGTTGTTCAACATCAATCATTGGAAAAATAGCTGAAGATGAAGACGGTGATTTAATAGAATATAATTTGGCTATCAATGGAGTTTACTCTAATAATTTAATTTACTCAGAATCTGGTTCAACTGGAAAGTGCCTAGGATTTGTGGATAGAGATGGTGAGAGATGTTTATACATTGACCCTGGTGTTAATGATGAAATTAAAATTGGTGAGATAAATCCGTTAAACATCATGAGATGCAAAATAATGCATTATACATCATTTGTTGGAGATTCATTTAAAACTCAAATAGAATTACTTGAAAAATTAAATGATGATGCAATATTAAGTTTTGATCCAGGAATGCTTTATGTTAAAAAAGGATTCGACCAGTTAAGGCCGATATTGGAGAGATGTAATATTTTACTCATCAATGAATCAGAATTAAGATTATTATTTGATAATAATGAAGCTTCTCTAAAAGAGTTAGCTATTAGTCTTTTAGATTTTGGAATAGGGATTGTTGTTATAAAACAAGGCTCAAAAGGAGTATTTGCAATGGATAATTCACAAGAATGTTTCGTTGAATCTTTCAAATGTGATGTTGTAGATACTACTGGAGCGGGTGATAGTTTTAATAGCGGATTTTTATATTCCTTTTTAAAAGGCTATGATCTTGAAAAATCCTGTAAAATTGGTAATTGGGTTGCAAGTAAGTCAATTGAAGGATTTGGAATGGAGAAATTTCCTTCACTAAAAGATTTGGAGGATTTTCTTTTAGGAAATTAAAATTTATAAATTATTAAAATAAAAAGTTATTTAGTTGGTAATAATATGAATGTGTCTTTTATAAAACAGAGAAAAAGCTTAGAACGTGAAGTTCTTCTCAAATCTGTTGAATTAGATGATGATGGCGATGATTTTGAATTTGAACTAGATAATTTTTCTACAGAACAAGAAATCATAGCTGTAGCACCAAAATGTGTGAGGTGCAATACCTGTGTTGGGCAATGTCCAGTTAATGCAATTGAACCAGCTAATATTTTTAGAATAGCTAAAATAACAGATAAATGTGTCAAATGCGAAATTTGCGTTCAATCCTGCCCTATTTCTGCAATTAAATTAATTAAAAATTCGGTTGTTTATGACGGGGAAGATGAACGTGAGGTTGTTGAATACAATTTATCTAATGTCAGATATCCTCATAGGGTAATTAGGATGAATGAAATTTCAATTGATTATTCAATTGATACAAATTGGGCTGATTGTGCAACATTATGTCCTACTAATGCATTTACTCTTCAATTTAGAGAATTTTTTGAAGAAAGAAATATGGATTTGGGCATCGAATTGCTTGATGATGAATTATATCCACATATTAACAAAAAAATGTGCATTGGCTGTGGAGCTTGTGTTGAAATCTCATTAAATGACTTTGCAATAAAATTAGATCGCTATATTGGTCCTATAGTCCATAGTAGGGTTATTGAAGTAGATCATGAATCGTGTGTTAATTGTTATTTATGTGAAGAAAACTGTCCAACAGGAGCTATTGAGTTAGTTGATGGGGAGGTTGTTCTTGACAATGATAAATGTATAAGATGTATAGAATGTACTCATCATTGTCCTGTAGGTGCACTAAAGAGAATTGAAATGGAATAAATGGGGTTTGTTTATGAGAGCTAAAGAATTAATGGATAAAGAATTCGTGTACTTAAACTGCAATGATGCTGTAGTTGAAGTATCAAAAGTAATGGAAGAAATTAGACGTTTTACTTGTCCTGTTGTTAATGAAAAAAAACAATTAGTAGGATGGATTACATCATTTGACATTACTAGAGGTTTAAGGGAAGGTAATGATAAAATTTCTGAAATAATGAGTGACTATGAAGAAATCGCTACTGTTCATGAAAATGATCCTGCAAGAAAAGCAGTAATTTTAACTGCAAATAATAAGTTCGTAACAGTACCTGTCGTTAATGATGATAATCAAGTTATAGGTATGGTTCGTGCTTGTGATATTGTTGAATTATTATCTGACCTTTATGATATTAAGGTCGAAAAATTATATAAAGCAATGCAACATCAATTAAAAGGTGTAACTTGGGAAGAATTAATGTCTGCATCTGCTTTAGTATCTAAAAAAACCACTGGTGTAAAAATTACTCCTGAAGAATATGAAGCCAATATCATGAATGCTACATTTGGTGAAGCTATCTGGGCAACTGGTGGTTTAGAAAAATTCTTTGCAGGTTTAATATCTGTTGGAGAAATGGTAATTGCTCGCAGAGTAGGAAGAGCAAGAAAATAATTAAAGTGATAATTATGAATGAATATAACGAATATCAAGATAAAACAATCCTTGTTACTGGTGGAGCTGGTTGTGTTGGAAGTAATCTAACACGTAAATTTGCAGATTTAGGTGCTGAAAAAGTAATTATATTGGATAATTTGTCTTCAGCATATGAATGGAATATTGCCGATAGAGAGGCCATTGAATTTATTCAGGGAGATATATTGGATGATGCAGTACTTAAAAGAGTATTTAAACAAAAACCAGACTATGTATATCACCTTGCAGCACACTTTGCAAATCAAAACAGTGTAGATAATCCTGAAAAAGATTTAATGGTTAATGGTATAGGTATTTTAAAAGTACTTCAGTATGCGCAATTGGCTGGTGTAAACAGGTTTGTTTATTCTTCATCAGGTTGTGGTGTTTATGGACTTGACTCAAAAATGCCTTTTGAAGAGCATGATATTTCTATTTCACTTCACACCCCATACCAAGTAACTAAACTCCTCGGTGAACTTTATACTAATTATTTCCACAATTTATATGATATGGACATTGTTAATGCAAGATTCTTCAATGTATTTGGCCCAGGTGAAGTTCCGGGAAAATATAGAAATGTAATTCCAAACTTTATGTATTGGTCTAAAAACGGACAAGCATTACCTATTACTGGTGATGGGTCAGAAACAAGAGATTGGACTTTTGTTGATGATATTTGTAATGGATTAGTTGCAATGGGTATTGAAGAAGAAGCAATAGGTGAAGCTATTAACTTAGGGTCTGGAAAAGATCACAGAGTAATCGATATGGCTAACAAAATTAATGCATTAACTGGAAACGAAGCAGGTATTAATTATGTTGCCCGTCGTGATTGGGATGCAAAAACCAAGTTATTATCTTCCATTGAAAAGGCAAAGGATATTTTAGGATATTCTCCAAAAGTATCCTTCGATGATGGTCTTGAAAGAACTCATGACTGGTTCTGTGAAAACTGGGATAATATTCAAGAATCCGCTGAGTTCTAAAAACTTTCCTAAAAATCTTCTTTTTAGATTTTTGGGATTTTTCCTTATTTTTTCATAAAATATTTATAACCGTTCTTATTAAACTTATATTGTAAGTTAGGTGAATATATGCAAATAAACAAAATTGTGTTATTAATTTTGTTTTTCTTTTTGTTTATTAATGTGGCTGTGGTTTCAGCTCATGATACTAATTTTGATGATGTTGAAGTAATGAATAATCAAACAGCAGAACAAAATGGTGAAGAAATAGCACTTGAAGATTCAGTTGATGATTTGGATAAGGAACAAACAGTTAATAAAACAACCCCATTAATCACTGTTAAATCGAAAAATATTAAATTTAAAGACTCTTTAGAGATTTATCTTAAAGACTCTACTGGAAGTCCTTTAAAATCAAAGAACATAACTGCAGTGATAGATGGTAAAAGTTATAATATTAAAACCAACTCTAAAGGTGTTGCAAAGATTTCAACCAATCTTGCTGCAAAAAAATATAAATTAACTATTTCTTTTGCGGGTGATGAGTTATACAACTCTGCTTCTAAAATATTTTCTATAAAAGTATCAAAATTATCCACTAGATTAAACTTATTAAAGAATTTTGTCATTAATGGAAAGTATTTATATGTTTATTTGTATGATCAAAACTTAAATGCCATATCCCATAAGAAATTAACCATTAAATATAATGGCAAATCTTATTTGAAAACAACCAACAGTGCTGGTCGTGTTAATTTTAAGGTTAACTCAAGAAGTTTAAGTAATGTTATCAAGGTTAATTTCAAAGCAGATAATTTTTATAAGTCTTCATCAAAACAGTTTAGATTTTATATTATTCAGTCCATGTCTTTTAATGTAGGTAATTCAAAATTACTTACCAATGGATTTTTAAGGGTTTATTTAAAAGATTCTGCATCTGTCTGGAAAAAAACAATAATCTTGAAGGTTGGAAATAAAAAACTAAGCAAAAAAACCAGTTCTGAAGGGATAGTAGTTTTTAAACCAAAAGCAAATGCAAAAACATATGTCATCGCTGTTAAATATGGAAAATATGTAATTTCTAAAAAGCTCGTGTGTTATGAGGGGAATGCAAAAGACCCTTTAAAAGAAAATATATCTTTTAAAAATGGTCGTCCTGATATTGATGTTATGCCTGGAAATTATGTTATGGGTGATGAAAATGCAAAATATACTTTAACTAAATCCCAATATCGTGAAGTTCTTAAAAGAGACAGTTATTGTTTGTTTTTAAATAATAAATTAACTAAATATACCTTTTTCAAAACAAAAAATCATCCAAACACTTACCACATACTTAAAAGAGCAAAATGGAATGTTATTGAAAGAGCAATATATGAAAAACTGGTTATAAAAAATAAGGCTAATTATTGGCCAGGTTCAATAACAGTCTCCCTTAATGGAAGGTCATACACTTATCCTGAAGTGAGGGATGTCCAAAATACGCCGTATACTTGCGGTCCAACTTCGGCAAGTATGTGCAGTCAAGTCCTAAAGAATTACTTCTGTGAAGGATATTTGGCTAAAATAATGAAGACGGATAAATCAGGAACCGGATGTCAGGCAATAAGTAAGGGATTGGAAAAAAACAACTTTGATTGTTCATTTTTTTACAAATCCTCATTTAACAAGGCTTTAAATGAACTTAAAAATGGTGGATGCGCATTAATATTCCATGCAGACAATCATTATGTATCTGTTTTGGATATTAGTAAGGATGGCAAAAAAGTCTTGGTGAGTAATTCTTATAAAAATTATGATAATATTAAAAACCAATGGATAAAGGTTAGTTATTTGAAAAAGAAATTTTCTCCTGATTGGGATGAAAGTTTAATAGTGAAACTTAACTATGAATTGTCTGAATCTACAAAAAATAGTGTAAATTGTTATTATAATAGTATGGGTGCTAATTGGATAGGCAAAAATACTAATCAAAACATTGGGTTTATATGAAGGTGGATTATGAAATTTAATAAAACATTTTTAGTAATTTGCATATTACTTTTATTATGCAGTATTGCTGCGGTTTCAGCTAATGATTTAGTAAATGATACAGATTCAGGGGATGATGAATCTGTAAAAGTCACACCAGTAATTACAGTAAACACAACTAGTGTCTACACTGGGGATTCAATAGACATTTCTTTTAGTGATGAGAATAAAACTCCAATCACCAATAAAAATTTCACTGCAAATATAGATAACAAAGACTATAATCTTTTCACAGATTCACAAGGTAAATCAAGTCTAAAATTAGATTTAAAGGCAAGTAAATATGTTCTCTATGTTGAATTTTTAGGTGATGAAAATTATACATCACTAAATCAGACTTTTAAAATTAATGTATTAAAGCTTAATTCTAATCTCAATCCTTTAAGCACAACTGTTCTTAAAGGGGATTATCTTTATGTTTATCTGAAAGACCAGAAAAATGAAGCGATAACGGGAGTCATAGTTTCATTAACTGTAAATGGAAAAACATATGAGCGTACAACTAATAAAGATGGGAGAGTAGCATTAAAAATAAATTTGAACCCTTATAATCATTCAATTAAAATGAAGTTCTCTGGAAACGAGTATTACAATGCTGTTTCAAAAACTATTAATTTATTAGTTCCTGCAACAACTACTCTTGTTGTTGGAAATACAATGTTATTAACTAATGGTTATTTAAGAATTTACTTGAAAAGTGACACTGCTTCTGCTGTTTCTAAAAAAACAGTTATTATAACTGTTGGAAATAAAACATTCAATAAAACAACAAATTCAGAGGGCATAATCGTTATTAAACCAGGTGTGGGTGTTGGAACATTTAATGTTACTGTTATATTTGGAGGAGATTCTACTGTTATTGGTTGTATTGCATCAAAAAATGTCAATGGTGTTAGTGGAAGCCCTAAAAACCCTCTAAAAACTAAAATTCCATTGAAAAATGGGGTTCCAGATGTTGATTACATGACTTCAAATTTTGTAATGGCTGATGATGACATGACTTACACTCTTTTAAAAGCCCAGTATATGGAAGTAATTAAAAGGGATAGTTATTGTTTATACCTGAATAACAAATTAAGCAAATATACATTCTTTAAGACAAAAGGTGAACCAAATCTTTACCACATTATTAAAAGGGAGAAATGGAACGTTATTGAAAGGGCAATAAATACAAAGATAGTTCAAAAAAATAAGAATAACTATTGGCCTAGTTCAATTAAAGTTTCTTTAAAAGGAAAATCCTACAATTACCCTGAAGTCAGGGATGTTCAAAATACGGGGTATACTTGTGGTCCGACTTCTTGTAGTATGTGTAGTCAAGTTTTAAGGAATTATATTTGTGAAAGCCAATTAGCTAAGCAGGCGGGATCTAGTCCGTATTCAGGTTCAAGCACTAAAGGCCTTAAAAAAGCTTTAGAAAAAAATAATTTCAAATGCAGCATTTACTATAAAAGTACTTTTGATAAGGCATTAAAACATCTTAAAAAAGGTGGATGTGCCTTAGTTTTCCATACTTGGAGTCATTATGTTGCTATTTTAGATATTAGTAAAGATGGAAAAAAAGTTTTAGTTGGCAATCCTTCTGGAGATTATGACCATGGAAGCCATTCAATTCCTACAAATTGGCTTACAGTAATTTATATGAAAAAAATGTTTAATAACTATGATACCTCAGGATTAATAGTTAAACTTAAATATTCTTTAAGTAAAGCAACAAAAACTAAAATTAATAATTTCTATTCAAGTATGGGTACTAATTGGGTTCGTCAAAATACTAATGAGAGAATTCCTCAAATTTGATTCTCTAATTTTGACTTTACATAGAAGTTTAAATTTTAGGGAATTTTTCCCCTCTTTTTTTAATTTTTTCATCTACCTATTGTTGTTAGGAAAATATTTTATAGTTTCATTCAGATAGATGTATGAAGCTATGCGAGATGCAAAACTTGAAGAAACAACTATTGAAATTCCACTTGAAAAAATGGATACTGGAATGTTGAATGAGATTAGTATGCAGTTGTTCTAATTTTGAGAGCTGGAATGGGTATGGTTGAGGGAATTTTAAATGGTATTCCAAATGCAAAAATAGGTCACATCGCTGGTGACAGGGTATATGGAACTAAATAGTGAAGATTTTCTTCACTTTCTTTTTTTCTTTTTTTTTGGCGATTTGATTAATTGGAACTTGATTTGGCCAATTTTTTCCCCAAATATAAACATAACTTATTTATTATATCTAAAACAAATTAATTCATATCTTACCTTTGGAGGATTATGATATGAATAAAAGTGATTTGAAAAGAGATTATTTTATGCTCAAAGGACCACTTGCCAAAAAGGGTTATGATTGGTGGTGGCATTCTTTAACTGCATATAATAAGAAAACTGGTGAACCAAGACCTTTTTTTATTGAATATTTTGTATGTAATCCAGCATTGGCTGAAGAAGAACCTACATTAGGACAATTACCTGAAAATAAGGAAGCCGGTAAAAAACCATCTTATTGTATGGTTAAGGCAGGAACATGGGGTAAAAATGCAAAACAGATTCATAATTTTTACTCAATGAAATACTTTGAATGTCCTGACGATGAATTAAATATTCGTGTAGGGGATTGCAGTCTAACTGAAACTCATATGAATGGATTTGCAAGAGTAAGTGAAGAAGAAGCTCGTGATCATCCAGAATACATGTGTGATGCTGGGGACATGATGTGGGATTTGGATATTGACAAACAAATCACTTTTAATGTTGGTTATGGTGCTAGCTCATTATTTAGAAAATTAAACTCTTTTGAAATGTTCTGGCATGCTGAAGGAATTAAAACCCAATATAGTGGAACTATCTGGCTTGATGGTGAAGAATATGAAGTAATTCCTGAAAAGTCATATGGGTATGCTGATAAAAACTGGGGAGGAGACTTTACTTCACCTTGGCTTTGGATTTCATCATGTAACTTAACAAGCCTTAAAACCGGTAAAAAACTTAATAATTCTGCATTTGAAGCGGGTGGGGGAAGGCCAAAGGCATTCGGAATTTCCATACCTCGTAAATTATTAATTGGATTTTACTATGAAGGCACAATGTATGAATACAACTTTGCAAGATTCTGGAACCTTGTAAAAATTGACTTTGACTTTGAAGAAGGAGATGAAGTGAATACATGGCATGTTAATGCAAGTAACAAGAATTCCAGAATGGAGCTAGTGCTTTACTGTAAACGTGATGAAATGTTATTTATTAATTATGAAGCTCCTGATGGTCAAAAAAGACACAACCGCCTATGGAATGGTGGAAATGGTTGGGGTGAAATAAAATTATACAAAAAAGATGGAACATTAATTGACCATGTGAAAATCGAAAATGCAGGTTGTGAATATGGGGAGTATGATAAGTAATGATATTCACAGATATTCTTGCATTAATTGTTGTATATATTTATGTAGCCATCATTTTCGTTGTAGCCGAAATGGTTTTAAAGACAAGACCTGAAGTTTCACGTAAATTTTTACATATTATGGTAGGTAACATGATATTTGCCATGCCATTTTTCACAGATCCATGGACAATGGTCTGGTTTTTAACACTTCCAATCACAATAGCACTATTCTTCTTAACTGAATACTCACCAGTTAAAATTGAAAATAGTGTGACTGAATCCGGTCATGCCTTAGGTTTATTTTTCTATGCAGGTATTTGGACAATATTGATTGCAATATTTACCACAATTGCTCCTGCTAAAGATCCTAAATTCTTCATTTGGATTGTAGCATTAGCTATTGTTCCTATGGTATATGGTGATGGATTTGCAGCTTTAATTGGTCAAAAATTCGGTAAATTAAAATACACAGTCTTTGGTGGTCAAAAATCCATTGAAGGCTCTCTTACAATGTTTGTCATTACAACAGTAATGAGCGTATTTGTATGGATGGTTTTTTCTTCCATTGGATGTACAATGCCAGAATTCAATATTGTTTACATTATTGTTATTTCTGCTGTTGCAACATTATGTGAAGCCTTTAGTTATGGTGGAATTGATAATTTGACAGTTCCAGTAGTAACTTCAATTTTATATTATTTAGTGGCTGTGTTATAAGCTACTAATTTTCATTTCTATTTTTTTGCATTTCAGTTAACTATTTTTGCATCTTAGAAGCATCGCCAAATAACCATTTATATAGACTTTCACTAAGTAATATTATCGAATTGATATTTGGTGATACGATGGATTTAAGAATGGAAGCCGAAAGAAGAGCAGATGCAAAGATAAAATTCGAAGAAAAGTTATATAAATATTTGATTGTAAATATGATAATAGCAATTGTTTGTTTTGTATTTTTACAAAGCTTTTGGTTGTTATTCTTTGTCATGTTCTTTTGGGGTATTGGAGTCTTAGACGACTTTTTTAAAGCATATCCATTTAAAAACATTGTTGATCCTAATTACAGAGAAAGAAAAATCAACGAAGAACTTTCAAAAATGGGTGATTAAATGAATAATGTAAGACAAAGAGCTGAAGAAAGAGTAGACAGAAAAATTAAATTTTACAGAAATTTCCTAGTATATATTATTGTAAATGCAATGTTATTTATCATAAACTGGTATTTTACTCCAGAATTCTGGTGGGCGGCATTTCCGTTATTTTTCTGGGGAATTAGGGTCTTAAAAGACTTTTTAATGGCATTTGTATTTGATGATAAATTTGGTGAAGATTACAGAGAACGTAAAATTCAAGAGGAAATGGAAAAGTTAAGGATATAAATCATGAAGGTAAATCTATTCGTTTCAAGAGATATTAAAGAGCCGCATGCGGATATTCACACAAATGAATTGACAGAAAATGTTACAAAAGCAATATCAATTCTGGAAAATGATGATTCCAGTGATATGTTGGCTGTAAAGAGAGGTTCTGACATTGCACTTCTGGAGTTAAGTGACATTTTCATGTTGAGAGTTGAAGATAAACAAGTTAAGGTTTATACAAATAATGAGGAATATCTTATTAAAAAACCACTATATCAGGTTGAAGAGAACTTAAGCAGTGATTTTGTTAGAATTTCAAAAACTACAATAGTTAATCTTAAAAAAATAGAGCGTGTTGCTCCATCTCTTAAGGGAATGATGTTTATTCAACTTAAAAATGGTTTAAAGGACAATATATCAAGAAAATATTTGCCGGAGTTTAAACAGGCACTGGATTTATAGGTGATATTATGAAAGTTGATTTAATTAAAAGAATTGCAATGGGTGCCTTTGTGGGGTGTTTTATTGTAATGTTTGTCATGATTTTTATTGCTATTCAGGTAGGTCCGAATAACATTAGTTTTTCAGGGGTTGATGTGATTAATGCATTTTTTGGATCAATTGTTGTCGGTTGGGCATTTTCTTTAACTGGATTAATTTATGAAAGGGAGGATATTGCTCTTCCTCTTCAAATAATATTTCAGATGGGAATTGGGATGACTGTACTATTTATAACTGCAGTTTATCTTAAATGGATGCCAATTAACTTAGGTTGGGGCCCAATTTTAACATGGATTTTAATAGCTTGTGTATTTGCAGCTATTTCATGGTTTGGTTTTTACATTTACTATTATCTGCTCGCTCGTGAGTTAAATAATAAACTAAAAAATTAATTTGATAATGGTTTCATCTACATTATCTAAATTAATTAAAATATTTTTTATAGCAACAACATTTAAATTGAAAAAATGATTTCTTAAAATAAGGTTTGTTGGTTAAACTATCATTATTATTGGTTCTATTTCTAATTTTAAGCAACTTTGAATCCGCACTCACTACAGGATTTGGTTTGGAATTTCACAACTCCTCCACATTCTGGACATAGCCACTTTTCCCGATCTTGACTCATCATGCGTCCGATACCTGTAGTTTTTATTCTTTTAGCTGAACTTAATGTATCTAAATCATGTCTTTTAACGTATTTTTTGGAGTGCTTTTTCATTAAAGGGCATGGAAATTCGCTACATCTTCCACAGTAGCTGAAATTTTTAGAATCAAAACAAGTTTTAATTTTGCACTTCAAACTGGCTTTGCTTTTGCCATCATTACTTATTAGACACCCAGCACATGGATTTTGGTATTTCTCACAACTAATGCAGTTAATTCCACAGGGAGCTAATAATTTTGAATCTAGTTCATCCGGCATCTTCATATTAATTAATCTGTTGAAAGAAAGTTATATATTTATTCAATAACAAATATTGGTTTATGAAAATATTGGTTGTACAGGAATCAGACTGGTTGGAAAGAAATCCGCACCAGCAACATCACTTGATGGAGAGAATGGCCCTTAGGGGTCATGAGATTAGGGTAATTGATTATCCTATAGATTGGCCAAATGATGATGATTCAGGTTTAATCTATCACAAGGAGATTCATGAAAATGTAAGTAAAATTAAATCTGGGGCAAACATTGATGTTATAAGGCCTGGTTTTATTAAAATCAAAGGATTAAACTATGCTTCACTGTTTTTTACTCATAAAAGTGAAATTGAACATCAAGTTGAGGAATTCAAACCAGATGTGATTCTTGCATTAGGAATTCTAAACTCATATAATGCGGCCAGAATTGCTAGAAAACATAATATTCCATTTGTATATTACTTTATTGATGTAATCTATGCCTTGATTCCTGAAAAGGCATTCCAAAAGCTAGGCCAATTATTTACAGAAAAAACCATAAAAAATGCGGATTTGGTAATTACAATTAATAAAAAATTATCGGAGTTTGCATATTCTGTTGGAGCAAAACCCGATTCAACAATACTGATTGATGCTGGAATAGACTTAAACAGTTATAATCCTGACTTGGATGATTCTGCAATTCGTGAAGAATATGGAATTGCAGAAGAAGACATTGTACTTTTCTTTATGGGTTGGATTTATGAATTTGCAGGTATGAAAGAGCTTGCTAGACATTTGGGTGAAAACAAAGATAAGTATCCAAACTATAAGATTTTGGTTGTTGGTGATGGTGATGCATTTGATGAGATGTGTGAAATCCGTGATGAATATGGTCTTGAAAATCAGCTTATTTTAACAGGAAAACAGCCATTTGAAAAAATACCAGAATTTTTAGCATCTGCTGACTTTTGTCTTTTACCGGCTTACATTGATGAACCCATAATGCAGGATATCGTACCAATTAAAATATACGAGTATTTGGCCATGAGAAAAGTAGTTATTGCATCTGAACTTCCAGGGATTTCAAAAGAATTTGGATATGGTCATGGAATAGAATACATCCGGGAAGCATCAGAGGTTCTAGAAACTGTTGAAAATATTTTAAATAGTGGAAAATATGATGAAATTGCAAGTACTGCTCGTGAATATGTAAAAGCTAACGATTGGGAAGCTATTACTGATAAATTTGAAGATGCAATGAAAAAGTTATTGTAACCTATAAAATTTTTTAAAAATTAGATATTGCTAGAATAATCACTATTTAACGATACATTTATAAATACATTAGAACAAATAATTGATTACTGTTATTTTATAGCAGTTTTAAATTACTTTTTTTGGGATAAGTTCCCATATGGATGTGGCCCTTGTGGCTGAACAAAAAGGTGTTAATTTATGTACAAATATATTAGAGATGCATGGAAAAATCCAGATGAGTCCTACGTACGTGAACTCATGTGGCAAAGAGCTCCAAAATGGAAAAATCAAAAAGCAGTTCAAAGAATTGAAAGACCAACTAGGCTCGACAGAGCTAGAAGTTTAGGTTACAGAGCTAAAAAAGGTTTCGTTTTAGTAAGAACCAGAGTAAGACGTGGTGGAAGAAGAAAAACTCGTCGTTTCAATGGTCGTAAACCTAAAAGAATGGGTGTAAACAAAATTACCCAAGCAAAATCTATTCAAAGAATTGCTGAAGAACGTGTAGCTAAAAAATACCCTAACTTAGAAGTATTAAACTCTTACTGGGTATGGTCTACAGGAAAACATAAATATTATGAAGTAATTTTAGTAGATCCTAACAGTCCTTCTATCGTTAACGATAAAAAGATTAATTGGATTTGTTCCAAAAAACACACTAACAGAGCTTTAAGAGGCTTAACTAGTGCTGGTAACAAAGGACGTGGAATCAAATCTAAAGGTAAAGGATCTGAACAAGCTAGAAGAAGAAAAATCTAATTTTTCTCTTCTTTTTTGATTTAGATGATTCATAATATTAAGTTTAGAGCTTTCGTTTATGAAAATGAAAGTGTTGATGAAATTTCAGAAGCTATTTTAAATATTCTTCCTGAAGCGGAAATCGAAGCGGAAGAAGCGGAAGGATTACTTGAAGATAAAATAATAATTTTATCTGGCGTAGTATCTAAAAGAAGATACACAAAGACTTTTTTTAACACACTCCTAGAGTGGACAGATTTAGATAAACTCAACGATGATTTAGAGCGTAAAATGGATGAAAAAGGTAACTGGTTTTTAAGATTCGATAAAAAAGATGCTCTAGATGAAATTTGGAATATTAAAGATTCAGGCGATGCAATTCATCTAAAAGTAAAAATTGCTGCGTTTCCTGCTAAAAAACAGATTGCTGTTGATAAAGTCCGTGAAGCTATTTTTGAAAATAAAAGTTAACTTTATTTTAGATTTTCTCCAATATACTATTAAGGTGATTAAATGGAGAGGAAAAGTTATTATCTAATAATTTTACTGATTGCTCTAGTTATCTGTGTTGGTGTATTCATGTACCAATTCAATAATGATGTTCCTACATTTATGGTCATTAATGGAACTGAAGTGGCTGAAAATGGATCGTTTTCAGGTGTTCTGATGGATGCATATAGTTACGGTGTTCCAAATCAGACAATAACCTTCCACAAACCGGGTTATGAAATGGGAACTCTTGTTGATGTGGTTACAGATGAAAATGGTGAATTCACAATTGAAAATGCCCAATACCTACCTGATGCTGGTGATGACAATTATTATGGTGACTTTACATTTGCAGGCAATGGTAAATATCAAGGATGCACCTATGAGGGTAATGTAACAGTTATTCCAAAATAATTAGTTATATCATAGGCCGGTATTTTTTTGGAGCCATGGTTTTGGAAGGTTTGGTTACCATCTGTTGGGCGGCAATTGCAATGGCATTTTTCCACGGTTAGCCACATCTTGCAGCAATTTACAGCGCATCACCTGCAGTCTATGAAATGGCAACAATATTGGCGGGTCCTGTTGGTTTGGTTTTAACCATTATCGGGGTTGTAATCTGCCGATTACTTCAAGAGATACTGCACTTAGGAGTGCAAGAATTACAATTTCTAATCAAATTAACATTAATAACGAAAAAATAATGTCACGTTTAAAATTAGCCGTGCCATTGTTTTTACTAGTATTTGGATTGACATTTATTGATTTCAGTTTGATTTGGAGATATTTTGCATGGTCTCAATCACATTTTAATAAAATTTATTTATATATAAAACATATTAAATAGCTAATTCTCAAAACTTTCATTTGATGGTGTGTTGTTGGATTAACGCCAAATGCAAAAAGTATAATTGAAAAATTGACATATTTATGCATCCATTGAGAAAATTGTTTATTCCATGTTCTCTGTTTTAATGTCCATGAATCCAAGACTTCAGGAGTCTTGGCAGTTCAATGGACCTATTCTAAGAAAATCACTCATCTTCTGATTCACCAATTTCATCTGTAATTTTAGATACTAACTCTGTAAATTCAGAATTATTCCTATCTCTCGGATGTTCTAGTTTAACTTCAACAATTTCCTTTATTAGTCCAGGTCTTGCAGATAGAATGACAATTTTATCGGATAGGAATACTGCCTCTTCAATATCATGTGTAACGAAAATGATTGTCTTATTGTTTTCTTTACAAATTTTAAGAATTATTTTTTGCAGTTTACGCCTTGTCTGTATATCTAATGCACTAAATGATTCATCCATCAATATGCTATCAGAATCATTGATTATTGACCGGATTATTGCAACTCTCTGTTTCATACCTCCTGATAATTCATTAGGATATCTTTCTGCAAAATCTTTTAGCCCAAAAGTCTCAAGATATTCCATTGCACGTTGTTTACTTTCTTTTTCAGATTTGCCATTGATATTTAATCCGAATATTACATTATCAAGGATATTTAACCATGGATAGAGAGAATAGTTCTGGAATATAAAACCTCTTTTGTTGGAAGGTCCTGTCACTATTTCCCCATCATCTTTAACAGTACCTTCCGTAGGATTTTCAAACCCTTCTATTATACGCAGCAAAGTTGTTTTTCCGCAACCTGAGGGACCTACAAATGATACAAATTCTCCTGTTTCAATAGTAAGGTTGATATCCTTTAGAGCAATTACTTCTTCTCCACTATCTTTTGATTCAAAAGTTTTTGATACATTTTCTATTTCAAATGTCATTTTATCACCTTACCAGAATATTTTTTCCTGTATCTTTGTAAAGATATAATCGAAAATTATGCCGATTACTCCAATTACTAACATTCCAACTACTGTTGAACCTGTATCAAATAGATTTGTAGATGTTAAAATCATATATCCTATACCTGAACTGGATCCAATCATCTCACCGGAAATTGTACACATTAAAGCAATAGCTATTGCTACTTTAAGTCCGGATACAATAAAAGGCAAACTTGACGGTATGACTACTTCAGTTAACATCTGTGAATTTGATGCTCCAAATGATTCTGCCGCTTCTATTAAAACGGGGTCTGTTCTGTGCACTCCGTCAATTGTTGAAATCAGGATTGGGAATACACATCCCATGAAAATAATGAATATTGCCGGCCATACTCCAATACCGAACCATATTATTGAAAAAGGAATCCATGCAATCGGTGGAATAGGCCTTAAAACACTAACTACTAATCTGCATATTCTTTCTAATCGTCTATACCAGCCTAATATTATGCCTAATGTTATACCAACCGTTGATGCCAGTAACATACCGAACAATACTTTATAGAGTGTATCAATGATATCTCTAAAAAGTTGTCCTGAAACAGTCAACTTGACAAATGAAGCTGCAACATCTGCTAGTCCCGGAAACATGTAACTTGGAACCAGCTGAAAAAAATCACAAACCAAAAACCAAATTATTATTATAATAACAGGTAATATTAACATATCATGCTTATATTCTTCTCTAAATTTAGTCATATTAAAAACCTTTTTGATAATCTTTTAATTTTAAATAAATAACTTTTCTTGAGGTATTGTCTTTTCAATTATTCCCAAATCTTTTTCAATATTCATAAACTCAATCACATTTTTCTTATAGGTGTCATTCAAATCACTTACCCATTTGATATGTGTTAAACTTTCTTTTTCAATTTCAGCATTAGGAACAATATGTGGGGGCAGATATTTCACTATTTCTTCAGGATTTTCTATTATTTTATCCGTTGCTTTTTTGTGAACATCTAAAATTTTTTTTGCGTTATCAGACTCTTTTGATATAAATTTTTTATTCATCACTACAACGCAGCAGGGATGATCCGGCAAAATATCTCCAGAACTTTTCAGAAGAGTTTTATTATTAAGTTTCTGTGAAATTGTAACATAAGGTTCATATGTTAGCATTCCGTCGATACTTCCAGTTCTTAATGCATCATTCATTGAAGAAACCTTCATGCTGGGACTTTCAATATTTGAAATGTTTAGTCCGCTTTTGTTCAAATCATATTTTAATAATACGCTTTGTATTGATGCTTCACCGGGTGTAGCCACAATCTTGCCTTTTAAATCAGAGGTTGAATTGATTGATGAATTTTGGCAAACCAAACCGCTGCCCTCATTTTGAGCTCCTGCAACAATTTTTATAGGCACTCCTTTAGTCATGGAATATATTACTGGTGGTATTCCAACATAGCCAACATCTAACTCACCACTAGCCATCGCACTCATCAAATCTCCGCCGTTATTATATTCATGTAATTCCACATCAACTCCCGCATCTTTAAACATTCCTGTTGCATTTGCGACAAATAATGCCGAATCGTGATCTGTAGGCAGATATCCGATTTTAACAGTATCTTCATTATCACTGGACATACCATATAATGTAAAAATAATTATCAATAAAACTGCTATAGCTATTAGTAGTCCAATAATTTTTTTATTTTTTGACATAATATTTCAACTCCTAAAATAAAATATATTATTTGGTTATTGACAATAATTATATTTGGTATTCTGTTCAATAAATAATTTTTTCATGTTAATTGTTCAGAATACAATTGACTCTCTAAGTCATAAATTTTTTTGCAAAAATCAAATAGAAGTTCTACAAAGCAAATTTTTCAAACTTTCCTTTCGTGAGGTGTTTTTGACATTAACGCCAAGGATATTGAAAATCAAATTTGGTTCAGCTAGGTATATCGTAGGATTTTTCAAATCTGCTTTAAATTCATGAATTTTAGAAAGTGGGATTTCTTTTTTAAAGTAAGTATGACATATAGAATTCACCATTTCAATGATTTAATCATATGCCTTACAAATAAGAAGTTTAAAACACTTGCAATTGATTTTCCAACAGACAAACCTGCCCAAACACCGATTAAACCCCAACCGAGCAATATTCCAAATACATATATAAATACATTTGTACATATTATTTCACGTATTATTGTCCAGGTCAAACTTGTTGTTCCTTTCCCAATTCCCTGATAAAAATAACTTGATGCTAATCCAATACTTATAAAAGGCAGACATAAAGTTCCAATCTGAAGAAAACCTGCAATTCCTCCAATCAAATGTGAAGTTTCAGGAGTGAATGCAAGTATACTTGCCATTGGATTGGCAAATAAGATAAAAATTATTAAAAATAATGTTGCCAAAATCAGGGATATTTTTGATCCGTAAAGATGGCTTCTTGATAGGTAATCCTCATTTCTGGCACCGAAAGCGCTGCCGGAAACTGTAGTAACTGTTGTGCCTATAGCATTTATAGGCAATGTCGCAAAAGTATATAATCTTTGAGCTGATGAAAATACTGCAACCCCATAATCACCGCCAATCATTGAAATAAATATTAAATACATGCTTAAAGCAATATTTTGTATAATCATTTCCATTGATGAAGGAATAGCGACCTTTAAAATGTCAAAAGATATTTCAGAGTCAAATTTAAAATTTTTAAAGTTAACATCAACATAGGTATCTTTCTTAATGAAAATCCAATATAGCATAACCGTTAATGCAATAAAACAACTGAACACTGTTGCAATCGATGCGCCTGCAGAACCAAGATTCAGGGTATAGATGAAAATCGGATCAAGTATTGCATTCAGTATTACGGCAAAACCAATGCCATACATTGGTCTTTTCATGTCTCCCTCGCCCCGCAGTATTCCAGTCAAACCAATTGTAAATACCAGTACGGTCAGACCCAAAAATAATGGAGTTCCATATTTCAGGCCTTCATTTAAAGATGCACCGCTTGCACCTAAAAGAATCAGCAAGTGTTTTTGTAAGAAAAACAATAATAATGTTAAAATTATTGACACTATTATTAAAATTAAGATTGAATGCATTGCCGATATATTTGCGCCATTATGATCCTTTGCACCTATAAAGCGACTGATGCTGCTTGCTGCACCTGTGCTGAGACCCAGACTTATCCCAAGTAAAATCATGAAAAAAGGATTAAGAAAACCAATGCCTGCGATTGCGGCTTGTCCCAGGCCAACAATCCATATGCCATCAACAAGATAATAACCTGCAACGAAAAGCATTGCAAGCATCGTTGGTACGGATAACTTTTTAATGGCTTTTTCTGGTTCGCCTCTAATTAAATCAATATTTTCATTGGTTTGCGCATTATTTTCCATAAATTATCTCCAGATTAAGTCAAATAAGATGGAAATCTTTGAAAATTGTTAATTGCATCCTCCAGTTGTTTCATTTAATGGAGTTTAAATTCGAAGACATATCATCATTAATAATTTTTGATAAAACTGAAATATAACTATCTTTGAAATCATTAATCATCTTATCAGAATATTTGTTTGAATTTGTAAATACTAGCCTGTAATCGTCACCATTTTGATAAACTTGAACAAGAAATTCTGTTAAAGAATCTTGGAAGCTATTAAGGACTTTATTATAAATTTCCTGAGATTCAGCATCGCCAATAGAATTGAAGTCATCTGCAATCCAATTCGGTACAAATTGGAATAATATATTGACCTCAAAATTATATTTCTGATAGAGCAGTAAAATTGGATAATAGCTATATCTTAATGCCCCATAAACGGTATCTGCCATTTGTTCCATGAATGAACTGATGCTTTGATTTTTACAATCTGCTACTAGCGGCATTACATTTGATGTCATTCCTATGAAATTTTCACCGAATCTGTCACGTCCGTTTTCAATCATTGTAAATAAAACCTTATCTCCATCTGAAAATTGGGATAATGTATAGGCAAATATGCTTGTGAAAAATACGTTTTCACTTATTCCTGCTTTATTTAAAAATGATTTGAATGCAGCTTTCTCAAATTCCAAATCATAAACTGAAGAACTATATCCTTCAGGCAAACTGTCCTCTCTTAAAACACCCACATCATCAATATTCGATAAAATAGGCTCATAAAATTCATCTGCTTCATCGAACTTTTCGGTATTTTTAATTTGATGTGTAAATGCTGATGTTTTTAGGAATGTATCGTCAAAAGCAACATCACCACCATTAAGAAGGGTCATGAAGTCCTTCTGGAATACCCCTGCAGACATTGCATCAAAAACAATATGATGAATCCAATAAATCAAGTAATATGAACCTTGATTTTCAACAATCATGAACTTGGATAGATAATTATATAAATCAAAACTTTCAGAAAAGAAATCTATAATGTTATTCGCACTCACATCAGTTTCCACTGAAATTGGAGGTTTTGCACCTTTTACCAAATACGGATATTCTCCCTTAAACAGTCTGATAATTGTTCTAAGCATATTATAAAGTCCTCTCACATCCATTCCATATGCCTTAATCAGATTCATAATTTCGTTTATTCCGTATTTTTTAGCTGTAGTCATTAAGTCTTTAAGCAAATCCCAATTGCTTATGTCAATATTATTATTTACTTCATATTCATCACTTAATCGCATGCTTAAAATTGGATGAGCATCCAATAGCTTATCCAATGATTCAAGTATATTTTCAAGACTGTATTCATTAGGGATAGGGATATAACCAGGAATATGATAGGCATTCTTTTTATTATAAACATTCACGTCTGCAAATACATTAATCTGTGCTGAATTCAATGGACATCCGCTTTCCAATGAATAAATATCCAAATCAAAAGAATAATCTGACATGTTTTTTGCAATTGCTTCTGGAGTTCGGAAAGCGAAAATATCTGCCATGGTCACGTCATGGGATGTTATATAAGATAGTAATCTGATTGCAGTAAGTGAATCTCCACCTAAACGTATGAAATCATCGTAAATGCTAACTTTTTCTAACTTCAATGCCTTTTCAAAGGCTTCAACAATTTCTTTTTCATTTTCATTTCTTGGAGCAGCATAATCTGCATGCAAACTGGTTTTATCTACATCAGGCAAAGCACGCTTATCGACTTTACCGTTGACATTCAATGGGATTTCGTCTAGTTTTACTACATATGATGGAACCATGTATTCTGGTTTGTGTTTTAAGACATATTCACGAACATAATCAACTAAATCCTCTTTTAAATCTTTAGATAAAGTAACATAGGCTACTAATTCATTGTTTGTGTTGTTTTTTGTAATTTGGACTGTCACGTCGTCAATGTTGTCCATCTTTCTTATTACTGATTCGACTTCAGTGAGTTCCACACGATTTCCTCTTATTTTTACCTGACCATCACGACGGCCGATAATACCGTAGCTTCCATCTGGAAGCAGTCTTGCCACATCGCCTGTGCGATATAATCCACAATATTCTTCATTGTTTTCAAATGGATTACTCATAAATGCTTTAGAGGTTTCTTCTTGTCTATTTAAGTAACCGTCAGCTAGTTGAATACCTGACAGATATAATTCTCCGACTGCTCCAATCGGCACTCGTCTAAATTCTTTATCCAAGATGTATGCTTTTGTATTGTTTTGCACATATCCCACGCTGCTGTAATCGATTTTGTTTGTTGTATCTGCACTGATTACATATACACAGGCTTCGGTTGGTCCATATGCATCCACAATCCTGTAATTTCTGATTTCATCTATTTGCCCTAATTTTTCTCCCCCAGCAACAAGTACTTTCAGGGATGTTTCCTCAATTTGGCTTATAAATAGTTTGGCAATTTGTGTGGTTATATATGTGTGTGTAACTCCATATTTCATGAAATGCTTATTCATTGCGGAGATATTTAATTTTATATCATTAGGAATTACGTTTAAGCAGGCACCGGAATATATTACAGAAAATATTGCTGCCATCGCAACATCAAAACCTATGGAAGCGAATAAGCCATAAACATCCTCAGGGAGAATGTCCAAATCACTAACATGGAAATCTATGAAGTTAACTAATGATTTTCTGGTGATTTTTACACCTTTAGGAATACCGGTACTACCGCTTGTGTATAATATGCAGGCCAAATCGCCGTAAGTATTATCCAGTTTATTTAAAGTTCTGATTTCACCGTTGACGATGTCTGATATGTTTAGAATAATACGGTCTTTGGCTAGATCTTGTCCACGTTCATAGGTTTCATCGCTGACAATGAGAACCTTGGAGTCGGTATCTTTTATCATGAACTCCACACGTTCATTAGGATGAGTATCATCCAATGGAACGTAGATTCCAGCAATTGACAGGACTCCCAAGGTGCAGAACATATACAGTTCGCTGCGAGGAACCAAAAAGCCGACCTTGTCTTGGGGTTCAACACCTAAATCAATGAGTCTTCTTCCAATTGCATCTACAATATATGCTCCTTCAGCATAAGTGTAGGAAAGGTCATTGAACTCAACCAATTTGTTTTCAGGATGCTTTGACAGATTATAATTAAAGGCGTCTAAAATATCTTCATAAGCCAAATCATGCTCTGTCTGGTTATAACTGTCTAGAAGGGCAATGTCTTCATTTGCAGTATAGTCGATTTCTTCTAGTTTATCAACAGAAATTATTTGTTCTAATATTAGCTTGTATGATTCAACGAATTGTTTAGCAGTATTTTGGCTGAATTTATCCAAATGGCTCACGCTAACAACAAAACCATCTTCTAAATCGTTAACAACACATAAGAAATCACTGACTCCATCTGCATCATCCCTAAATACTATTTCATCACCAATCTCAAATTCATTTAACTCATGATTATACTCGAAAATAACATTATTGTTTAAATCAAACTCTTTTGCAAGCAATCTGAATGGATAGATACTGTTGGTCATTGATTTTAGGATTAAATCAGAAGTATAATCTACATAATCTGCAACGGATCTATTTTCACAGTCAACAATAATTGGAATTGTTCTGATAAACATTCCCCAAGCATCCTGCAGGTAATCTTCATGACGCCCATGTTCAGTAAAGTTATAATAAACTTTATCGTTGCCTGTGAAACGTGAATAGGTGTATGCAAATACAGCATTCAATAAATTACTAACAGTAATATTATTTTTCTTAGTGAACGATTCAACATTTTCACGAATGCCTCTGATAGGAAGGCCAACACTACCAATTTTTCCATCAACATCTCTTAAAAGGTATTGGACTTCATCAATATCCGCGAAATTATCCTGGAAGAATTTTTGGGCAGATTCATATTTGTTGTCATATTGTACTTCAAATGAATCACGACTATCGTAAACAAAGCCCAGGTCAATTTCATCATCTAATTTACCCATTAAGGATTGTTCTAATTCTTTATTGATAAGTGTGGCAGTAGTTGCATCACTAATGATGTGATGCACATTATAGATTATGGACTTGCCGGCTTCGCTATCCACAATTATAAAAGCAGCTAAAGACTTATCCAAATCAAATGGCTTGATGAAATCGGAATAATTTTCATCCTTAGCTATTTCAATAGATGGATAACTGTCGCAAATTAAAAGAGGCATATTTGCAGTATCTAAAACACGACCTTTTAAGATAGGATGTTTTCTGATTAAAGTATGAATTGCATCTTCAATTTCGCCGATTGTAAAGCTAGAATCACAATCAAATATTCTAGGGTTTGAATAAGCCAAACCTTTTTTATGAACTTTTTCGTCTAGATAGATGCCTAATTGGGGTTCAGATAAACAGCAAACAATGTTATTATCTTTTAAATTATAATTGCCAATGAATTCAAGTTCAGATTTAATATTTTCAATGAATTTGTTGAATTTATCGCCAATATATGTATTTCCTGCATATTGTCCATTAATTCTATATGAATTTCCATTACGGAATACATTGAAAGTAATGCCATAGGTTTCTAAACTGTGTTTATAAATGTCTGTTTCATCACTGTCCAATAATGAGTCTGGAATAATTGACTCAAACAATTCATTTTTAAATGAAAATTCACTGCTTAAGAAATTGAAAGTGACTGGACAGTGTTTGAATTCCAATTCTTTTGTTGTGTAGATTAATGAATAATAATTCAAACCCAAATTATTTGCCTCGTTAAATGCAGATTTAATATTATAAACATCATTCATTAAAGAAACATCACTATAATCATTGTTTACATCGACTAATATAGGATATTGGCTAGTGAACCAGCCGACTGTTCTGTTAATCTTTGCAATGCTTTCATCACGACCATATGTCTCACGCTTGAATATCACATCTTTGCCATAGGTCTTATTATATGCCCTTGCAATTGCTAAGGCCAAATATTCCTCTTCAGACAACATCAAAAGATTATCAATATCATAATTAACATCAACATCAAAGAAGAATGGATTTGCATCACCCTTAATAGAGGAATCATCCAATAAATTATTGATTTTAGTCCAATATCGTTTTTCCTCAGGTGAAATGTCATTGACCAGATTTTTAATGTCTTCTACCCAATTTTTATATGGATATGGTCTTTGAAGCCCTATTTCTTTTCCTGCTTTTAGATTGTTGTAGATATTGGTTAAATCTGTGATTAAAATATCCCAGCTTACGCCGTCTATAATCAAATGATGAATGATAAACATAAGATAGGATGTGCTTTTGTGATGAATCAAATTAACTTCAATTAAGTTGCTTTTTACATCTAAAGAATTAAGTGATTTTATAAATATGTCTTTTATTGACTCTTCAAAGTCATTTGAAATGTTATATTCATTTATTTCACAAATCTTGGTATTGACAGATAATATCTCTTGAATTACATCTCCATTCTCACCTAAACTGTAATCTGCACGAAGCATATCATGAACATTGCATAACTCATTGAAGGACTCCTGTAGAGTGTCTATGTCTAATTTTTCATTGGATTTTAAAATGTAATATTGTGAGAACTTATCTGAAGTGACTTGGTCAAAGAAATATTCCTGGATTGGAAGTAAATCTACAGTGCCCTCTACTGCATCATATGAAATACTTTCCACGATTTGAACATTTTGTGCAATCAGACTTGGGGTTTTATAGTTCAATATATCTCTAGCGGTGCAGGAGATATCATTTTTCTCCAAGATTGATATAACACGAATGGCAGTGATGGAATCTCCACCCAAACGAACAAAATCATCATTTACACCAATGTCCTTTTGATTAAATACATATTCGAAAGCCTCGGCAATATGCTTTTCAGTTTCATTTGTTGGGGCAACATATTCCTCATGTAAACCTTCCAAATCAATTTCAGGCAATGCACGCTTGTCGACTTTACCATTAACATTCAAAGGAATTTCATCCAATTCTATTACAAATGAAGGAACCATATAGTCTGGTTTGTATTTAGTCACATAATCACAAACGGAATCTTTAACATCGTCAATTTCATGTGATAGAACTACATAGGCGACCAATTCATTGTTGGAACCATTTTTAATAGTTTGAACTGTAACGTTACTTACATAATCCAATTCGCGAATAACATTTTCAACTTCAGACAGTTCAACACGGTTTCCTCTTACTTTTACCTGGCCATCACGACGACCTCTGATAGCTAAAGATCCATCAGGCAATACTCTTACCATATCTCCAGTACGATACAAGGTATTGTAATCCTCTTCCTCATCAAAAGGATTTTCAACGAATGACTTACTTGTTTCTTCTTCACGATTTAGGTATCCATCAGCAATCTGATAACCTGCCAGGTATAATTCACCTACAGCACCGCAAGGTACGCGTCTTTTCTCATCATCCAAAATATAAGCTTTAGAATTGTAATTTAACTTACCTACAGAAGAGTAATGGATTTTATTAGAATTGTTTATTGAAGAAATAAAGTTGTTTCCTTCGGTCGGCCCATATTCATCCACCAATTGATAATTTTGTGGACTATCGAATTCTCCAAGCTTTTCCCCACCTACAAACAGATAATCCAGTGAAGAATCATCAATTGTCTGCATAAACAATTTTCCAACAGGGGTAGTGATGATTGTATGTGTAACATTCTGTTCAATGAAATAGTCATTGAGCTTATGCATGTTGTATCTGATTTCTTCAGGAACCACTGATAAGCAGGCTCCAGAGTAAATTGCCTTGAATATTGACATTACACCAGCATCAAAACCAATTGAAGCATATAATCCGTAAACATCACTACTGTCTAAACCGAATGTTTCAGTATAGTAAGTTGCCACGTTAAGAATTGCCTTACGAGTAATTTTTACACCTTTAGGAACTCCAGTAGTACCACTAGTATATAGAATGGAAGCGATATCTTCATAAACCACAGGCAAAGAAGATAAATATTTTATATCTCCCTTAAGGATATCTGTGATGTTTAAAATGTCAATTCCATCAGATAACTCTTTTGCACAATCATAAGTTTCATCACTAGCAATTATCACTCTTGAATTTGTATCTTTTATCATGAACTCGATACGTTCGTCAGGTAAAGTATCATCTAAAGGAACATAAATGCCTCCAACTGACATAATACCCAAAATGGAAAACATGTACAGTTCAGAGCGTGGAACTAAAAAGCCAACGCAATCTTGAGGTTTAACACCTAACTCTAGAAGTTTTTTACCTATTTCATTGGCCACATAAGCGCCTTCAGCATAGCTGTAGGAAACATCATTGTATGAAACCAATCTGTTTTCAGGATATTTGGAAAGATTGTCATTGAATGCATCAAGAATATCGTCATAAACCAAAGGATGTTCTGTCTTATTGTAGCTGTCCAAAAGTTCAATGTCTTCATTGGAAATATAATCAATGTCTCCAAGATTTTCCTTTTCTAAAAATTGGATTAATACTTCCTTAAATACTTTAACGAATTGTGTTGCAGTATATCTGCTGAACTTATCCAAATGACTTACTGTAATGAGAAAACCGTCTTCTAAATCATTAATGACACATAAAAAGTCGCTGACCTTATCTGCATCATCTCTAATTACTATTTCATCGCCAACTTCAAATTCATTTAAGTCGTAGTTATATTCAAATGCTACATCATTGCTCAAATTAAATTCTCTTGCAGTCAATCTGAATGGGTAACTGCTGTTAGCCATTGATTTCAAGATTAAATCGGCCACATTGGTTACATAGTCATTAACGGATTTATTTTCACAGTCAACAATGACGGGAATTGTTCGAACAAACATGCCCACAGCATCCTGCTGGTAATCTTCATGACGACCATGCTCAGTAAAGTTATAATAAACCTTGTCACTGCCTGTGAAACGTGAATATGTATATGCAAACACTGCATTTAATAAACTGCCCACAGTAATACTATTATTTTGTGCAAATAATTCTACATTTTCACGAATGCCTCTAACAGGAAGGCTTACACTACCCATTTCTCCGTCGACATCCTCTAATAAGTACTGGACGTCATCAATATCAGCGAAAGCATTATGGAAGAATTCCTGAGAGGATTTAAATTTTTCACTGTATTGTGTTTCGAATGAATCATGGCTGGCATAAACAAAGCCAAAATCAACTGTATCATCTAAATTGCCCATTAAAGCCTGTTCTAATTCATTTTTAATGATGGTATGGCTAGTCGCATCACTAATCATATGGTGGATATCATAGAATACAAATCTGTTGTCTTCACTATTTACAATGAAGAAGCGAGCTAAAGATTTATCCAAATCAAACGGTTTAATCAAATTAGAACAATCCGCCTTACCAACCATTTCAACAGTTGGATAACTGTCACAAATTAAAAGAGGCATATTTGTAGTATCCAAAACACGTCCTTTCAAGATAGGATGCTTTCTGATTACATCATGAATGGCATCTTTAATTTCATCAATAGAATTATCATGACTACATTCAAGAATTCCGGTAGTTGAATATGCCACATCTTTTTCATGTACCTTTTCATCCAGATAAATACCTAACTGGGCTTCAGATAAACAGCAGACGACATTATCATCTTCAAATTTATGATTACCAATGAATTCTAATTCAGATTTAATGTTTTCAATAAATGCATTGAATTCATCACCAATATAAGTGTTGCCTGCATAATCTCCGGTGATTTCATAGGAATTACCATTTCGGGCAACATTGAAAGTGATTCCATAAGATTCCAAATCCTGTTTCATTTCTTCATAATCAGAAGTTGATTCTGGAATGAATGACTCGAACAATTCATTTTTAAATGAGAATTCATCGCTTAAGAAATTGAAAGTGACTGGACAAGGTTTGAATTCCAATTCTTTTGTTGTGTAGATTAATGAGTAATAATTCAAACCCAAATTATTGGCTTCTTTAAATGCAGTTTTGATGTTATAAACATCATTCATTAATGAAACATCATCATAATCATTGTCTATATTAACCAGTATTGGATATTGGCTGGTGAACCAGCCTATTGTTCTGTTTAGTTTTGTGATGCTTTCATCACGACCATATGTCTCACGATTGAATATTATATCTTTGCCATATGTCTTTTTATAAGCTCTTGCGATTGCCAAAGCCCAATATTCCTCTTCAGACAGCATTAAAAGACTATTAATATCGTAATTTGCATCAACTCTAAATGTAAATGGATTTGTATCTCCTTTAATTGAATAATCATCCAACAAAGCATTAATTTTAGTCCAATGTTCTTTTTCTTCAGTGGAAATATTACTAATTAAATCTTTAACATCATCCACCCAATTTTTATACGGATAAGGTCTTGAAAGATCTATTTCTTTTCCCGCCTTTAAACTGTTGTATATATGTGTTAAATCTGTGATTAAAATATTCCAACTTACTCCGTCTATGATTAAATGATGAATAATTAACATGAGATAGGAGGTATCATTTTGATGAATCAGATTAATTTCAATTAGATTGTCCATATTCAATGAATTGGATGATTCCATAAATACTTCTTTAAGTGACTCTTCAATGTCGTCTGAACTGTCATATTCCTTTATTTTGGAAATTTGAGTATTTAATGGTAATATTTCTTGAGTTGCATCTCCATTTTCGTCAATACTATATTTCACACGAAGCATATCATGAACATTGCACAATTCATCAAAGGCCTCTTGTAAAGTATCCTTATCTAATTTCTCATTGGATTTCAAGATGAAATGTTGTGAGAAATTATCCCTATTGATTTGATCAAAGAAAAATTCCTGGATAGGAAGCAAATCTATTGGCCCTTCAACTGCGTCATAAGAAACACTTTCAATACTTTGGACATTTTGTGCAATCAAATATGGAGTTTTATAATTCAATATGTCTCTAGCGTTGCAGGAAATATCATTTTTCTCCAAGAGTGAAATAACACGAATTGCAGTGATAGAATCTCCACCCAAACGAATAAAGTTGTCATTTAATCCAATGCCTTTTTGATTAAACACAACTTCGAAAGCGTCGACAATATGTCTTTCAATTTCATTTGTTGGAGCAACATATTCTTCATGCAAACTACTCAAATCTACATCAGGCAATGCAGATTTATCAACTTTACCATTGACATTCAAAGGAATGGTATCCAATCGGATAACAAATGAGGGAACCATATATTCAGGTTCATTCTCATTAACATAATCGCAGACAAGATTTCTAAGGTCATCATCACCAATCTCCTCTGATGAAACAACATAAGCCACTAGTTCATGGTTATCCCCATTTTTAATTGTTTTAACTGTAACATCATCTATGATATCCATATTTCTAATTGTAATTTCGACTTCTGACAATTCTACACGGTTTCCCCGGATTTTAACTTGACCGTCACGACGACCTACTATGCCTATTGAACCATCAGGCAATATTCTTACTAAGTCTCCTGTTCCATATAATGTGTTATAATATTTATTATTGTCAAATGGGTTGTCAATGAATGCCTTTGCATTTTCTTCTGGGCGATTTAAGTATCCATCAGCAATCTGGAGGCCAGATAGGTATAATTCACCGACAGCACCTAAGGGTACACGACGTTTTTGATTGTCTAAAATGTAAGCTTGTGTATTGTGATTTAGCATACCTACTGATGAGTCATCTAGTTTATGGTTATTGTCAATTGAAGATACAAATGCAAATGCTTCAGTTGGACCGTATGCATCAATTAAACGGTAATCTTTTGGACTTTCAACATCTCCTAATTTTTCACCTGCAACAAGCAATACATCAAGTGAAGTATAATCAACGCTTTGCATGAAGAGTTTACCTACTTGAGTAGTGATAAATGCATGGGTAACATTTTGTTTTATGAAATATTTGTTTAGTTCAGACATGTTGAACCTAATTTCTTCGGGAATTATGGATAAGCATGCTCCTGCACACATCACTGCTGAAATAACAAAACTGCTCACATCAAAACCAATGGATGAGAATAATCCATAAACATCACTTTTATCCAATCCATATGTTTCAATATAGGATTCTGCAACATTGATAACAGATTTTCTAGTAATTTTCACGCCTTTAGGAACGCCAGTAGTACCGCTGGTATATAAAATACAGGCCAAATCACCATAACTAATGTCTAAATTAGATGCATTTCCAATATCCTTTTTAACAATGTCTGAAATATTTAGGAGGTTAATGTTGTTTGCTAATGATTTAGCGCGTTCATAAGTTTCATCACTAACAATAATTACTTGGGAATCTGTATCGTGTAGCATGAAGTTTATATGTTCATCGGGATGAGTATCATCTAAAGGAACATAAACTGCTCCAGCAGATAAAATACCTAAAACACTAAAGACATATAATTCCGAGCGAGGGACTAAAAAGCTAACACAATCTTGAACTTCAACTCCTAAATCGGCCAGTTTTTTTCCAATTGCATCAGCTATGAAAGCACCTTCACCATAACTGTATGAAACATCATTATATGAAACCAATATCTTTTCAGGATGTTTTGTTAGGTTATCTTTAAAAGCATCCATAATATCATCACAAAACAGGGGATGCTCAGTTTGATTGTAGCTATCTAAAAACTCAAGATCAGAATCAGAGGTGTAATTAATATTACCTAATTCCTCAACTTTAATCATTTCATGCAAAATTAACTTATAAGATTCAGTAAAATGCTCTATGAAATCTTTAGAATATATGGATGAATATAAAATTCGAATTGTTAATTTATCATCACTATTATTGAAAATATAGAAAGACAAATCGGCATTCAAGTCATGATCCAGTTCATCAACACCATATTTCAAATCATCTTTATTTATCACATCACTGAATAGATTATGGGAATATTGGAATAGGATATTTGAATTCAAATCATAGTCATTAGCCAGGGCACGGAAAGGATACAAATCATATTTCATAACTGAATTGATTAAATCTGAGGAATAATCAAGGAATGAATTGACGTCCGTATTTGAACAGTCAATAAGAACAGGCAACGTCTTGACAAACATTCCTACGGAGTCTGATAAATCAATATGCCCTCTTCCGTCTTCAATGATGTTGAAAAGAACCTTATCCGAACCTGTGAATCTTGATAATGTATAAGCGAAAACGCTTGAAAAGAACTGGTTAGGTGTCAAGTTATGGCTTTGTAAAAATGAATTCAAATCATTAAAATTAATATCAAAGGATTTGATGAATTCAAACTCATCATTATTGTCATTAACTGACGGCAGCAAATCATGGACATCATCCACGTCTGCCAACATGCGAGAAAAGAATTCATGAGCACTATCCATATAATCGGAATCGATAGTTTCTTCAAATGAAATCTGCCTTAATACTCCGTAATCGGTGAAATCAACTTCTTCGCCGCTTAAAATTGAAATTAATCTGTTTAATAAAATATTTAGTGAGGTACCATCAAAAATCATATGATGAAAATCGGCACATAGGCCATTTTCAACAATAAGGAATCTTGACAATGATTTGTCAAATTCGAACGGCTTAACGAAGAATTTTATGTCATTGGCTAATCCTTCATTAATTTCAGGCTCACCGTCAAAGGCAAAGAAAAGATCTCCATCATCATTTACTACACGTGCCTTTAAAACGGGAAATACTTCAAAGAGTTTAATTAATGCATTTCTGATTTCATCAGCAGAATAATCATCCTTAAAATCAATTTTAAATGGGTTGTTGTATGCAGTACCCATATCTTCAACGCTTTCGTCAAGATAAACGTTCAGCTGTGATTCAGATAGTGCACACTGCTTATCAAAAGTATAACTCTCATCATCGAATGATGAATGGGCATTTAAATTAAATTTAATGTAATCGGCAATTTCATTTGGTGTTGAAAGACCTATCAACTCATTTGATGAGAGGTAAACGCCCAGTTTTTCCTTTAATGCCAGCTGCAGCTTCATTGCAGAGAGTGAATTTCCTCCCAAGGCAACGAAATCATCATCAATCAAAACAAAGTCAAGATTCAGGACTTCCTTAAAGGCATCAGCGACAGCTCTTACAACCTCATCAGCTATTTCAATGCTCTCATTATTAATTGCTGTTTTCAATCGGGACTTATCTATTTTACCGTTGAGATTCAAAGGAATTTCGTCCAGTTCAATGAAAAGAGAGGGGATCATATAATAAGGCAGTTCATCCCTTAAAGCCTCTTTTACTTCATTGATATCCAAATTATCGTCAGTTGTGTAATATGCGATTAAGTTATCATTATCAACATCTAGATAAATGTCTAAAATCTCATTAAAGCCGTTCATTATTCTTAGGATTTCATCCGATTCTATACGGAATCCCCTGACGGAAAGTTGATCATCTTCACGTCCGATGATTTCTATTTCACCATCAAAATTGTAAAATCCTATATCTCCAGTACGATACATTATTCTATTGTCTTCAGAATCGCTTAAAGGATTTTCTATAAATAATTCATCAGTCAATTCAGGATTATCAAGGTATCCTGGACTCAGGTAATTGTTGGAAACGCAAATTTCTCCCGGAACTCCTATAGGCATCTGATTATTTTCATCATCCAAAATATAAACATCAGTATTGGCAACAGGACTGCCCAGAGGCACATTATTGTCTTTAATGTCTTTTGAATCATATATTTTTGTTACACCACATATTATTTCTGTAGTTCCATAAAAATTAACCAACTTGGTGCGTTTTTCCTTTTTGCTCAATTCATTGAGTTTTGCACCTGCCAATACGAGATAATCCAGTTGTAGGTCTTCATTTTCATAAATTGGAATGCCGATACCTGGAGGCAGAATAAGACTGTTTAGATGATTTTCCTTAAGCTCCTTAATTAACAGCAAACTGTCCTTCTGCTCCTTTTCATTGAATATTCTGCAGCATCCTCCAAAATAGAGTGTCGCATAGATTACAAATGATGCTACAAAGGTAAAGCCTAAATAGTGACCTATTACGTCACCTTTGGAATAGTTGAAGATTTCCTTGAATGATATTCCCACTCTTGGAGTTTGGCTGTTGGAAACCATCACTCCCTTAGGAAGTCCAGTGGTTCCGGATGTGAATAGTATTGCGAATAAATCGTCGCCCCGGGTGGCAATTTCAATATCCACATCATCTGAATCATTCAAGTCTTCCAAATAAATGACTTTCTGTTTTAAATCAAAGGAATCCGCTATTGTTTTAGTCGCAATGATATATTCGCTTTGGCTTAGGTTAAGCATGTATTCAATACGCTTTATCGGATAGAAAAGGTCAATCGGAACGAATGTGGCATTAATCTTATTTAATGCCAATACAATTTCAGGAAAGTGATAATCCCTCATAAGCATTAATGCAACACGGCTTCCGGGACCAATCCCATAGTTTTCCCTTAAGTCATTGGCAATTGAATTGCTTGTCTTTTCAAGCTCGCCGAAAGTAATTTTATTGACGCCGTCATCAACTGCAAGAGCATCTGGATTATTCAAGGCGTTTTCACGAAAACCATGCGATAAAAATCTATTTTCATCGACTTCAACTCGTTTTCCCTTGCAATATTTTAAAAGCAATGCCTTTTCTTCACTGGAAAGTACATCAATATCTTGGATTAACCGGTTCGGGAAATGTAAAAGCTCGTCAATCAAGCTTTCAATATTTCCAACCATATGATTAATGTAGATATCTGAAAATAAATTCGAATTGTAGACAATCTCCAATGAGTCATTATAAATGTTTAAGGTTAATGCGGAGTTATCTCCGTTTAAGATATGGATATTCTTATTTAAATCAGTGAAGTCATGGATTGAATAATATGATGAGTTCTCATCTAAGTAACAGGTAATGTCAACTTTTGTTTTTTCAAGGGAATTAACTAAGGTCTGTCTGAATATATCAATTAAATCGTTGAATGAGTCTTCACTGTTAACGTCGACTTTTAAAAGCGCATTCTTATCTAAAACCACGTTTTCGTGAGGGATAACAGTTTTTAAAAGGCTTCCGTCAAGTCTGTCAATGCGTGACAAGTACATTGATAATGCGCTTCCATAAAACTCAAATAATGAGCAGCCGTTAGCGTTAATGAAAGCGTTGACAGAATCTTCATTGACATTGATTGTTTGGCTTTTGCAGTTGTTATCCTTTAGGTTATAGAATTTGACATGATTGCTTGAGTTCAAAATAAAATTTTTCCAGTAATTTTTATCTTTTTCAAAATCAGGGGAGTTCAGATAATCATTAACTTTAGCATAATGTGAATCCAAATCATTTCTTAAAGGGGATTTGTTTAAATCATCGAATAATTCATAAAACTCGTTTATTGAAGTGTAATCAAATATTAGGGGACTTATATTGGCTAAAATTTTGAATTTATCATCATCCTTTAAAACCATGAATTTATAAAGAGGTGCATTAATTGAATCATCAAAATCTAACTTGAAAAAGGAATCTGTGAGGTCATCTATATCTTTTTTAAAATCTAAAACATCAATGAAGCGATAATCAATATCTTCATTGATTAAAATTGCATTGAAATCTTCATCAAGCTGCCAATTGAAAATGCCTTTTGCCTTTTTGAAAGCCTCTTCAATAACATGGCAATTGCAATCCTTCAGATTCATTACAAATTTAACATTATTCTTCAGTAAAACTCCTCCCCTTAAAATTCAAAGCTGTCATAATCCCTAGAAGCATTTGCTTGAAAAATGATATTGTCTATAAATTAATAATATATTTATAATAAATCAATTAAATATTTTTGGAGGGATGTTAAAATTTAGTTCTTGATTTCTTTCAATCTGTCTATTTTTTGAAGAATAATTTGATTAAATTATTTCATTTTTCATTCTTCATTCATTATTAAATCCCATAAATTTCATTACTTATTTCATATATGAAAACTAATAATAATAATAATAATAACTGTGAAATAAATGAGTAAATCAACCATGTAAAATTTAAAGAAGAATCTGGGGGTATTAAACCAAGGGTAACTAAGTACGGGACAGATAGGGCTGATAGTTTTTTGTACAAAGACAGCATGAATTGGACTCACCGAAAGTGCATAATGGTTAAGTGAAATCCGCAAAAAGATAGGTAATGAAAATCCAATTAGGGGATCTGATTTTGGTTTTGGATGATTTTTAATTTTTGCAGAACTTCTAACCTGTAGGTTTTAAAAGAATTCTTTCAATGGCATATGCAAAACATATTTTCAAAAACTTGATATCGTTATTAATTATACCATTATTATAATGCATATTAAGAAAAAAAGTGTTAGGAAGTGAATTCCTAACGTTTAACTTTAACAGTTGTTTTGATTGTGGTTTTAAGGTAGGTTATTTTTACATTGTATGTTTTGCCTTTTTTGAGTTTTTTAATGATTTTTTTACCTAAGACCTTTTTGGCAACACCATTTTCACCGGTTTTGACCTTGTATGTCTTGCCTTTAAATTTAAACTTAACGACCTTGCCCTTAACCAGTTTATCGTTGATTTTAAGTTTGGCATTTAAGGTTAACTTTTTAGCTGACTTTTTGACGGTGACTTTGCTTGCAGTTAAAACCTGTTTAACAGTAACCGTGTTTTTATATGTTTTGCCGTTGTATGAAGTTGTTACCGTGTATTTTTTAGGGGTTTGTGTGATTTTAACCTTAGCAATTCCATTACTGTCAGTTACAGCATTGTATGTTTTACCTCCAATTGTGAATTTGACAGTGGCTCCCGCACCGACTTGACGCCCGTCAGAGGTAACAACCTTAACAGAGAAGTATTTGCCACCGGAATAATCAACAGAAATGTCATTATTGGCGATAATTTTAGTATCATCCTTTACTGTGTAAACCTTAAGGCATACAGTTTTGTTTTCAAGAGTGATATCTTTAAATGTCTTGCCGTCAGCACTTACCATAGTCATTCCAGAAATATAATGCATTCTTGAAAATGCCTGATAAGGCAAAGCATTATTTTTAAACACGACCTTGAACTTGTCACCAGCTTTAACCGGAATGTATTTGTTCAATATTATTGTTCTGAACCCTGCAAACTCGCTGACACCGCTTTGTGAGTGAACCAGATTACTGTCGATGTAAATGTCAAATGAATAGTCAATTCCTGACTCGTTGAAGTAGGTGCCTACAGCACCAATCAGCTCAGAGTATTTGGAATTGAACTCATTAGAATAGACAGTATAATTGCCGGTAAAACCAGTTAAACCGGTAATATCCGTCTGATAGTTCACATGATAGTCAATGTCATTTTCAAAGATATATGCAATAGCCGCCGCCTGCGGCACAACTGCATAATAATCTGTTGCTAGAATAGAATTATCAGCATATGCAAGCTCATGAAATGAACCAAGGGAATCTTTTACAATCCAGCAGCCGGTTAAATTATCGTCATCCTTCAAAGCATCGTCCCAACCTACAACAGAAACGAAATGAATGTCATGTTCCATATTGTCGATGTATTTATCAGTGACAGTACTGTTAGGAACACCCATTAAAAACCTGTGAAGTGTTACAGATCCGTATTTCATGACTGCACGTTTAATTGAATCCACAGTATTGTTATGTCCTGCAAATATAATCATTGCATCCTGAAGGTGAATTCTTGGAACACTTAAATCAGAATCCAGAATCATCCCCCTGTCATCATAAGGACTGTCCATGTTTAAAGCACCCTGCCAGCTTAATGCATAGCCGAGTCCGCTGTAATCAAAACCGGTTAAAACGTTTCTTGCATCGCCGGCCGGATGATATTTCAGCTGAAGTTTTTGAACATAATTCTCTGAGAGATTATATAGCACTCCGGTTGATTTTAAAAGTGCTGATTCAAGAGATCCGGCAGTTGCAAATGCCCAGCAGTCATCATTGTCCCCCTGGGTTTTGATAGGACTTACCCATCCGAAATCACGGGAATCAAATTTGGACGGAAGTTTGCTGACAACAATTTCATTTTTAATCAGATTAAGTTTTATTCCTGGAGTTTCTATAGAAACGGTGCAATCAGTATTATTCAATAGGAAAATATCCTTATTGACATTATTGTTATCCAATTTGGAATCCTTGGCAAAGTTAGCATAAACACTGACTCCACCATTATCAAATGTTGAATTTGAGAAATTGATTTCAGCATCATTGGCATAAATTGCATTAGCTGCATTGGATGAAGAATTTGCTGCCGTATTATATAACACTGACACATGATTCAAAGTCAATTTTGCATTGTCAAAGTAAATTGCGCCGGCATTTCTCAAAGCGGAATTGGAATATATGAAGCTTTCAGCCAAATACACATTACTGTGGGAGGTATATATTGCCCCGCCATCAAAGTTGGCGTGATTTTGGACAAAATTTGAGTTGGAAATATTTAAAACGCCGCCCAAAACCGATAAGGCGCCTCCGAATTTTGCTTCACAGTCGGCAAAGACACACTGAGTAAAATTTAAATTCTGAACATTGTGGTCTGCACCTGAATCCAAATCAAAGTGTATTGCACCGCCGTCATTGAGTGCACTGCAGTTTTGGAAATCACAATTGTCAAGGAGAAAATCATCATTCGGAATGATTCCTACATGGTCGAAATTATCCAAATACACAATATTCGGGAAATATTTTCCTATAATAGCTCCTCCGGTTAAACGGGAATGCAGATTAATGAATTTTGAGTTTCTAATTGTAATATTCCAGCTTTATAATTGATTGCAGTTGCGAAACTGGAACTCATATTTGCAAAAGTAGTATTTTCAACAATAAAATCCGCCCTGTTGACAAAAAGACAACCTTTTAAAAAGTCTCCTTTATTGAATAATGAATTATTAACAGTCAGACTTCCATAATTACAAACAATGGCACTGTAATTACCGGGATTCATCTGAAAAACACAATTATTGAATGTCATATCCTTTGAAGTAACCTGAATAAAGTTATCTTCAACATAAATATCACCTGTTTGTTTAAATCCTGAACAGTTAATAAACTGCACATTATTGAAAACAACATTTGAATTAATCATTATAGAAGCATCAAAACAGTTTTTAAACGTTAAATTATTAACATTGATATTGCCTGTTGAATCAAATACCAAAACATATTTGCCCGTTAAATTTTCTATTACGTGGTCATTACCATTAATTGTCATATTTTTTTCAATAATAATTCTCCCAATGAAGTTGTCATCATCACAGTATTTGTAGTTATGCTGCACTTCAAACACATCGCCGCTATTATTTAAATCATTTTTTAAATCAGTGAATGTGTGTGAGTCACCCTCATCAGAAATTACATCAGTCTGATTGTCAGCGGCCGAAACCGCACTGAGAGTAAAGAGAACGCAAACCATCATTAAAAAGACTATAAATTTTGATTTCATTTAAACACCACCTAACCTTTTAATTTCTTATATTCAAATGCAACTGCAGTTGACACGAGCAACATGAGTATAGCAATTATGGAAGTTACCAAATCACTCAATACCAAATCCCTGAAGAAGTAGGACACTAAAATTACTGCAACAGGTATGAAGAACCACTGCGCAATATAAATTTGATTAATATTGCTGCTCAAAATGGAGAAGAACTTTACAATTGAGTAGGGTAGGTAGTTCATAACCCACCAGCAAAATCCGATTACACCATGGGCATTTATTATGCAGAAAACTGCGTCCAGAATAGTCATGAAGTAATATAAATGAATATTTTCAGATAAAACGCCGCCACAGAAGTGTGTGGATATAAAGAAGTATGTCAGACCTGCAATTATGAAAAGCGGCCAGAACTTGAAGAATTCGCCCTTATCCTTGGCACGGATGAAATACTGTCCCCAGATATATCCTGCTACAGGGAAAATGAACCAGTTGAATAAAGGAAAAGCACTGAATCCGCCGGCAGATCCTATGAAGTTGGCCGCAACAAGATTTAAAATGTCATTTCCAAAGTCAGTTCCCTTTAAAAGTGTTCCAAGCAATGACAGCACCACTGCAACAACAATCATCCATCTGTTTGAAAGCTCAAATTTCTTTAAAATTCCCATCAGGATAAATGCCAGACCCGCAAATGCCAAAATGTCAACACAGAAAAGTAGCAATCCTCCGGAAATAGGGAAAACATCCCATACACCTAAAAGATTTCCACAGAGGAAGTGCGGTATGAAAAACTCAAAAATGTTTACTAGAATGCCTAAAAGATATAGTTTTATTCCCCTTTTTATCATTACGTCCCATTGGCTGTGTCTTGAGTATACTATACCAACACCCATACAGAACATGAAGATTGGTGCTGCGTAAGGCCTGCCCAGAATATTGCTGAATATAAAATCATAAGCAGAACTTAAACCAACATTAAAACCCTTAACTACCATTATGGTATGCAAGAAAATCATGAAAATAATTGACAGTGCCTTTGCAATATCAAGCTCCACCTGCCTACCGACATTAACTTTTTCATTTGAAAATAAATTATTCATGAATAATATTATGATTTTTTTATAATAATAACTTACTGAAATAGTCAATATTTAGATAAAATTTTAGATATGACTTCTCGACAAAACAAAGAATGTTATAAATAATATTTAATTGAAACAACAAAGTACTCTTAAGCGATATTATGGGTGATTTTTTTAAGTTTGAAGAAAAAAATATTATGAATGGAAAAATTAGTTATTAATTATATATAACTTAAATTTAAAATATTAATTAACAATTAAAATTATTTGGAGAGGTTATATGAAAGGGCATGCGATAGTTGTCATACTTATGGTCTCTCTACACTACTTTTTTTTGAACTTATAATAATTAAAGATTTTCATTCGTATAAAACGTATGAGATAGTTCGCAACCTTATCGATTTGGACTAATAAACTCTGATAAAAAAGAATAACTGTTTGACTAGATAACTATTAAATATTGCTAATTTTAAGAGACTACATCCTGAATAGAAAAATTAATTAATTAACATGACCATAAATAACTAACAATGTTTCAATTACGAAAATTAAATTCACTATTAGTCATAATAATAATTTTAATACTTGCATCTCATGCTTTATTAACAGGATTGTTACTAGCTGGATTAATTGAATACACTCCAAATACTATTGTAACCGGTGAAGTACTATTATTCTTTGTTATAGCTCATATAATTATAAGTCTATATCTATTCATCAAAGACAAGATTAAACAGCGAAAAATACATGTATATGCCAATATCAATAAGGATACGATAGTTCAGGCAATCAGTGGGATATTTATAATCATCTTTATTGTAGCACATGTTTTATCATACATTTATCTTCCAGCATATATTCCAAATTTTAATTGGCAAATTACTCATCTAACAATCGACACATTATTCTTTATAACATTATTCATCCATTTGCAAATAAGCATTCCACGATTATTGGTCTCATTTGGATTTTTAGTTGAAAAAAATGATTATGACAAATGCAGGAAAGTTATCAGAATCCTGTTAATTATAATATTCACATTATTGTTCCTAACAGAACTATCATATTATATTCTATGAAAGAGTTGATTTTATGGTAAAAGAAATTATAGTGATTGGTGCAGGTCTTGCAGGACTGACCTGTAGCGTAAAATCCGCCAGCAAAAATATGCACGTGAAATTATTTTCACCGGCGCATTCAGAACGATCCCAATCAGTAATGGCAATGGGCGGAATAAATGCCGCATTAAACACTAAAGGAGAAGATGACTCTGTAAATGAACATTATACAGACACCATTAATGCAGGACAACATATCAACAACCATAATGCCGTGGAAAAACTAACAAATGATGCCCCAGAAATAATCGATTGGTTAAGCAAACTTGGAACAAGTTTCACAAGAGATGACGACGGCAATGTGGATGTCAGGTACTTTGGTGGCCAAAAAAAGATGAGAACAGCTTATGCCGGTGCAAGAACAGGAAAACAGATACTAACAGCAATCAACACCGAATGCAGGAAATGGGAATATAAAGATAAAATTAAAAGATACGTCGGTTGGAGATTCTTATCATTGATATTGGACAAGGATAAAGTCTGTCGTGGCGTGGTTATGATTAACGAAAATACAGAGGAAATAAGAGATTTTTATGCTGATTTTGTTGTTATAGCATCCGGAGGCATGAATAAGGTTTTTGGAAAAATCAGCGGATCCTTGCACAATGATGGATTTGTAAGCGGGAAATTATTGCATCAGGGCATTGAATTAGCCAATATGGAAATGATACAGTACCATCCAACAACCATAGAAACCCCTGTTAAAAGAATGCTCATTACTGAAGCCGCCCGTGGAGAAGGTGGCAGATTATATGCTCTGCGTAATGGTGAAAAATGGTATTTCATGGAAGAATGGTATCCTGAACAGGGTGCTTTAATGCCACGCGATGTTGTATCTCGAAGCATATACAGAGTATGTCATGAAGATAACATGGGAATTGATGGTGAAAATAAGGTTTATTTGGATTTAACTCACTTGGATGAAAAAACCGTCAAAACTAAGCTTGATGAGGTTTATGATGTTTGTATGAACTATCTAAATCTTGACCCTACTCGTGAGCCAATTCCAGTTTATCCGGGCGTCCATTACTTCATGGGAGGCATACGTACAGACGATGCTCATAAAACCAATATTAGGAATTTATTCGCTATTGGAGAATGCTCTTCACAGTACCACGGCGCCAACCGTCTTGGAGGAAATTCATTGCTTGGAGCCATACACGGTGGATGGGTAGTGGCTGATCAATTGGAAGAAATTTCATGTGAAAATAATAGTTCTGAAGAATATGAAATATTAAACTACGAATATGACGCCTATGAAAATTGGAAGGAACTGCAAAAAGAGGCCAACAACATTTCATCATATGAAATTGAAGAAGAAATTGCAAATATAATGAACAGAACCATGGGGATTTACAGAACGGAAAGTGAACTAAAAGAAGGATTGAATAAACTGGATTCCCTTGAAACAATTCATGTAAACAGTCATCGGTGCTATTATGATTACATTTTATTAAAATCACTGACAGATATTGCAAAAGCAATGCTATCATCAGCATTAGCAAGGAAAGAAAGCAGAGGCGCACATCAAAGATTAGATTATCCCGAAACAAATGAGGAATACCTAAAAACAACCGTGATATCATTTGACAATGATGAATTAAAAATTACATTCAACGATACAGAGGAGAGAATGAGCTGGTAAAAATGGAGTCAATAACCGTAATTATAAAAACCTCAAAAGGCATGAAGGAATATACTTATGAAGGCAATCTCAACATTCCGGTAACTACTCTATTAGAAAGAATCAATGTGAAACATGATATTAAAATCCATTATTCGTCCAGTTGCCTTCAAGGACTGTGCGGAAGTTGTTCAATGATAATCAATGGTTTGCCAAAGCTTGCATGCAAAACATTTGTGAATGAAGAATCAACAACCAAAAAAATGCATAAGATTACAATAGAACCCTTAAGCAAGTTTCATGTTGTAAAGGACTTGGTTGTCGATAGAACCTCAATGTTTGAAAACATTAAAAATTCCCGCCAATGGCTTGAAGAAGAATCACGTATTAATCAGGATAATCTAGAATTTGAATATGAAGCATCACAATGTTTGATGTGCGGGTGCTGTTTAGAAGCCTGTCCTAACTATACTGGCGAAGACAATTACTATGGCGCAATTTTACCTGTGACCTCCTCTAAAATATCAAAACAGGAAAGTGATATGGATAAATTAAAGTTTCTCAAAGAAAATTACAGTAATCATTTTTATAATGATTGTGTGAAATCTCTTGCCTGTGAAAATGTTTGTCCAATGAATATTCAAACACAAAGAGCTATTTCAATAATGAATCGTCATTCAATTTGGAAATTCCATAAATTATTGAAAAAATAACTGAATAAACACGAACAATCGTATAAAACGAAACTTATTCTCGAAACTTTGATTTGCTGATGTGTTTTTGACATTAACACTAATGATATAGAAGGTCAAATTTAATTCAACTTTGATATATCATGAGCCTTTTCAAACTTATCTTTGAATTTCAAATGGGTGATGTTAATGTTAAGTAATCTTAAAAAGAAAAAGTTAGTTGTGATGAAGTTCACAACTTTGTCTTGTTATTGAGT
>NZ_JAZKXX010000043.1:0-2313 GCF_045611865.1 Methanobrevibacter sp.
GCATGAGAGATTTATCAGCATACACTTCATCAATGGGAGGACAAGTATTTTACTATAGAGACCGTTACGGCTTGGAATGTGATTGTGTATTAACTTTAAAAAATGAAGATTATGCATTAATAGAATTTAAATTAGGAAGTACAAAAATCGAAAAAGGAGCAAAAAACTTATTAAAACTGAATAGTCTCATTAAAAAAACAATTTCAGAAACTGATTTATATATCAAAGAGCCAAAATTTTTAGCAGTAATAACCGGAGGAAAATTTGCCAAAACAAGAAAAGATGGAGTAAAAATCATTCCAATAGGATGTTTAAGATAACATCCTATTAAAAAACATTTTGAATATCCAAAAAGTAAACTATAATCCAAAATTCATTGGAAACATAGAATATGAAATTAATAGTAGCAAAACAAGCTGTTTATACATACTATACCTAAACAATCATGTAAAATCATCATAACAAAGAATTTTATTTATTTCTTTAGGCAACTATATGAATTTATATTTGTTCATTACTACTCAAACAAAAGTAATATTTAATACTGATAAGGATAATACAGTATTCCATAAATTGTCCACGGAAAAGTGGTAACCTTATGAAAATCAGTACAGTAACTTTTAGTTACTAAATGTTATTTTAATTTCTTATAGTATATAAAGTTAGTTATTTTAGCATTATTGTAAACATCAATTTCAATATCAACACTTCATTTTAAATAGTTACCATAATTTATTTGTTGAAATTGCAAATACTACTCCTTAAATCCTTTAACCATGAAAATTAAGTTTGTATGATGTTTTATACAAAATTGTTTTTTCCACATTTTTACCAAAATATGCTTCAAGAAAGGTAACCTTATGAATTTCCAATTGGTTATTTCAGACAAGCTTATGAATTTTCAATTACTTATTAATGGTAATTAAATGAATTGATGTAGCTACATGGACATAATTTTGGAAAAATGCTTAAACGTGAAAGTATTCCTAAAGCGATTAAAATACTAGATTGGAAATGTAACATTGCTCTTCAAACAGCCATCATAATTGAAATTAGAAACCATCAATCCAAATATGAGTAAATTTAAAAATGAAAAAAAGCACAAATTTATAGTGTAGAAAACCACAAAAATATAGTATGAAAAAGCACAAATTTATAGTGTAGAAAACCACAAAAATATAGTTTAATGAGGTTGACAAAACATGTCAGAATTATATTATAAAAGAATACTTGATGAAACTATTGAAAAAAGACTTAAAATGGTAGGTGCAGTTGTTATTGAAGGTCCTAAATGGTGCGGTAAAACAACAACAGCAAAACAACATGCCAAAAGTATTTTACAACTACAAGACCCAGACAATAGACAGAACTATTTAGAATTAGCTGAAATAATGCCTTCAAAATTATTAGAAGGCGAAACCCCCCGATTAATTGATGAATGGCAGGTCGCACCAGTATTGTGGGATGCCGTAAGAACAAAAATAGACAACACTCCCGGATACGGACAATTCATCCTTACAGGTTCAACAAGCATAAACAATGATGAGATTATGCATACGGGAACTGGACGAGTAAACAGAATGACAATGTTACCTATGAGTTTATATGAAAGTAAAGAATCTAACGGCAGAATATCAATTTTAGAATTATTTAAGAATCCTGACATGAATATTGATGGAATTGAATCAGATTTAACAATTGAAGATTTAGCATTTGCAACATGCCGAGGAGGTTGGCCAGAAAGCATCATACAAACTGATAGGGAAGCACAGTTATTTGTTGCCGAAAATTATGTGGACAACATTTGCAAATCAGACATATCCACAGTTGATAGAGTTAAAAGAGACCCAAACCGAGCTAAAAAAATATTAAGATCATATGCAAGAAACAATTCCACAGAAGCAACAAAACAAACAATCTTAAAAGATGTTAAGGGAAATTATCCAGACATGGCTTATTCCACATTGGACGATTATCTAAAAGCACTATCAAAATTATTTGTCACTGTAGACATTCCTGCCTGGAATCCAAATATACGATCAAAATCTGCAATGAAATCATCAGATAAACGAGAATTCATCGACCCGTCAATAGCAACAGTTCTGTTAAATTTAGACCCAGAGGGATTACTGTTCGACCTAGATACTTTCGGACATATATTTGAAAACTTATGCATGAGAGATTTATCAGCATACACTTCATCAATGGGAGGACAAGTATTTTACTATAGAGACCGTTACGGCTTGGAATGTGATTGTGTATTAACTTTAAAAAATGAAGATTATGCATTAATAGAATTTAAATTAGGAAGTA
>NZ_JAZKXX010000044.1:0-8384 GCF_045611865.1 Methanobrevibacter sp.
GATATCGCAGAATTAGCTGATGCTTTAATTGAATCTAAAGTTAAATTAGCTGATGTAGGAATTAAACCTGTATTCCGTTTACACCCTCCAAGAAAAGGATACGAAGATATCCGTTTATCTGTAAAAGAAGGTGGATCTTTAGGTTACAGGGGAGAAGAAATTAAAGATCTTGCAAAAAGAATGCTTTAAATTCAGGTGTATATTATGATTAGAACAAAACGTAAAATTAACAAACAAAGAGGTTCTAGATCCAACGGTGGAGGCTGTACTAAAAAACGTAGAGGTGCAGGTAACAAAGGTGGAAAAGGAAAAGCAGGTATGGGTAAACAACACTGGACCTGGACTGTAATTCACGACCCTAACCACTTTGGTAAACATGGTTTCAAAAGACCTCAAAAAATGATTAAAAAAGTCAATGCTGTTAATTTAAGTTACTTAGAAGAACAAGCTGATGAGTTAATTGCTCAAGGTAAAGCATCCAAAGATGGAGATGCAATTGTTATTGATGTAACTGAATTAGGATTTGATAAAGTTTTAGCAAAAGGTAAAATTACTAAAGCTTTCAAAATTTCAGCTCCTCAATTTTCAGCATCTGCTATTGAAAAAATTGAAGAATTAGGAGGAGAAGCTATAGAATTATAGCTTTTTTCTTTTTTATAAGAGGAAGAGTATGTCAGCACTAGAAGCATTAGAGCCAATATTCAAGTTCATTCCTGAAGTTAAATCTCCAGTTCACAGAGAAGATTTCAATGAAAAACTTAAATGGACTGCTCTCATTTTAGTATTATATTACGTTTTAACTCAAATTCCATTATATGGTTTAGCACCAGGTGCTATTGACCAATTTGCTCAATTAAGAGCAGTTATGGCTGGAAGCTTTGGTTCCATCCTTACATTAGGTATTGGTCCGATTGTTACTGCTTCCATTGTATTGCAATTATTAGTAGGTTCAAATCTTTTAGAATTGGATCTTTCATCTCATAAAGATAAGTCTCACTTCCAAGCTACTCAAAAGGTATTGTCTATTGTATTTACAGTATTTGAAGCAAGTGTTTTAGTATTAACTGGTAACTTAGTACCTATTGATGGTTCTTATACCTTGTTATTAATCCTTCAACTTGTTATTGGTGCATTAGTAATTATTTACCTTGATGAAGTAGTATCCAAATGGGGATTCGGAAGTGGTATTGGTTTATTCATTGCTGCAGGTGTATGTCAAGCAATTATTGTAGGTACTTTTAACTTCTTCCCTACTAGTGAAGGATTACTCCCAGGTATTATTCCTGGTTTCATCCAAGCATGTGCTGCTGGAACTCCAGACCTTTCAGTTTTAATCCCATTAATTGCAACAATTATTGTATTTGCCGTTGTACTTTATGGAGAAGCTATGAGAGTTGAAATTCCTATCTCTCACGGTAGTGTAAGAGGTCACGGAAGAATCAGAGGTGCTGTAGGTAAATACCCTTTAAAATTTGTTTACTCAAGTAACATGCCGGTTATTTTAACAAGTGCATTACTTGTAAACGTAACATTATTTGCAAATGTTTTCCAAAAAATTGGCGTTCCTATTTTAGGACATATTGAAAAGGGTAAAGCAGTTGATGGAATCGCTTGGTTGTTATCAACACCTAATTTAACTATGTTTATAACAGAACCAATACATGTTCTTATTTATGCTATCTTTTTCATAGCATGTTGTATGTTATTCTCATACTTATGGGTTGAAATAAGTGGATTGAATGCTAAAAAGATTTCAGAACAACTATATTCTTCAGGTATTCAAATACCTGGTTTTAGAAGTAGTAAACGTCAATTATATAAAATTTTGAAAAAATATATTCCTGCACTTACCATTATCAGTGGTATTTATGTAGGTCTTATTGCTTTCCTTGCAGATTTAACTGGTGCTTTAGGTGGAGGTACCGGTGTATTGCTTACTGTAGGTATTCTTCATAAATTATATGAAGAAATGGCTGAAGAACAACTTATGTCTTCAAATCCACTTCTTAGGAAAGTTTTAGGAGGAGATTAATCTTTTCCTATTTTTTTCTTTTAACACTCGTGAGGGATTAAAGTGAAATTAGTAGTATTAACAGGGATTCCAGGTTCTGGAAGTACAACTTTGCTTAACAAAGCATTAGAAGAAGTCGATTATGTCCACTTAAATTATGGAGACATAATGACTGAAATAGCAATTAAAGAAAATATTGTTGAAGATAGGGATTCTTTAAGGAAATTACCTGCTGAAACTCAAAAAGAAATCCAAGCTAAAGCAGCAAAAGAAATTAAAGAAAGATCTGAAAACGATAATGTAATCGTAGATACTCATTGTACTATTAACACTCCTGCTGGTTTCTTACCAGGTTTGCCTATATGGGTTTTAGAACAATTACAACCGGATCTTTTCGTATTAATTGAAGCTTATCCTGATGAAATTATTTACAGAAGATTAAATGATGAAACTCGTGAACGTGATGTTCAAAAAGCAAAAGATATTGACTTACACCAGCAAATGAACAGAGCCACTTCAATGGCTTATGCTACATTAACTGGTGCTACTGTTAAAATTGTTACAAACCACGATAATCATTTAAATTCTTCAGTTTCTAAATTAGTAGATGTATTAAATTTATAGGTGATTAATATGCCTGATATAATGGGAATGATTTATGCAGCATTAAATTCAATTTTCAATCCGATTCTTGCATTGGATCCAAATCCAACTAATCCTGCATTGACAGTTTTGATTATTGCATTTTTTGTTTCATTGATTACAACTGTTGCAAACAAATATTTAGTTGACCAAGATGAAATGAATGAACACCAAGCTAAAATGAAAGATTTAAACAAAAGAATGCGTGACGCTCAAAAAAGAGGGGACGGAAAAGAGCTTGCTAAGATTCAAGCAGAACAAAGTGAAATGATGAAAGACCAAACTGCAATGATGTCTAATCAATTCAAACCAATGATTGTAACCTTTGTCCCAATTATTTTAATATTCTTTTGGATGAGATCTTCAGCTATTAGTAATTTAGTTATCATCCTGCCTCAAACTGTATATTGGGTAACATTAACACCTCTTTGGCACGCTCTTGGTGGTTTCATATATGGTGGTAAAGCTACTATTCCATTTGGAATTGGTTGGTTGTTATGGTATATGATTTGTACTTTTGGTATGAGTCAAATATTAAGAAAATTCTTAGGATTCAAACAAGGGTTCTAAATCCACTAAAAAACTATACATTTATTAATAATGAGAAATATATATTTTAGTATTCTATATTGAATACGCTATTACACAATTTATTATATTAAAATTATTAAGGTGATTAAATGCCTGCAAATAGGTTTAGATCAAGATCATATAAAAGAGTTCATAAAAACACTCCTGGCGGAGCTAATGTTTTAAGATACAAAAAGAAAAAACCATCTAAGCATGTTTGTGCTGAGTGTGGTGCAGTATTACATGGAGTTCCACGTGGACGTCCATACGAAATTGGAAAATTATCAAAAACAGCTAAAAGACCTAACCGTCCATACGGTGGGTACTTATGCTCAAGTTGTGCTCGTAAACTTTTCAAAAACGAGGCTAGAAAATAATGATAATTACTATAGGCGGATTAGCTGGAACAGGAACAACAACACTAGCAGAAGTGCTTAGTGAAAATTTAGATATTCCATATATCTCAGCAGGTTTTATCTTTAGAGAAATGGCTGAAGAACATGGGATGACTGTTCTTGAATTCAGTGAGTTTGCTGAAGGTAATGATGATATTGATAAAGAAATTGATAAAAGGCAAGCTGAAAAAGCTAAATCTGCAGAAAACTTAATCGTTGAAGGAAGATTATCTGCATTTTTTGTAGATAATGCTGATTTGAGGATTTGTTTGATGACTCCATTTGATGTTCGTTCAAAAAGAATAGCTCAAAGGGAGGATAAAACTGTAGAGTTAGCAAAAAAAGAGATTATTACTCGTGAAAAAAGCGAAGCCTTAAGATACATGGAAATCCATAATATTGATATCAGTAATATGGAAATCTATGATTTGATTATAAATACTGATAGTTTTGATCCTCAAAGCATATCAGAAATCATTATTCAAACATTAAAGGTGATATAAATGGCATCAATCGAAGTAGGTAGAGTATGTGTAAAAATCGCCGGTAGAGAAGCTGGTGAAAAATGTGCAATCGTCGAAATTATCGATGAAAACTTTGTAGAAGTTGTTGGTGAAGCAGTTAAAAACAGAAGATGTAACATTGCTCACTTAGAACCAACCGAAGATTCTATCGATGTTTCTGGTGATATTGACTCTATTAAAGCAGCTTTAGCTGACTTATAAAATCAATGAATAATTAAAAAAATTATTCATAACTTTTTTTATTTACTATTTTTTAGGTTTTTTTCATGAAATTTGACATGGTTGTTAAATCTAAAAGTTTTACATCTCCAGATTTTGGATGTAAACCCGAAGAAAGGGAAATTACTGAATATATCTCTAAAGGTGTAATTAATTTAGATAAACCATCAGGTCCAACTTCTCATGAAATAGACTCATGGATTAAACGCATTTTAAACTTGGAAAAATCAGGCCATGGAGGGACACTCGATCCAAAAGTAACTGGAATACTACCAGTTGGCCTAGATGATGCAACAAGAGCTATTCAACTACTTTTAACAGCTCCAAAAGAATATGTCTGTCTTTTAACTTTCCATCAGGATGTTGACGAAGAAAGAATTCGTGAAGTTTTTGCTGAATTTACAGGAAAGATATTTCAGCTTCCTCCCGTAAAATCTGCTGTAAAACGTGAACTCAGAACTCGTAACATTTATTATTCTACAATTTATGAGATTGAAGGACGTGACGTGTTATTTAGAATAGGTTGTGAAGCCGGAACTTATGTTAGGACCTATTGTCATAATATAGGTGAAGCGTTAGGCGTTGGAGCCCATATGGCGGAGCTTAGAAGAACTCAGGTAGGTTCTTTTAATGAGAAAAACAATTTGGTGACCTTGCAGGATGTTACTGATGCATATCACTTCTGGAAGGAAGACGGTGATGAATCATTCTTGCGTGATGCTATAATGCCGATGGAACGGGCTGCAGATTACCTGCCAAAAATCATTATTAAAGATTCGGCGGTAGATGCGGTTTGCCATGGAGCAGACTTAGCATGCGGTGGAATCGCTTCACTTGCAGATAATATTCAAAAAAATGATATTGTATCTATTGAAACCCTTAAAGGTGAATTGGTAGGTGCAGGTCATTCATTGCTAACTTCCAATGAGATTTTGGAAGCAGACTCTGGTTTTGCAGTTAACGTCAGCAAAGTATTTATGAAGCCGGATACTTATCCAAGATTTTGGAAATAACTGATTTTTTCTAGAAATTTCTGATGAGCTCTCCATTGTGTTAACATTATCTAATCTGTAACATTTATTTTAAGAAATTGGCTTGAAAATTAATCAAAATAATAAAATAAGTGAAATTATAATTGAAAATATTTTGGGGCTGTCAACTTCACGATGCCTTTATTTTTTTTTAAAAATAAAATATTGTGAAGAAGCTAGAACGCTCCTCCACCACCTCCACCGGATCCTCCTCCGAATCCTCCGAAACTTCCGGAGTCTGAAGAAGGATTAGCGGCACTTACACCTGTATCAAATGCATGATGCATCATATAGTATCCACCATAGTAATGGTACATATACAATCCGTCATCATATTCATGAATATTTGGAACATGCAGTTTCATGGCTTTGTAAACCTTGTCAGCTACTCCAAGAGCGCTTCCATAAACAAGGTACTTGTTCCATATGACTATTGATTCTGGAGGGTGTTCGTTAATTAAACTGTTGTCCTTTAGGAACTTCTTGAAATTGTTCCATTTAAGATAGAAGGTTCTGCCACTTTCAGTCCACCTTCCGAAAATATCATCATCAAGACGCTTCAATGCAATTGAAAATATCACCAGGAATACTCCTCCGGCAATGGCATAAATTCCATTTCCAAGGTTTGTAAATAGTCCCAAAGCACCAATTATTATACCAAAGACAAATCCAAGTCCGGAGATTATTGAAATTAGTGTTGAACCTGTATTATCAAAGTATTCGTCTGTGTTGATGCTATCTGTAACTGATTTTTCCCAGTTTTCAATTTGTTTCATGAACCATTTTGCCTCATGTTCTGATGATAATTGTCCATTTAGCTGAGATAAGTTTAAAACGTTGTTTTCTGCAAAGTTGGACAATGTATTGAAGACAATCCTTTCACTTTTACTCAATTCATTTGTTTTGTCATGGTTAAATGTTAAAAGCAAATCTTTTGTATCACTTTCAACATTGTCTTCACTGAATATTCTAAAGACTTTCTTGTCAATCAGATTCATTATTGAAGATTCAAATCCTTTCATATTTGGTGTTCCGATGTTGGATTTATTTTCAATCAAAGCATTGATTACTTCTGGAGGATCGTTTGTTGGAAGTTCTCGCTCATAAATTCCATCATACATTACTTTAGGTTCCCTACCGTATTTGAAGTATGTAAATGCTGCTCCAATTGGGCTTAAAATGGATAGTAATCCTAAAACTAGATAAGTGGTATTCCAGAAATTCCTTCCGTTTATGCTGTCTTCTAGGTTTTTCATAATCATGTCTCTGCCGTCCTGATTTACATGCTTTGCATATGTGGCATCGCTGAAATCGTCCAATGGCATCAAGACAAGCAGTTCATACATTTCTCCTTTAGGTATGAATGTAGTTTGTGCTGTGATGGTATCGCCATTTAACTCGCTAGAAGAAGTATATTCTTCAGGATTTAAATAATATGTATTGTTTTCACTGCCTGGAAGATTAATGATTGCTGTCAGGCTTCCAACGCCTTCATCCCATTCTTCACCCCAAAGTTTATATTGTAGTCCTCCAACATCATTGAAAAGGGTAACTACATTTTTCATATCATAGCTGATGTAAACTGATACATCACAATCTCTTATTCCTTTGGTGTGAGCTGCATCGGAGTATAAATAGATTTTTAAATGTTTGTATCCGCCATCATCACTTTCTTCTAAAACAGGATATGCTCCTTCGGCAGCAACTTCAATATTATCTATGCTTTCGCCACTTTTTAGAGGAATATCCCTATAAACACCATTGAATTTTCCATCAAAAGAATAATCATACCTTTCATCCACATGGAGTAGACCATTACTTCCAACTGTCAGTTCAACAACGGCCTGATCGATTGTGTAACTTCTATCGTCATCAGCCGAAACCATTGAAAGGGTTGAAAATAATATTAAAAAAAGTAAGATTATACCAAATGTCTTTTTAACATTCAATAATCTCACCAACTTTAGAATTCAACTTTAGGTACTGCTTTTTCTTCTGCTGGAGCTTCGAAGAATATTTCTTCTTTAAATCCAAACATTTTAGCAAGAAGGCTACTTGGGAATTTTTGGCAAGCGTTGTTGTATTTTAAAACAACATCATTATAGAATTGTCTTGCGTAAGCTATTTTATCTTCAGTTTCACTTAATTCGCCTTGTAATTCTTGGAAATTACTGTTTGCTTTTAACTCAGGGTAGTTTTCAGCAACTGCAAATAATGTTTTTAGAGCACCAGTTAATTGGTTGTCTGCTGCGCTTACTTCTTCAACACCTGAAGCATTCATAACTCCAGTTCTTGCTTTTGTAACTTCTTCAAGCACGCCTTTTTCATGAGCAGCATAACCTTTTACAGTTTCCACTAAATTCGGTATTAAATCATTTCTTCTTTTAAGTTGAACGTCGATTTGTGAATAGCTGTTTTTCACACGGTTTCTAAGTTCAATAAGGTTGTTGTACATGTGTATTATTGTTCCTATAATAAAGACTATTAAAATTATGAGTATAATTATTGTTAGCCAACTCATTTTATCACCTAATTATATATTAATCTCTTTTAAAAATATAGTTTTCTTTTTAGATTTTGAATTTAATATTTTGTTTTTTCTCACGGTTTTTTGAAAAATTAGCTTTTGAGCAATACCTTTATATAGGTGTAAATTAATATATTATTTTATCATATTATTCTAGACAATATGATGCACAAGTATTGCTAACTATTTATGCCGAGATAGTCTAGCCTGGTAAGGCGCGAGACTGGAAATCTCGTGGGCGTTCAGCCCTCCTGGGTTCAAATCCCAGTCTCGGCGTTTATTAGTTTTTATCTATATTTTTTTAATCAATTAAAAATACTTGTAAAACTGATATTTATTGCACTCTTAGCTAATAGGCTAAGTTTATAACTGTTGAAAGAACTGTGTTTTGATTTTTTCAAAACATTCGAATCTATATTTTACGTCTCGTAGGTTCGCTCTATAAATGGAGGTTATTTAATGGAA
>NZ_JAZKXX010000045.1:0-4685 GCF_045611865.1 Methanobrevibacter sp.
ATGGAAACACCCTGGGCACAAGAAATCTACAAAAAACGATCAAAAACAGCAGAATGGCCATTTGGAAATATAAAACAAAATCTAAAAGTAACAGAATTCAACACAACTGGACTAAAAAGAACACAAACAGAAGCAAAATTAATCGCAATATCACACAATTTAAAACGAATATACAACGAAACAATACAAAACGAACTCATACACCAAAACAACAAACAAAATACCTGAAAATAATAAAAATTAATGCAAAAAAATTTTTAAAAAATAATTAATTTTGAGTCGCCCTCTTTTTTTATAAAAAATGAGTATTTTAAACTTTTTTAATGAACAACTCAATAAGTTTCTAGTGAAACTAAAATTAATTGAAATCTGGTGTCTGGTTTTAAAAATAAGATTAAAAAAAAGTTTATTTTAAAATAAACTCTTTTTAATTAATTAGTCATTGCGTTCTGGCAAGAAAGGAATTATTGATTCTGCCAATTTGGATATAGGCATTGTTTGAATCCATACTTTACCTGGTCCGGTTAATTTTGAGAAGAACAATCCTTCACCAAATAATATATTTTTAGCTCCCTTAACTCTTTCAATGTCAAACTCAATGCTTTCTTCCATTGCAGCAATGTGGCCGGGATCTACTAATAATATTTCTCCAGGTGCCAAGTCCTTTTCAATGACTTCTCCATCAATTTCTAAAAATACCATACCATTTCCAGTGAATTTTTGAAGGATAAAACCTTCACCACCAAATATTCCAGTTCCAAGCTTATTTCTAAAGTATATGTCAACATCGACACTTTCTTCAGCTGCTAAAAAGGCATTTTTCTGACCGATAATTGTATTTGACCCATCCAATCTTATAGGCATGATTTTTCCAGGAGTGCATGATGAAAATCCAATTTGTTCTCCGTCGGATTCTGCAGTAAAGAAATTTAAAAATATGGTATCTCCAGCCAATGCTCTTCCAATCCCTTGCAATAAGCCTCCACCAGTATTGGTATCCATATTCATACCTGATGTCATGAATGACATTGCTCCTGTTTCATTTTTCATTGTCTCTCCCTTTTGTAATGTGCATATTACAATAGGAAAAGCACCCCCTTTTATTTCATATTCCATTTTAAATCACCTATGTTTATTAGAAATAACCGTCCAATAAAATTATTTGGAAATGTTTCAGTTTCGGTTATTTTTACTTAACTATTTTTTATAACATCTTAATTTAAGACATTTAATATTTATCTCAATTGTTTATTAAATAATTATTTAATTTTTCAATTCCTAAAATATTAATACTGATTAGATATAAAATTTAATTGGTGAACATATGGAAATATTTGCTAGTACTTTGTTTCAATTGTCCATGGTAATTATTATCTTTCTGGTTTTAACCCTTTTAGGCAAAGTCATATACCATACATTAAAAAATAAGAGTGGAAATTCCATAAATATCAATGAATTATTGCCTGAAGATGAGGTTCATACTTTAGTACAGGTTTATTATTTAATTCTGATGGCATTATCTGTTGTAAATATTTTCTACTCCCTAATGGGGTCCACAAATGATTTGTATTCTTTTGCAATATTTGACATTGCACTTTCACTATATTTTGCAATCACACTGGATATGAGTTCTTGGAAAAATAGAATTGTCTGGCTGTTACTGATTCCATATGGATCTTTAGTTTATCCATTATTTGGCCTTAGTTTAGTAATTTTTGCAGATTTTCTTCATGCTTTCATCTTTATATACTTCGCAAAAATTAATCTTGATAAATTTGTAGAATATACTAATTCAAACGCTTTGGGAATAACTATAATATTGTTATTTGCAGTAATTTTCGCAGGGTTTTTCATAACACAATATTCTGAACATGTGAATGCCTTGGATTCCCTTGTAATCGTTTCCAATCAATTTACAGGTAATGGGTATTCTGTTTTTGGAGATAGTATTTCTGGCAAACTCAACAGTTTACTGCTGGTTTGGGGAGGATATATCCTTTCTGGAGTAGGTGCTGCAACATTAACGGCAGCACTTTTAATTAGGCATTTCAATAAGGAATTTGAAGAATTAAGACAATTGATTGAAGAAGGAGATGGGGAATAATGGGTGCTGAATGGATATTTGTTTCTATTTTCCAAATATTGGTTGCAATTGGTATTTTCGCTGCCCTATCATATATTGCCAAATATATTGTTAATAAAGACAGATTAATTGATCGTTTTAAAAATTCAAGGCTTTCAAATCCTCAAGAATATTTTCCTTCTGAAGAAGTATTCTTATTAAAGCAGGTTTTTTATTTGATAGTGATACTGGTCATTATCATGGTTTGTCTGTATTTGTCTTTTGATTGGAACGAAGGTTTTTATTTCATATATCTTTTGGATATTGTTCTTTCCCTATATCTTGCTCTTAAAATGGACAAAGATTCCCTAAAAGATAAAGTATTATTGTTTCTATTAATTCCATTCGGTTCCATAACAGGATTATTGTTTGGAGACAGCATTGTTGTTTTATTGGATTTGACCCATATTATCGGATATTTGTATTTTATTAAAGTTTACTTCCGTAAATTTATTGATTATACTGAAAATAACGAATTGGGAATAACAATAATATTGTTATTTGCAATAATACTTGTTAGTTTTTTATTTACCATCCTTGTTGAAAACGTTTCTCCTATGGACTCCATAACCATGGTTTCCAATGCATTTACAAGTAACAGCTTTGATGCTTCAGGACAAAACATAATAGGTAAACTTAATTCGTTGGTATTGGCCTGGAGCGGTTTCATATTATCCGGTGTCGGTACGGCCACTTTGGCAGCTTCAATAGTAAATAGGCATGTCTCCCGCGAATTTGCTGAAATAAAAGATGTAGTTAAAAAGAAAAAAGAAAAGGAGTGATGTTAATATCCAACACGGATTATATACAATTAAAATCCGTTTTCATACCCGGCATTTCATGAAGCTGTATATGCCACTATGGGGGATTTTTCCATTAATCCTGTCTTAAGTATGTTTTTTATAAATTCGGCGAAAATATTTTAATAGTTCCATCAAAATCTGTGTATGTAATAAAACTATTAAATTTAAATTTAACTATCCGTCTTTTTGATAGTCAATAATTGCAAATATCCTTTTGATACTTGAAAATGAGTTTTCAATAGAAGCCATCGAAGTACTTAATTTTTTAATAGGATTTGTTAATAATTGCCCGTACAAAATAACCGCCAATAGGGTTCCCAACTGTATTTCATTACCTGTTAAAAAGTAAATACCTGCAATATAAACAGTTATATTACTTATATTTGTTAAAAATGTTGTAATGGGTTCCATAACCTTAGCAATGTTTCTGGATTTGACATAATAGCGAGTTACAGTTTGATTGATTTTTTCAAATCCTATTTCATGGAATGAATCACGATCTGCGAGCCCTCTTTCAAAATAGCCCATCATTCGCCCCAAATGCTTTTGATGACCATTAAAATTGGTTTTAGATTTAACATGACATGCATATAAACAAATTGCATAAATCGGCAATATCCCAAGATATACTAAACCCAATCTCAAGTCCGTTATTAAAATCAACACCAATACAAAAGCTATCAACAGAATTTGCGCATAGATTTCGGGAAAGCGAGAAGAGACGAAGTCCTTGATGCACATCAAATCGTTGTTTTGTCTAGATAGAATATGGCCTTTTGAATTTTCTTGAATGAATTCGGAACCGACAACATCAATCTTATCAAACAGTTCCATTCTTAAATTATAGGCTACTTTTTCACCAATTATCCCCATGGTTCTCTTCGGAGGCAATTTAAACAGGAATCCTACAGAATATAAAACAATCAGCAAGGCAATATTAGTGTAGATAGCAATATCGTTGGATGAATTCAAATTAGAAACCAATAAATCAACCGTCTTTCCTGCAACTTTAGGGGCATAAGCCATGCACCATGTAGATACCATAAGTAAGACCATTGATATTATTACTTTGGCCCTATCCTCTTTTAATATTCTGGTGAATTTTTGAGCGATTTCTTTTCTTTCAGCCCATATGCCTTTATCTTCTTTGGTAATGTCTTCCTCAACAATTTCTATTCTTTCAGGATTATCATTTGTGCTTTTGGATTTTACGATTTTATCTTCCAGATCCAAGATGTCCTCTAAAAGCACTGAATTGGTATATGCACTTGGCCATATGTCAATCAATGCCGGAATAACCGTCAAGGTAGAAATGAAGTAGGCAACATATACAAGAATTATCAATGAATCAATTACACTGTCGGTTTCAAAGCCAATGGAGTATCCGGAATTGACCATTGCCAATGTAATCAGAACAAGAATATATAAACCCCACAATAACAGTGGCCCGACGTAATATTGACTTGAAATATACTTGACGCTTATATCATATGACTCCTCACATGCATTTTCAAATTCAGCTCGCGCCTCCTGTTTTTTAAATGGAATCCTGTTGGCTATATTAGTTATTTTGGATAGCAATAACCGGTTCAGTTTTCCATATGTCTTTTTAATTTTAAGGCTTTGTAGAAATCCTATTTGATTTTTGCAAAAATTTTTTAAAAATTTATTTTTATTTCTATTTTTACTTATAATCTATTAAAATTGTCTAATTATTGTGTATTAAGATTTACACTTGAAATTTCACATCGATTAGAAAA
>NZ_JAZKXX010000046.1:0-13720 GCF_045611865.1 Methanobrevibacter sp.
ACCGTATCCTTCAATCAAGAATATTATAAGAATAAAAACAATGATTCCAACAATACTTAATCCGCTGAAAGCGAATCCAGCAAAGCCTTTTGAAGTGAATGCTGCAATAATTGAGAGTACGGATGCACCGCCGATAATTCCGGCGATAATACCTAAAACTGCATATAAAACTAATGCTTTAATATTACTAAATGGATATGCCAAAGCATCTCCGATAATATCTCCTACGCCCATAATATATCACCTTTTCTTATTTTTATTAAATAATAAACTCACTTTGAGTTAAAATTATTTTTATTGATAGTTAAATATAATTATTGCGATTAAATTTGCCCCACATAATAGAAAAGTGAAAATAAGAATATTGTTCTTGCAGTGAATCTGTGTGATATAAATATTAAAAAATGTAAAACATGTCAACTTACCTAAAAGACATAATAAAAACAACACTTAAAGCAGAAGTGATATTTTTTCATCCACTCGTTTTTTCTAATTTTTTGCATTTCAACACAAGATTTCTGCATCTTAGTATGTATCATGATTAGTTATTTATATATTACTTGCCAATTTAGTAATATGTCATTTTTAAAATTTATTCTTAAAAATCCATTCAGGAGAAGGACTAGCGCAATTCTTGCAATCGTAGGTATTGCAATAGGTATAATTGTAATAGTTGCTCTTGGTGGAATCACAGACGGTTTAGTCAATACTTTTGAAGACACAATACATGCGGGAGGTGCTGACTTTCAGATTTCCGGTAAGGAAACCGGAGACTCCGCATACGGAACTAATACGATTGACGCATCATGGACAGATAAGATTGAAAAGGTTCAGGGTGTAGATGAAGCCTATCCGATTTATGTTGTTCTCACTTCGGTGGGTGATGACTATATGAATACTCTGATTGGTATAGATCCCGAAGGTGCAAATCTGGCAGACATTTCAATGAAAGACGGAAGGATGTTTGAGGATGGTGAAAACGAGGCTATTCTCGGTGAAATATATGCTGATGACAATGACTACAAAGTGGGAGACAATATCAAAATTGACGGTGAGGACTTTGAAATTGTAGGTATCTATGAATCCGGAGACTCCAACATGGCTGGCGGAGTGTTCACATCAATTTCAAAAGTCGGAGAGCTGATGGATGATGAGGATTCAATTTCAAACATCTATGTCAAGGTGGAAAAGGGTGTTGACGCTCAGGAAGTTGCCGACAGAATCGATGCAAAATATGGTGATGATATTGCAACAATAACCTCAGTTATGGAAATGGAGCAGATGGCAACCATGCTGGACATGCTTAGGGCATCCACATGGGCAATTTCACTTTTGGCAATTGTTGTAGGTGGGCTTGGTATCATCAACACAATGTTGATGTCAGTGTTTGAGCGAACCCGTGAAATTGGAGTTCTAAAGGCTGTAGGATGGTCAGACAAAAAGATTCTAACAATGATTGTTGGTGAATCATTGGTCATTACAATAGTCTCAGCTATAATTGGTTCTATAATCGGATTTGCGGCATGTACTTTATTGGGTCCGCAAATGGGAATCGACCCGTTGTTTACTCCTAAGATATTTATCCAGGCATTCACAATAGCTATTGTGGTTGGTATTCTCGGAGGTTTATATCCTGCAATCAAGGCGGTCAAACTACCTCCAACAGAAGCATTGAGGTATGAGTGAGGTGAGATAATGAATGCGGTAGAAATAAAAAATTTACACAAAAGCTATGAAGACGGTAAAATCAAAGCATTAAACGGCATTGACCTCACAATCAAGGAAGGGGAGTTCGTATCTATTATTGGACCGTCAGGATCTGGTAAGTCAACCCTTTTAAACATGCTTGGTGCATTGGACGTTCCTGATTCAGGCAGCATATCCGTTGCAGGTGAGGATTTGACTTCCTCAAAAAACTTAAACAAGTTCAGAGGAGAAAAGATAGGATTCATTTTCCAGTTGCACAATCTGATTCCAAACATTTCCGTAAGGGAAAACGTTGAGATTCCAATGTTTACCCAGAAAATGTCATCAAAAGACATGAAAAGTCGTGCATTGAAGCTGTTGGATGATGTCGGTCTCAAGGACAAGGCAGATATTTTGCCGTCTAAATTATCCGGTGGTGAAAGGCAAAGGGTAGCTATTGCCCGTGCACTTGCAAATAATCCATCAATAATATTGGCGGATGAGCCAACAGGATCACTGGATTCAAAAACAAGTAGCAAAATCCTTAAGCAATTAATCGATTTGCATGAAGATAAAAATGTAACATTGATAATTGTAACTCATGATATGGATGTAGCAAAACTAGCTGATAGAGCTATCCAAGTTTTGGATGGTGAAGTCACATCTGCCGGTGATGATTCACTGATAAACAGTAAAATTGATGTTTAGATATTCAACTGTTCGTAAAATCCGAACAGTTCAAAATAATGCTTAGATGATTCCATGAATCATCCTTAAAGCATCCAAAAGACCATGACTGTATTCAATACAACCGAATGCAGTCCTCATATCTTTTTTTTCCAAATAATATTTTGAATCGTTCCAGTAATCGATTGCCCTGTCATAAACTTCCTTTTCTTTTCCAACAAACTCGATGTGAGCCACTTGATTTAAGTTTCTCTCTAGTTTGGCAATGTCTTTAGCTATTTTTTCAGGACTTTCAAGTTCGCTCATTTCAATTGCCTCCAAACGTGGAATATCCTTTGTCCAACTGTAAAGTAGGATAGGATTACCAAAATGTAAATGACATAAGTAAAGTAAATGTCGCCTGCAAAGTATCCGATTAATGATCCAACCATCAGGATAATCATACGAACTGCCCTTTCGGCAATTCCAATATTGCACTCAACTCCCTGGGATTCCGCTCTTGCCCTTACGTAACTGACACAGATTGCAGAGTGGACTGCCAAAATACCAACAAACCAATCACAGTAACCTCCAAACACAATTCCGATATAGATTATCGCATCTGCAAACCGGTCCATTGTTGAATCAAGGAATGCGCCGAACTTTGAAGATCTTCCGTGATATCTTGCAACGGCACCGTCAATAACATCCAGAAGTCCTGACATAAGGATTGCAAAACAACCCAGAATCAGTAACTTATTTGCAAACCCATAAGCTGCAAGAACAGCAACAAATGGGGATATTACTGTAACGATATTCGGATTTATGTTTAAATTTCGAGCGATTGGATTTAAAATTTTTGTTAATAATGGTCTTAAACTTTGAAGCATAATTATATTAAAGATTTTATATAATATAATTGTTAAGGTAATTTAAAATGAAAATATTGAAAACTAGTTTTGATAATGTCGATGAAAAAATCATTAATGAAGCTGTTAATGTATTGGCTAATGGGGGGATAGTATTATATCCAACTGATACAGTATATGGTCTTGGAGCCAATATATTTGATAATAAAGCTGTTAAAAAAGTCTTCGAAATTAAAAAAAGAAGTTTGCTTAAGCCATTGTCAATACTTGTAGGTGATGTCAAAACAATCGATTTGGTTGCAAAGGTGTCACGGGACCAAAAGGAGATACTAAATAATTTTCTTCCAGGACCTTACACATTCATTTTAAACAAAAGGAAAATAGTTCCAAGATCCATTACCGGGGGGTCTGATTATGTGGGCGTCAGAGTTCCAGATAATAAATTGGCTTGCAGCCTATCAAGAATTTTTCCAATAACAACAACCAGCGCCAATATTTCAGATGAAGAAGTTCTGCCCACCCCCAAAGAGATTTTAGAACAGCTTGAAAGGGACGTTGATTTGGTCATTGATGTGGGAAAGTTAAATTCAAAAAAAGCATCCAGTGTAATAAATCTCACAACAAAAAAACCTAGAATAATAAGAAAATAAGAAAAGATTAAAGATTAACCTTTTCTGTATTTTACAAACACGACAACTGCAATAAGTATAATTACAACCACTAAGAGGAATAATGGATTTCCTGCAGTCTTAAGAATGGTATCTTCAGGAGTGTCGTTTTTCACATTATTTTTAGTAATGATTGTTGTGTTTTTCTCATGGATAATGACAGTATTTGTTTTATTGACAATTGTGTTATTGGTTTCATTTACCTGTGTGTTGTTGTCTTGTGGTTCAGTTTCGCTTTCTCCAGATGCAGCAGGTTCACCTTCTTTTGAAGTATTATTATCTTCAGATGCGCCTTGAGCGTCTTCAGCAACGCTTGCATCTTCTTTTTGAACATCGCTATCTCCAGAAGCACTCACATCTTCTTCTTGCACGTCACTATTGCTCGCGCCTAATGTGCTATCTTGAGGAGCTTGCTGAATTGAAACTGTATATGCAAGACAGTCGGATTTATCCTCTGCAGATTTAAGAAGTTCAAAATCAAATGTTGCTTTGCTACCATCATTAAGCTCGACAACAGCAGTATCTTTAATTTGATCGCTGGATTCTAAAACTGCAGTAATCACTTCATCATTGCTGTTTTTATAGCTTCCATCACAAAAGCTGGCGATAATTTTTCCAATATCATTTTCTCTTGACTGTTTATAACATTCAATTATGGCTAGTTTGATGTAGTTTTCAAAATTATCATTGCCGGTAGGCTCTTGTGTAAATCCATCGTTTGTAGTCAAATCACTACCATCCAAGGAAAACCCGGTAAAACCATCACTGAATTTAATGCCGTTTTGACTTATTGAGACGGGCATGATGTAGTTGGCAGCATCATCAACTGCCACTTCTTCTGTGGCGTTATCTTCTGCACTAACCATGCTGACTGAAAATAATAGAATAATCAGTAGGGTAATTATTTTTTTGTTCATTTTAAAAACTCCTTATAGTTAATTGATAATATTGATTTAATCGTTATTAAAAATTTTGAATCAGGTTCTGAGAAATATTGATATTTAAAAATTATGAGGTTATTGTAATATTGAAATTAATGCATAATTTTTCTTTATAATGGCAATATTTACTTTAATTGGGTTTTGTTTCAAAAAAGAAAGATTTATATGTAATTTTATCCAATATTATTTTGTTTAAAATCATTTAGTGTGGTGTTTAAAAATGTCGATAAAAGTCGTTGATAAAACACTTCCAAACAAGAATAATACTGAAGATATAATTTTTAACTTATGTCTTGTTGAAACAAATGAATTTATGGAGTTTGTAACGAAATTTGGCGATATTGTGGGGCCATTTCACAGCAGATTTCTTTCAAATTATTATAAAGATTTGCAATTGGATAATGTTAGTTTAAGGGCTAATGGTGAGTTGGTTCATGTGGAACATCATTCAGTCATGTCTGATTATCTCTTGGGTAGGGATTTTCAATACTTAACGTCATTGTCTCTTGCTTCTGGAAGACTTATTCATCCATTCATATTCAATACTGGTGAAATACCCAAAAAGACAATCAAATTTGCAAGTCTCACATCATTCTACAATCCAGTATGGGTCAACACTCAAGAAATTGAAGAATCCGTAACCCTTAATAATATCAAGTACAAAATACATATTAACGACGAAATCAATGTCTTTGATATTTTGGACTTGGTATGGGTGCCTAAATATAGGTGTGATCGTGAAATTGAAGATATTGTCGTCGAATTAGTCGATATCTACAATCAAATAATCGTTGATGAGGAATTAGGTGATTTTTTAGAACCTCTTTGGTATTATGGGCTGGAAAGTTTGTTTCAAAAGAGGAAAATAAGAAAAAAGTAATAGAAGGTTTAGATATGTCAGCACAAGAAGTTGTAGATTTAGAAAAAGACATCGTTAATGCACGTATTGATGGCATGATTTGTCGTGCAGAGGAATCTGGAATTAAAAAAGGTAGAAAAGAAGGTATGGAAAAGGGTATGAGTGATATCATTTCCAAACTTTTGGATTCTATGTCTCCTGAAGAGATTGCAAGTAAAACCAATATTCCTATTGGAAAAATTCTTGAAATTAAAAATAAGGGGTTTAAATAACCATTATTCTATTTTTTATTTTTTTTTAAATTAGGTCAAAGATTAATATTATAACATATAAAGACCAATATTTATTCATGAAAGTATTGGCTAACTTTGAAGATAATCATAAAATCCCTTCAAATTCCTCACTTGATGCAATGTTGGGTGGAGGTTTTGAAAAGGGTGTCATAACCCAGATATTCGGTCCGCCTAGTTCTGGTAAAAGTAATATAACATTAACTTTAGCCGTTAATGTTGCAAAAACCAGTAAAAAGGTAATCTACATAGACACAGAAGGCGGAATATCAATTGACAGAATCAAACAAATTGCAGGACCTGATTTTTCAAGTGCAGCTAATAACATTATTGTTTTTGAACCAACCAGCTTTTCAGAACAAGACGAAACCTTAAAATCAATTGATGTATGGCTTAGAAGAAACCATGAAGATGTTGATTTGATTGTTCTCGATTCGGCAGTCGCCCTATACAGGGTGGATGACATGAAATCATCCAGATTAAATAAGGAATTGGGTAAACAGATGGGAATATTATCTAAAATAGCAAGGCAATATGATATTGCGGTTATCCTAACAAATCAAATCTACAATGCCTTTGATGATGAGGGAAACAATGATATTAAGGCAGTTGGTGGAACTATTTTACAATATTGGAGCAAAGTTATAATTCAGCTTGAACGTGGTGAAGAAGTTAATCAAAGAATCGCCACCCTAAAACGCCACAGAAGTATAGCCGAAGGTAAGCAGGCCATATTTTCCATCGCTTCAATTGGAATTATTTAAGTTAATTTTATTAATAACTTATAATAAATATTATTTTTGGAATTGTTTGAGTGATAATATGAGAGACAAGGATTTTGATATTAAAAACCCTAAAAAGAAGTTTCAAAAAACTGAAAGGGTGCCTCCGGAAGGTTATGAATGTGCAAATGACTTTTTCGAAGACATGTACATGGACAAAGACATGATTTGGATGGGACAGAACACAAACCATCTACACGACGATACAATAGCCAATGCTATGATTGAAGCTATTAAGGAAAAGACATACTGCAAATATCCGGCCCCTGAAGGTTTCTCAGAACTTAAACAATTAATTTTAGACGATTTGGATTTCAAAGACTTGGAAGTATTATTGACTTCCGGCGCAACAGAATCATTATATTTATGTATGCAAGCACTTCTTGAGCCTGAGGACAATGTTGTATTGTCAGATCCAGGATATTTCATCATCGGAGACTTTGCAAACAGATTTGCAGGTGAAGTAAGATATGTGCCAATTTACTTTGAGGAAAATAACTATAAGTTAACTCCTGATTTACTACGTGAAAACATGGATGAAAACACTCGTATGGTTATTTTAATTGACCCTTTAAACCCACTTGGTTCATCATACACTGAAGAAGAGCTTAAGGAATTTGCCCAAATCGCAAAAGAAAATGATTTATACTTATTACATGACATTACATACAAAGACTTTGCAAGAGACCATTATCTTGTAGAAAACTATGCTCCTGGCCAAACATTAACCATTTACAGCTTTTCAAAAATATTTGGAATGGCAGGTTTGAGAATAGGTGGAGTAATCTCTTCAAAACCAATCATTGATGCTATTAAAAACGCAGTTATCAATGATTTGGGCGTAAACATCATTTCACAATATGGTGCCATAGCAGGACTCAAATCAAAAGGAGAATGGTTTGAAGACATGAGACAAATCTGTTTTGAAAATCAAAGATTGATTGCTGAAATGATTGAACCGATTGAAGGAGTATTCCTGCCGGTTTATCCGTCAGATGCAAACATGATGGTAATTGACCTGTCAGGTGCAGGAATAAATCCAAAGGCAATGTCCAATTACTTAATTGAGAAAAAACTATTCACAAGAGAAGGGGAATACACTTCCGAAGACTTTGGAGACAGATACTTGCGTATTAGTTTCTCAATTCCAACAGAAGAAATCAAAGTCTTTTGTGAGGAATTCCCAAAAGCTGTTGAAGCTTTAAGAAAATGATCGACGTGATTTTTGAGGGGTTTAGATACCACAAACCTCTTCCTAATTTTTATAAAATTGAAAATCCAAAAAACCCAAAAACCAATGCATCACCTGAAGTACTCGAAGAGTTAACAGAATTGGCTTTAAAATATAATTTCTCATCATTGAGCTATTCAAAACTCTCCAATGACTTTAAAAATGAATTCAACATAGATTTTGACAATGTAATAATTTTCAAATTCATGATGGGTGATGATTTAATTAGAATGGAACAATCAAAAGAAAAATGCAAGCTAATGGATGAAGAATTTCAAGAATATGGTGTTCACGTATATGAATTTGCTGATTTTTTACGCAAAAAAGGTTTTAAAGCGGATTTGATACATCCTTTAGCAGATGATTTAAGCATGAGGGCGGTAGCAATGCAGTCTTTGGATTGTGTTATTACAAGAAGCAACATGTGCCTTTTTAAAGATGGAATCAGTACAGGTTTTTTCATGATTTACACATCAATTGAGAATTTGCCATTTAAAAGCGAAAACGACATGCTTTGGGTTGAGGATTTCTGCTCAACATGTGGGGTTTGCATTGAGAGATGTCCTGAAAATGCCTTTGATGAGGATGGAAAGTTCCAAAGAAAACTTTGCACAGCTCACAGGGAAGGATGCAACGATTGTCTTTTGAGATGTCCATTTTACAAACGAGGTTATGATAAAGTTAAAAAACGATATGAACGAATGAAGAGGCGATAAGATGGATGACAAAATAGCTTTAGTTTCATGCAGTGGATTAAGTCCACTAGGTTTGGTTGTAAGAGCTGCCACTGTAGAATTGGCATTGGAAAATGAAAATATTGTAGCGGCATGCATTACTGAATATTCGGCCCAGCCCAACAATTGCTCACCAATATTGGATGATGCAAAAATAGTTACCATAACCGGTTGTGGAGATGATTGCGCATCTGTTATTTTAAAAGAAAAGGATATTGATGCCATTAAAAACATTTCAGCCGATGCTGTTGTAAAAACTTACGATTTAAACCCTCTTGATGCAGTCAGATTGGATGAAGACGGCGAAAAAGCAGTGGATGTATTAAAAAAATATATTCTAAATGAACTTGAAAGATTATAAGTTCATTTTTTAATTATTTTAACATTTTCTAAAGACTTAATGTCACTTATTTTACCGTTCAAAAGTAATAAGACTATTTTTAATGCTTTTTTTATCCCGGATTGGGATCTTTGATATAAAACTTCGCTGTCATTGTCACGCAAATCCGCATAGACATCTGTAGTAGCTATTATTTCATATTCATCACTGATTATGCAGATTCCGCCACGACCAACACCGGCAGTAGTTCCAATTGCTATATCACAATCACTTAAAGCTTTTACTGCCTGAGCCATAATCTCACTTACTTTTTTATCTCCCTCTTCATCATAAACTTTAATCCCTTTGATAAGCTCATTTGGTTTGGGAGGATTTTCGACATTTAAAATCTTTTCAACAGCTTCGATTGTTGGAATAAATAAACTGCAGGTTACACTAAGCTCATCATAGTCAAAATCACCATAATCCTTAGGATTGTCAATGTAATCTCTTCCGAAACTGCCTTCATAATTCTGGGCTAGCGCATGCAGTTCCCTTCCAATCTTTCCATGTGTAAAACATTCAGCTGTTGCTATTTTTATCATTTTGATCTCTCAATAACTTCAAAGCATTCATTGTAATTGTGTTTGAAACCTCATCCAATGTATATGGAGTTACAGGTTCATTATCCCTAATTAATTTATTTGTTGTTAAAACTAAATGATTTTCAGTGATTCCTTGAGCTCTTAACTCTTCAACGGCAGGGTTTGAATCGTCATACTCAGATATGTCTTTGATTTCAATGTTTTCATTTCCAAATCCGAATATTCCTGCTGTTCCAATTGTTTTTGCTCCTCTTTTGTGTGCATGTTTGATTATTTTGGCTGCAGTTGGGATTGTATTTCCACCAGCAATAACAATGATTACCACATCACCTTCAATCAAGTCAATATTATCTTCAGTAATGTACTCCGGATAGCTTATGATGTTTCTGAATTCTTCTTTATGGGTGCAAAGCTGTTTTACAAAGTCAGGTTTGGATGCTCCGACTTCAGCTCCTAGAAGTGTAAAAATCACATCTCCACCATCTATCTTTTGACCATCGAAAGCACCTATTGTTTTAGGTCCTCCTCTGTGTACCTGCATTAAGTTTATTGCAATTCTTAAACCTAATCTTCCACAGCCGATTAAATCTATTCTTCCTTTAGGTACTTGTCTGTCTTCCATCTTTTGAATTTCATCATTTGCCATATTATCACTTTAGTTCATCTATAGGTTTTTTGTCAATTACTTCTATGTCAATGTCGAGTTCTTTTAAAAAGTTTTTAAGGGCATATAATCCTGGAACTTCACTTTCATGATGGTTCAGGTCAATTAATGTTATTCCTAAATATTTTGCAAGAATTGCACTTTCTTGAGTTAAATCACCAGAAATTAGAATGTCCAATCTTTTGCTTTTGGCCAATGCAATATAGTCAGTATTCTTAAGGCCAAAACCTGATATGATTCCAACATTTTGTATGTATACATCATCTTTTAAATCATTAACAATTCGCACATTGCTAAAATTATCCAAAATGGTTTTTTTAACCTCACAAAATTCAGAATCTGCCTTACAGATTCTTCCAATATGTGTATTGTCATCAAAATAATCGATGACTTCCAAATCCAGTGCATCAGCTAGAGCTTCATTTGCGCCCCCGTCAATTATGTCCCAATTTGAGTGTATGGTGTAGGTGGGTGTATTTGGGGAAAATAATGGGGGGTGGTGTGTTATTATTAAAGTATTTTGTGTGTCTGAATCATCTTCGGGCAGCAAATCCATATAAACTTTAATTGAGGTGATTTCCTGATTCAAATCATAATTTTTTCTAAATCCTACTTCATCATTTTTCAGCGCCAGGGATTTAGGTATCCTTTCATCTATAAAGTTTATAATCTCTTTGAGTTTCATTTAAATCATTTCAGTATTTATTTTACTAATCTCTTCTTTAATCATGTCGTCTAAACTGAATGGGTCAATGGTTGATACCTTGAATGCATTCACATCGGCAAGTTCAATAAACTTTGCAACGTCCTTTTCCTTAAATATAACCTCTTCAAGAAATCCCATCTCGCAGGCACAGTAAAGCACACCTTCCCTTTTTTGAAATTCATTCAATAAATTGGTCAAAACGCCTATGGTCAATGTCATTGTCCCGGAGGTTTTGGTATTGATTCCTTTGGTTTTTATAATTGCCTTATTTTGGGATTTGGCGGCATCCAACCTTTCATGGATATTGTTCTTTTCAGCTAAAAGTCTGTCATTGTCTTCAGCTACAGGATCTTCTATTATGAATGCTTCAACATCAAATTTTGATGATTGCTCAACATTGATTCCGCCAAAACCAGTTGTATCAATGACGACATCGCCGGAATAGATTAAATCTAGGTCGGATGAAAAACTGACTTTATTTTTCAACTCTCCGCCCAGGGAAGTATGCAACATATCCTCAAGATGAGGGTAGATATCTATCAGTGTGATGCTTTCGTATTTTTCACTTAATCTTTTAACGATTCCAACACCGGTGAAATATGTTCCAATAACAACTATTTTGCTCTTAATGTCAATGTTTAAGCTTTCAATATAATCAAAAACGGCATCTGCTTTAATTGAAATGATATCATTGAAAATATCAATCAATTTAGTTTCAGATTTAATTGTAAATACTTCAGAGGTTATTCCTGTATCAACATTCATTGTTCAACCTTCTCGAAACCAATCTTTTCAAGAGCTTCACAGGCCTCATCATAAACCGCTTCTTCAATTGATTTTTGATGAATTAAATGTGAAGGAGAAGTTCCTGCTGTCAATATTCTTCCTTTATTATCAATAAAAATCAGTAGTGAACCAGAACCTGGAATTCCCAAACGGCCTCTGGCTATTATCAAATCACAGTCACTTTGATCAAGCGCCATATATGCTTTTGCAAGAGCTGGAATTCTGCTGGTATCTGCAGTATTAGTATCGATTTGAAGTATTTTAGCTTCAGGCAGTCCATAACTTTTCAAAACATTATTCAATACTTCTACTTTAATTCCATTTTTGTTTGGTATGTATATCTTTTGTGCATTTTTGATATATTCTTGAAGTTCATGTAACTCTTCAAGAGTATCTCCGAATCTAGTGTTATTTCTAGATTGCTCAAATGCATTTTGAATCATCTTTTCAAATGCCATATTATCATATCTTAAAAAAAGAGATTAAATAGTTTGAGGTATCAAATCTAATTTTTCAATAACATTAACCACTTCTGTATAATTACCGTAATTTGGAGAACCTACTCCCTTGACTTCATGAGGGTAATTGTCAGCTATTACAGTGGCCAAATTATTTGCACCGGCTTTTAGTGAAAATTCCACATTTTCAGGACCTACTGTAGGGGTCGGCATTGTAATGGTAATTTCAGGATACATTATTCTTGTAACTGCAACCATTTTCAATTGTTCTTTTAATGGAAATGCCGGATGATCTGCCATTGGGGTACCTTCATATGGGTTGAATCCCATTATTGGAATTTCTTCTAAAGTTTTAAAATTAGATAAGTAACGTAAATGTTTTATTCTATCTTCTTTGCTTTCACCAAGGCCTAAAAGTAATCCTGAAGATAAACCTATTCCAGCATCACTTACTCTTTTACATGTAAGTATTCTTTGATCTAAGGAGTCTCCAGGTTTTCTTTGATAGAATATCTCTTCGTTTATTGTTTCTAGATTGCAACAAATTGTATCGGCACCTAATTTAGCCAAATCTTCAACGGATTTCTTGGTTAAGTCTCCACCAACATTTACAAGAATTTCTAAATCTGAGTATCCTTTTACGATTCTACATGCATTCACTGCTTGTTTTCCTTTATAACCATATCCTCCAGAACAGCTCACACGAGGAATGTGTGCTTCCTGAATGGACTTTACAGCAGTTAATATTTCATCATCAGATTTGTAAAATGCATTATAATATCCTTTTTCAGATGTTTCTTCTGCAAATCCACAATATTCGCATCTAGGTTGGATTTGACATTTGTTGGTGAGATGAACTGTGGATGTTAATTTGATTACCTTTGATTGATTGTCTCTTATTTCACAAGCTATCTTAAACAATTTTTCTAAATCTTCATCGTTTTCGATATTTAACAATTCTAAAAATTCCTCATCACTTAATTCTTGTCCTTGTCTTGCTTTATTTAAAATTTTATCAATCAATTTTACACCAACTTGTATAATAATATTTGTCTTTAAACCTAACTTATTTTTTAATGGCTATTTTTCATAACAATTAAAAAATAAGTTAAATTAATTGTTGGAAGTTAATCCAACATTTTTAACTTATTCTTCTTTACCTAAGTAATCTAGCATGGTAGGTACGAGTTCTGATAGGGAACCGAAGTTCATTGAGTCTGCGGTACCTAATAATGCAGCAGGGTTTAGAGCATCATCAATTTTGTCGATACCTTCGTCTTGCATTAATTTGGTAACATTGGTCAATGATTCAAATGCCATGCTTTGTGCGAATCCTGCAGGTGCACCTAAGATTTGTGTTACGGTGTCTCTGTATGCTAAGATACCTGCGTAGGTGATTGCGGTTACTGCGGAACACATGTCACATACTGGTCCAACCATGTTTGCTGGTAAGGTG
>NZ_JAZKXX010000047.1:0-1687 GCF_045611865.1 Methanobrevibacter sp.
TATGCTTTCCTGATTCAATTGCTTCATACACACAATTTGGAACATCATCGCCGAAATAATCTTTCATTGATTCCAAATAAATGTTATCATAATATTCCCTTTTTGTTAATAGTTTTATTGGTTTTGATGATGTCTTTTTGAATTGTTCAACATTCATCCGTTTCTGAATTTCTTTCATACGTTGAAATTGGTTTGGTGGGTTCTATTTATTAACTATTTAATTTCCGTTTGTTTTTCAGAGAAAGTAAGGGGGATTTTTAAATCACCCCTTTTTCTTTTAAGTTTCTCCAGAAGAGTTTTACAAATTCAATAGGAAGTGTGGCAATATACCTCATATACCTAAATCTCAACGCCACATTTGCCCAGAAACGGTAATTTTTTATCGCAGCATCCATACCTAAGGTTGATTCTACAAAATCAAAAACATCAGATTCAAATCGTGTCATAATATTATATTTTTATTTTTTTCAGTGTAAAAAACATCCTCGTGCAGTTACACGAGGATGGAGTAGTTCAAGCAGTCTGACTTAATCAAATTTTTCATTCAGCCACTCTATAACACTATTTGTCCATTCCCATACTTTGTCTCTTCCTCTTGCTGAGAATAAAGCAACGAGAAACCAAAGCACAGCCATAATCTCTACGATTATTAAGGAAAAAATAGCACATCCGAATCGCTTGGGTAGGTTGTCAAGAAAATCGTCCATCCAACCAAATAAAAATTGCCAGATATCCATTTTAGATGCTATTTAAAAAGGTTAGTGAATCTTTTGCACATACCAGTTTCCTGAAGACTCTAAACGACGTGCGACATCTTCGCCAAATCCATTACGAACAATGGCTTCATGAATTTCACGGGAATTAGGTTCAGGGGTACAAACAGATGCGACTTGCATTTCAAATCCTCGAGGGATTCCTGACGACTGTCCTTTGAATGTTAATCTGTAAAGTGTCATATAACATTATTAGTTTTAGTTTATACCTACTCTTTTCAGGATTTTCAGCAAACTCCTTCTTCACAACTGTGGTATGGATATATACAAAAAAGTGTGTGAATCCGCACCAAGTGCAAAGCGATACAAAAGTGCGGAAACAAAAAAACCTGTGCAACTTTTGTTTGCACAGGGTGTAAAATAATTATTTAACTAATTGACAAATAGTGATAAAAAATATCAAAAGGGAATTATAAAGGGAAATATCAGGGGAATATTAGGGGAATTAGGGGTTTTTACTCATTGGTCCCCAAACCTCCTTGTCTAATAAGTATGAACTGAACTCCTCCATAAGATGCTGGCATTTGTTCGGCCTCAGAGTGTTCTTCTCTTCTATTCCCCAGTATCGCAAGCACAAATCTCTGAATTGCTCTTGACGATACGGTTGGCCATTACGCTTGAATTTACTGCCAAGATATTCGAGATTACATTCTTTCATAAACTTATAGCAAAGTGCAGCCCGATGTGTCCTGTTCATTTTCGCCACATCAAACCGCGAGGAGATTTCCTCCAGGAAACCTTTTACAACTTTACAGTATCTATTTCCTCCACATATTACTTTAAGGATTTCATCCTTGTCCTTCAGTTCATAGTCGTCCTGAACCTTACTCACAAATCCGAAAATATCACCTAATTGCTTCTTTACATTTTTGAGAGAGACCAGACCTATCTTAGAACGATACATTGCCCAAACA
>NZ_JAZKXX010000048.1:0-16053 GCF_045611865.1 Methanobrevibacter sp.
ACTACAGACAAACCAATCCAGAAATAATAAAGAAATTATACAAAACTAAAAAAGGAATTCTGACATTTTTAGACTTCCAAATGCAAAATTGGACACAAAAACATATAAAAATCAAATAAGCCTATAAAATTTTACAGACTCAAAAAAAGAAGTGTAAAGGTTTTAACCTTTACTTATTTAGTTATTATTTTAACAGATTTTTTAATAGCTTTAAAGTATTTATTACCTGCAAATTTAATTGTAGCAGTGAATTTGCCTTTTTTGGTTAATTTGGTAATTTTAAAAGTAGCTTTACCAGCACTGGTAGTAGTTGCTTTGTATGTTTTACCGTTAACCTTAATAGTCACACTAACCTTTTTAATTGCCTTGCCTTTACTGTCTTTTAAAACAATTGCATAACTTTTGGTTTTGGTTTTCACACTAAATGTCTTGGAACTAGCAGTTATTTTAGGAGTAGCTTTTGATACTAGAATATCAGTGAAAGAATCACCAGAACCAAAATAAACATCATTTTCCGGATAGTCAACATATGCATCATAATAACCAGGATCAAGACTAAGTGAAAGTGTGGCAATTCCTTTGCTGTTAGTTTTTCTCTCATATACTTTTTTTCCAAAAGTAATCTGGACAATTTCTCCTGAAATAGGATTTCCAATTTCGTCAAAAAGACCTACTTGCAATGTAGATGTTTGTGGATAAACGAAATCTACATCATAATTGAAATAAACATGTGCATTAATTTTTCCGCCATTAATATCTGTGAATATCATAGATCCATTATTTAATTCAACACTTAAAGAACGTGAATACATTGGTCTTTCTGTATCATCATCCTTATAAAATTCTAATTTAAAGGTATCTCCATTTTTAAAGTCTGAAACATCCAAACTATCCAAATAAATTCTGTAAATAGAAGCTCCATCCCAACCGATTATGCCCCATTTTTTGGATTTTTTTGGAACGGATTCATTTATTAAAATTTTCCCATCACTTGTTGAAAAAACAATTCTTCCAATAATATATTCATCGTCGATTATTCCGAAAACACATGTTGAAGAGTTATACTTGGAATCACCGACAGTGCTGATTGCGTTTCTATTGAAGACTAAAGGAGTTTTAGGGCCTAAATCCTCATACCATGATTCATCTTCATCAATTAATCTTAAGGCAACAGTATACTCCTCAACTTCATTGCCCTGACCATCAAGGAAAACAAATGAAAGAAATTGATATGACTGCTCTTGATAACCGAAAGATTTGTTTTCATCGAAATTGTAACCTAAACCGTCATCATATACAATGCATTTTAAATTTCCATTTGTTTCACTATACCATCCGTCTCCAACACCAATGGTATTTTGATATATTCTATGGCCCCACTGATAGATGACAAAAGTGCCTTGGCTTGCGTATGGTAATGTTATTTCAGCAATTACATCATTTTTAGTGTTAAAAATAAAATTATCATCAACATGAATGCCATAATAGCCTTCAGGAGTGTGTTCAAGAGAGAATGTGTTATCGTTCATGGTTATTATATGATATTGAGTGTGCCTGTCATCTAAGGTGTAGGAGAATTTTAGTATATCACCATCACATACTCCTGTGAAATTTATGTCACTCAACCATAGGGATCCATGAAGGAAATGATTTTCCTCGTTTACAAACCAATGCCTTTCATCAGCCCTGTTAACTGGAATGTAGCATAAAACCTTATCTTTAACACTGACAACCATAGCCCCTGAATGGGTATCATATGGTAATCCTACTCCTCCAAAATCCATTGTTCTATTATACTCTTCATCACCATCCAATCTAATTTCTTCATCTGAATGAACATAGAATACATCGACATCATCACTTAATTTCTCATCATAAAAAGACGCATCAACTGCATCTTGAGACGAATCACTTACTGCCAGATTATCTGCCACGTCAGAAGCGCTGACAGCTCCAATTGTTAATATGGCCAGCAATATTAAACTGACCATCATTACCTTTTTTAATTTCATATGTTTAACAACCTTTGATTAAATTAAAGATTAATATTCAAATCCAATTAAAATTGAATACTTGAATGATATTCTGTCTATAAAGTTATAAATAATTTATTAAAACCTTACAAACCATAATAACTTCTCTTAAAAAACTAATCTTTAGTATACAATATTCATTATTTATAAAAAAATTTCAGTTAAAAAATAGACAACAAAACAAATTTTATAGACCCTACTTGGATAAATAAATAGAATGCTTTAAAATAATTTAAACGGAATTATTAAAAAAAAGAAAATAAAATAAGTGAAATAAATCACTTATTTAATAGTTATTTTTACTGCTTTACTTGTGCCTTTAAAGTAACTGTTACCTGCAAATTTAATTTTAGAGGTAAATTGACCTTTTTTGGTTAATTTAGTTATTTTAAAGACTGCTTTACCTTTAGTGTTGGTAATTGCCTTATATTTTTTAGAACCAATTTTAAGGACAACATTAGCATTCTTAACTGCTTTACCGTTAGCTTTTAATACAACAGCATATTTTTTGGTTTTTGTAGCTGCTTTAAATGCTTTGGATTTAGCTTTGAATGCTGAAGCTGCTTTATATACAGTCACCGCAGAGGTAGCTGAAGATTTAGCATAAGTTGCATTACCTGCATATGAAATTGCAGCAGTATATTTATTAGGAGCTACATTAACATTGCATGATGCTTTACCTTTGTCATTGGTATAAACATTATATGTGGTTTTACCAATTTTAATGGTTATTTTAGCACCTGAAATTGGAGTTCCATTTACATCCTTAAGAACTACAACCAATACATCATTATAAGTGTAGGTCTTGGTAAATGGAGAAGTTGCACTAAGAATAGTATCTACAGGTACAACTGTAGTATTTTCAGGAGTTGAGTTGCCATCATCGATTTCAGTGAAATTAAATGTAGCGGATGCAACACTTGGATTATAGATTTCATCACCAGCAAAACTTGCAGCAATAGCAATTTCACCGTTTAAATCACCGATAGTAAGGATACCTTGTTGGTCAGTTAAACCGCTAGCAGCAACACTGTTTATAGTATAGGTAACGTTAGCACCTGCAACAGGAGTTTCACCACTTACTAAGACTATGATAGCACTGTGATTACCTTCAGAAATACTTAAAGTTGTATTTTGTGTAATTTCAGGCAAGTCAAGAGTTGCGTTTGCAGTTGAAGCTTTAAATAAAGCAGAACCTGCATAGTTACCTATCACATTGGTTAATCCTTTAAATGAACCGACAATAACCTGACCATTATCACCAATGGTTGCTGATTGTTCTTCACCCTTGTTGATTATGTAGGTTATAGCTTCACCGGCCAATTTGTTGCCTGATGCATCGATTAAAGTAATGATTACAGCATTTCCTACATTGGTAACAACCATTTCAGTTGAAACAGGGAAGTAAAGGGTAGCTGATTCTTCTGCATTAGCATAGGATGCAGTAACTATAACATCTCCTTCAGGAGCTGCAACACTGATTTTACCGTTTTCATCGGTAATTGCACCAATTTGAACAATGCCATTAATTGAATAGCTGATTGTAGCATTTGCAATTGGTTGTGCCTCTTCATCGGTTAAGGTAATTACAATATCACTGTCAACAGCATCAATATCAATGAATGCAAGATGACTTGTTAAAACAACATCCTTATTGATTAATTCTGTTTCAGTGATGTAGAAAAATTCAGCAGCATATTCCCTGTTTTCATGATGATCATCTAAACCACCTTTAACACTAGGGAAATGGGTAACTCTAATATTGTATGTACCTGCTTCAGTAATACCTAAATCAGCTAATGATAGGTATAATTCAGGACATCCTACCTCATCAGTACATAAATAGAACAGTTCAAGTTCTGTTGCATTTACATCGGAAGGTATCATATTACCAGTTGGTTCACCATAATCATCAATTTCATATTCCATACAATTCATCAATCTTCCAAGATTTTCAAGTCTGGTGCCGTTTACATATACGCTAAAGTATCCTATACCAAGGTCAAAGTTAATAGCCATTCTATTTGTATAATCGGTAGCAAGGATGCTTAAGACAACATCATTTGCATCATATAGTTTGTCTTTAACATCAATGTCAAATTGATCAGCAAAATCATCAGGAGTGAGTATTTTATATACATAATCTCCCTCTTTGCAACGTTTTTGAGTTATTACTTGGTCTTTAAAGTAAAATACAACTGTATAGTTTCCGTCAGGCATGTTTCTTAATTCATCTGTAATTGCATATGAATAAAGATAATCTCCAACATAATATTGGAATTCACATAACAAGTCACTGAGTGACAATTCTTTGGTGAATGATCCGTCATCATAGGTAATGGAAATGTTTAAATCATTATCCTCAAGGGTAGTTGGAGTATATACAGTAATGAAATGACCATTACCATTCCAACCCATCGCTGCACCATAATCTCCATTGGTTAAGTTACGATAGAAAGCAGTGAATCCAGGTGGATAATCTTCTATACCTTCGTCACCAATATCATACAATTTTATGAATGAATCTGTACGTTGAGCAATGATAAATTTGGTATATACATCACCATTATCGTCATTGAAAGTTAATTCAAGTACATCCTTATCCTGAACAGCTGAAAAGTCCACTTCATTTAGACATACATTGAATCCATAAATTCCATCATGAGTATCACCTAAATCAGCATCGTCGACATCGATATTGAATAATTCAACATCACTACCACTTATTGTCATTACAATGTTTCCACTAGCAGTATATTCCTCAATGTATAATCTGGCAACCCAAGTTGATTCATTGTACAGTTCATCCCCATCAAGAACGATAGCATTCGGTTTAATGTATAGAGGACTTTCATCATCATAATAGCCGAATTTTGCAAGGTCTTCACTTGTATATAATTTCCAGAAACTTTGACGTTCAAGTTCAAATCCTACATCAACATCATCAATTTCTCCTTCATATTTAGGTTCTTCTTTGTAAACAAAACTAAATTGAAGATTATCAAAATCATTGAAAAGATCAGTATCGTCAAGATGCAACTCTTCAGGAGTAAATGTACACATATACATATTTAAGTCATCTCTCCATTCATGAGTTACCTCAGTTACTGGGAAAGAAATAACGATATCCTGATAACTCCATCTGAACACATAAAAAGTACAATGTTCATTGAAAAATTCCGCAGGAACAGTGAAATTTATAATTACTACATCATCATTCATATCAAATTCATCTTCATAGATATAAATCCACATGTCATATATTGAAAATGTATCGCTGCCAATAATAGCATCGCCCAGTTTAACTATTCCATCATAGGTTCCTTCTCTTAAACCACCACCAGGATAGGTTAATTCATTGTCAAAATAGAACAAGAGTTCATAGGAATATAATGGTGCATTACCATCATCAAAAGGACCATAAAGACTCATGCTTGCTGCTTCAATACCATTAAGATATAATCCAAGTATTGAATCAGGTGAAACAGGATATCCTAAATAATACTCAACATACCTGTCATCAGAATCATCAACTGATCTTAAAATTGCCTCATTTTCCCCCACCTCAATTCTTTTAGTGGTGGTGAGAATTCTTGTATTGCCATTATATGTGACATTCAATTGAATTTCATATTCGCCATCAACTGTGATATTTAAATCGTTTAAACGGATGAAATGACCGTTTCTCCAATTATGGTCGATGTATTGAATTTTTGAAAGCGGTTTATCTTCAAAGACAACATTACCGTCAACATAAACGCTTGCAAAACCATCGGCATCCTCAGGTACTTCAATTTCAAATATGTAATTGAGAATATCTGTGAACACTTCTTCTTCATCGTTAATATTAACTACGAAAGGAACTATTCCAATAGTGCCTAAATTGCAATCTAAAGTTTCATCATGAACATAATCTTTAGTGAAGTGGAGTGCTAAATTGTATTGGCCCATAGGAATATTTTCTTTTTCCATTAAATCTTTTAAGCTCAATATAAATGTTCTTGGACCATACCAATGTTCATTAAAGTCTTCTTCGTTATCAAACCAATATTTATCCTCCATTTTGTTAAATGACATGTTGCAAACTACATCATCATTTTCATCTGAAAGGATTAAATAGAATTCAGAATCAACATCTTCTGGGAAAGTAAATGCTCTAAGTACTATTTCACTATCATCATCAGCATTAACTTCACCAGGAATCCAGAATCTACGGTCATAATCAGATGAATAACCTACAACCTGACTAAATAATTCATAATTGTTGTTGGTAATTGTTACTTCAAATTCGTGGTAATTACCATCACATGCAAATCCTAATTGATATATTGACCATTCTTTCCATTCGTTTTCATCATCTTCTGAAAGAACATAAGTTACTGTTTTTACTACTACATCATCTTCATCATACCATCTTTTAGTGGTAATGACTACAGTACCTTCACAATTTTCAGGACAATACAAATCAACAGTTTCCACATCATAGTTAAAACGTAGCCTAAATGTGTCAAAGCCAAAATCGACCACATTTATAGTATCATCATAAAGCACCAATTCATCTGAATCTTCATTTAGATATACTACTGTTACCCTATAATCATCTGCATCAGATATTTCCAAATCTTTTAAGGTCCAATCATGATAAGAATCATCAATTTGCCAAGTATTCTCTATTAGTTCACCATTTACATAAACTAAAATGTTATTTCCCCTAAAGTCATCAAGGAACTCTTCCCTAAAATCAACAGCTACAATAACCCCATCACTGTCAGTGTAAATAGGACCCTGCCAATCTTCTCTCCAGTAATCTACATCCATAGGAGGACGGTGGTCTGTATCAAATTTTATTATATCTTCATCATCAGAAATTTCGACTGTTGCAATTATGGCATACTGCACCTGCTCTACATCATCAAGATAGAATGTAAATCTGATTGTATCTCCATCATTAACTTTGTCCAAATCCAAATCCTTTACAAGGAAATTGCACAATAACTTATTTTCATCAGTTAAAACAGCATCATCTATTCCACAGCTAAATATTTCTTCACCATCATTTTCAGCAACAAAACGTCCATTTGTTGTATTTGCGGGCAATACTATACTTGCTATACAATTTTCGGGATTATAGTCTTCACCACCCTCAGTAATGATATCATCATCATTAATAGCTATGAAATAGTGTTCACCGTCTAAATATGTATCATCTAATTTTACATCATCCGAAGATGCTTCAACTGCATCTCCATCAGAATCACTCACTGCCAGGTCATCTGCCGTGTCGGCAGCACTGACAGCTCCAATTGTTAATATAGCCAGTAAAAGTAAACTGACTATCATTAGTTTTTTAAACTTCATATGTTCAACAACCTTTAATTAATTAAAGATAAATATTCAAATTTGATTAAAATTGAATACTTGAGTTATATTTTGTCAATAAAGCTATAAATAAGTTATTAAAACTTCAAAAAAGTAATAATTTTTCCTAAAAAATCAGTTTTTCATATAAAATATTCAATATTTATAAAAAAATTTCCCTTGAAAAATGGACAATATGGCAATTTTCATTGACAAGAATTGGAAAAACATAGAAAATAGTTTAAAATAATTTAAACAGGATTGAATAAAAAAAATAAAAAAAGATTAAGTAGATGATTTATCTACTTAACAACAATTTTGAATGATTTGCTTGCTGCTTTATAACTGGCAGTTCCTGTAAGTTGGGCAGTAGCTGTGTAAGTTCCTGCTCTGGCCAAATTGGTAACTTTAAAGGTTGCAACACCTTTAGTATTGGTTTTGACCTTGTAAGTTTTACCATTGACTTTTAAGATAAGGACTGCTTTTTTCAATGGCTTTTTGCTTGCTTTTACAGTTACTGTATACTTTTTAGTTTTTACTGATGCCTTGTATGCCGGAGCTTTTGGTGTTAATGCAGTGCTTGCCTTAGTTATTGTGAATTTAACTGAAGCAGATGATTTTTCATACACTGAGTCTCCTGCAAAGGTAAATGTAGCGGAGTATGTACCTGCTTTCAAATCACTTGCAAGGAATTTAATTTGACCATTTTTATCAGATTTGATTTTTTTAGTGACTCCTTTTGTTTTGAAAGTTACAGTAACACCTTTTACAGCTTTTCCTCTAGAATCTTTTATAGTAGCAACCAAATATTTACCACTGTTATAAGTTGTTTTAAGACTTTTAACAGTTATTTTTGTGGTTGTTTTCTTAACGTTTAAAGTGAATTTATCTGAGAAGAAACCAAATGATGTAGAATCCACCTCATCAAAATCAACATAGTAGCTAACCAATATGGTATGAGTTCCTCCAGACAATGTACCTAAACTAAATTTACCGTCAGCATCATCACAGAAATATTCTAAATCCCAATAGTTGAATGAATCGTAATTTTCAGAGTCAATTTCACCAATGTCATCCATGTACGGGTCGATGTAAACTTTCAATTGCACTTTCCCTTCATAACCTCTTGTTGGGATTAATAGTGAAGTTATTTTGGCAAATAGGCTATCAGTAGACAAGATAGTTTTGGTAGGTACATTAACATTAACAGTACCATTTCTGTTTAAAACATTAAATGTTCCACTGCCTAATGAAGTTTCAGTACCTGCACTAACAAGTTTTACTTCCACATTATATTCACCTGGTTTTAAAGCGTTTATTTCGTCTTTGAAATATTTATTGAATTCTAAATCATCATAGAATCCGGTTCCAACTTTCATTACTACTGCTTTTGTACCGTTGAAATATATGACGACACTACTGTTTGCCGGAACTGGAGAACCCATATTAAGATTCATAAATGCTAAGTTATTAATACCATATATCATGTCCTTAAATTCAACTGAATTTTCAGAAACAGTTACATTTATTTGAGTATTTATAGTTCTTGAATCACCTTTATCCGGAATAACATCCACTTGTAAATCATATACACCTGATTCAGTAATTTGTAAAGCATTTAAAGGAATATGGAAACCATCTAGATCAGCATAGGTAACTCCGATTTCAGATAATGTAGTATCAACCACTTTAGTTCCGTTTACATAAATGATTACTTTACCTGTGGCATCTATAGGTAAACTAATAGTAAGAACACGTGCATTAATATCATCCAATGCATTTTCCAAGGTAGGTTTTTCTATTATATAGTCAACAACTTCAAATGAAGTGGCGTAATATTTTTTTGCACCATTTACTCTAAATTCAATAGTGACATCATATTTGCCTTTAGATGCGATTTTTAAATCAGGTAGCTCAAATACATATGAATCAAGAGCTTCATCATCCCACTCTGGTGCAGGACGGAAGTATTTACTTAATTTATCCATGTTGAAAGTGTAAGTCTTGTTTGCAGCACCATCTTTAGAAACATGAATATAGAAAGTCTTTTCAGCATTTTTAGGGAAACTAGTAAAAGAAATAATACTTAAATCATCACAATCTAAAATCATTTCATCAGTAGCCAACCAAGGATTTTGACAAACCCTAAATTCACTATAATAATCATCATCAGGTATACCATTTGAATAGAATTGAATACATGCATCAACCAGTGGATTAATTGTATTATCTATACCGACATTTTTAATTACCTTATCCACACCTAAGTCACTGCATCTGAATTCGTAAAGTCCTTTTTCATTTTTGGTGAGTTGAGAGATATTCCAACGGGTCTTTATAGTTTCACCGCAAATATCCAATTCTATTACAAATTCATCATCAACAAATGCAGGGACATTGGATAATAGTAAAGCAACATCATCTTCAACTATATTTGCATCATAATATTGATCAAAATAGAATACAACGAAGGTTTCACCATCCTCTTTATATTTTTCATAGAAGCAGGAGGCATTAACTTCAATTCCGTTGTCACTAGTAAATGAAAATGTTATAATATCTCCATTTTTCAATCCTTTAAAGTTCAAGTCATATATTGAAAGACTAGCAAATTCATAAGCTCTTGCCTGACCCCAGAAGTCCATTTCTTTATATGAAAGTTCTTTTGAGAATAATGTGTATTTTCCTGAAGTTATTTTGAAGGTTCCTTTTGAAAAGTCCATTTTTTCAGGAATCCATAATTTTACAACATCATCTTCATTATCCCCAGCCATACTATAATCATTTCTAGAAATTTCGATTGTGGCATTTTGAAGTGTGAATTGTTCTTCGGTATCATCATCATACCAGAAACTACTTTCCTGAGGCTGTCCATCTTCATCATTATTAAAGATAAATTCATCTCCTTTTTTAATTATAACATAATAGATGGAGTCCTCTTCTTTTTGAGCGTTGAATTCATCATAGGTCCAACTTAACCATGTATTTTCATCGCCTTTTGTAATTTCATGAGTTACAGTAGGTTGTGTGGAATATTCATCTTCCCAATCATCCTTAACGAATATTGAAATGATTGCTCCTTCACTACCTGCAGGACAATATAAGATGAGTGATTGTTCACTTTCCCTTGAAAGTAATCTGAAAGCATCATAGTTAAATTCTGTTACATTTAAAGTACCTTTTTTAATTATTTCACTAGTAGCTTCATCATCACCATATTTTACAGTGAAAGGATATAAACCAGGTGAATTAATATCAAAGGAACTTAATATCCAGTCATGGCCTGCTCCGCCCCACTCATCATAACGTACTTCATATCTATATGTGTAATTATTACAATAAACATAAAAAGTACCGGTAACATCTGGATTATTTATATTTATCAAAATTACACTGTCATTAGAATCTACATAAAGTGGCATGAGTGACCATTCGTTAACATAATAATCAACCCAAATAGCATTATCTAACCAGAAATTACCATCTTCGAAAAATACCATATAATAATTTGTGGCTATGTTTTTGCCTTCACTATAAAATGAGATTTTTACTAAATCCTCATTTGAAAGACCATTGAAGAAATTTAAATCAGCGTTATTAATACCATATCCATCACACCACTCATCATCCCAAGTCCTATCATCAGAGAAATCTTTTAAATCCTTGTTAATGAGTATCTTATCCCCACTTGAGATAACAACAGTTCCGTTAGATTCTTTTGGGACCATAACATTAATAACATTATCCATTTCCTCATTTGAAGCCGAATATTGATGACCACAGTCAACACCAATATCGATATCTTCATAACTAAGTTCATCTCCATCGGCCAATACTTCAGCAGATGATTCATCTACGGCCAAATCATCTGCACCATCTCCAACAGCCAACGTATCTGCACCTTCAGATGCGCTGACTGCACCAATTGTTAAGATAGCCAGCAGCAATAAGCTAACTATCATTATCTTTTTTAATTTCATAATTCTACAACCTAAAATTAATCAAAGAATAATATTCAAATTTGATTAAAATTGAATACTTGGGTTATATTTTGTCAATAAAGCTATAAATAGGTTATTAAAACATTCTAAATTATATCATATTTCCTAAAAAAGTGAATTTTAATGTACAACATTCAATATTTTTAAAAAAATTTCACTTGAAAAATAAACAGCACTATAAATTTTATCTTAAAATTGCAAGAATACCTCAACTTCTGCAAGTTGGGGATGAATTGCAGTTGGGGTGTACTTTTGTAAATAGTTATTTTTAGGTTTTATTTTTTTGATTTAATTAATTTTTCTCTATTTTTTCATGTTGGTTTTTAGTTAGGTATACTTTTTGCCGGATTACTTCACAAATGCTCTTGGTGAGTGTTTTATATATTATTACATATGATATTATACTATATCAACTGAAAAATTTAGTAAAAAAAATATTTTTTTCAGATTGTTGTAAAAGGTTTGATGGGGGTTTTTTATTTTCTTATGAAATTGGTTAATATGAATCTTGAGGTTAGGATTTATCCAAGTAAAAGGGATAAGAATGATTTTGGTGAAAAGATTGTTAATTTCACTAAGATAGATTCCAATATGGGGCATTGCCGATTTATCTGGAACAAGGAACTGGAATTCATCAATAATTTCAAAAAACTATTGCTTACTCATGGATACCAAGATTATGTAATAATCAACAAAAAATCATGTAATGTCCTTTTGAACATGTTAAAAAGTGATAATCCGTTTCTTAGTGAATCCGAATCAAGTAGTCGCCAGCAAGTTCAAATAGATCTCATTACTGCTTTTGAAAGATATGAAAACAATGATTTACCATCACAGTATCCTAGATTCAAAACTCTAAAAAATCCTAAAAACTCATTTCGCATAATAAACAACAATAACAATGTCAGAATACAAAAAGACAAAAATGGTTATGATAAAATACGATTAGCAAAACTAGGAATAATCAAATTCAAAACCACCAAAAAATACAAACGATTACTAAAAAAAGGAACAGACAAAAATGATCCAACTGTAAAAATAAAACACGTGACTGTTAAAAAAGTCTATGACAAGTATTATGCGGTTTTCAATATAGAATGCATACGCATTCCCGAAAAAATAAGCGGACCAAAACAACAGGTGGGAATAGACATCGGATGTAGCAAATTAGCTGTTCTTTCAAATAAACAAGAAATAGCCAATCTTGATTTAGAAAAAGAAACACGTATGATAATCCGATATCAAAAAAGAATGAGCCACCACCAAAAAGGGTCAGTACGCTACCTGGAAGCACAAAGACTATACAGAAAATGGATGACACGACTAGTAAACAAACGCAATGATTATTATGACTGTGCGACCAAGCGTATAGTTGAGAATTGTTCTTTTATTGCTGTTCAAAACGAAAATATAATATTCTGGAAAAAGAACAAACACTTAAGCCGAAACTTACAATTAAACGCTCCAAGAATATTCATGGACAAATTAGAATACAAATCACAATGGAACAATGTAGAATTCGTTAAAGTGCCTAAAAGATTTCCATCAACACAAATCTGCAATAAATGCGGAGAACAAAACATTAATATAAAAGGACTCAAAAAACTAAAAATAAGAAACTGGAGATGTCCAAATTGTGGCACACAGCATGACAGAGACATCAACGCCAGTATTAACATCCTAAAAAAAGGATTACAATTAATCGTAGGAACTACGGTGCAGTAAAAAAAAATTCCTAAAAAAACAAACATTGTTTTTTTTAGGTTTGCGAATCGCCGTCGTCTAAAACGACGGGGAAGTTCAATAGTAAAAATTGAAAAAAGAAATAAAAAATAATATAAAAAAATAAAAAGAGTGGTAAAAATAATTATTTTACCATTAGATTATTTTTGAACCTTAACCTTCCTTGAAGCTGTGTCCTTTAAATAAGTGGCTTTGTATTTAATTGCTTTTCCTGCCTTAAGCTTTTTGAGGACAGACTTTACAATGGTAAATTTTGCAACACCATATTTATTGGTTTTTTTAACATATTTATTACCATTGAAATTCAGGGTTATCTTTTGGCCTTTCAAAATCTTGCCCTTGATTTTTTTAAGTGTGACCTTAATGGTCAGACTTTTTGCGGACTTTTTGACTGCAACCCTCGGAAGGTCAATACTGTGAGTCACCTTGATTTTATAAAGAGCACTGCTGCTCTTTAATGACGAAACATAGGCATTTACCCTATAGGTTTTTACCTTTTGTGGAATATCAAAATATGCAACACCCTTGGAATTGGTTTTTACTTTTTGAATCGGCTTGTCATTTATAAAGAGCTCAACTTCCACATTGGTTGCAAGCTGTCCGTTGGACTTGTAGACGGTAACGCCATACTTTTCACCACTGTAGAGGTGTGTGGTAATGTCATTTGCATAGACTTTGAGATCTTTAGTGTTAACCTTTACCTGAAGTTTCTGTTTACCAAGGCCCTTTGCTTTTCCTTCAGGAGAAACCCAATAGACCTTTACAAGATATTTGTGTTTTGCAGTCCATGGAATCTTTTTGAACATGTCCGCATACACCATATAATGGATGTTATCCATACCGTATTCAAAATGAATTGTTTCTGTCGGTACGCTATCACTATATGTTTTACCTGTATTCAAGTCCTTTGCAACAATTTTGATTGCAGATTCCTTTGGAAACTCCACCCTATTATCGTTTAAAATCCAAAAGTCATTTTCCCTATCCAAAACAATGTATGGCTCTTCTGAAAACCAGACATTTATCCTTGATGTGGAAAATCCTAAAACCTCATCGCTTTGATTAAGTGAAACCTCCAAAACATCAACATCCTGGGAAATGTCCAAAACCTCATCGGTTGAAGGAGCCTTCAAAACCCCCTCATCAACAGACATTTCCTGAATATCACTGTTGGCAAGAGTTAAATCTGTTTGATTGTCATCACTTGCGCTAACGGCGCCAGCCGTTAAAAAAATCAATATTACTGCTATCAGCATTATCCTTTTGAATTTCATAAAAACAACCTTTTATTTTTAATTAAAATTGAATACTTGAATTACTATTTGTCAATTAGAAATATAAATAAGTTATTAAAACACTTGAGGTTCCGCATTTTTAATTGAAATCATGTTATTCCTATATGATGTTCAAAAATCATAATTTTATTATTATATTAAATATATATTATAAACTATGGCAATGATGGCGAAAATAAAAAAAATAAGTTTGGGAAACTGGATGTTAATAGGAATGGTTTTGGGTTTTCTATTAGGCCTGATACTTAATTTTTATGTTACAAATCCTTTCATCAAAGATGTAATACTCATAGACAATGTTTTCTATCTTGGAGGAACAGGATTTATCAGATTAATGAAAATGCTGGTTGTGCCACTTGTATTCTTTTCAATTGTTGTTGGAGTGGCTTCCATTTCAGACATTAAAAAGATTGGTGCAATAGGTGGAAGAACAATACTAATATACCTTGTGACAACTGCACTAGCAGTTTCAATTGCTCTTTTAATATCAAGCATGATCAAACCAGGTGTTGGATTGAATATGATCGGCATTGCTCAGGGAAATGTAACAACAAATGCCACTTTAACCGATACTGTTTTAAACATAATCCCCGAAAATCCATTTAGCTCCCTGGCCAATGGTGACATGTTGCCTGTCATCATATTCGCACTGCTTATAGGTATAATATTGGCTAAATTAAGGGAAGAAACACAAGTAGTCAATGACTTTTTCACCCAGGCAAACACCATCATGATGGAAATGACACGTATCGTCATGAAATTTGCCCCAATCGGTATCTTCTGTTTAATGGCTAGAACATTTGCCTCTTTGGGCTTTGGTGGTCTGCTTCCACTTGCAAAGTACATAGGATGCGTACTTCTAGGTCTTGCAATACAGGCATTTGTCGTATATCCGTCATTATTGGTAATATTTACAAGATTGAATCCAATCCAATTCTTTAAGAAATTCATCTCAGTGATGTTTTTCGCATTTTCATCCTCAACTTCAAACGCTACAATTCCGCTGAACCTGGAAAAGCTTTCTGAACTTGGAGTTTCACGTGACGTTTCATCATTTACAATTCCATTGGGTGCAACAATCAACATGGACGGAACAGCAATCATGCAGGGCTGTGCAGTCATGTTTGCCGCTCAGGCATATGGTATGGATTTGGGAATGACAGCACTTCTAACCGTAGTTTTTACTGCAGTCATGGCTTCAATCGGAACAGCAGGAGTTCCATCAGTGGGACTGATTACATTAACAATGGTGTTCAATTCAGTTGGCCTTCCGGTAGATGCAATCGGAGTCATTATGGGAATAGATCACATATTGGATATGGTTAGAACTGCCGTTAATGTAACAGGGGATGCAATTTGTACAATTATAGTTGCATTTAAAAATAAATCCGTTGATTTAGATATATTCAACGGTAGAAAAGAGCCGACAGAAACATGGGATGACATAACACAATTCTAACATCCCATTTATTTTTTAAAAAAAAGAGTCTGTAAAATTTTATAGGCTTATTTGATTTTTATATGTTTTTGTGTCCAATTTTGCATTTGGAAGTCTAAAAATGTCAGAATTCCTTTTTTAGTTTTGTATAATTTCTTTATTATTTCTGGATTGGTTTGTCTGTA
>NZ_JAZKXX010000049.1:0-7405 GCF_045611865.1 Methanobrevibacter sp.
TTTTTTTTTAATAGAATGTGTTATCATCATTTGATAATGTAAAAATAGAAAAAGGAAAAAAAGAAAAATAAAAAGAATAAAATCAAATAAAAATAAGAAATATTTTTATTTAAATTTATTCGAAACTTATTTTAATTTAAACTGGTATTTCAGTTTCTGGAACATTGTAAGTGTAAACAACTGAATAAAGCCTATCCACTACATTGATTAATGAACCTACAGAAATTTCAATTTTGTTATCGTTTTCTAAATAGTTTTCCTTATCAAAACTAAAACTGCCTGTTCCATTAATTACATTGAAATGAACTTCTGTTTGTTTGTCAGTGCCTCTATTTAATGTAGCATATAAATCAAATGTAGCGAGATTAGTTGCCAATTCCCCATCTTTATAGAAATTTATCTTATAAGATCCAGGGCTTTCGGTTTCAATTGTTTCAAATTTGATTTCACTTGTTTTAATTCTTGGACACATTGTTCCGACACCTACAATTCCAGTATCATTATCCCATGTCCTAAGACTGTTCACTCCATACCAATTAGGGCCAATTTGCAATCTTAAGCTTTCATCCCATTGTCCAGGACCATAGATTCCAAATGGGTTTGCACTCATTTCACCAAGGATCATCATGCTTGGCCCTTCTGCATTTCTATAGATTGCATTGTCTGTTATATTCGGTTCTATACAGTTTTCTGCCAAGTCATAACCTGCATTGAATCTTATTCCTTCCAACGAATTGTCTGCAATCAAGTTGCTTGTAACCACTATTCCAGTACTGTTATTGGAATCGACGGAAATGCCTATGTAATTGTTACTGATATTATTTTGATTTATAACAATATTCACAGCAGAATTATTTAAGAAAATTCCATAACCTCTTGGCCCTTCTGGAACATCCTCTGTATACCACCCAATATTGTCAATGATGGTATTGTTGAAAATTTCACTGTTTTTGCTTCCAAATCCATATTTAATACCATAGTTATTTAATCTGATCTCATTTTCTTTCATTGAAATATTGCTGGAATACTCATTGTATATTCCACTTTCAAATGAATTGATAATGTTTTTTTCAAGATTAATGTTTGCACTGTTCAATACTTTTATTCCAGTTCCAGGCAATATGGTGCTTCCATTATTATAATCATTGATTAAATTGGAATTTAAAATGTTAATAATGGTATTGTTTGCAATGTTTACATAATTGGAATTATTTATTAGAATTCCCTCAGACTCTCCACTTTGGGAATTTGGATTAATTTTGAAGTTAGATACATTAATGTTATCCCCATTTATTGTAAGCACAGGACTTTTGCTTAATCCATTTAGTTGAGTTCCACTATTAGTGATTAGATTTAATCCTCCTTTTATTTTTAAACTGATGCTGTCATAACTATCTCCTAGGAATTCAACTGTATTTCCATTTTCTGCACTATCTATAATCTTTTGGATTTCAATATTTGGAAGATTTTTGTCAATAAAAATTATATTTGACCCTTCCTTAATTGTGATGGAATTGGTTTTATTTATTGCTTTATTCTTTATATCCCCTAAGAATTTACTTACTAATGAGTAAGTTCCAGCTGTATCAATGTTGATATTAAATTTTGCAATTCCATTTGAATCAGTGCTTGCATTATAGGTGTTTCCATTTATTGAGAAAATGATTTTCCCATTTGCCAATGCTTTTCCAGCATAATCACTTAAATAGATGGAATATTCCCCGTCGGAGTTGTTTGAATAAGTTCTATCATAGCTTGTAAACTTAGGAGTGCCTTTTTCTATTGTGATTTTATTTGTTTTAGTGATTGCTTTGTACTGATTAGTTTTCGGGGAGTTGATTTTTAAAGTGTAGACCCCTTCATCAGTTAAACTAATTTTTAGTTTAGCCACTCCTTTACTGTTTGTTTTAACAGTGTATGTTTTCTTATTGATAGTGAATTTAACCTTTTTGCTTTTTATTAACTGATTGTTTTGATCCTTTAAGGTTATGCTATAATATTCTCCAGATTGAGGCAAATATTTTTTATTTGCACTTGTGATTTTTTGCTTAAGTGCATTGATTGTGATTTTATTGGTTTTTGACTTTACCTTGTACTGGTTGGTTTTTGGAGATTTTATGGTCACTTTATATGTTTTCTTTTTTGAAAATTTGATTTTTAGCTTGACTACCCCATTTTTATTGGTTTTCTTTTTATAGGTCTTTGTACCTACTTTTATGGTAATTTTCTTGTTCGCTATTGCCGCATTGTTTTGATCTTTAAGGGTTATAGTGTAATAATTCACGCTTTTAGGTGCATAAACTTTATTTGAACTAATGATTTTTTGTTTCAATGCTTTGATTGTGATTTTATTTGTTTTTGTTATAGCTTTATATTTATTTGTACGGGCTGATTTTATAGTGATCTTATAGGTTTTTTTCTTAGAGAGCTTGATTTTTACTTTAGCTATTCCTTTACTGTTTGTTTTAACAGTGTATGTTTTCTTATTGATAGTGAACTTAACATTTTTATTTGCAATAGGTTTATTGTTTGAGTCTTTTAAAGTAATGCTATAATAACTTGCTTTATTTGGTGCAAATGCTATATTTGAGCTTATTATTTTTTGTCCAGTTCTTTTAACCACTATATTTGCTTTTGCGCTTGATTGATTGTATTCATCCTCTCCATTGAAACTTACAGCAATATGATAAGTTTTTTCGCTTGCTAATGAAATTGATAACCTGACTTTTCCATCTGCATCAGTTGTTCTTACATATGTTTTACCATTTACAGTTAATTTGATGCTTTTTCCAGCTAAAGGAGTTCCAAAGCTATCTTTTAGTGTTGCTACAAATGATGCTCCAGAGTTTGGATAAGTGTTCATATTTGAAACGGTTATCTTAGTTTGAACGCTATCTTTAGGAATTTGTGAATCTTCTATGCTAAAAGTTTTATATAACTTTTCTTTAATTGTATAGTCATCAAAAAGTCCAGGGAAGACGGCAGTTAATACATTTCCACTTTCCAAGTATTCCTTTTCGCTAAAACTGGCTGTAGCAGTACCATTTTTCATTAATACTATTCTATAAATGTCCCCTTCTTGAGGTTCTGCATATGTATTGTTTTTATTAAGGTAAAATGTTACATATATTGAATTGAAATCTGTAGCAATATTTCCATTTTTATCTACGATGGATATTTGATAGGTGCCTTTTTTAGTTTGGCTGATTTCACTGATTTGCAATTTATAGTTACCTTCACTCCAAGTGGTACTAGGAGCTTTATAGAGAGTAGCTCCACAGATTGTTTCATCGTCGAAAAATGCGTATCCTAAATAGACAACACTTTTATCAACATCATAATCTCCATTTCCATCTCCAACAAAAGTATAGGTATCGTTCTCGCTATTGTAAATGAAGGCTCCGCCAGAATATTTCTTATATTCAATATGGTATGCAAGTCTTTCGCTATGGCCTAGGAAGTAGTTGTTATTGTTAATTTCCAATTTTTCTGCTCCATTTTTTGCATCCATATTTCTTGTACGGTAATCGTTTAAAACACCATATTGTCCGTTTTGCTTAAAGAAATTGCCTTTAATTTCAATCTTGGTGATATTGCAGTTTACATAGACTCCTGCACCGCTTCCGTCATTTTGATTGTATGCAATAAAATTGTTTGTTATGTAAATGTAATCAGCTGAAATCGCACTTATTCCAAATCCTTTGTTATAGGTGATATTGTTAAAATCAATTGTAGTGTTTTGATTATTTTCAGCTATATGAATTCCATATAATCCATTATTTGTAATGGCATTGTTCAAAATAGTGGTTTTTGTGGAATTGATCAAGTTTATTCCGATATTGGATTCCTTAATGATTGAATTTGAAATTTTTGTATTTTGTGCATTCTGTACCTTTATTCCACTGCCAGTTGGAGTTTGATTGATTGTACAGTTGATGATTTCAACATCCCTTGATCCCTTTATATAAATCCCATAGTCACTGTCACGGCCAACATCGTTATTCAAAACAAATCCTTTTATAATGGTGCCGCTGCCTTCGGGACCTATATAAAAGATTCCATGCGCTCCAGATCCATCAGTATTTGATGGGCAAGGGCTCATGACAGTTCCTACTTCACTTATGATTGTTAATTTTTTATTAATTATAAAATGGCAATGAACATATTCCTTTCCTGTGATGACAATTGTATCTCCCGGATTTGCATTATCTATTGCAGTTTGAATGGTTTTGTTTGTCATTTGATTGTATGCTTTCCCATCTACTGTAATGCTGGATTGCAAATTATCCTCTTGTGAATTAGAGCTTTTTAAGTTTCCATCATTTTCCGTTGGAATGTCATCGATGCTCATTTCCTCTTTGATAGCATTATCCCCATCTTCAATAGAATCTCTTAAGACATTTTGATTATTATCATCTTGATTATTGATACTTCCATCATCAACAATCATCAAATCATCATAATCCTGACTGTTTTCAATATTGATTTCTTCTATATTTTCAGCCATAACAGCTTGTATGTTGATTATTGCCATTATGAGAAAAAGAGAAATCAATATAATCCTCTTACCTTTCATATTTTTCCTCGTTAATTAAATTATTGAATTAATCAGTTTAAAATTAAAAAATTTCTATTTGTTTTTTTTTCATTACAAAAATATTTTTCATTTCAATAATATTCTCTTTTTTAATATTGATATGTAATATTATTTATATCATTATATATAATTTTTATTCATTTGTTTTATTTTATTAAATATATTGAATATTTTTCATTTATACAGGTTTATATTCATTATTTGATTAAATGATGATAATTAATGCTTTATTTTTATGAATAGCTCTTAAAAAAAGGAAAATTATATGAAATTTCAACAAATTTACTTTTAAAAATCGATATAAAATCTTTAATAAAACGAAATTAAATTTGGCTTTAAAAATGAAATTTGAATTTAAAAAAGATCTAAATATTTAAAAAAAGAATAAAACTAGTTATTGAGAAAAATCTCAAATAACTAGATTAAATTTATTTGCTTATTTTTTTACAGTAAATTTAACTTTTTTAGTGATTGCTTTGTAGGTGTTGTCTCCTGCAAATTTAGCTGTTGCAGTGAATGTTCCTTTTTTAGCAACTTTAACACTAATGGTAGCTACACCTTTTGCGTTGGTTTTAGCACTAAAGGTTTTTCCATTTACTTTAATGGTAATTTTTTTACCTTTGATTGCTTTTCCACTTGCATCTTTAAGGGTGAATTTTACTTTTTTAGCTTTCTTAACTTTTAAAGTAGCTTTTTTAAATACTGCTTTGGTTTTTTGAACATTTATTTTAATGTTTTTAACTGCTACAACTGCATTGTTCTTATCATTTCCAAGGTAGGAAACGGTAATTGGGTAAGTGCCTTTAGTTGCAACATTAATGCTGAGTTTAGCAATACCATTTTCATCAGTTTTTACAGTTTTAGTTTGTCCGTTGAAGTAGAAAGTTACTTGCTCACCAACTAAAGCTTTTCCAGTGGAATCTTTTAAGGTTATACTGTAGTATTTTGCTACTTTTGCAGTTGCAGTCATTGCACTAGCAGTAATGGTAGGGTTGGTTTTTACTGCAGTAGCAGCAAAGTTAATGCTAGTTTCTGTTGCTTTGAGTTTGTCATCTCCAGCAAATGCAAGAGCAACTACACCATCTTCAGTTACATCAATGGTTAAGAGACCATCTGCATCGGTTTCAGCGGTTTTTGTTTCTCCACCATTAATGGAGTAAGAAATTTCTTTTCCAGCTTGCACTTCACCGTTTACGTCTACTAATTCAATAGTGATTTTTTTAGTAGAGGTAGAAACATCTTTAATGTTTATGGAGGTAGCTACTTTATCAGCTGCAGGAATTACAGGTTCATCTACACTACCCCAATCTGCATACCATACGGTTACAGGGGTTACTCCTTCAGCAATATTGTTTCCGCTAATGTCAATAGGTGCATATGGGTTTAATGCTCCTTGATTACTAAAGAGGTAAACAAAAGTGATAGATTCAGGGTTTGCTCCTTCAGCTACGGTTAAAGTGTTTCCAGTAATTTTAATGTCACCAATGGAACTAGGATATCCATGTGCGGTGTTACCGGATTCTGCTTTGATGAAGATAGATCCTTCAGTTGCTTCAATAGTGTTGTCTGCTATGATATATCCGTTTGCAGCTTTTTGTGTACTGATTACAGGTAAGTCTTTAAAGATTACATTTCCATCAGCATCTTCACAGTAACCGCATCTAATGAAAGTGTTGTTTGCAATTACACATCCTTGGGTGGAAGCTCCACCGAAGTAGATAGCATAACAGTTGTCAATGAAAGTGTTATCAGTCATTATGTTGTTTCCAGAGTTACTTGCAATGGAAATACCATCAAGAACTTGTCCTTCAAAGGTACAGCCAGTTACAGTAATGTCGTGGGATCCCATAAGGTTGATAGCTTTGGTACCGTATTCTTTGGTTCCACCATTGGTTACTTTTTCAGAAGAACCGTTGAAGTAAGAGTTTGTAATGTTACAGAATGCAGCGCCTTTTCCGTAAACTCCGCTACTCCAGTCAATGAATGCACAGTTGTTTACAAGTCCGTTTTCAATAGCTAATTGGATAGCATAACCGGATACTTGTTGACCATATGATTTATGACCATCAGTGTTAATGAAGGTTATACCATCAAATCCAGTTCCTGCTACATTTGCAATAAAGAGTGCTCCACTACCACCTTGGCTTGCACCGCTTGCCTTAATGATTACGTTATTACCCTTTATGGTGACTTTTTTAGTTATGTTGAAAATTTTTCCATCTGCAACATTATAGACTTGATTCTCACCTAAGTCAATTTCTCCACCATCTTCAGCATTATCTATTGCAGTTTGGATGTCATCTCCGGTTTTTTCTTCTCCATCCGCTAAAACAGTATCATCTGCAGTTCCAGCATCGTCAACCTCTGCAACTACATCTATTCCAGCATCATCGATGACATCATCAACTGCTTCTGCAGATACTGCGGAAACAGAAATTGCAACCAATAATACTAATAGGAGAGATAAAATTATCTTTTTATTCATATATTTTTCTCCTTTATTTATTCGATACAAAATCAAGTTTTTTAAAAATTAATTTAAAATCTTTAGCCAATTCATTAAAATTTAGCCATATCATTAAAATTTAAAAAACCTTAAAAAATTCTCATCACTAATATCGTTTATTCCAATCCTTACTGGAATTGAAATCAATCTTTCCAATTTATTTATTAAAAAACTAAAAATTTTTTCAGTATTTTTATAAATGAAATTTCCATATTAGTAATTATATTTTATATTCGATATGCAATATAAAGTTTATCGTTTATTTTTTTATTTAGGTTATTTCTTATTTTATTAATTAAATC
>NZ_JAZKXX010000050.1:0-11868 GCF_045611865.1 Methanobrevibacter sp.
TTATTGGAAGTTTTTTTCACTTTAGTATCTTTTTCAAATATATCTTTTCCTTTTGGAGCTGAAACTTTTGGTTTTGGGAAAACATATCCACAATTTCCACAAACCGGAGCACCATCATAACTAGGATTTCCACATTCAGGACATTTTTTCACAGTTTAACCTCCATTAAAAATAACTTTTATAATTTATGATATAAAAATATATTTAATGGATGGTGATTTAATGGAGAATAAAGAAATTATTAATCTTGATGACATAAATTATGCAATTTACAAAATCGGTGATTGGTCAAATCAATATGAAATTAATCAGATAGGCTTGTCCAGAGAAATTCCAGTTACCAAAAACACTGTTTTTCACGTTAAATTTTCCATGGAAGAAATTAGAAATACAAAGTTTGATGTATCTGATAAAACAGTCAATGGTTTTGTTGTTTTTGCAATACACTTAAATCCAAATGTTCAGAATATGGAATTGGATGATATCATTTCTCTTGAAGAAGAGGAATATCAAAATATTTTAAAAGAAATAGATGATTTGGAATTACTGGATGATAATGGCACTATTCCTCTTGATACTGAAGAATATCTCATTTATAAGTTGGAAAAGGAATGTCATGTTACAACTTCAATTCCTGCAAACGAATTTACTAAAGAGTTCTACAAAAATGAGTTGAAAAGAATTGAAGATGCATTAGATTAAAAGAAATCTAATGTTACCTTTTTATCTCTTTTAAGTTCACGAGGAGGTTCAATAGATACGAATTCTATGCCTTCTTCTTCTATTAGTTCTAGGGCATCATCCATGATTGAGGGTGCTACAAGCAGGCCTCTGATTTTTTTCTTTTCAGCATTACATTCCTTTAGGTAATCGTTTTCGGTATTTTCAAAATCCTGGAGGTATCTTTTGAGTTGTTTTACAGCAGTGACTCCTGCTTTACGTGCTTTTAACTCTAGAATCATCAGGTTATTGTCGCTGTCTTTTCCTAAAATATCGATAAATCCATGTTCGACACTATACTCGCGAGCAGTTGGTGTAAAGCCCTCTTCAATCATGTGTGGCTTGTCCATAATCATATCACTCATATCTTTTTCATATCCTGCCTGTTCAAGCTCTTCAAAGTCTTCAACATTAGCATAATTGATAAATTGGATGTGTCTGATTTCAACAGTCAATAATTCTTTAGGAGTCCTTCTGTGACTTTCTAAAAATAGATTATCATTTTTAATGTAACTTCTTGTTTTTGATTTTGGAGGTTGCCAATTTACAGGTTCAACCTTTTTTTCCTGATGGATTAAGAATGCTCCATCGGGTTTTATCATAATAATACGTTCTCCCCAGTTTAGCTGACTTAATGCCCTTCCTTCGTAGTTGACTTTACAACAGGCAAAAATTAATATTGTTGCTTTTTTGCGTAAAGCCTCTTGGATTAAATCATATGCATCTTCACAACTAGGTTTTTCTAAAATTTTATACTTCATCAAAATAACATTGTCTAGTTTAATTTAAATAATTTGTTTTTGAAAAGTTTATATATAGGCGTAATGGGGGAATTGAAATCTACGACGATGAGTATTTTGAAAGTAAAAAAAAGTATTTTAACTTAAATTCATTTAAATTTCAAAATGGTGAAGTTATTGAAAGTCCGTCAGTTGAATATATGACTTTTGGAACTCCAAAATACGATGAAAAAGGCATAATTTGCAATGCAATTGTTTATGCTCACGGTTCTTTAGGCAATTTTTCATCAATGAAAAAGATTTTTCCATTAACTTCCTTGAAGGATCCTTTTGATGAAAGTAAATATTTTTTTATTTGTATTTCAGCATTGGGCTCTCCAGGTTCATGTTCCCCATCAACTACTAATCTTAAAAATAAATTTCCAAAATATTCCATTGTGGATGTTGTGAATTTTCAAAAACAGTTTTTAAAAGAGAAATTTGGTATTGAACACATTTTGGGTTTGATTGGAAATTCAATGGGTGGTTTTGTAGGTCTTACGCAATCTATTGAATATCCTGATTTTCAGGATTTCATTATTTGTGGTGTAAGCAGCTATAAGGTTGCAGGCCATGATTATATACTTTCAAAATTCGTGGATGAAATAATCACTTCGGATCCAGATTATGCCAAAGGAGAACTTACTTATTCATTAATTAGGACATTAAGATTAGCAAATCTTGCCGAATTTAATTTTGGGATTTCAAAAGAGGCATTAAGGGCAATGTCGAATGTTGAACTTGACAGTGAATTTGAAAACTTTGGAAATGAAACATTGGAAATTGATATTTATGATTTAAAATACTGCAATGAGTCTTGCATGTACTTTAATGTAGAAGATGGGTTGGATAAAATCAAGTCAAAAGTGTTAATCATTGCTTGCAAGCAGGATCCACACTTCCCGCCGGAATTAGATTCAATACCAATGTCTAAAATGATTAAAGATTCTCAATTGATAATAATGGATTCTCAATTGGGGCACCTTTGTTTTAATGAACTTGAAACAATATCTGATGAATTAAATGAATTCATGAGGGATTTTGATGATTGTTAATATTTCAGATTATGGGAAAATTGAGGATAAAAATTTTGTGGAGTATTTAGTTTCTGATCTGTCATTAAAGCAAAAAAAGTTTCTTAAAGAAAATTTGGATGAGGAAATCGTCTGTGAGGAGAATGTTTTTAAATTAACAATGTATTTTGATGATGATTTGTATCCGTTTGGAAGCGATGTTGCTAAAATCAGGATAGATGATTTCATTGCCCGTGAACAAATCGAAATGTTTGCTTTTCTGTCAGGTTTTCTTGAAGACATGGAATAATTTTAGATAATTTTAATAAGTGATTAAATTAAAATTAGTATTAGATAAGGTGATTATAATTATCATGCAGGAATCTCTTGAAGGTTATGGAAAATATACTCTTGATGAATTTGAGTTTGAATCCGGTCGTGTTTTGGAAAATGCTGGAGTAGAATATCTGTTGGCTGGGACTCCAAAATATGATGATGAAGGAAACATAATTAATGCTATTGTTTTCTGTCATGGATTTCATGGTAATTATTCAACAATTAATAGTTTTCACGAAACTGCTAAAAAAAGAAATATTTTTGATAAAAAAGACTATTTTTTCATTTCAATAACAACTTTGGGATTTCCGGAGTCATGTTCTCCATCATCTACGGGTTTAAAACATGATTTTCCAGAATATTCAATTAAAGACAGAGTCAATTTTAAAAGAAAATTTCTAAAAGAAAAACTCAACATCCAAAATGTTTTTGGAGTAATAGGATATGGTATTGGAGGATTTGAATCTTATACTTGGGCATGCGAGTACCCTGATGAAATGGAGTTCATTATTGTATTTACAAGCTCTTTTAAAACTAATGGTTATAGATATGTCCTTTCAAAAGCATATGAGAGTATTATAGAGTCTTCTGATGATTTCTATGATGGAGGATATAGTGAATCTTTATCTAGAATCCTAGTTGCTATTAATAAGATGGTCTACTCAAATTATTTTTCAAAGAGAATTTTTCAAGGAATGTCTAATGATGAAATTGACGTGTTAATGGATGACTTCGTTGATAAAGGATTATTCATGGATATTTATGATTTCAAATTCAGAAATGATGCTGCATTAAAATATGATGTTGAAGACAAACTCAATGATATAAAAGCAAAAGCGTTAATAATCACTCCAAGCGATGATTTATATTTTTCACCTATTTATGACACATTGCCTTTAAAAAATTTGATTAAAGATTCTAAAATCATTATCATTGAATCAAAAAAGCATTATATGGATGAAGATGATTATTTTGCTGCTGAAAATGATGTGAGACTATTTTTAAAGCAATTTGAAAAATAAAAAATAAAATGGTATGGTTATTTTGATGCGTTAAGCATGTGTTCAACAGCCTTTCTGGATTTGTCTGCAACGTCTTTTGGTAACACCACTTGTGGAGCTTCGTTTACAAGTGAATCTCTAATTTTTTTAAGAGTATGGAGTTTCATTGTTTCACAAATCGCTCCTTCAAGTAAAGGATATAGTTTTTTACCTGGAACTTCTGAGTTGATTCTTGTAATCATATCGATTTCAGTTCCAATTACAAATTCATCTTTATCACTTGAAGCGATGTGTCTTAACATTCCTCCAGTGGACATGACTTCATCACAGGCTTTTTGAACTTCAATTTTACATTCAGGATGGCAGATTATCTCTGCATTAGGATATTGTTTTCTTTTAAGTTCAACATCTTCAACTGCAAATAGTCTGTGAACATAACAGTGACCGTCTTTAGGCACGTAAATAAATTCTTTATCGCTTTTTTCAGCTACATGTGTTCCTAAGTTTTTGTCTGGTCCAAATAATATTTTATCATGAGGTAAGCTTTCAGCAACTTTGACTGCATTGGCTGAAGTACATAGTGTGTCTGCATGTTGCTTTGCTTCTGCAATACTGTTGACATAAAGAATCACTCCAGCATCAGGATGTTCCTCTTTGGCTTTTAGGAGTTCTTCTTCAGGCAACATATGTGCCATAGGACACTCTGCTTCTAGGGTGGGGATAACGATTTTTTTATCTGGATTGAGGATAAAAGCAGTTTCTGCCATAAAATCCACGCCACAAAATATGACTAAATCTTTATCGTCAATTTCAGAAGCCTTAATACATAATTCCAATGAGTCTCCAAGGAAATCTGCAATTTCTTGAACTTCTTTTGGTTGGTAGTTGTGTGCAAGGATTATTGCATTTTTTTCCTCTTTTAACTTTAATATTTCATTTTGTAGTGCGTTCATTATTTACACCTATTTTTCTAATTTCATTTGTGATTATTATTTTATATTCGTCTTTGTCCTTTAAATCTTTTACCCAAAAGGACACTTTCAGACGGCTCTCTTCAAAGGTAATCTCTTTAGCATAGACATCGGGTTTTGGACTTTTAGCTATTTTGTCGTATTTTGAAATTCTTTCAAGAAGCTCTTTTTTAAACTCTTCGATGTCTACATCTAACGGTAATCCTGCTATTATATCAACTCTGTATTTTTCAGGAGTTTTATAAAGCAAATATGCGTTATTGGTTAATGTGGAATTTGGAACATTGATTTTAACTCCATTGTCATCTACAATAACCGTTGATCTAAGTGAAATTCTCTCGACAGTTCCTTTTTTAGTGTTAACTTCAATTGTGTCTCCAACTTTGACGCTTTTTCCCAAAATTAAAATAATTCCTGAAAACAGATTTGAAATAATGTCTTTTGCTGCAAAACTCACGGCAATACCGACGATTCCTAAACTTAGAAGTGTTCCGGCAAGATTTATGCCAAAGAACTGTAATATTGTCATCAATGCAATGAAATAGATGATATAATTGATTATGTCTCTTATTAGATAGATTGCAGTCATGTTCTTTTTGAAACGTTCCATTTTGTTCAGGGAATATGCAATCAATCTTGTAATGATTGATGTTAGGGCGATAACAATCAGAATAGAAATTAAAGTCATTGCAGTGCCATTAATTGTTGTTGGAAGATTCATAAGGTCACCTTAGTTTTATTTCCATAAAGTCATGAGCTAATTTGGTATTTTCAAATACCGTTCTAGCTTCTTTTAACATTATTTGAGCATAGTTTTCCCCATATCTTGTGCTGATGTGGGTTAGGATTAGTTTTTTACTATTTGAGTCTTTGGCAATCTGTGCAGCTCCAACAGATGTTGAGTGGAAATGTTCCTCTGCATTGGAGTAATCATCTTTTGTAAATGTGGATTCATGTATTAAAAGAGTGCTGTCTCTTGCAAATTCAATCATTTCTTCACAAGGCACAGTGTCACCGGAATAGGTAATTTTAATCCCTTTTCTAGGTTCTCCTAGGACTTGTTCTGGTTTGATAATTCTACCATTAACTTCAACTTCCTCCCCATTATGCAAGCGTCCAAAGTCAGGCCCCACAGGAACGCCAAGTTCAATGGCTTTTTCACGTAAAAACCTTGGTTTTTTCTTTTCTTCAATAGAATAAGCTAAATTTGGAACATTATGGTGAACCATTTGTGCTGAAATAACATACTCTTCTGTTTCTTCAACAATTCCAGAATCTATTTCAACGAATTCCACAGGATATTCAATTTTACAATAGCCCAAACTATAAATGGCATTTTCAAGCATTGCCAAACCTTTAGGTCCATAAATTGTTAGTTTGTTTTCACGGCCAAGCAAACTCATAGACTGCAATAGGCCTGGAAGACCTAATATATGATCGCCATGAAAATGACTGATAAATATACGGGATATTTTCATAGGACTTACATTTGTATAAATCAATTGTCTTTGAGTTGCTTCACCACAATCAAACAACATTATCTCTCCAAAAGCTTTAAGAGCAATTGATGGATGATTTCTATCTTTTGAATGAACTGCAGATGAAGTTCCTAAAAATATTAGTTCCATAATTTAATCACATTTATAATTATAGAATAACATATATTTTCATTAATTAATATTTTTTTAGGTGGTAATTTGGATAAAATCATTGAATATATGCTAGCTGAAGATGAAGGATTTGGAGATATTACATCTCAAGCAGTTGTAGAAAAAGGAAAAATCGTAAAAGCATATATTGTTTCAAAAGATGAAGGAATATTGGCAGGTAGTGATCTTATTCGTCAACTTTTTGAAGAAAAAGGAGTTAAAGTCACATTCTGGTTGGCTGATGGAACTAAAATATCAAAGAGCGACTTGCTAATGTCACTTGAAGGGGATGCAAGAACCATTTTACTGCTTGAAAGAACAGCCCTAAACTTACTTATGAGGATGAGTGGAGTAGCCAGCAGGGCCAATCATTTTGTTAACCTAGTTAAAGATTCAAATGTGAGAATTGCGGGAACCCGTAAGACATCACCAGCTATTGGAAAATTCGACAAATATGCGCTTAAAGTGGGTGGTGCCGATACTCACCGCTTCGGTTTGGATGATATGGTTTTGATTAAGGATAATCACATTGCTGCCTGCGGAACTCCCCTTGAAGCTCTTAAAAAAGCAAAAAAGAATACTAGTTTTTCTAAAAAGATTGAAATCGAAGTGGAAACTTTAGAGGATGCTATTGAATGTGTTAAAAACGGAGCAGATATTGTAATGCTTGATAACATGTCTCCGGATGAAGTGAAAAATGTTATTGCTGAGTTAAATAAGTTGGATATTCGTAGAAATTCACTTATTGAAGTATCTGGAGGTATCAATGAAAAAAATATCATGGATTATGCCAATTTGGGTGTTGACATAATTTCAATGGGTGGTCTAACACATGCAACCAGAAGCTTGGATTTTAGCTTGAAATTACAACCTTAAAGCTAAAGCTTCTTTCAATTCTTCATCACTCATTTCGGTTAGGAATGTTTCATCATTACTTATGGCCTTTTCGGCCAAATCTATTTTTCTTTTACTTATCTCATCGATTGTCTCTTCAAGAGTTCCTTTGGTGATGAATCGGTATACCATAACATCTTTTTCCTGTCCTATACGATGTACCCGGTCTGTTGCTTGGTTTTCAACTGCAGGATTCCACCATATGTCATAATGAATCACATTGCTTGCAGCGGTCAAATTCAACCCGGTTCCTCCTGTTTTAAGAGTAGCTACAAAAATCTTATAATCAGGATTTTCCTGGAATGTATTGATTATTTCTGTTTTCTCTTTAAGTGTTTGTGAGCCATGTAGGAATAACACATCTGTTTTAAACTTCTTGGAGATGAGTTCTTGGATTATCTTTCCCATTTCGACATATTGTGTGAAAATAATTACTTTCTCATCCATATCAAGTATATTTTCTAAAATATCCACTAAAAGCTCCATTTTTCCGGATTCTGAAATTTTTGGATTTTTAATGTCTAAAAATTGTGCGGGATGGTTGCAGGTTTGTTTTAGAGCAGTTAATATTTTTAGAATTATTCCCTTTCTTTGTATTCCCTTTGAGTTTTCAATATCAAAGAATATTTCATCTAGAATTGCATTGTATAACTTAATCTGTTTTTTAGTTAAACCACAGTAGATGTCATTAATCAATTTGTCAGGCAATTCCTTTTTAATGTCATTGTCGGTTTTTAAACGCCTCATTACAAATGGCTTGGCTATTGTTTTAAGATTGTTTAAAACTTGTTTGTCTTCTAACTTTTCAATAGGCAGGACATAATTTTTTTTAAAATCATCTTTTGTGGATAGATAACCTTTATTTACAAAATCAAAGATTGACCAATAATCCATTAACCTATTTTCAATTGGTGTTCCTGTAAGGGCGACTTTTGTCTTTGCTTTAACGCTTTTAATCGCCTTTGTCTGGTCAGTATTTGGGTTTTTGATATTTTGGGCTTCGTCAATAACGCATAATAACCATGTCTTGTCTGTGAACATGTCCAAATCGAGGCGAACAACACCGTAGGATGTTAAAATTATGTCATAGTCTTCTAGAGGGAATATTCTGTTGGATCCATGATAAATATAATATCTTAATTCGGGTGTGAATTTTTTAATTTCGTTTTCCCAATTGGAAATTAAAGTTGGGGGAACGATAATTAGTGTTGGTTCATTATCAAATGGATCTTTTTCCTTAAAATAAAGAATTGCAGATAAAACCTGTATTGTTTTTCCAAGTCCCATATCATCTGCTAATATGCTTCCGAAATGAAACTTTATATTTTGAACCAGCCAGGAGTATCCAATTTTTTGGTATGGTCTTAACTCTCCAGTCAATGTTTTGGGAGCATCATAGATTTCAGCTTCATTAACTAACTTCTTAAATCTTTTATAGTCTTGTGGGGCTTTTAGATTGGTTTTGTCCATATTTTCTTCTCATTTAGGTGATGAATTATTATTTGATTTTCATTTATTAAATAATCTTCAATTATTGGAAATGATTTTGCCGATATTTTGAATTGAAATTTTTAAAATTGTCTGTTTTATGTCTAAAAAACAAAGTTTAATAATATAATAAAATAATAAATATAATAGATAGTAAGTTTTTATATTTTATTAATGGTGATTTAATGGTGAAAATAGCTAAATTGGCTTTAGAAGATGGTACTGTTTTAAAAGGAGAGGCTTTTGGTTATGAAACCACCAAATTAGGAGAACTTGTTTTTTCTACTGGTATGGGTGGTTACACTGAATCTTTGACAGACCCGTCTTTTAAAGGAGAAATTTTAATGTCCACTTATCCTTTAGAAGGAAATCATGGGGTAAGTGAAGATTGGTATCAATCTGATAAGATTCAGGTTGAAGGATTTGTATGTCGTGAGGTTTGTCATGAAGTATCCAACTGGGGACCTCAAAAGACATTAGATGAATTTTTAAGAGAATTTGAAACTCCTGGAATTAGCGGAATTGACACCCGTGATTTAACTTTAAAGATTCGTGAGAGAGGTTCACTTAAAGCAGCAATCACAACTGAAGACATTGCTGATGATAAACTTGTTGAAATGGCACGTTCACAACCAAGTATTGAAGATGTGGATGTTGTTCCATTGGTATCAACAAAAGAAATTAAAATATTCAATGAAGATGCAGACAAAAAAGTTGCATTGATTGACTGTGGTGTTAAAAAGAATATTATTAACTCATTTTTAGAAAGGGATATTGGTGTGGTTTTATTCCCTTATGACACTGATTATAAGACCGTTTTAGATTATTCTCCAAACGGTTTGATGATTACATCAGGGCCTGGAAATCCGGATAGGGTATCTGAAACTATTGAAACCATGAAAAAACTTTCAAACAGATTACCTATTTTTGGGATTTGTATGGGTCAACAATTGATTGCAAAATCCTTTGGAGCAAAATCATATAAGATGAAATTTGGACACAGGGGAGAAAATCAACCAGTTAAAGATTTAAGCACTGGAAAAGTATTTATCACTTCACAAAACCATGGATTTACAATTGATAAAGAATCTTTAAAGGAAACCGACTTGGTTTTAACCCAAATCAATTTAAATGATGGAACTCCTGAAGGAATTTCACACAAAGAATTACCATTACATTGTATACAGTACCACCCTGAAGCAGGACCAGGTCCAAACGATACAAGAAGCATTTTTGATGAATTTAACCAAATGATGGATGATTATTAAAAAAATTTAATGAGGATTACATATGCCAGTTGATAAGGATATTAAAAAAGTATTGATTATTGGTTCTGGACCTATTCAAATCGGACAGGCTGCAGAATTTGATTATTCAGGTTCACAGGCATGTAAATCACTAAGAGAAGAAGGCATTGAAACAGTGCTTGTTAACAGTAATCCGGCTACAATTCAAACCGATTTGGGTATGGCAGACACTGTTTACACCGAACCGTTAACTCCTGAAGTTGTTGCAAAAATCATAAAGGAAGAAGAAGTAGACGCTATTTTACCAACTATGGGTGGACAAACAGGATTAAACATTGCAACAGGTCTTGGAGATTTAGGATTACTTGAAGGAATCAAAGTTTTAGGTTCAGATGTTCAAACAATTAAGGATGTGGAAGACAGGGACTTATTTGCAAACCTGATGGATGAAATCGGTGAAAAAATCCCTAAATGTCAGGCTGTAGAAAGTGTTGATGATGCACTTAAGGCAGTCGAGGAAATAGGTTATCCGGTAATTGTAAGGCCTGCATTCACATTAGGCGGAACAGGTGGAGGAATCGCTCACAACGAAGAGGAATTAATAGAAATCGCAAACCATGGTTTGGACATGAGTTTCATTAATCAGGTTCTCATCGACGAATCAGTTCTAGGATGGAAAGAAATAGAATTCGAGGTAATGAGGGATAAGGAAGACACCTGTATTATCGTTTGTACAATGGAAAACATAGACCCAATGGGAATCCACACCGGAGACAGTGTTGTGGTTGCTCCTATTTTAAACTTATGTGATGATACAATCCAAAAAATGCGTGATGCATCCATTAAAATCATCAGGGCTTTAGGAATCCGTGGAGGATGTAATATCCAATTTGCACTGAACCCTGAAACCGATGAATACAAGGTAATTGAAGTAAACCCTCGTGTGTCAAGAAGTAGTGCACTCGCTTCAAAGGCAACCGGTTATCCGATTGCTAAAATTTCATCCAAAATCGCTTTGGGAATGACCTTGGATGAAATCAAAAACGACATTACAAAAGAAACTCCTGCGTCATTCGAGCCGGCTATTGATTATGTGGTTATTAAAATCCCAAGATGGCCTTTCGACAAGTTCAAGGGTGTCAGCCGTGAAGTCGGAGTTCAGATGAAGGCAACCGGTGAAGTGATGGCCATCGGAAGAACTTTTGAAGAGGCATTCCAAAAAGCATTAAGATCTCTTGATATGGGCTTTGATGGGTTTGAATATGTTGAATGGTCAGAAGATGACCTTTCAAATCCTACAGATTTAATTTACTTCTAAATCTATTCTGCAATCAAGGACGGAATGGATATTGATAAGATTAGAGAACTTACAAAAATCGATAATTTCTTCTTATACAAAATCAGAAACATTGTCGAGTTTGAAAACGGTGTAACTGCTGAAAAATTGGATGATGAAGATTATCTAAGAAAAGCAAAACAGATTGGATGTTCAAACAAACGTCTGGCTGAATTGTCAGGTCAAACTGAAGAGTATGTCAGAAACCTTCTTAAAAGATACAACATCAAACAGTCCTATAAGATGGTGGATACCTGTGCGGCGGAGTTTGAAGCAAAAACTCCATATTACTACAGCAGCTACGATAAAGGTAATGAACTAACCTCAACCACCAAGAAAAAGGTAGTTATTTTAGGTGCAGGACCTATCAGAATAGGTCAGGGTATCGAATTTGATTACTGTTGTGTACACTCTTCACTTGCACTTAAGGAAGA
>NZ_JAZKXX010000051.1:0-13668 GCF_045611865.1 Methanobrevibacter sp.
ATGGAAACACCCTGGGCACAAGAAATCTACAAAAAACGATCAAAAACAGCAGAATGGCCATTTGGAAATATAAAACAAAATCTAAAAGTAACAGAATTCAACACAACTGGACTAAAAAGAACACAAACAGAAGCAAAATTACTCGCAATATCACACAATTTAAAACGAATATGCAACGAAACAATACAAAACGAACTCATACACCAAAACAACAAACAAAATACCTGAAAATAATAAAAATTAATGCAAAAAAATTTTTAAAAAATAATTAATTTTGAGTCGCCCTCTTTTTTATAATTTGTTATTCGGATGAAAAATATTTCAGTCGTAGGATTTTTACAAAATATTAAATAAAATAAAAACCTTATCAATATTTGATGAAACAAAACAGATTTCTTAATAATTTAAATGACCGACATGCTGCGGTTACTGATGGTGTTTTTGCAATTGCAATGACAATTCTTGTTTTGGAAATTGCAGTGCCTGCAATGGCTGATATTTCATCAGGTGTTGCTTTAAATGAATATATTATGACTTATTTGGCACCGTCTATTTTAATATATTTCATTAGTTTTTATCTTGTATATAATTTTTGGGAGAATACTGTTATTCTTTTTAGTTTTAAAAAAATAAGCTATGTTATACTGACATTGAATATGATTACAATGGCTACGGTTTGTTTAATACCCTTTGCAACAGGATTTTTCTTTAAATTTTACAATTATTTCAATGTCAACATGTTCTTTTCATTATTAATATTGTTAATCAGTTTATTATACATATTAATGTTCATAATGCTGGTTAGATATAATTTCAAAGATTATTTTGATAAAAAAGATGAAATAAAAACTGCTATAAAGGACTCCTATGGTGACGGAGTCGAATTGCCTAATTTAAAATTATATATTAGGGGTGTTACATTAACATTATTTTATCTGTTGTTGGCGCCGGTTATCAGTTCATTGCTATCTCTTGTATTGGCATTCATTTCTCCATTGGCCAGTATATTGTCTTTTTTACTGACATTAATTCTGGTATTTGTAATTCGTGTGAAACGTGTTGGTTCAGATACTTTTGAAGGTATGAATTTGACTGATGATGAAAAAGATTTAATTTCCAATATTCGACAAAGCATTTACGGTGAATGAAAAGGTATTGGTTTTGATAAAAAGTATATGTAAGATATGATTTCTAATTTTCTAGTTAGAGGTCATACTCTATTTTAATTCATAACCAGAAATTAAATCTCCGAGGTCGTCATATATTGAATCAACAAGTTTCATCATGTGTGGTGTACTTTTTGTATTTTCCCAGTAGTTCCTATCTGTTGTTACCAGTTCTTCCTCTTCATCAGTACTTAAATCGATTCTATCAATTATTTTTGTGAAAACAAGAGATATATCATCTCCAGTTTGGAATGCTGAAAGTTGTAATGCGATAAGAGGAATTGAACCGTTGAACAGTGAAATTACATTCATGAACCTTCCGGTTATTTCTTCTGCAACAATTACAGCACAATGATCATATTGAGGATATCGTTTTTTCTCAGTGTCCCAATATTCAATTGTTCTAATGATATGACTTGGGTCTGTTGATCCCAATTGTATTTCTACTTCATATCTGTTTTGATCGTCATCTTGTAGTAAAATATCAAGACGTCCACGTTTTTCAATATCGTCTCCGCATTTAATGTAATCAAAGAGTTTCACAAGGCCCTGTTTTCTGGGGGATTTTCTTGTCACGTCATCTTCAGTCGGGTTTTGGAATGCAAATTTGATATTGTATGAGCCTAAGGACACACATTTAATTAACAAATCTTCATTTGGATTGTTTTTGGTTAATAAATTAGTCATGGCATGCTCTACTGTTTTGAATGTTTGTCCTAATGTATTTAGTTGTGTTGATGTTAGTGGGGATTGCAATTGGTCTCCCTTTAATTTCAGGTTCATGTCATTTACATCTTGAATAAAGTCAATTTTGTCCTGTTTAAATATTTCATATAGCTCTTTCATTGTTTTAAAATTACCCAGTGTTCCGTATTGTTCTGGATGCTTTTTAAGATATTCTTTGATATCTTCAATTTCAATTTCCATCTCTTTTAGTTCCTTGTCATATTCTTCTATCGTTCTAAATAGCATCTTCAATTCTTCCAACCAAATGAATAATTCCTTTTGGAATATCTTCTTTGTCGCTTCCAAATAATTTAATAAGTATTCTTCTTTTGTTGTTGATGTATCTGTTATAATTGTCTTGATTTTCTGGAGGGTATCTGAATACTTTAAATGAATGGCAAAGTTCGTTGCTTTTTGAATGAGCATCTTTAATTAATTTATCAATCTTTTCCTTGTCGTGGTTTTCAATTATTTTAATTGCATCAAATTCAGTTAACGTATCTATATCCTTTGGATTTTCTTTTGATGTAGCGAAACTGCCATCTATCCAATGATCAATATAATAACTTGTGTCTATAAGATTTTTCAGATGCTTTTTATATTCGGCCATTATTTTTTGACGTATTAATGTTTTGCAAATGTTTCCTCTACTTCTTCAAGTGTCATGTTATGAATGCCTTTGGGAAGGTATCCATGTGCATCAAAATTGTTAAATTTTTCTGTTCTCATAGTTCCACCTAAAAAATTTAACAGTCGACTGCACTTGATATTTTATTTTTTCTCATAATATATATTTTTTTCCGGTATATGTTCCGGATATTTACCAAATTTCTTCAGTAAGTATTGTAATGTAGTTAAAGCAATTTTACACAACAAATACAATTTTTCAAAGTCAAATCAATAATTAAAAATTTTAAATATTTTCAAATCAAATATTAAACCAAGTGATTATTATGCAATTTCCAACTACAAGAATGAGAAGATTAAGAAAGAATGCTAAGATACGAAATATTGTTCGTGAAACCAAACTTGAAAAAGAAGATTTGATTTATCCGATTTATTTTAAAGAAGAACTTGAGGGTGATGAAAAAGAGGAAATATCATCCCTTCCAGGTGAATTCAGATACTCTTTGGATAGTGGAGTAGAGTTTGCAAAACAACTTGAGGAAAAAGGTTTAAAATCAATTATTGTATTTGGAATTCCAAAAGAAGACACTAAAGATGAAATAGCTTCTCCAGATTATTCTGCAACAGGAATTGTTCAAAAGGCTATTCGCAGACTCAAGAAAGAGACAAATTTGGTTGTTATTAGTGATGTTTGTTTATGTCAATACACTTCTCATGGTCATTGTGGTATGATTGAGGAAAACGACGATACTGATGATGGTATTGAAATATTAAACGATGAGTCTCTTCCTTACATTGCTAAGGTGGCTTTGTCTCATGCTGAAGCAGGTGCTGACATCGTTGCACCTTCTGATATGATGGATGGAAGGGTTAAGGCGATTCGTGAAACATTGGATGAAAACGGCTATTATAATGTAATGATTATGTCATACTCTGCTAAATATGCCTCTGCATTTTATGAGCCATTTAGAGTTGCTGCATGTTCATCACCACATTTGGGTGACAGAAAGTCCTATCAAATGGATCCTGCAAATGCAGTTGAAGCAATTAGGGAATGTGAACTAGACGTAATTGAAGGTTGTGACTTTTTGATGGTTAAGCCTGCACTTCCATACTTGGATGTTGTTCGAATGGTTCGTGATGAGTTCATGTTGCCTTTGGTTGCATATAACGTAAGTGGAGAATATTCCATGCTCATGGCAGCTATTGAAAAGGGATATTTAACCGAAAGGGCAATTTTAGAATCTTTACTTTCAATCAAAAGGGCCGGAGCAGACTTAATAATCACTAATTTTGCACCATATTTACTTTTAAACGAGTTGATATAAATGGATGAGTCTGAAATTGCAAAAATAGCACAAATTGCTTCTGCACTGGAGGTTAGCGGTTATCCAAAACCAGGAAATGTTCACAGAACCCGTGACTATGATGATATGGTATTTGAGGACTTTGTCATCAGTGGCATTGTAATTGGGGATACAATCCGTGAAGCATGCAGTGATGTCGATGTTGAAAACCCTAAATTGGGTAAATACATCTTGCAGGCAGTAGCTGAAACTGACAGGTGGATTAAAAACAACACCAACTTGGGTATTGTGATGATGACCACACCTATTGCAGTTGCAGCCGCCATCAGCGATTCATTTGATGAAATTCGTGAAAATGTTAAGTTATTGATGGGAAATACCTCAGTTGATGATGCATGTGATTTATATGATGCCATTAACATTGCAGACGCCGGCGGAATGGGCGATCAGGATGAATATGATGTTGCAAGTGATAATGCTAAACAGGAGTTAAGGGACAACAATCAAACAATGTATGATGTTTTAAAGATTTCCGCTCATTGGGACATGCTTGCCCGTGAGATGACCTCCGATATGCCTGCTGTTTTTGAAATAGGATATCCCACCTATCACAAGCTTAAAGAGGAAAAATCCCAAAATGATTCTTGTGTTTTAACATTTCTAACAATTCTTTCACAGGTTCCGGATACCTTGATTTCAAGAAAGTATGGTTCTGATGAGGCATTGAAAATCTCAATGATGACTCGTGACTTACTTAACTTAAAGGATGAAGCTGATTTTCCAGATAAACTTAAAGAATTTGACGATTATCTTTTTAAAAACAAGTATAATCCTGGAACAACTGCTGATTTAACTGCGGCTTCAATTTTTGTTAGTTACTTGAAATCTAACTTTTAATTTTTTTAATTTTTTTAAAATTTTACTATTTTTTTCAAAAAATAACTAGCTTTATAAATCATTTAACACATATATTATACTATTATTAATCTTAATGTATGGTGTTTAAATGAGTGAGGATATTAAAAAAACCATAAGTGAATTACATATTTATGAAAAGAAACTTTTAAAAGAACTTGAAGCCAATCCGGAGGCTACTCCGGAACAGATTGCTGAAAATGCCGGAATGGACATTAAATCTGTTATGAGTGCGGCAGGTTCACTTGCATCTAAAGACATTATTGAAGTTGACAAAGAGGTTCAACAGACATACTCTTTAACTAAAGATGGATTGGAATATGCTGAAAATGGACTTCCTGAAAGAAGAATCCTTGATGTTTTAGCAGAGAAAAATGAAATTTCCATGAAGGATTTGGCAAGCGAATCTGGTCTTGATAAAAAAGAAGCAAACATTGCTCTTGGATGGTTACGCCGTAAAAACTGGGCTCAAATTGATCAGGGCGTAATAAATATAACTGATTTTGGTAAAGACTTCGTAGACAAATTGGATGCGGATGAAAAAGTTCTTGATTATCTTAAAGCCAATGCTGATGGAGTTAAATTATTCACTGATGATTTAAGGGATGGTTTTAAAAAGTTAACCAGTAGAAAAAACATTTTAAACATTAAAAAAGAAACCTCACATTCTTTTAAACTCTTACCTAAAGGTGAAGAAATCCTTAAAGTTGGATTCACCATTAAAGAGCAAGCAACTCAGCTTACACACCAGCACTTAAAAGAAGGAGAATGGAAAAGCTTAGAGTATCGTCCTTATGATATCAATGCTGAAGCACCTACTGTATTTGTTGGTAAAAAACACCCATTAAGAGTAATCATTGATGAAATCAGAGAAATCTTTTTAAATATGGGATTTTCAGAGGACAATGGAGAATTTGTCGAATCTGCATTCTGGAACTTTGATTCACTTTTCCAACCACAAGATCACGCAGCTCGTGAAATGCAGGATACATTCTATTTGAAAAATCCTCTAACCTGTGACTTGCCAGATGACGCTCTTGTAAAACTCACAGCTGAAACCCATGAAAATGGTGCTGATACAGGTTCTATCGGATGGCAATATGATTGGAGCGAAGATATCGCTCGCCAAAGCGTATTAAGAACCCATACAACTGGAATATCAACAAAACACCTGTTTGAACATGAACCTCCAATCAAGATGTTTTCTGTTGGTAGGGTATTTAGAAGAGAAACTTTCGATTACAAGCATTTGCCTGAGTTCCATCAGGTGGAAGGTCTTGTTTGTGATGAGGGCATTAGCTATCAAAATCTTTTGGGTACTTTAAAGGAGTTTTATAAGAAATTAGGTTTTGAAGTTAGATTCAGACCTGCTTACTTCCCTTATACTTACTTATCAACTGAAACCGAAATTTATTTGGAAGAAAAGGAAAGCTGGATTGAACTTGGTGGTGCTGGAATGTTTAGACCAGAAGTATTAAAACCATTAGGTATCGACAAACCTGCTTTGGCATTTGGTTTAGGTATTGAAAGGCTTGCAATGATAAGGTATGATGTTGAAGACATTCGTATGCTTTACAAAAGTGATATCAAATGGCTTCGTGAATTGCCTATATCTAATGGGGTTAAGTTATAATGTCAATCAAGCTTGTCTCCTGGAATGTTAATGGAATAAGGGCAGTTTCCAAAAAAGATGAATTTTGGGACTGGTTTGAAAGTAGTGATGCAGATATCATCAACTTTCAGGAAGTTAGGGCAAGTGAAGACAAAATTCCTAAAAAACTAATAAATGTTGATGGATTTACCCATTATTTTAATGAAGCCGAAAAGAAAGGATACAGTGGTGTTGGAACCTACTCAAAAATAGAACCTCTTGAAGTCATTCGTGGTTTGGGTGTTGAGGAACTTGACCGTGAAGGCAGGGTTTTGAGAGTTGAATATCCTAATTTCATTCTTTTCAATATTTATTTCCCAAACAGTGGGATGGAAGCTAAAAGACTTGATTTTAAAGTTGATTTTTGCAATGCATTATTGGAACAATTGGTTGAGCTAAAAAACCAGGGTAAAAATGTTGTCATTACTGGTGACTATAACATTGCCCACAATCCAATCGACGTTTACAATCCTAAAAACTGTGAAGGTAAGTCAGGATACTTGCCAGAAGAGAGGGCTTGGCTTGATGAGCTTGAAGCTGCAGGTTTTGTAGATACTTTCAGGATGTTTGATGAGGGTGAAAATAACTTTACCTGGTGGAGTTATCGTACACGTGCACGTGAAAGAAACGCTGGCTGGAGACTGGACTACTTTTATGTAAATGAAGAACTAAAAAATAATGTAAAATCAGCTGAAATTTTAAGTGATGTGTATGGCTCAGATCACTGTCCAGTAACCCTTGAACTAGACCTATAATATAGTTCTCACATCACCAATATCATCAAGAACGTGAATGTCCAATTGTTCTTTTTTAATATAGTCTCTGTCATCTTCTGTTATGTCGGAATTAATTAGTATCGCACTTAATCCAGCATTTACTGCTCCAAGAGCATCTGCTTTGAATTTATTTCCAACCATAACTGATTTTTCTGCATTTCCTTTCATTTTTCTAAGTGCAACGTCAAATATTAATTTTTCAGGTTTTTCTTTTCCAACTTCTTCGGAGGTAATTACTGCATCAAAAAATGAATGGATGTTAAGCCTTACAAGTTTTTCCCATTGTTTAATGGTAATTCCGTTAGATATGACAGCTAGGCGGTAACCTTGGCTTTTAAGATAGATTAATGTATTCAATGTTTCAGGAAATGGTCTTAGAAGTGCCATTTTAACATTGTGGTATGTTATCATTCCAAGAGCTACGAGCATAGGGTCTTCATGGCCCAGTACAACTTGAGTCATGACATTGAAGTGTTTTCCATAATTGGATCCTTTTTCACGGATAATTGTTTTTAAAACACCGTATGCTTCATCTTTGTCAAGAGGAAGTCCGTTATCTACCATTAATCCTATTGCTGCTTTTCTTGCGGTTTCGGCAAAATCAGATGTGTCAAGTAATGTACCATCTATATCAAAGAAAACAACACGTTCATCATCAGTATTCATATAATCTTAATTTTGTTTTAAAATTATTTAAATATTTTTAGAAGAAGGCATCCAAACTTTGTTGGACTTCACCACGTGACATGTCTTCCAGGTCATTTTTTGTGTATCCAAATGAATACATTATTCTCTCAATTGCTGGAATCAGCTGGTTGTTGATATAATAGTCTTTGTCGTACTCATAACCCTCACTATAATCATAAGGAATTGCACGTTCGCTAATTGATCCTTTTCCTTTAACGATTATATACTGGATTATGCTTCCTCTAGATACTTTCATGCCGTGCTCTTCAATTCTTTTGGCAGCTACAACATGTGGTCCGACCTGTTTGTATTGGTGTAATGGTTTGGTTATTTGGGTGTGTATAATAAGTTCCTTTTTTTCAACTTCACCTTTTTTTATGCGTTTAAATGTTTTTTTGACTTCTTCAATGGCCTTGTCTGCATTACCTTCATTCAATATTGCCATTAAAACAGCTTCCTGTGTTTTTTTAACGATTGGTGCCCAGTCCCTTCTGACGAGTTCAAGACCTTTTGCTATAATTTCCCCATCTTCGATTACAGCGTATCGCTTTTTGCTTACAAAGAATCCTCTTCTGTAAAAACCTTCATACTCCAGCTCCATGCTTTCCGGAAGGGTTGAATTGAGATATTTTAAAAATACCTGGGCTTGAGCTTTGATTTCCGCCTCAAGTGCCAATTGTTCAGCTGACTCTTTAACCATTTAAACACCTAATTTAAATTTTGATTAATCTTGTTTTAATATTTTTCTAATGCAATTTTTCCAAATCAAATCAATCTTATTGGCTTGATATCATGTTATTTAGATTATAAAGCATTTATATTACTTCACATATGCTCTTGCGGTTTATTTATATTTTTTTTAAAACAAATTAAGTTTGAGGTTTGATATTATGGAAGAAAAGACATTAATCTCAAGTTATGATGAAGTAAACGACACATTTGTCGGAAAAGTAAATGGTGAAAGCGGATTCTGTGCAGATTACTGCATTTCAGATGGGGTATACTTAGGAATTGATGAGAACAACATTCCAAACTCTGTGTATGTGGATGATGCATCACGAGTTTTTAACATCTCAAAAAAAGTTCTTGAAAATTCCAATGTTAAAATAGATATAGTATGTGACAGTCTTTGTTTAATCTTTAAAATATTCATTGAAGGATTAAACATCTGCTCTATAAAATGTGAAAATGTTTATGGAATTCCATCCATAATCTACTCAATTGATAGTAACCATTAGGTTGCTATCAATTTAAATATTACTTTGTAAATAATATTATGTTAGGAAGTGAGAATATGGACAATCAAAAATTAAACGTAAAACCCGGTGATGAAATAGTCATCGTCATTCCTGAAGACGCTGATGAAGATGAACTTGTAATCGATTTGGATGAATTGGGCATTGACGTTGAAAATTTAGGTGAAGACGTTAACATTGTAATTCAGCTTGAAGGGGAAGCAGAAGATGGTGAATTCATTGAAGGTGTTTTTGATGAGGATGGAAATCCACTTGAAGCAAATGAATGGTATTTTGATGATGATCCATACAAAATAGTTTATTATGAGTATCCTGATTGGGATGAGGAGGAATAAATGGCAAAAGAAATTCCATATTATTTCTTTGACTCTGAAGGCGATGTCGAAACCATTTCTTCAAATGGTGAAGCCTATATTGATGATGCTGATTTAAAGGAATTATTGCTTGACTTTTTGGGTGATGACGTATCCACTGAGGAAATTCAAAAAATCCTGGACGCCGCTTCCGATAAAAATTTAAGTGAAGAGGATTTTGATAAATTGGTTGATGAATTTATTCTTAAAAATAAAAAGTAAAAATCTTCAATTTTCACTATTTGATAAAACATTTATATATAATGATAGATTAATAGTTATATATCATTATTCTATAATGCTCTTTTTTGCTCTCAAAAATTGAACTGTTATTAATCTTGCTTACAGTTTGATTGAAAAGAGACTTATAGACAGCGATTATTATTTAATTATATTATATTTATTAGGTGAAATAATGGCAATTTCTCAAGGAAAATCAACTAGAAGTCCATCTGGTGCAAGAAATGTTGCAAACCGTGGAAAAAGAAAAGCTGAGTTAGGAAGAGACCCAGCAGAAACTAGATTAGATGAAAAAAAATTAAGAAAAATTAGAACCCGTGGTGGAAACGAAAAACTCAGATTAGCTACTGGTAACAAAATCAACGTAACTGATGCTAACGGTAAAACCAAAGTAGTAGACATCTTAGGAGTAATTGAAAACACCGCAAACCCTAACTACGTAAGAAGGAACATCATTACCAAAGGTGCTATCGTAGAAACTCCTGAAGGTAATGCTAAAGTAACATCCAGACCTGGTCAAGACGGTGTTATTAACGGAATCTTAATTTAAGGATATTTTCCTTAAATCTCTCTTTTTTTTATAAATTTTTTTCATAATTTTAATATACTTGTTTTTACAAATTTTATCCTATAATATATTGGTATTAGGAGATAAAATGTCAGAAGATAAAATTAGTATGAATCATGGTGCTGGCGGAGAAGTAATGGCTAATTTAATTGCTAGCACAATTTTAGATAATTTAACTAAAAAAAGTGTAAACGGCGGTATTAGTTTAGATGCTTTAGATGATGGAGCATCAATTCCTTTAGGCGATTATGAAATCGTTTTAACAACTGATGGTCATACTATCGATCCATTATTCTTCCCGGGAGGGGATATTGGAAGAATTTCAGCGGCAGGAACAATAAATGATGTTTCTGTAATGGGTGCTAAACCATTAGCAATTTCCAATGCAATCATCATGCAGGAAGGTTTTCCTATAGAAGATTTGGATAAAATCATGAAATCTTTAAATGAGGCCTGTGAGGAAGTTGATGTTGCAGTAATTACAGGAGATACCAAAGTAATGCCTCAGGACAAACTTGATGGTATTGTTATGGTAACAACCGGAATTGGAATAGCTAAAAGAGGCGAAGTTGTACGTGACTCAGGTCTTGAAGTTGGTGATAAAATCATAGTCACAGGAAGTCTGGGGGATCACGGAATGAGTCTCATGTCCTTTAGGGAAGGTTTCGGCTTTGAAACCGATTTGAAATCTGATGTCGCTCCTATGTGGAATATTATTAAAAAAGCTTTGGATGTGGGTGGAGTTACAGCAATGAAAGACCCTACTCGTGGAGGATTTGCAAATGCAATAAACGAAATGGCTTCAAAAGCAGGAGTCGGTGTTGTACTTGAGCAAGATGCAATTCCAATCAGGCCGGAAGTTCATGCTGTATCTGAAATGTTAGGTATTGATCCTTTTGAGGTGGCTAACGAGGGAAAAGTCGTTATGGGTGTTAAAGCCGATAAGGCAGAAGAGGTCCTTGAAGCTATTAAAGGTGAAAAATACGCAGAAAATGCAGCTATTATTGGAGAAGTTGTTGAAGGAGATTATGTTGTTGTAAACACTCCAATCGGTGGTGAAAGGATTCTTGAAGCACCTATAGCTGATCCGGTTCCTAGAGTATGTTAGGGTGATAAAATGGTAAGTGTTTTTACAAGAAGAATAATTGCATATGTAATGGATTTCTTTGTTGTTTCAGCATTTGTATGGATTATTGCTTACTTGTTGTCATTAATTGTAAGGCCTGGTGATTATTATTCAGTGTATCAATCAATGTTAATAATTTCACCGATTTTAACTTTGGTTTACTTTATTTTATGTGAAAAATTCTTTGGTGCTAGTGTTGGGAAATCATTAATGTATCTGGAAGTCAAATCAAGAAATGGTTATGATATTAACTGGGCACAAGCAATTGTACGTAATTTAACCAAAATCTACTGGTTCCCAATATTGTTTGATTGGTTAATTGGAAAAATCCTAAAGAAAGACAGAATATTAAATGAAATTACAAGAACTGTCGTAATTAAAGAGATTTAAGCATTTGATTTAAATGATAAAGAAAGTCCAAGTCCTATGGTACTTAAACAAAGAAGACCTTGAAAACTACTGCATTGACTTTAAGGAATATAAGTCTCATAAACTTGAGGGATATGAAATAGTCGATGTCGATGAGGATTTAATCTATGATTTGTGTGATAGGGACCCCGACAGGCTGGAACCTATAGGGTATTTTAAGAATGTTAAGGAAATTGAAAATTACGTAACTGACACTATCACGAATAATGAATTTGAGCTTGATTTAGATTCTCCTGAGCTTAAAGCAAAAATTAATAATGCTATTGCATCAATTGACTTTTCAGGTGAAGACTACTATATTTCCATTGGTGATGGGCTTGGAAGTGAAGGCAATGTGATTGCCAGTTGGTTTGACTCTCTTAGAAATGAATATTCAAGTTCTTCAAAGGATAACGTATGGGTTTTGGCAGTGACTGGATATGACCCTTATGAACTGTCTTTGACCGGAAAGACATTATCATTTATTTTGGCTGATATTTTAAACTTAAATGAATCATCACTCGACAATTTGATTCCAAATAAGGGAAGAATAACCGTTGAAGAGTGGAATGCTATATTAGATAAAGTTTATGCTAAAAATAAAATTTATTTGGGATTAAACAGGGTTGTTTAGATTTCTCCTTTTTTAAACTCGCTTGGTGGGAAGTAGGATATTTCTGCCAGGTTTTTGTTAATTAACTCTTTGTTAATGTCTATTGAATCAGTGTAGACTATCGCTAATGCACGACCATATCTGTCTTCGGGTGTTTGATTGTCGATATCAAGATAAACTGTTTTTCCAAGACACTCTTTTTCAACAAAATCTTTAGCTTCTTTAAATCCAACTTCACCTTGATTTGGTGTTTTAACTTGGCTTAGTTGCACTCGTCCGACACCATATACTTGAATGGTGTTTCCATCAATTACTTCAAGGCATTTTCCCGATTTGTCATAATGTATTGTGGTGTTATTGATGTTTATTGTTCCTGCAGCAGATTCACTACTTGAATCCGGTAGGAATACATTAATGGCAGTCAGGCCGAGAGTTATTATGAAAATAACTAACAATATTAAAGATATTTTACGCTTTTGCATGTTCACAGTCGTTTTTAAATCTGCATGATTTACATTTTTTAGGATTTTTTGTTGGAATGAATGGTTTTGAACCTTCAAATAAACCATGAATCCTATCAATTGTAAATCTGATTTCTTTTTCAACTTCCGGTGTAAATATTTCAATCCAGAATAGGTTTTCAGTTCCACGCTCTCTTAGAGCACCTTTGATTATTCGAACATCGCCTGTCATGTCCTTAAAGGCAAGGCAATATGCCCTTACCTGATTCATTGTTGATTGGTAGGGTGTTCTTCCAGGTTTGTCATCAATTATTACGATTTCATCAGGTTTCATCCAAATTTCATCAATATAACCTCTGATTCCGTATTCTGGAGCTATTACAAAACATTCCCTTGACATTGATGCCTCTTTTTTTGATTCCTCAATTGCATTTTCGAATGTTGTTGGTGTTGCATCCCTTTTGAAGATGTCTTCAAGCTCCTGGTGGATTTGGCTTCCATGAGTCATTGCCTTGGTAGGTTGGGTCTTTATGCCTTTCATGTTTTCCTATAAACACGCTTTGAGCCTGGCGTTCATCAATGGTCTGCTGGATGTCATTCCTCCCGGTGCCCGGATAATTGAAGGCGAAGAAAACGCCGGATATGCCGCCAAACGCCCCGGAGATTACAAGGATATACGCTGGTGCGTAGAACGGGTCAGGATCAATTCTGCCGCCCCTGAAAACCGTGAAAAATTCCGCCGTCAGGTCGCACTTGCTCCTGCGTTTTACATGGATGCGATTTTTGCC
>NZ_JAZKXX010000052.1:0-29831 GCF_045611865.1 Methanobrevibacter sp.
TGACTGGGACGATGATGAAGACTGGGATGATGACGATTGGTATGACTGGGACGATGATGAAGACTGGGATGATGACGATTGGTATGACTGGGACGATGATGAAGACTGGGATGATGAAGGCTATTATTACTATGATACTGCTGATTGGGATGATTATGACTTTTCCTATGTAAACGGCAGCAGTAATAGAACAAAATTAATAAAATTAGCTGTAATTTCATCTTATAAACCTCTCATTGCCTATAAAACAATAATGGCCAATGATATTGCTTGTGGTAATTCTTGTGATGATGAAGATGAAGGTGATGTTGATTTGGATGAATCAACTGATGATCATGTAAACGATTCATGTATGTTAGGTTCTGCCTCCACTTCCTCTGTGAAAGTTGCCGGTTTATCATTAGGCGACACCCTTAAATCTGTTTCAAAAAGTATTGGTCAAAGTCAAAATATCTTTGATGATGAAAAAGAAACTGGTGCTAATGCTGCTGATGATAATGATTATGATACAATAACTCCTTCATCTGATAATGATTTGGGTATTTTCGGTTTATTGGTTTCATTATTGCTTAGCATAGTATTGTTAATAATATAAGAATTCAAAAGAGGAAGTCTTAAACTAGAAATCTTTAGAAATCATGATTGGGGTGATAAAAAATCACGATGGATGTCTGATAATTAGGTATAACACGGGAGTGATTTAAAAAAACTTGCCAATGATACTTTTAATATAAATGTGGAGGCTTTACAAATCACTAAGGGAGTTAAGTTTCCTATGTCAAATAAAATACATTTTTTAGACAGGGATTTCATTAACTTCTAACAAAAAATATTATTTTTTCCACATTTTTGAGTGCTGGTGGGCTGTTTTTTTTCTGTTTTCAATTGTTCGGTTAAAAATTTTTCAACTTTTGATAATTATCGGTTAGGGTATGTTTGCATCTTCCTGCAATTGAACTACCTCGAGGTGTAGACCTCGAGGATTCTTACTTCACGGGCTGTAGATGCTAATGCCTCTAGGATTACCGTGCTATCCCCCCTGTACCAGAGGTTCATTATTTTTTCTCGAAGGATGCGTGTTCCTTCTTGTAGAATGTTTTTACTTGCATTAATGTCTCTGTCATGGTGTTTTCCACATTTTGGGCAATTCCATGTTTTTTCATCTTTTAAATTATGGTGAATGTATCCGCAGTTGTGGCATTTTTTACTTGATGGAAACCATCTGCTGATTTGAATGAATTCTTTATCGTTCCATTGGCATTTATATTTAATTTTATCTACCAATGAAGCTAAACCGGTATTTTGTAAGCTATTGCTTATGTTTTTATTTTCAAACATTTTTTTGATGTCTAGATTTTCCATGCAGATTAGATCATAGTATTTAGCTAAATTATGGCTTATTTTATGTTGTGCATCTTTTATTTTGTTTGTTTTTTTATCTTGCCATTTCCAGTATGTTTGTTGTGTCTTTTTGTATCTTTTGCTTCCTGGTTTTTTTCGTGCGAGTTTTCTTTGGTATTTTTTAATCATTTCATTTTCATGTGTAACGTCTATTTTGGCTTTCTTTAGTTCGTTACTTAGTGTTGCTAATGTTCTAAGTCCCAAATCAATTCCCACACTTTCAAATGTCTTATCAAACATTTCAATAGGTGTTTCGACATTAAATACTGCATAATATTTACCATTGTGTCTTTTTATGGTGACATTATTGATTTTAGTGTCATTGCTGTTTAGTATTTTTTTGTATTCTTTGCTTGTTCGGAAGTATATTGGTCCGATTTTAGGAAAAACAACCACATTATTCTTGAATTTAATATTATTATTGTTTTGTATCCTAAATGACTGTTTTGGATTTCTTTTTGATTTAAATCTGGGATATCCACTTCCTTTTTTGAAGAATTTATTAAAACTGTTTATGAGGTCACGAAATACCTGCTGGAGGCTACTTGACTCTGAAAGTCTTAAAAAGGAGTATTCTTTTTTCAACATATTCAACATAGTGTTAAATGTTGCCATATTACATTTTAAAGTTGTGTATCCATGCTGTTTAAACAAAGAATAAGTCTTTTGGTATCCATCTAAGAGTCTGTTCCATGTAAATCTTGCATTTCCAATATTTTGCTCAAGTACCTGGACCATATCCTCATCAGGATACAACCTAACCTCCAAACCTTTATTAACAACCTTCATAAACACAAAAATCACACCCAAAAAAACATTTATGGTAATTTACTACAATAATATTATTAAACAATAATGCATATATTAAAAATAAGTAAGAGAGCATTTGTGAAGTAAATAGTGCTACTCATTTTTTGTGCAATTCATCCTCACCTTAAAGAAGGCGAGGTATTCTTGCACATATAAGATAAAGCAGGTGCAATTAACTTAGGTAGGGCAATAAGATGTTCTTTTTTTCAATATTTAGGTCCAATTTCGGAACAGTTATATAATTAATCAAATAGAATGTTATATTTAGGTTAACATATGTTTTGATATAACTCGGAGGAAAAAATTTGCAATATAAAAAGATAACTTTACTGATAATATTTCTTATAAGCTTGCTTGCAATCGGAGCGGTAAGCGCAGCCGACAACGGCACTGATGATAATATAATTGGAGAAGCATCTGGTATGGATTTGGCTTCTCAGGATACAAATGAGGATCTCACTGCTGCTGAACAGACATTCACTCAACTAAACCAAACAATCAACGGCAATAATAATAGTGAAATCACTTTAATTGGTGACTATAAATATTCTGATGTTGATGATTTTGAAAATGGAATTGTCATAAATCGTGATGTGACTATTTATGGAAACGGTCACACTATAAATGGTGACGGTCGAGCACGTATTTTCAATATTGCTGGAGGTAATGTGGTATTCTACAACATCGAATTTACAAATGGATATGCTTTGGGTTCTGGTGGTGCTATTTATGGGGCTTGTAAAGCAATAAACTGTAATTTCATCAAAAACAATGCAAATATGGGTGGTGCTATGTATGAAGGTACTGCTCAGAACTGTAATTTTACTGAAAATACTGCAACTGGCGTAATGGGATCTGGTGGTGCTATGTATAGGGGTTCTGCTCGTGAATGTACTTTTATTGAAAATAGTGCACATGTTGGTGGTGCTATGTACTATTGTTCTGCTGTGGATTGTGTTTTTAAGAAAAATTCTGCAAATACTGGAGGGGCTGTGTATTCTGGTTCTGTTGTGACTGGTACTTTTATTGGAAACACTGCGCTAGTTTTGGCTCATTCTATGTGTTATGCTTGTGTGTGGAATTGCATTGGTGATAAAGATAAGGATTTTTATGAAAATAAGGATTTAGTTCTTCACTGGGATGTTAGTGATCATTTTACTTCTGAATATAATTCTGGGGATGCATTACATATTGTCCTAAAGAGTCAAAATGATGAGTTCGTAAATCTTATTGATTGTAATGTTGTTGTTTATAAGGATGGTGTTATGGTTAAGACATATCCTTGTTTTAGTGGTGATGGATTATCATTTGATTTGGCTGCAGGCAATTATACTGTCGAGCCGGCTGTTTCATATCTTGGTTTAAAGCAGCCTAGTCCAATAAGTATTCAGCTAACAATAAATAAGGCTGCTTCAAATATTGAAGTTTCCGCCAGTGATGCGGTCTATCCTGACAATGTCACTGTCAATGTCAAATCTAATGTTTCAGGTATTTATGTTGTAAAAGTCGGTGGTTATTCCAAAGATGTTACTCTTAATGCAGGTGAGGCTCAAAACGTCAGATTCAGTGGTTTGTCTGCTAATGAAGTGGGTTATGTTGTTAGTGTGTCTCATGAAAGTGAAAATTACACTGGTTTTAATGATGCTGTGAGAGTTAAAGTTCATAAGGCCACTCCTACCATTAACGTGGCTGCTGGCGATGTTACCTATCCTGGCGATGTCGTAGTCAATGTTAAGGTTAATGTTGCCGGCACTTATATTGTGAACGTTGGGGATAAGTCTAAAAAGCTTTCATTTGTAGAGGGTGTTGCTCAAAACGTTGGATTCACTGGTTTGGCTGCTAATGAGGCTGGTTATGTTGTTAATGTGGTTTATCCTGAAACTCAGAATTACGCAGGATACACTACTCCTAATTCATATGTTAAAGTTCATAAGGTTACTCCGATTGTTAATGTTTCTACTAGTGATGTAACCTATCCTGGTGATGTTGTAGTCAATGTTAACAGTAGTGCTGGTGGCAATTATGTCGTAAATGTTGGAAATAGATCTAAAGAGGTTATTATCGTTTCCGGCATTGCTCGGGATGTTGTATTTGATGGTTTGGCTGCTAATGAGGTAGGTTATGTTGTTAATGTGACTTATGCTGAAAGCGAGAATTACACTGGATATAATTCATCCAATATGTTGGTCAAGGTTTACAAGGCCACTCCGGTTGTTAACGTGACCGCAAGTGATGTTACCTATCCTGGTGATGTTGTAGTAAGCGTAAGCGTCAGTGCCAACGGCACTTATGTTGTAAATGTGGCTGACAAATCCCAAGAGGTTAATCTCACAGTAAATGGTACTCAAAACATTATATTTAGTGGTTTGGCTGCTAATGATGCGGGCTATACTATTAATGTGACTTATGCGGAAACTGAGAATTACACTGCCACTTTTAATGATGGGCTAAAAGTTAAAGTTAAAAGGGCAACCTCAAAGTTGATTGCCAGTGCAAAAACATTCAAGTCCAAGGACAAAACCAAAAAATATCTGGTAATCCTCAAGGACGGCAAAGGAAATGCAATTAAAAAATCTAAAATTAAATTAAAAGTTAATGGCGTAACATATTCTGCAACTACCAATGCTAAAGGCAGGGCCATATTCCATTTAACCAAATTAACAAAAACAGGAAAAGCCGCCATCTCATATCGCGGTGATAAAAACCACAAGGTTATAAGCAAAAAGGTTAAATTAACCGTAAAAACCACTTCCTTTAAAACATTATCCTATGGAAGCAAGGATAAGGCAATGATTAAAAAAATCCAAACAGTTTTAAAGGATAAAGGATTCTACACCTGGGCATATGGTCATTACTTGAAACTCGATGGAATTTACCACAAATACACTGTTCATGCGGTCAAACTGTTCCAGAAAGCAAACCATCTTAAAGTGACTGGAAAAGTTGACTACAAAACAGCTCAAAAACTAAAAATCGTAAAGTAACTAGGCTCATGCCTGTTACTTAATTTTTCTATTTTTTAACCTGAACTTAACCATTCATTTAATCGATTCTAGCTATTATATTTTAACTAGTTCTACCAGTATGACCCACAATAATGGGACGATTAGTTGTTTTGCTCATGCCTCTTTACTATCTGCATGAAAAACTTCTGAGTCATGTGGATTCAGCAATACTTAATCTTATTTTTAATGGATTTGGTGTGGTTAAGTTTCGGGTTATAATGAATATTATTCGATAAATATTGCTTTTTTTAAAGAATACTGTCCGTAAAGTTTATATATTATGTTTTTCTCAGAGCAATTTTACTTAATAGCTTCAACAAGCTTTATATAATTTTTAAATCATATTTATAACTATGTATATTGAAGATATTAGTAATTAGATTAAGAGGTAATTTAAATGGCAAAAGCGATAGCACCAACACCAACATTAAAAGGAAAAGACACCAAAAGCTTTTTAGAAGAAATGAAAAGGCCGAACAATAGAAAAGAAAAATCAGATTAAACAAAGAATCAATAATTGTAGACATGTTGATTTCTTTTAGATTTTTTTAATTTTTCAGATGTTTGGAGGTTCTACACAGAATCCATCAAAGATTTTGTAAGTAAAGTGGTGGTTCAATTCTTTTAAAAAAGTTTGGTTTTTGGGAATTTCCACTCAAAACTATCTTATGTTTTTCTTAGGAGGAGTATTTTCAAAAGGTTACAATTTGTAGCCAACTGAAAGTGCTATCGCATGTCTCTTAGTATTGTCTGAGTATTTTTTCATTGACCCTAGACCAATACTAACAAAATATTTTGTTAACTATTTATATATGTATTAACAAATATTTTATTAACTAACATGTTTTAAAGGAGTTATTTGCATATGGATGACAAAACACAATTGATTATTAATTTCATAAATGAAAATAGTTCTAACATGCCTCACGTCTTAAGGGAGAAGTTAATCAAGAATGGTGAGAAATTGAACTACAGATTTGAGTTTGATGAAATCAGGAAAAGTATCGATGATTTTATTGGGGGTGAGGAGTTAAACAGATTTATTGTATTGCCTGGAATTAGAGGTGTTGGAAAGACAACTCTGCTTTATCAAGCATATTACTATTTGTTAAACGACAAACACATATTACCCGAACAGATAATTTACCTATCATGTGATGATTTAAACAATCTGGTTGATTGCAATATAAGAAAAATCGTTGAAATCTATCTAAAAAATCAATTCAATACAAACTTAAGATTATTGGATAGGGAAATTTTCCTTTTAATCGATGAATCACAATACGATAAAAACTGGTCAATGTCGGGTAAAATCATATATGACAGATCAGAAAAGATATTCATGATATTCACAGGTTCATCAGCATTAAACCTTGAATACAATGCAGATGCGGCACGAAGGATGTTTAAAAGAGTTATAACTCCTCTAAATTATAATGAACATGTGAAATTAAAATATAATTACTCCAATGTCAATCTTGGAAATTCATTGGTTGATTTGATTTTAAATGGCAACCCTGAAGATGCCATAAAATATGAAAACGAAGTCAATAGAGCCTTAATCAATAATATTGAATACACGTCTAATGATTGGGATGAATATTTAAGGTATGGTGGATTTCCAATACTTGCACGTAAAATAGATTTCAGAAAACTCTCAGCCAATATTGTGGACATGGTTGAAAAAGTTGTAAATACCGACATGGTTGCCATTAAAAACTTCACTTTTGAAAACCAGACAAATTCAAACAGGATACTGAGATATCTGGCACTGCAAAATGCAGGAGACCTTTCACAAAACAATTTAGCAAAATACCTGAAAACATCCCAGGCAAATGTAAAAAACATTTTAGACATCTTGGAAAAAACACATCTGATATTTTCCCTTGAAGCTTATGGAACATCATCCAAACGCATTAAAAAAACAAAAAAATATTACTTCGCAACCAGCAGTATTAGAAATGCACTATCCATAAAATCTGGAAACACAATTAAAAACATTAAGCAATATGAAGGAATACTTTTAGAAAACCTAGTAGCATCAATATTATTCAATCTCACACAAAGGGAAAATAATTATTTCAAATTGTATTATGATGCAAACAAAAAGAAGAATGTTGATTTTATATTGCAGCAGGACTTTAAAAATCCAGTGCCTATTGAAGTAGGTCGTGGCAAAAAAGATAAAAAGCAAATCACTCATGCAATCAATAATTATGGTGCGGATTATGGAATTATTATCTCAGATACTACCAGTAATATTGAAAAACAGGACAATATTATCTATATTCCCCCAAAAACATTTTCATTTTTATAATTATATGTATGGGGGGGGTATTGTTAATTAAACAAATGTTGGGAGGTTCCACATATAATCTATCCAAAATTTTGGAAATGAATCATGCTTATTTGTTTTTTAGGTTATAATGAATATTATTCGATAAATATTGCTTTTTTTAGATTTATTATTTATATTGTTAGTTATAGTTATATTTAAAGTTATATTTTTTCTATTTAATATAATAACTTCTTTTTTGTTGTTATTTTTAAAATTAAATTATTTTCCTTTTGTTCAAATATTTGAACAAGTCTTTATATATAATTGTTTAATTATTTGAATAATTATTTATATAAGATAATTTAAATATTTGAATAAGTAGTATTAAGTTAGGAGGTTTTGGCATGTTGGAAAGGCAAGAGTTAATCTCAAATTTCATTAGAAATGAATTAAATGATGTTCCTAATATATTAAACAGAGAATTATCTAAAAATAATAAAAAATTCAACACTCGTGATGAATTAGATGAAATAAAAGGATATGTAAATACTTTTTTAAATGAAGATACATCAAATAAAATTGTCGTTTTACCTGGTCTTAGGGGTGTTGGCAAAACAACTTTGATTCTGCAGTTATATGAATATCTGTTGAAAGAAAAGAACATTCCTCCCAGAAATGTATTGTATGTTTCTTTTGATGATTTAAATGATTTTGTTGAATGCAATATCCGTGAAATGGTTGAAATATATTTAAAGGATATGTTTAATGCAAATTTAAGAACATTAAATGAAAAGGTTTTCATATTCATTGATGAATCTCAAATCGATAAAAAGTGGGCGAAAACTGGAAAAATCATTTATGACAAGTCATATAATATTTTCATCATATTTACCGGTTCATCAGCACTTCATCTTGAACAAAATAATGATCTCGCAAGAAGAATGCGTAAAAAATCTTTAACTCCACTAAACTATACTCAACATCTTAAGTTAAAATATGATTTAAATGTGGGAACTTTATCAAACGATTTAGGAGATATGATATTTACCGGCAATATTGATTCTGCTGTCAAATCAGAATTTGAAGCAAACAATCTTTTAACCAATTGCTTGGATTACTCTTCTAATGATTGGGACGAATATTTTAAATTTGGCGCTTTTCCAATACTTTTTGATAAAAAGACACACAGAGAAATATGTGAAGATTTGGTTGAAATTACTGAAAGGGTAATTACTAAAGACATGTCTCAAATAAAGGAGATTTCTTCGTCCAATCAATCAAATGCAAAACGTATATTAAGGTATTTTGCCTTACAACAGCCTGGTGAATTAACACAAGCTAATCTTGCGAATTATCTAAAAACATCAACAGCTAATGTTAATAAAATATTGGACCTTCTTGAAAAAACCCATTTGATATTCCATTGTGAACCCTATGGAGGTTCAGCCAAACGAGTTAAAAAATCATGGAAATATTACTTTGCAACACCTAGCATCAGACATGCCCTATCAAGAAAAGTTGGAAATCCATTACTTGGAAGTGATGATTATGAAGGATTGCTTCTTGAAAATTTAATAGCATCAAATTTATTTAATTTGTCAAATAAGGAATTTACTAATTTCACAATATACTATGATGCAAATAAAAAAACAAATGTTGACTTTTTAATCCAAAGGGAATCTGAAAACATCATTCCAATTGAGGTGGGACGTGGAAAGAAAAAGAAATCTCAAATTAAACACGCCATCAACAGATATGATTGTGAATATGGTATAGTCGTTGCAAATAATACAAAAGCTATTGAAAAGAGGGGTGAAGTAATTTACATACCTCCAAAGACATTTTCATTTTTATAACATAGGTTAAATCAGTATTTTTCAAAAATACTTATTTTTAACCATTTATTTGAATATTGGGTGTTCTGCCATGAGTCTATCCAAAATTTTGGAAATAGGTTGGTCTTATTTGTTTTTCATATTATAATTCAAAATATACGTAAGGTATTTTTTACAGTTGAAGTTGTGGTGTTGTTTTTAGAATTTTTCCTTGTTCTTTTTTATTTTATTTAAGTGGTAATTTCAATTGAATTAAGCATATTAATCATAGTTTTTACATCATTACCAATTAAACTGAATCTATACTCTCCAACATGCCTTACAATATAATATGCATCATTTCCCTGATTATCTTTATAAACAGTAATATCTCCAACCGGGTCGTATAGGATGACTTCCGGAGGATGTGATTCACCTTGAGTTGTGCTCACACATATGGAAAAAACTTCATTTAAGTACTTTCCGGCGTTTTCAAGAAGAACATATCCACCCATATCTCCATAAGATGGGAGTGAATCTGTTGTGACATAAGCGGATCCGACTGGAGTAAGCATTGTAAAAATATCAAAATCATTAGTTTCAAGTGGAACGTCACTTTTAAATGTATTACTTGCAAAAAGGGTTAAACCGGCCAGTATAATTACTATGGCAATTAAAAGGATGATAATCAGTTTTTTATTGTCAAGGTCAAATGATAACTTTGGGATTTGGGAAGGTTTGTTAATCTTTTGACCGCAGGATTCACAGAAATTAACTGAATCGGTAAGTTCAGCTCCACAATTCGGGCAAAATTAATTTTTTGTGTTTTTGTTCCACATTCGGGGCAAAATTGGTCGGAAGTAGATAATTTTGCACCACAATTTTTACAATAGTTTTCCATGGTTAATTTTTTTGTGTTGATGGTTTATATTTTTTTAAGCACGATATTAATTGTACTGAGGGGGTAGTGGGAAGAAAGAGAGCAATCTAATTTTCCAATTTTTCTTTAATTAATTTTTTATTTATCATGAAACATGTTTTAGTAACATTACTTTCAAAGAATGTTTCATATGCATTAGCACCTTTATCTCCTTTTGGAGCCAATTGTAGTTCATAATCTTTAAAACCATTTGATGAAACGGGCAGTAATGTATTATCTTTTTTATTGATAGCAACTTTAATTTGATTAAATGTTTTTTCGAATAAGTCTAATTCTTCTCCAGTAAATGAGATTTTTTTAACGGAATGTAGTTTTCTATATCCATTTTTTTCATCACTTTCTATTTTGTAACATATTATTATAAAAGTTTGTTCTTCAAAAAATTGTTTCCATTCTGATTCATCCCATGTTACATTAAATTCATCATGTCTTAAGTTTCTGAATGATAATCTTTCTTTTGGTGTCCCATTTTTATTCAAAGAGATATTTTTAATAAAATAACTTGTTTTTCGGAATAATTCATTTTTTTCAGGTAGTTCTCCATCTTTTCCAATAATTCTATCTGAAATCATTTTGCCGATATTTTTGGGCATATTTCCTTCAATTTTTGTGTTTGTAATTTCTTCATAGATTTCTGCTTGAGTTTTTCCAAAATAAGGTTTTAATTTATTTTCAACATATTCCATAACAGTTTTAAATTCAGTTTGCTTTGGTTTAAAATCAAATAATGTTGTTGGATTGATATGTTCTCTTAAAATACCTGTCATGTATGCATTTTTAAGGGAATATGCCCTTGGTTTAGGTAAAATATCAGAAAACGGTTGTGTGGTTCTATTTGCTGATGTATTTGATTTTGTACAAGCTCCTAGGTAAGAGGTATCTCCTTCAGATAGTTCATGAGCTTTTCCTTCTAAAACTTTGGCTTTAATTATTTCAAAATCATTATTTAATATTTCAAAATCTTTTGTCATGTCGTATAATTGATAATCAGTAATTAAAAAATCTTTTGCTTCTTTTTTAGAGTTATATTCGTACCATATGATGAGCATTTTTTTACATTTTCCAAGAACATGACTACTTTCGAATGTCTCATTAACAATTTCATTAAAATTTATCATACTCAGGGATAATCTTTCTTTAGCTCTTAAACTACCATTTTTATTTTTAACATAACCAGTAACCTTTAATTCAATTCCTAATTCTTCAAAATCAGCTCTACTGTCATTGTTAAGAGGATAGTTATAAAAACCAGTTTCTACAACCTGTCCTAATAATCCTTTTCTTGTAGTTAAACTAGAATTATCTAATAAATTCTTAGAATCTATTTCTTTAAATGTTTTTCCTTTAATATTGGATGTATATTCCAATAATTCAGTTTCATTTTGAAATTTCATAGTTAATCAGTCGAATTATTACTTCACAAATGCTCTCTAATTAATTATTAATATATAGCCTAACCAATATATAATATGTTGGAGAAATTGCTATGGAAAAGACTGTTGTGGAATTATTTGCAGGTGTTGGGGGGTTCCGTTGTGGATTTAACCATGTAACTTTTGATGGAAAAGAAGTTACAGAAGAAAATAACTGGAATTTTGTTTGGGCTAATCAATGGGAGCCATCTACCAAAACACAAGCGGCATTTGATTGTTATGTCGAGAGATTTGGAGAATCTGAAAATCATGTGTGTGAAGACATTGGAAAAATTGATAAAACTACAATTCCTAATCATACAGTGCTTGTTGGTGGTTTTCCATGCCAAGATTATTCCGTAGCAAGGTCACTTTCAAATGAAAAAGGTATTGAAGGTAAAAAAGGAGTTTTATGGTGGGAAATAGTTGAAGTTTTAGAAGCAAAACAACCTCCTTTTGTTTTACTGGAGAATGTAGACAGACTTTTGAGATCTCCTTCAACTCAAAGGGGAAGAGATTTTGGAATTATGCTTCGTTCTTTTTTTGATAATGGATATGCTGTTGAATGGAGAGTTATTAATGCTGCGGAATATGGTTTTCCACAAAAAAGAAGAAGAGTATTCATTTTTGCATATCATAAGTCAACTAATTACTTTAAAAAAATGAAAAAATACTCTCCTAAACAACTTGTTTATTCTGATGGTATTTTTGCATCTAATTTTCCAATTAAAGATTTAAAATTAGAAAAAGGGAATACAAATATTTCAAAAGAAGAGTTTGAGGATATTGTTTATATTAGTGATGGATTTGATTTCCATTTCTTTAATGCAGGATGCATGATTGGTGGTAAAATTAATACATACAAAGTAGAACCAGTTGATTGCAAAAATATTACTACTTTAGGGGATGTTCTTGAAAAAGATGAAGTTGATGAAAAATATTTCCTTTTAGATGAAAAATTAGAAAAGTGGACTTATTTAAAAGGGTCAAAAAGAATTGAAAGAACAAAACCTAATGGGGAGACATATTATTTTTCAGAAGGACAACTTTCATTCCCGGATAAATTGGATATTCCTGCAAGAACAATGCTTACTAGTGAAAGCACTACAAATAGAAGTTCTCATGTTGTAAAAGATTATGTTTCCAGTAATTTAAGGACATTAACACCAATTGAAGCGGAAAGAATTCAAATGTTTCCAGATAATTGGACAAATATAGAATCAAAAGCAATGACTGAACGTAGACGCTATTTTATGATGGGTAATGCATTAGTTGTTGGTGTCGTTGAAAAGTTAGGGGATTATTTAAAAGAAATTGTTGATAATGAAAATTAATAATATTCGTCCTCATATTCATAATCAGAATCGTAGTCATCACTATCTTCATACATCCAAGAATATTCATCTGGATAAGCTTCAAAGAGTTTTTGATTAGCGTACTCGGCTCCTTCTCCTGATTGATAATATGGATTGCTTGCACAGTCTGCACATACTTTTCCTTGTGTATATTCATTATTTGCTTCTGAATAAGTCAATGCTTTTCCACAAATTGCACAGTATCCGTATTTTCCGCTTTCAGTATCTGATTTTACTAAAGTCGCATTTTTCACTGTTTTATTTGTTGTAATGTTGTTTGCAACAGGAGTATCATTATCATGATGTGTCATTAAACCATAACCAACGCCTACAGCTAGAATGGCAATTATTACAAGCAATGCAATTACTCTTTTATCCTTTAATGCATCCATATATAACATTTTGTAAACTAGTTATATATATTTTAGAGTTTAACCAAATATACTATAAGGTGATTTCATGCCAGACAAAGCAAACACAGAGGAAAGAATCAAAAAAGCTATTGAACTAAAAGAATCTCTAGAAGCAAAGCTTGAAAAAGTAAAAGGATCTCCAAGAGAAGAGGAATTCAAGCTCCAAATTGAAAAAGTAACGGAATTAATTGCGCATCTTGAAAGCGAACTCAAAAGTTAAAATGTATATAATACATTACACAACTATTATTTAAGGAGTTGTTAATTTTGAAACTAAAAATATTTCTAATCTTTCTAATAGCCATTCTGGCGATTTCGGCAGTTCATGCCGAGGACAATCAAACGGACGAACAGATTGCACACGATACAAACATCACAATACCAGAGAAGATGTGGAAGGAAAACCTCTCAGACATCCAAGTTCAATTACCGGAAAACGCCAACGGAAACCTTACAGTCAAAATCAACAACCAGACAATCTATGACAACTTCACCCAGGACAAGTCCGTTGCTATCCCAATCACTCTTCCAACGGAAAAGTATGGTTTTATTGCAATTCCGGGCTGGCCGCCTGAGGCAACAACATACAGGATTAACGCTTTTTACAACAACATAGAAATCAACATGACAAACACATTCAAGGTGATGGACCACAACCAGACTTACGATTATCTGTTTTCACCCCGTGAAATCCTTAGAAACGGAGACTTCCAGTATCTTCTGTTAAGGTTCCCTTCAACTTCACAGGGCCACGTTGACATCTACATTGACAACAGGTATTTCAAAACTCTCAATGCAACCAGATTCACATTCATCGAGGGTCTTGAAAACTTAACTTTAGGAACTCACGACATAAGAATAGAATACTCAGGGGATGATTATTTCTTACCATCAAACAAAACCTATCAGTTCAACGTAACAGACGTCATAATCTCCCTTTCAGACACATTAATCATTGACCATGATGACTGCCTGAGCGTGGACGTTTCAAAGGATGCACAATGCAATGTCGAAATCTACGTTGACGGCAAGCTATTTAAGAAGGGCACAACAGACCGTTCAGGAAACTATCTCTATTCACTTTTCGATTTAAGCTGCACAACCCATGAAATTGAAGTAAAAGTTACAGGAAAATACTCAAGAACCCTTAAAAAGACAGTCAACGTCACATACTACATTGACATCTATGATCAGTCAGTCACATACGGACCGTACAATACATTCATGATCCTGCTTCCTGATGACATGAATCCTGAGCTTTTAAACATCACAATCGGCGGTGTGAGATACACAGACTTTGAAATAGAAAACGGAGGCATTGACCTTGATATTTCAAAGCTTAAGAAAGGAAACTACACTGTTCATGTCGAATATGCTGGTGACGGGAAATACTACCCGTTCAATGCAACTTCATCTCTAATTGTCGATTATGAAATCATATGTCCGTACTATTATTCAGGATTCGATACAATAATCTATTTGAACCTTCCAAAAGAGGCCAACGGTAATTTGACCATTATGGTTAACGGCAAACTGTATGAAACAGTAAAACTTCAAAAAGGCTATGCATCAATCAGTCTTGACGAGTTGCCTCCGGGAGACTATGACTTTGAAGTGTTCTACACAGGAAGCGACTTTGAAGTTAAAGGCGAAAACGCATCAATTGAAATCGTACTGGAACTTATGTATGAAATGGACATTGAAGTCGGTCAAACAGAGACAATCACAGTATTGGTGTCCAAAAACGCCAAAGGATATGTTCTTTTGGATTTTAATAACAAGACATACAATGTAACAGTCAAAAATGGAAAGGCAAGAATTGTTTTAAATAACCTCGAAGTTGGAAGCTACGACCTTGAACTCCTTTATGTTGGAAGTGACGGCTACAACAGGACAGAATATGCCTATGTCTATGTCGACTATGCAGATCCAAAAATCAAGGCATCAAACAAGGTTGTTTATGCAACTGAAAAGGCAAAATACACATTTAAAGTAATCGGACGTAACGGAAAACCGTTGAATTCCACTTACGTTAATGTGAAAATCGCAAACAAGAAGTATAGGGTCAAAACCAACTCAAACGGTGTTGTGAGTGTTAATATTCCGAGTCTTAAGGTTGGAAAATACAACATACAGATTTCCTATGGGGGTGTCAAAGCCAATAAGAAATTAACAGTTAAGCATATTGTGGGTTTGGATACCGTTAAGGTTAAAAAGTCCGCCAAAAAGTTGGTATTAACCGCAAAGCTTGCTAAAAAGCTCAAGGGCAAGACAGTAACATTCAAGTTCAACGGCAAAACCCTTAAAGCAAAGACCAATGCAAATGGAATTGCAAAGGTAACAGTTAAAAAATCAGTTTTAAATTCCCTTAAGGTAGGCAAAAAGGTCTCATATTCTGCAACCTGCCTGAAGGATACTGTTAAAAAATCAGTTAAAGTTGGAAAATAGAAAATTTGATTCTCTATTTTTAACATTTTTTATATTATTTTTTTTTTTAATTAAATCTAGAAAAGTTAAAATAATACTATTCTTTGAGATTCACATTTTTTTCTAAATTCAATGTCTTCTTTGCTAGGGGCTTCATTCATTCTTTTTAAAAAGTCACTAGCTTCTTTACCGTATAATGTTGGAGTTTCGCCAATAGGTTTTGTCATTTGCATTCACCTCTGTATTTTTAATATTTAATTGTATTTTCAAATATAAAAGAATATATTTTAGTTAATTTAAAATTATACATAACATTTAATTGGGTTTGCACATGAAATTTAAACATGTTTTTTTAATTGGTATGATGTTTTTGGCAATTTTAACAGTAGGATTTGTCAGTGCATCTGATAATTCTACATCAACTGACGGCAATTTTTTAAATGAAAATTATCAAGTCAATGGTGATGAAATAACTCTCAATTCCCAAGACATTGGTGTTTCCTATGGGGTAAATAATTCGACCGGAACTTTCAGCGATTTAAACACTGCAATAAATGAATCTGCTAGCGAGTTGAACCTAACTAGAAATTATACCTATTCAGATGGGGATTCAGATTATATTGGAGGCATAATCATTGACAAGCAAATCACAATCAATGGAAACGGATTTACTATTGATGGTAATAATCAGGCAATGGCATTCAATATTACTGCTTCCAATGTCATTCTAAACAATATTACCTTTGCAAACTGCTGTGCGGAAAAGGGTGGTGCAATATTTAATTCTGGCACAGTTACTCTGAATAATGATGTTTTCATAAATAACCGTGCAGATAGGGGAGGTGCAATATTCACTAAAGGCAATATGGTGTTGAATTGTAGTTCTTTTAACAATAATGCTGCTAATGAGGGTGGAGGTGCAATTACTATTTCTTCAGGTGATGTGGATTTGTATGATGTTGTTTTTTCTGATAATGCTGCGGATTTCGCTGGAGCAATTATTAATAATGGGGGTTATGTAAATCTATTTCATGTTGTTTTTATGAATAATACAGCAACATGGTCTGGAGGTGCAATTTATAATTGGAATATTATGGATTTGTATGATGTTGTTTTTTCCAATAATGCTGCTAATGAGGCTAGTGCAATTACTAATGAGCATGAAATGGATTTGCATGATGTAGTTTTTTCCGATAATGTCGCAAATACCTATGGTGCAATTTTAAATTATAATATTATGGGTTTGTATGGTGTTGTTTTTTCTAATAATGTTGCTCAATATGCTGGTGCAATTTCTAATGATTATTTTATGTATTTGCAGGATGTTGTTTTTTCTAATAATTCGGGGGTATATGGTGGTGCAATTTATAATACTAATTATTTATCTATTGAGGATTCTATCTTTGCCAATGCAACTTCAGATTATGCGCCGGCAATTTATTCTTATGGTGGCCAGTTATCCATTAGCAATACTCGATTTGTAAATTTGACTGCAAAAGTCTCTGCTGGAGCAATATCTATTAAAAATGGGGTTCGGGTCCATATTGAGGATAGTGAATTTATAAACACCTCCTCTTTAAAAAATGCAGGTGCCATTAATATGGATCGATGTGGAAATGTTGTCATAGTTGACACTATATTCAGGAATACTTATTCTGCTTTTTGTGGTGCATTTGTTCAATTGGAGGGGAATCTGGTCCTGAATAATTCGCAATTCATAAATGACTTCGCAGATTTCAACGGGGGTGCGGTTTATCTTTCATATGTCAAGGCTAAAATCAATAACTGTACTTTCGATTCAAACATCGCAGGAGCATTTGATAATCATGACGCCTGTGGAGGCGCAGTTTATTGTGATGCGGGTAGTTTAACGTTAAATGATTCCAAGTTTATCAATAACTCTGCAAGTCGAGGTAATGCAATATATACTTGTGATTCATCTTATAATATTACAAATTCAATTTTCATAAACAATACCAATGCCATTTACACAGATTTTGATTGTGAAGGTTATTTGGATGAAAATAATGTCTACATTAATAGCAACGTTTCAACCAATAACGCATATTATCAAACAGCATGGTGTGGCGAGGGGATTGAATTGAAATTAATAAACAACACTATTGATGTTGCCAATATTCCTTCAAGATTCGATTTGCGTGAATGGGGTTGGGTAACTCCTGTTAAATCTCAAGAATTCAAAGGTTTTTGCTGGGTTTTTGGTATATTGGCTGGTTTAGAATCTTCCCTTTTAAAAGCCACTGGTGTGGAATATGATTTTTCAGAAAATCATATTGGAAATAATGCAATAAAATATGGTAAATATGGAAACGCCATTGCTGATGAGGGAGGATGGAATTATCTCGCAGTGGGGGCTGTTTTAAGTTGGTTTTCTCTTGTTGATGAACAGGATGACTGTTATGATTGTATGGGTAAATTATCTGATTTATGTGCTGCAAATAATATTCATATTCAGGATGTAGTTTTCATTCCTAAAGAAAAATCCGATGATTTTATTGTTAGTAATGAAACAAATAATTTAATCAAACAGTCAGTATTAAAATACGGAGCTGTTTCCATAGATTTTGCAGGCGATGGGGAATATTTTAGCCCTACAAGTTCCATATATCACAACGATACGTATGAAGCTAATCATGCAGTTGCTGTAGTGGGTTGGGATGATAGTTATTCAAGGGATAACTTTGATGTTGCTCCTCCAGGCGATGGGGCCTGGATAATCAAGAGCAGTTGGGGTAGCCAGTGGGGTGATGGCGGATATGGGTATCTCTCATATTATGACACTTCAATATTTGGCTTAAATTACAAGTATTTCCCATACACTTGTGCATTCATTATTGAAAACACTGAAAACTACAATTATAATTATCAGACAGATTTGGGTGGAAATATACAATTCGCTGAAGACTGTACTTACTATTCAAATGAATACACTTCTGTTGGTGATGATCTGTTAGGTGCCGTCGGCACTTACTTTAATGATACTGGAGTTGAATATGAATTTGAGGTATATGTTAACGGTGAGTTAAGACTGGTGCAAAGCGGCGTGAGTGAGTTTGCAGGCTTTAGAACAATAGTTTTGGACAAATACATTCCACTTAAAACCGGTGACAAATTCAAAGTGGTATTTAAAAGCAATGTGGTTCCCTACCTGGTATTTTCAAGGCAGCATTATCTGCCTAATGTGTCAATGATTAGTAATGATGGCAAATTATGGATTGATGTTGCAGATTCAAACGGGACAGTTTGCCTTAAGGCCTATACTGTTAAGGATGATACTAAAATCATTGACAATAATGACATTTCAGTTGATTATGCAGGTGGAAAATACTTCACTGTTCGTGTCGTAACAGATGAGGGGCATACGGTCGGTGCCGGTGAAAAGGTAACATTTACAATCAACAAAAAGACATCTACGGCAATAACAGATGAAAATGGTGTGGCTAAAATAAAGATAACTGATGTTCCAGGTAAATACACTATTATAACTCAATACAATGGAAAAACATACGCAAATAAAGTTACCGTAAAACAGGTGCTTACAACCAATAAGGTAACTATCAAAAAAACTGCTAAAAAGTTCAATTTACAGGCCAAGCTTAAAATCAACGGTAAAATGGTTAAGGGTAAAACAATAACATTCAAGTTCAGGGGCAAAACCTATCATACCAAAACCAACGCAAAAGGAATTGCCAAAGTAACAATCAAACAGAATGTTATCAAAAAGCTCAAGAAAGGTAAAACATACAATGTAAAAATCACTTACCTTAAGGATACAATAAAAACAACAGTTAAAGTCAGAAAATAGGGATTTATTTCTCTATTCTTTTTTATTATTTTGCTTTTGTTTTGTAAAATTGCTTTTAAAAATTCATTTATTAAGTGTTCGTCCATTTAATCCAATAATAAAACTTTATTTGTTTTTATATTCTAAATTATTTTGTTGCAGGTTCCGTTCTTATGTTGTCAACATATATTGTGTTGCATGATGATTTATAAATAACATCTGGGACTGTTTTATGACGCAGATAAAAAATGAGTTGATTTTGTTGTAAAACACCTTTATTGGACAATTCCTGTTGAGGTTGGTGCGGGTAAAAAGACAAAAAGCCAACTTACCAGAGCCATAAATAAATATGGTGCAGAATATGGAATTCTGATTTCAAACAGGACTTCACAAATCAAATTTGAAAGAAATATAATTTATATTCCGATTTTGACATTTGCCTTGATGTAGGAATTCATTAACTTATAATTAAATGATTTTCATTTTTTAAAATTCATGAACTTATGAATCAATGCTTTCTATACAAATCACTTATTCTAAATTTTCATATAAGTGCTTTCTATAAAAATCATTAATCTAAAAAATATGCATAGATGCTTTCTATAGAAAGCATACTTAAATATTAGAATATACATATATTTACCTGAAACCAAATGGGGTGGGGAATATTTTGATTAAAAGAGAAACTTATCTAAAAGAAATACGCAATCTTTTTGGCAGTGATTTCATTAAAGTAATTGTAGGATTGAGAAGATGCGGAAAAACATCACTATTGAAAAGTATCATTGATGAACTAAAGGAAAATGGGGTTAAAAGCGAAAACATCATTTATATCTCTTTCGAATCAGTAGAATATAAAAATATTTTTACACAACAACAACTTGATGAATTGGTATTAAAATTAGTTAAAAACGTTGAAGGCAAAATATATCTGCTTTTTGATGAAATACAGCAAGTTGACGAATGGGAAAAATGTATTAATTCATATAGGGTTTCTCTTGATTGTGATATCTATATAACAGGGTCAAACTCAAAATTATTGTCAAACGAACTTGCAACTCTCCTTTCAGGACGATACATCAAGATCAATTTATATCCCTTTTCATTTAAAGAGGTGTTACAATACAAAAGGGAAATAGATGGTGTTGAATTAACAAAAGAAATTATTAAAAATGTATTTGAGGAATATGTGTTATTTGGTGGGATGCCGGGATTACTGCCAGTTAAAGATGAAAATACTAAGATAAATGCTCTTCAAGACATCTATGATTCAATTATTGTACATGATATTCTTTCAAGATACACAATTAATGAAATTGATTTATTTAAAAGATTTTCTCATTATCTGATGAACTCAACTGGCCAAACATTTTCGAAAACCAGCATTACAAATTATTTAAAAAACGAAAATAAAAAAACAACACGAAATACTATTTCCAACTTCACCAACTATCTTGAAGATTCTTTATTCTGTATGAAAGTTAGACGTCAAGATATTTTGGGTAAAAAGCTATTGAAAACCGAAGAGAAGTATTATCTCTCAGACCAGGGATTTCATCATGCTTTAGTTGACAACAATAACAATTGGCTTGGAAGAATTCTTGAAAATATTGTTTTCAATGAGTTAATAAGAAGAAATTATTCTGTAAAAATAGGAAAAATATATGACAGGGAAATAGATTTTCTTTGTGAAAAACATGATAAAAAAGTGTATATTCAAGTTACTTATCTTCTATCTGCTCCAGATATAATTGAAAGGGAGTTTTCTCCGTTATTGTTGGTTCCAGATAAATATGACGCTTATGTGCTAAGTATGGATGAATTTGACATGTCTCAAGATGGAATTAAACACATGAACATTTTGGATTTCTTGATGGGTGATGAAATCTAATGAAAATGATGTTTTATACATGATAAAAACATGGATGATATGCAATTAACTAAAAAGAGCATGTTGGAATGAAAAATAGTTATTTTTTAATACTTTAATTATGAGCGTTACTTTTTAAGTAAACCTCTATAAGGCGTAATATGAACAAATTTAATGTCTAATGCTGGAATTGTGGAGATTATATTTCTGCAATAGTCATTAATTGACCTTTTTTTTAACGATTTTTATTGTGATATTTCAAAACACATTTTTCAAAAATTTATTTATTTAACAAAAAACATATTCTATACTAATAAAAATTTTAAATTGATTCTTATGGTAGAAATTTTTGATAAACTCGGTTATAAAAAACAGACTTGTAAAACCTGTGGTCAGGAGTTTTACTCACAAGTGACTAGAGACACCTGTGGAGACGCTCCGTGTGATGAGTATGAGTTTATTGCAAACCCTGCATGTGATAAATCATACAATCTATATGAAATCCAACAGGTTTTCAGAGAATTTTTAGAAAGTGAAGGACACACTCATGTCCACAGATACCCTGTACTTGCCAAAAGGTGGAGGGACGACGTGTTTTTGGTTGGAGCATCAATCTTCTGTTTCCAACCTTGGATTACTTCAGGCCTTGTAAAGCCACCTGCAAATCCGATTGAAATGGCACAGCCTTCAATCAGGCTCAACGACGTTGACAATGTCGGACGTACAGGAAGACACATGACCTGTTTTACAATGGGAACCCACACTGTTATAAACAAGGAGGATGACTTCATCTACTGGGAAGATGAAACCATCAGATTATGTCACGAGTTCTTTGCACATATCGGAATTAACACAGAAGAAATTACTTTCATCAAGTCCTGGTGGGCCGGTGGTGGTAATGAAGGGCCATGTTATGAGGTTTGTTGCAGAGGAGTGGAACTTGCAACACTGGTATTCATCCAATATGAAACTTTAGAAGACGGTTCCAAAAAGGAAATCCCAATCAAGGTCGTTGATACCGGTTACGGTTTGGAAAGGATAGCATGGATTTCACAGGGAACCCCAACAGCATATGACGCATGCTTTGCACCTGTCGTGGATAAACTTAAGGAATTGACTGGTGTTGAAATCGACGAGGACATTCAGGGAAGAAACGCCCAAATCGCCGGAATGATGGATATTGAAGATATTGGGGATTTAAAAGAGTTACGCCAACAAGTGGCAGAATCATTAAACCTTTCACTAGAAGAATACCTGAAAGCAGCAGAACCTATGGAAGCTATTTACATCATTGCAGACCATACCAGATGTCTGGCATTCATGCTTGCAGACGGAATCATTCCATCCAACGTCAAGGAAGGATATCTTGCACGTCTAGTTTTAAGAAGAACCATAAGATTCATGAAGGAACTAGATATGAAGGAGTCTCTTGCAGATGTAATGGCGATTCAGCTTGATTTCCTATCCAAGTTCTACCCTGAAATCAGGGACTCAGAAGAGCATATCATGAATATCATTAAATTAGAGGAAGAAAGATATGCAGCAACAGTCAAAAAAGGAAGAAGCATAGTCAAAAGGTCAATCAAAAGGCTCAAAAAAGAAGGAAAATCAGAAATGCCTTTGGACATGCTCATAGATTTGTATGATGCTCATGGAATTCCTCCGGAAACTGTTGTTGAAATGGCAGGCGATGACTTTACAGTAAATGTTCCGGACAATTTCTTTACTCAGGTTGCGGGGGCTCACGAAAAGGACACTACCAACAAAAAAGAATCATTTAAAGTTGATTTCCCAGAAACTGAGTTACTATTTTATGAAGACTTCAACCAGAAGGAATTTGAAGGTGAAGTTCTAGGCCTTGTTGAAAAAGATGGGGACAAATGTTTGATCTTCGATAAAACAACATTTTACCCTGAAGGAGGAGGTCAACCTTCAGACATAGGTAGTGTTTCCATTGAAGGTTCTGACTTTAAAATACATCATGCTGAAAAAATTGACAATGTTGTCTTGCATCATGTAGATGGAGACATTACAAATGATGTAGTCGGCAAGAAAGTCATAGGTGAAATTGATTGGAACCGCAGAATCACACTTGCACGCCACCACACAGGAACCCACCTTGTAATTGCAGCGGCAAGAAAGGTATTGGGCAAACACATATGGCAGGCAGGTTCTCAAAACGGACTTACAAGGGCACGTATTGACCTTTCACACTACAAACGTATCACTTTAGAAGAGCTCAACGAAATAGAAAAATTAGCTAACGAATACGTGATGGACAACATAGACTTGGACATCAAATTCCACACAAGGGATGAAGCACAGGAGCTATATGGATTCGTGCTCTACCAAGGAGGAATCGTTCCGGGCAAAATGATTCGTGTAGTAAAAATCCCCGGAGTAGACGTACAGGCATGTGCAGGTACACACGTCATGAGGACAGGTGTTGTGGGACCGATTAAAATCAACAAGACAGAAAGGGTTCAGGACGGTGTTGAAAGGATTGACTTTTCAGCAGGACTTGCTGCAATCGACTCAATCCAGCATGACGCAGAGCTCTTAAGAGAAAGCTCAGCAACATTCAAGGTAGAAAACGATCAACTTCCGAAAACCTGTGAAAGATTCTTCACAGAATGGAAAGCGCAGAAAAATGAAATCGACAAGCTAAAGTCAGAAATTGCATCATTGAAGATGAATTCTTTAGCTGATGAATTCGATGAAATCAACGGCTTGAAGGTTGTCCACCAGCTAATCGAAGCGGACTTCAAGGAGCTTCAAAAAATGGCAACAGACTTCACTGACAATGGAAAGGCAGATGTTGTCATTATGGGAAATAATGACGGTAAAATAGTTGGTGCGGCTTCTGAGGTTGCAATTGATGCTGGAATTAAAATTAACGAGATTATCAAAACTGCAGCAGGTGTTTTAGGTGGGGGCGGCGGTGGCCGCTTGACCCTTGCGCAAGGTGCAGGTAAAAATGCAGACAAGATGGATGAAGCCATCCAAACTGCAGTTGACTTGATTAAAGGATGAATATTTCATCCTTCATTACTTTTTTTATGTTTTTTGAGAAATATCACTGTAACAATAATTGTTAAAATAATTGATAGCACATTGGCAATCATCGAAGGCAGTTTCAGACCTTCCGGAGCCTGCAGGATATACCCGAAGGTAATCAATGTGCATACGATTGCCGGAGCCAGGGTAATAATGTATGGTTTTTTCTTTTTCATAAGATAGACTGTTGCAGAAAGAAGTACGGCTACGCCGATTATCAGTTGAGCCCATGCAACATATCTCCACACGATGGTGAAATCAACGAATGTCAATGCATATGCTGCCAAAAACAATGGAAAGGCTAATTTCAGCCTTGAAAGCAGTTTTTCCTGGTTGATGTGCAATTCATCAGCCATTGTAATCCTTGAACTTCTAAGCGCAGTGTCTCCGGTAGTGATAGGACAAATCACAATGCCCAGAATCACTATAATTAGGCCAATAGGTCCGACGAGTTTGGTTGCCATTTCATGAATCGCAACAGTCGGTGTTGCTGCATATATCGCTCCAAGCTGTGGCTGGCCATGGAAAAATGCAAGAGCAATAGCTGCCCAACAAAGAGCGGTAAGACCTTCAAGAACCATCGCTCCGAAAAACACGGGCCTTGCATCCTTTTCTGTTGTTATGCATCTTGCAACAATCGGTGACTGTGATGCGTGAAAACCGGAAATCGCTCCACAGGCAATGGTGACAAAGAGGAATGGGAAAATTGCTTTGTCAGTCAGATAAAGTCCAGGGGTTGTAAATTCGGGAATTGTATATCCAGGATTCAGTAATAGTCCTCCGGTCATCAGAATTACCATAAGGATGAACAATATTCCAAAGATAGGATATAATCTTCCGATAATCTTGTCAACCGGCAATACTGTTGCAATTAGGAAGTAGATAAATATTATGGATGTCCAGATGAATACTGGAGTGCTTGTTAATGTGGCTAGTAATGCAGCTGAACCTGTTGAAAAGATTGCTGCAACAAGAACGCCTGTTATGACGGTAACGACTGCAACGAATTTCTGCACAGTTGTGCCTAAGTATTTGGAAATGATGCCGGGCATTGTCAAACCGTCGTTTCGCATTGATAAAAATCCTGAGAAAAAATCATGGGTGGCACCTACAAAGATTGTACCTAATGTAATCCATAAAAATGCTGATGGGCCGAATAATGCACCTTGTATAACTCCAAATATTGGTCCCAAACCAGCAATGTTTAAAAATTGAACTAAAAATCCTCTAATTCTTGAAATTGGAGCATAATCAACACCATCCTCAAGTCTTTGCACAGGTGTTTCAACATTCTCGTCAACACCGGCTGTTCTTTCGATAATTTTTCCGTATATGAAATATGATGCAATCAGTGCTAAAAAACAGATTATGAAGCTATACATAATTTATCATTTGTTCATGATAATATTTAACTATTGAACATTTGATTAACTGATATGGGGAAAATCACAACAAAAAAGAAAGAAATAAAAAGTTCCGGCTATCAAGGCACTGAAACTTAATATTTATAAATTATGAAACAATGATTATAATATTAGGTGATATTATTAAAAACAAATATTTAAAATTCTTTTTATTCACATCTATTTTATTTTTATGTATAGGGGTGGTTTGTGCTCATGAAAATAATATGAGTGCTGATGGTGACTTATCCGGCAATGATAATTCGCAAAGCCACAACATTAAAGATTTAATAGATGAATGTGAAGATAATGGAACAGTCCAGCTTCAGGAGGGTTCATATTATCTTGATGCAAAAAATGAAACTCACATAATCCTGAATAAAACGATAACAGTTGAAGGAATCGAAGGAAAAACAATAATTGATGGAAACAATACATATCTGTTCCTTGACGTTAATGAAACAAAGGATAAAATAGATATGGACTCTCTAAGAATAGTGCCTTGGCGTGACGGTTATGTCTTCAAGAATCTGGGTAAAAACGTTACCTTTAAAAACATAGTATTTAAGGACATGACAATGACCACATGGCATGAAATGACATTCAAAAACTGTCAGTTCGTAAATACAACATTCACCAGTTATGAATTTGGAAATGCCTTTGAAAACTGTAGTTTTGATAAATCAACTATTGAAATAGTGCTGTTCCTGGGATACGATGCTGACATATATAAGGATTATTCAAAAATCGTGAATTGCAACATCTATGACTCACTGATTACATATAAATACGTGTATACTCCGTCCTACATAGCGATTGTCGGGGGCACACCATTTTTCACAAGAAACAGCCTTGATTTAATAAATTCCACAATATGCTGTTCAGACATAAGGCTGTCCAACTACAATGTCACAATCAAATCCTCTGATTTCAACAATACTCGTTTGATTGGAGGTTCCGACAGCATAAACATTGAAAACACAAACTTCAACAACCAGACAATATGGTTAGGCCTTTCAGAAATGAACTTCAATCAGTCCAACATTACAGATACAGTATTTGACTTTTCAGGAGGATACTTCGGAAAAGGATCTCACATTGTCATGGAAAACACCATCCTAAACAACTGCAGCATGGAAATTTCTCCTGATTACGGCTCCAGAAAAAGCAGCTTGAAAATCAGAAATTCACTTGTCAACAACACGGAAATAGAATCAACCGATGCAAACGTTTTAATTGACGGTTCCGAGTTCAACAAATCTGAAATTGAATTTTTCTTCTCAGACGCCCAAATCAAAGGCTCCACATTCATTAATGATGGAAATATTACAGAAACAATCAAAACCAGAGCCTACACTATAGTTTGGGTAACTGATGATAATGAAACTTTCAGGCCCGTAAAAAAAGAATGCCAAGTGAAGACCAATTACACTGTTGAAGACTCATACTTCATAAACGGCACAGGAAAATATGAAATAACCAATGAAGACATCAACATGGACACCACCCATAAAATAATAATCAACCAAAGCAGCGTTTATTATTTCAATGACAAATTGGTTATTCAGGTGCTAGATTATACTGGCGAACCTGTAAGCGGCCTTGAAATATTTATTAGGGATTTAAATGAGTATAAGTATCCTATGCCTTCTGTAAAAACAGACAATGATGGAATGGCTTCATATACCTTAAGCGACATAGGTAATTTAAGCTTATATGTTTACTATACAACCATGGGAATGGAATATCGTGATTCCGAATATGGAATAAACTTGAATTTAACTGTCCTGCCAACAGTGACAGACATCAAGATTACCAAAGTTAACTTTGCTTCAAACAAATATTCAAAAATCAACAGCGCCCTGAAAATAAAGGCAATAGCCAGCAAAGGCAATTTGAATGACCTTAAGTTTGCATATAAAGTATACACTAACGGCAAGGCAAAAACCTACTACTCATACACTAATTCAAAGGGAATAACCACATTCAAAATTCCTAAAACACTAACAGCAGGATCACATAAAATCGAAATTCGTCTTTTAAACACAAATATCAAAAAAACAATGACTGTAAAGATTGCCAAAGCCAAAACAAGTGTTAAAGCTCCTAAAGTAGTTAATAATTTTAAAAAATCCAAATACTTTAAGGCAACTGTCAAATATGCAAAAAAAGCTGTTAAAAATGTCAAAGTTAAAATTAAGGTCTATACAGGTAAAAAATATAAAACATATACTGTAAAAACAAACAAAAAGGGAATAGCGAAAATCAACACCAACAAATTAAAAGTTGGAAAACATAAAGTAGTTATTTCATCAGGAAACAGCAATTATATAATTTCAGCTAAAAGCCTGATTACAATTAGATAAAATTAAAAGGAATATTATTTAAAAATAATATTCTTTCATCTTTTTTTAAACTTTCCTGTAAAAATACAATGCAGTAATGTCTTTTTTCTAAAGTTTTATTAACGATTAAATAAAAATCTAGTATGGAAGGGATTAATAAATTAATAGAGTTGTTTTAATGAATCATGATTTGATAATTGCAAGATATGGTGAAATAGGACTTAAAAGCCCAAAGATAAGGTCACGTTTTGAAAGGAAATTGGTAAAGAATATAAAGGCCACATTTGACTGTGAAGTTATAAGAAACCAGGGAAGAATCTACATTTTCCCGGAAGACTTTGATGAAGGAATAGAAAAGCTTAACAGAGTATTTGGTATTGTTTCATACTCTCCGGCAACTTCAGCAGAGGCAACCTATGAAGACATTGACGATACTCTTTCAAAATACACACAAAACCTAATCGATGAGGGCGTTCTGGATGAAAACACTAAATTCGCCATCAAATGCCGTCGTGTCGGAAAGCACGATTTCACATCTCAGGAAATGGCAGCACACTGTGGTGGAGTTGTAAGGAATGTAATTCTGGCTCCGGTTGATTTGACAAACCCTGATTTGACAATATTTGTCGAAATAAGGGAAGATGACGCTTACATTTTTCATGAAAAAATAAGAGGTCCTGGCGGACTTCCTTTGGGAACACAGGGAAAAGTTGTAGTATTGCTTTCAAGCGGTATAGACTCTCCTGTTGCAGCATATCTTATGATGAAAAGGGGATGTGAAGTAGTAGCGCTTCACTGCAACAACGATCCTTTTTCAGGCCCGAAAGTTACTGAAAACTTCAACCTGTTGGTTGACCAGCTCAACATCTATGCAAAAGGCACCCCGATTAAAAGGAGAGTCATTGACTATGGTGAGTATCTGACAGTTGCTAAAGAGAAGGCTCCTGAGAAAATGACCTGTGTCTTGTGCAAGTCAGGAATGTACAGGATAGCTGAAAAGCTGGCTCAAAAATTAGGTGCTGATGCGATTGTTGACGGAAGCAGTGTCGGCCAGGTGGCATCACAGACATTATCCAATATTTTAGCCACCCGTTATGGTGTGGAAATGCCGATATTGTCTCCATTGATTGGTTTGGATAAAGAAGAGATTACCAAAATCGCAAAGGATATTGGTACTTTTGAAATATCCAAGATTGATGATGGGGGATGCAGTGCCGTTCCAAGATATCCTGAAACCCGTGCCGATTTGGAGCGTGTCAAACAGGCTTGTGAAGATATGAATCAGGATGAAGAAATTCAAAAGGCATTTGAAAATATCAGAAAACTTGATTAAGTTTTCACTTTTTCTTTTTTTAATACATAATAATTAAATACTATCCAAATCATAAATAATAAATGTCTAGTAAATAATTAATTTACTAATTTTGAGGTATTAAAATGAAAACTACTGTTAGTGTAATTAAAGCTGATATTGGAAGTGTGTCCGGACACTGTGT
>NZ_JAZKXX010000053.1:0-18914 GCF_045611865.1 Methanobrevibacter sp.
CCAAGGCCAAATTAAATTGTGCTTCCCAGTCAAATTCTCTTCTGGCTTGAGCCATTTTAAGTTCTCTATCCCATGCCTGCGGAAGTCCTTTTGCAACGTCGGCAGCTTCAGCAGCAATCTTTGATGCGATTACTCCTTCTTTTACATCCTCAAGACTTGGAAGGGACAAATGTTCTGCAGGAGTTACATAACATAGGAAACTGGCTCCATAAGTAGCAGCTATTGCTCCACCGATTGCTCCTGTAATGTGGTCGTAACCAGGTGCAAGATCGGTTACGAGAGGCCCCAATACATAAAACGGTGCACCGTAGCATATTGTCCTTTGAATCTCCATATTGGCCTTAATCTGGTTTAAAGGCATGTGTCCTGGCCCTTCAACCATTACTTGAACGTTGGCGTCCTGGGCTCTTTTAACCAGGGTTCCAAGATTTACAAGCTCTTGAATTTGAGGGATATCGCTTGCATCCTTAAGACAACCTGGTCGGAGGCCGTCACCTAATGATAGTGTAATGTCATATGCATATGATAGCTCTAAAAGATAATCGTAATTTTCATATAATGGGTTTTCCTCATCGTTGTGGTTAATCCATGAAGCCAGGAATGTTCCTCCACGACTTACAATTCCCATCATCCTGTTTGCAGCTTTTAGTTTTTGGACCAAATCCTTTGTAATTCCGCAGTGAAGGGTCATGAAGTCCACCCCTTCCTTGGCCTGGTTTTCAATTGCCTTGAAAATATCATCGGGGTCCATGTCGATGATTTCCTTGTTTTTATTTAAGGTAATTACGCCAGCTTCATATATTGGCACTGTACCAATGCACAAATCAACAGCATCCATGATTTTGCGCCTGAATGTTGTTAAATCAGAACCTGTTGAAAGGTCCATAAGTGCATCTGCACCATATTCCTGAGCCAATTTAGCTTTATTTATTTCTAAATCAATATCATCAATTTTTGATGATGAACCTATATTTGCATTGATTTTTGTCTTAAGGCCTTCACCTATGCCGCAAGGTTTGGAATGACCGTTAATATTTTTTGGAATTACCACTAATCCCTTATCAATTAATCTAGCTAGTTTGTTAACATCTATATTTTCTTCATTGGCAACATACTCCATTTCAGGGGTGATGTTACCCTTTTGAGCTTCACTTTTTTGAGTCAAATTTATCCCTCGTATTGACTAATCATTGTTAATTATATAGTTTAAACTATATAGAATTAATTACAATTATACTTATTAGGTCGTGTTTATCATTAAGGTTATATATTTCGATACGGAAACAACCGGCTTGGATTGCAGGGACTGCAAAATAATAGAACTTGCAATGCTTACTGTCGTTGATGGGAAAGTCATTGATGATTATGATGAATTTGTAAATGTTGGTGAAGCCTTATCTCCAAAAGTCATTGAACTCACAGGCATTACAAATGACATGTTGAGAAATGAGGGGATTTCTGAAGAAACAGTTGCATATGATTTGAAAAAGAGACTCACAAAAGACACAATAATGGTTGCACATAACTGTCAGTTTGACTTGTTGTTTGTTTATTTTTTGCTTAAAAGTCATTTTCCTGATGAAGCTGATGAGATTGTGTCAAATGTCTGTTGGATAGATACTGTATCAGTATTAAAGGACAGAAAGGAGTATCCTCATAAGCTAATCGATGCCGTCCATCACTATAACATTGAAGAGGTTAATTTCCACAGAGCAATCGATGATACAAAAGCATTATATGAAGTCACCATGGCAATGAAACGGGAACGCAACGATTTAATTGAGTATGTTAATGTTTTCGGATATAATCCTAAATACGGTCCGGGGCCTATGAGATTCCCGTTCATTGAGTATAAGCCTCAGCCATATCATAACTGTGGTAAATTGCCTGATGATAAGATTTTACCTAGAATGTGATTTTTTGTTGGGTAAATATTGCTTTAGGTGTGAATAGGGGTTTTAATCTGATAATTACGAAGTGAAAGTAATTTTACATTCTCAAATCAAGTTTTAGATTAATGGATAAGGCAAATCAGGATTGTCCTTTTTAGGTTTTTCTCCGCCGATTTTTTCTAAACGCATTTCCAAAAACCTTTTTCCATCTTCTGTTTTTGCATAGATAGGTATTGACTGACCAACAGTCTTTACACTTTCCTCATCTCCGATTTCACGGATGTATTTTGAGGCACAAGCTGTTGCAACGTCACATCCGTCAAAGAGTTTCCTTGCATCTTCAGGGCTTCTTTTAGAAGTGTGCACAACAAAAACATAAATGTTTACATTAGGATTTTCAGCTTTAAGCTGGTTGATTCCATCTATATCGCTGGCCAGAGCCACTGTAACTGCAATATTTTTATATCCATGTTTTATGGCTTTTTTAATTCCTTCAATCTGGTTAATCTCGGCTGTTTCTGTGTTTACGATATTTTCTTTGCCAATTTCATCAAATAATTCTGGTATCGGGCTTGTCTTTACAAGTCCTGAGACTCGCCCTCCGATTCCCTGAACAAGTTCGGGTTCGTTGACAATGACGGTTCCGCATCCTTCCAGAACCATTACAACACAATCAATTTCATCCTCATCAAGCAAGGTACACATGATTTCGGATATTCCGAAGCTTAAGAAGTCTTTCATACGTAACTGTCTGTTTGCAGTACACATTCCAAAGTCATCTATTCTAAATTGGATGTTTTCAGCTATTACTTCTTTGGTGAGCTTTTTTATTCCTCTGTGGTGATCAAAAAGAGGACAGTATTCCACTTGAGGTTCTGTTACTTCAACGACTTTACCATCTTTTATGGTAATTTGACTTAGTCCTAACGCTTCGATAATATGTTCGCTCATGAAAATAACTATTGTCAAAATAAGTATTTAATATTTTGGAGGTTTGTGGGAAGTGTCAGTTCTTCCCACATTATATGGTTAGAAAGTTTAGATAAAAATAATGGAGGAAAAAGGAAGAAATTGGGTGTTTTCTTCCTTACATATATTGCACAAGTTGTTCTTCTTGTCCCTGGTTTCCAGGTTTAACTTTTTCGATTGCTTGTTTAAAGTATTTGTATGGTATTTCACTAGCTTCTAAGTTGTCTCTTAGAGTAAGCATTGCTGCTTCTCTGCATACTGCTTCAATGTCTGCTCCAACATATCCGTCAGTATTTTTAGCTAGTTTTTTAATGTCAACATCACTTGCAAGAGGCATATCTTTGGTATGAACTTTAAAGATAGCTATTCTTGCTTCTTCATCCGGTTCTTTGACTTGAATGTGTCTGTCAAATCTTCCAGGTCTCATGAGTCCGGCATCTAAGATGTCAGGTCTGTTGGTTGCAGCAATAATCGCAACGTCTTCAAGCTCTTCTAAACCATCCATTTCAGTCAATAGTTGGTTTACAACTCTTTTGGTAACGCCGCTGTCAGTGTCGTTTCCGCTACGTGCACTGGCTATTGCATCGATTTCATCGAAAAAGATTACAGTTGGTGCTGCCTGTTTTGCTTTTCTGAATACTTCTCTGACACCTTTTTCAGATTCTCCGACCCATTTTGATAGAAGCTCTGGACCTTTTACTGAGATGAAGTTTGCTTCACTTTCACTTGCAACTGCTTTTGCAAGCAAGGTTTTTCCAGTTCCAGGGATTCCGTAGAGTAGGGTTCCTTTTGGAGGTCTTATTCCTAAGCGTTGGAAGGTATCTGGGTGTTTTAATGGCCATTCGACAGCTTCTTTTAATTCCTGTTTTACATCGTCAAGGCCGCCTACATCATCCCATTTGATGTCTGGAATTTGCACAAGAACTTCCCTGAGTGCTGAAGGTTGAATCTCTTTTTGTGCGTTTTTAAAGTCATCTCCGGTAACGACGATTTTTTCCATTACTTCTTTTGGAATCTCTTCATCGTTTTGGATTTCCGGCAAGATCCTTCTTACAACTCTCATAGCAGCTTCTTTACATAGTGATTCCAAATCCGCTCCTACAAATCCGTGAGTTGTATTTGCGATTTTGTCCAAATCAACATCTTCTGCAAGAGGCATGTTTCTTGTGTGGATTTCAAGCACTTCTTTTCTCTCTTCTGTGTCCGGTACGCCTATTTCGATTTCTCTGTCAAATCTTCCAGGTCTTCTAAGTGCAGGGTCGAGAGAATCTGGTCTGTTTGTTGCACCAATAACTACGACTTGACCACGGGATTTGAGACCATCCATCAATGTTAGAAGTTGAGCTACGGTTCTTCTTTCAACTTCCCCATTGGTTTCTTCTCTTTTTGGTGCAATTGCATCGAGTTCATCAATAAATATGATTGAAGGTGAGTTTTCTTCTGCTTCTTCGAAGTATTCCCTTAGGTTTTCTTCAGATCCGCCCACATATTTGCTCATGATTTCAGGTCCGTTGATTGCAATGAAGTGAGCATCACTTTCACTTGCAACTGCTTTTGCAAGCAATGTTTTACCTGTACCTGGTGGACCGTGCATCAATACTCCTTTAGGTGGTGCGATACCAAGTTTTTCAAAGAGTTCGGGTCTTTTGAGAGGAATTTCAATCATTTCCCTTACTTTTTTGACTTCGTCCTTAAGACCTCCGATGTCTTCGTAGCTTACATCCACAAGGTTTCCAACACCTTCGATTTTGCTTACGTCAACTGGGGTTTCGTGAAGTTGAACTTCGGTATTCGGACCAACAATTACGATATCTTTTGGATTGGTTGATACAACCGCAAATTTGATTTCTTTCATTGCTGGTGTATAGTCCATTAATTCTTCGAATAAACTGTTAAAGCCCATGCTTGGTCTTGGTGCTCTGATTTGTGATCCGATAATGTCACCTTGCACCATTACTTTACCTGCAAAGAGCCCACGTACATCACCTTGTACGCGAATGTTATTTTCAATTGGAGCTAAAACAACTTTTTTAGCTTCGGTTGCACTGGTTTTTTGAATTGTGACTTCACCACCTATGGTTGCTCCGGAGTTTTTACGAACTAACCCGTCGATTCTTATTACTCCAAGACCAATGTCGGTTTGTGAAGGAAGAGCTATAGCTGCAGTTCTTTTGTCTCCAACGATTTCGATTAGGTCTCTTTCTTTGATTCCTAAATCGTCCATGACGTTTGGATCAAGTCTTGCGACTCCTTGACCGACGTCCTTTTGAGAGATAGCTTCTGCAACTTTTAGTGTGATTTTGTTTTCTGCCATTTCTATCATCTCCTTTTATGGCTGTAATGTGTAATAATTATAATCTGTCAAAATCTTTTTGTTACTTTTTGTAACTTTATTGACAAATATACCTTGGATGTCCTAGTATATAAAGGTTTCGGTTATGAAGGTTATAAAATTCTCTTTTAAAATGAGTTATTTTTAATAAAAAAATACAAAAATAGATGATTTTATTTATATTTGGATTTAAATTTTAAATTTATAAAAATAGTAAAAATTAAAGTGTTATATCTAATTTTAAAATTTAATTACTTTATGACACTTTAACATTTGTTCGTACTTATTAAAACATTATCTGATTCTTCCACCAAAACCGGTGAATAATTCCTTAACTGAATTGATTGCATCTTTGTCAAGGGCTATAACTTCAAAAGTTAAACTGATATGGTCATCATCAATTTGGGGGCCATTATATTTGTCAGTTAATGAAATGTCGATTATTTTGTGCATATCTTTTACTGTCTTTTGAATCACATTAACATCAACATCCTTGGAAAAGACACAGCTAATGGATTCGACTTTCTTAGTATAGTTGTCAAGTTTCCATCTGTACAACTCAGCATCACTTAAAACTTCAATATTTGCAATTCTCAGTTTTTTAACTTGCTTGGTTTCCTTTAAAAATGCAGTTTTATCGTTAACCTTTTCTAAAATGCCAACATGAATTTTACCGGAGTATATGTGTTTTAGGCCAACCTCTTTACCTACAGATTTATTTAAAAGGCTGTATTCATGGCTCAATGCTGAAATTGCCTTGTCACTTCTACCCAAAGCATTCTGGATATCTCCCATATGTTTGGTAGCATTGATTGCAATTTCAATGAATTTTTCTTCATTCCCGTCATTGATTGCATCCCTAATCTCAAGAACGGCTTCGGCAAAAGTATTTCTAATCTTATCCCCATTGTTGTTCATGAATTGGATGTAATAAGTCAAATACGGATTTTGTGATACGATACGGGCAATCATATCAATCATCAAATTGTAGATTGGACTTTCATAGTCTTCGGTTTCACTTATGTCAATTTTCAGCTTCTCAATTGCAGAAGCTGTGGAGATAAATGAGAAATGAGTTAAAACCTGAACAACGGCCATCATATAATCATGCTTTTCAGCAGTAGTCTCGATAACTCTCATGTTTTTACTTTCAAGGTAGCTTCGTATTTTCTCATACCACTCACCTTTCCTATCTGCTGTTAGAACGATTACCTGATTGTCAAGCTCAGTAGTCCTTGGACCGAAAATAGGATGTGTCGGAACGTATTCCACATTATCCGGCAGCACTTCGCTCATGGTTTTGGTTGGTTCCTCTTTGATGGATGTGACATCGACCATAACGGAACCGGGTTTCATAAAGGGTGCCACTTCACGAATGACGTCAGATGTATTGTGAATGGGTACAGATATGACTAATAAATCACTGATTTTTGTCAACTCTTCGTTTGACTCAATATAATTTACACCTGCTTCATCAGCTACTTTTCTACCTTTATTGTGGTCTCTACCACTTATAAATACATCAAAATCATTCCTAAAGTAATATATTAGGGTCCGACCCAAACCGCTACTACCACCGATTATTCCAACATTCATTTCAATCATTAATATTTTTAATTAATAATTATATAAAATATTAACTAGAAAAATTATTGTGAAAAATCATGAAAATCATAAACCAAGATACAAAAGAAGGAATAATAGAAGTAGTTCCAGAAACATTGGATGATTTATGGCACTTATCTCACGTAATCGAAGTTGGGGATAATGCATCCTCCAAAACCACCAGGCGTATTCAGGACACCAGTGGTGATAAACTCAGAAGTGATAGGGGAATCAAAAAAACATTTTACTTGGGTTTGGACATTGAAAGCATTAGTTTTCATATATTTACAGGAAAATTAAGATTGACTGGAGTGATTACAAGGGGTCCCGAAGACTTGATACCTCTTGGATCTCACCACACATTGGAGGTAAAACTGAACACTCCTCTTACTATCAAAAAGGACAGATGGCCGCAATGGGCAATCAAAAGACTTAACCAGGCAATTGAGGCATCCAAAAAATTATCTGCAATAATCGTGGTCTTTGAAGATGACACCGCAACATTGGGATTGATGAGACAATTTGGAATTGAATACTACGGCCCAATTAAAGGACATGTATCCGGAAAAAGGATTATAGATAAAAACAGACAGAAGAACATCATTCAATTTTACGAAAAGGTCATAGAATCAATAGAAAAGTTCGACTCCATACAGAACATTGTCATCGCAGGACCGGGGTTTGTTAAAAATGACTTTTATGATTATATAAAAGACAAGCATAAGGATTTGGCTAAAATATCAATCATCGAATCTACAGGTTCTGGTGGACGTAACGGAATAAGTGAAGTTCTAAAAAAAGGAACCGTGGAAAAGCTAACTGCTGAAAATAGGGTAGCTATTGAAATGGCGGCTGTTAATAATCTTTTGGCTGAAATTGGTAAAAACTCATCTAAGATATCATATGGGATAAAAGAGACCAAAAATGCAATAAATCTTGGTGCAATCAGTCAACTTCTAATATTGGATACTAAAGTGGCCAGTGAAGATATGGGCGATGCAATGGACATGGTGGAAAACATGAAAGGTGAAGTCATGGTCATCAGTAGCGAACACGAAGGTGGAAAGCAACTTGAAAGCCTTGGAGGTATGGCTGCAATTCTTAGATACGAAATTCGGTAATAATTTATATATTATAAAAAATTAAAAATTATAATGTTAAATATCAAATCGTGATTTACATGTATTATACGTCAATAATTTATGCATTTATTTTTGTTTTTATTATATCGGCAGTAGGTACGGCAGTTCTAAATATCATATTTAGATTTTTTGGAAAAAGAGGTTATTTGGGAAACTTATATCCAAATGTTCGTGGAGGCATTCCACGAGGTGTTGGTTTAATTCCATTCATTCTTTTAGCATTGTACATGTTGCCAAAATTCAACAATCTGATTTTATTTATAGGCGTATTTGCATTTATTGACGATATTTTGGGCAGAAAAAAATGTGTTCCACTAGGTATTGAATGGGGACAACTTTCAAGAGGAATTGGAATACTTGCTGTTATGGCTATTGGATTTATGGAAGGATTAGGATTTTCCTCAATTCTCATCGCCCTTATGGTTCAGCCGCTTAACATCTCAGACATGCAGCCGGGTTCCGCCTGTATCGTGACAATGATAATGTCTGTAGTAACCATTGTTGTAATGTTAATTGTCGGTTCACCGATGGTGGGAGAGCTACCTGCAGTATATACTCCATTACTGATTCTGATTGTATGTTTAGGATACTGTCCTCTTGACTTTTCAGGAAAAATCATGTTGGGAGAAGTTGGAAACCATACATTTGGAGTAGCTTTGGGTATCGCATTTTATATTGTCGGAGGATTCATCCCTGTTTTAATTTTAGGATTTATAACCACAGCATTGATTGCATTTGTTAGGAGAAATACACTTAGAGTATTTTTCAGACAAAAATTAAGGCTATTGGATCCGACATTCGGAGATTACTTCATGGATGTATTGACTGGTGGTGGTCTCGGAGATTTGCTTAGAAAATGGATACTTAGAGACAAACAATACCATATTACAAGTCCAATATTAAAATCATTAGGTTTTAGAAGGTTATTGTACAATCCTCATACATCACAACCTAGAAAATACGTTCCTAATTCCAAAAGCATTGCAAGGTTGGCTAAAGGTGAATAATCTATGAAAGCACTACTTGTTGTAACAGGAAGAGGGCTGGGTGGAGATGCAGCTATCGCACTCAATCTAATTAAAACTCTTGAAAAAAAGGGAGTCACTTGTGAAATAGCACTTGATGAGTCTGCTCCAGGATTATTGTTTGAAAAAAATGGCTATTCTTGGCATAAAATTTCAATTCCTCAAGCTGGAGGCCATGCTGCTACAAAATTAACTGCAGTTAAAGGTGCTTTAAAATTACTAACTGCAACATTCAAGGCAAGAAAATTAATCAAACGTCTTGATGTTGATTTTGTCATTGGCGTTTTGGGTGGTGGAGCTATTGTCGGATCTTTAGGTGCGAAATTTGCAAGAAAACCTGCATTTTCCTTAATTTCAACACCTCTTGATTCAAAGGTATGCCCTAAGTTCAATTATTGTTTTGCATTTCCGGAAATTTACTATTTCAGACAAGAAAATCTCCCGGCAAATATTGACAAATCATTTTATCCGCTTGCAGATAATATTGGTCAAGGTGATGCAAGCATTGCGCTTGAAGAGCTTAAAAAATTCCCTAATTTTGATGAAAACAAAAAGACAATACTGTTTTCTTCAGGTTCATCACTATTTAACGGAATGATTGATGGTGTTGACCTCGCATCCAAGTGCAGCGATAAATATAATCTTGTTTTAGTTGGTATTCCCCTAGAAGAGGAGTATTTGGACATGCTTGATAAAGACAAGGTAATTTATGCAGGCTATATCAATTGGATTAGTCATTTATTCAAATATGCTGATTTGGCGGTCTTAACTGATGATGGAGTGTCCCTTCAAGAAGCAATCGCATCCAAAATCCCTATAGTAACATTAACCAGAATAAAGTGGGGAAGATATCAGAATATGGCTGGTGTTTATAAGGGAGCAATCATAGAATCTGAAGTCAAGGATGTTTGCAAAAGCATTGAAGAGGCATTTGACAACTATGATTCAATTAAAAGCAATGTCTTGAAATTTTCTGATGAATGTTTGGCTGCTGGTGATATTTTAGCCGATAAAATGATTAAAAAAGTAAAATAGTGGTAATTATAACCACATATTTTTGATGATTTTATAGGTAGTGTCGGTTGATGGGTGTATTTCTAAAAAGTTTTCATAATCATCCAAATCATAATCCATTCTCATCAGATGAGATAGATATGCAACATCACTTGTGGATGATGGAGATATGGAGTTAATTTTGGCTATTTTATTGTTATTTTTATCAAAATCAACTTCCGCATAACCTGTATCGCCGCTTAAGATGTGCCAGAATGCAGATGGTCCGCCAATTCCTGGAATTGCAATTTGTGCTTTTTCATCATCTGACAAATCTAATTTTTCATTTTTAACAAAACTAACTTCAGTGTTCAGGCTTAATGTTTGAGGAATGCACTCATAGCTTACTTTATTTGAATAGCCTGCCATGTTTCTTGCAGCTGTGATACCTTCCATGCGCGCAACCGGTGTTAGCATGTATCCTCCAGTGACATCTCCTGCAGCATATATATTATTCAGATTAGTTTTCATCATTTCATTAACTTTTATTGTTTTATCAGGATTTATCTCAACAATGCCTTCGGCTATCTCACTGTTTGGCACTCTGCCAGTTGCAAAAAATGGAACCCCCTCTAATTCTTGGTCATCGTCGGTTAAAACTTTGTTTTTAAAGGCTTGTTTAACATTGGTGTTTTCATAGATGTTAACGTCAGGAATGATTTTTTTTAAAACATATTCTTTGGTGTTTTCACTTAATTCTTTTAAAAATGTGCTTCTTGCAAGGATATTGACTTCACTTCCGAGTGTTGAGTAAATGTTAGCTATTTCACCTGCTATAATTCCTCCACCAATAATGTTTAAAGATTCAGGGACTTCATCAATCTTTAAAATGTCTTTATTGGTTAGTCCAAATTCATTGCCTTCAATTTCTGGAATAAACGGTCTTGCACCTGTAGCTATTAATAGATTATCATATTCAAGGCTTTCGCCATTGACTTTAACAGTGCTTTCATCGATACTTGCTTTTCCATAAACGATGTTATTTCCAAAGCTTTCGTTTTCCATCTGGTTTAGGTATCTAAGCTTTTCTTGAGTTTCAATGATTTTCTGTGTTATTTTTTCATATGAAATGTCAAGTTGGCTTTTTAAAAATCCATACTCATTAAATCTTTTATTCAAATCGATAAATTTGGTGATGTCTGTTAGGGCACAAACAACCATACATCCTTCATTTAAGCAGGTACCTGCAATATGATTTTTTTCAATTAAAGTAACGTCTTCACCTAGTTTTCCAAGTTCTAGGGAACCTAATCTTCCGGCAGGGCCGGAACCAATAACAATATTTCTCATAAAAACACCAGTTTAGATAATTTTATATAATACTAATTTTGAATATAAATAATATATTAAATTTTGGAGAGGAGAAAATATGTGTATTGCGGCACCTGCTCAAATCGTAGAAATAAACAGAGAGGAGAATTATTTATTTGCTGACTTCGGTGGAGCAAGACAACAAGCAAAAATGGATCTTTTACCTGATGTGGAAATAGGAGATTATGTTCTTATCCACGCTGGTTATGCTATTGAAAAATTATCTGAAGAAGCTGCTAAAGAATCTTTAGAAGCTTGGGAAGAACTTTTGGATGTTCTTGAAGAAGAAGATAAAGAAATGGAAAAAGCAAGAGAAGAATTTTACAATTCAATAGATTGATACTCTTGTCACTCCTTTTATTTTTAAAAATTCTTTTATTAAATCCCCTTCAACGGGTTGTTCTGTTATAATTGTTAATATTGGGCTTTCTTGAAGCTCTGTATCTTCAGCATAAGCTTGTCTTATACTGATTCCTTTTTTTGATATTAAGTTTGTAGTGCTAGCCAGGATTCCTTCACTTTCATGGCCGACTTCGATTTCAATGACTCCTAAATCTAAGTTTTTAGCAATATTTTTTAGAAGTGTTCCGGCAGGAATGATGTTGCTGAATAAGTTGTATAACTCTGCATCTTCCTTGATGACTTCGATTGTTGATTTTATTGCTCTTCTGTCGACATCTGCAGCTGAAGCAAGTGCCTTATCGCTGATTTTTAAATTTCCACAGTAGATTTTTCCATCTTCATTTAAAGACAATCCAAGTTCAATCATTTTTTCTGCAACTCTTATTCTTGCAGGGTATTTTTTAAATTTTTCATTAATTCTTTCCCACATTTTAATCATCATTCCAACTTTTTGTACATTTAAGTTATATTATGTCGAATGGGGTATATAACAATTATGATTCTTATGAAAAATTCTAAAAAAAGACGCTGAAATTGTCAAATAATGTGAAAAATTCTTTAAAAATAGTTTGAAGTAGGCTAGATGGGATTCGAACCCATGACCTCCCGGTTATCAGCCGAGCGCGCTAACCAAGCTGTGCCACTAGCCTATGAATAAAAGTGGACAGTTAACTGTCAACACTTATACTTATATTAATCAGTATATATAACTGTTTCGGTCTTTTGGGGGTATGATGGCGTGTTCAAAATATTTGAAATTAATTATTTTTTTAGGGATTTGGTTGAAGAATATATGTCAAAGAGAAAACTATAACAGTTTAAAAAAAGTTATTCGGTGATAGTAATTTTTTTTAAGAGATTGTGAATTATAAACTCACAACCTCTCGGTTGTGTAAATCTATCTGTTAATCATTTCGTTAATGGAGTCAGCCATTGCATGTCCTTCAACGATAATTTTTGCATTTTCAATACCTTCAACCTTTTCAGCTCTGATTTTAGCATCAGCAGCGATACGTGTGATACTCATACAGCCTGGGTTGGTAGGTTTAAGAATAATTTCAGCTTGATCACCTTCTACGGTGATGTTTTGTACAATGCCCATTTCTACAATACTGATTCCCATGTGAGGGTCATTAATTACAGAAACAGCGTCTTTAATATCATTTACTAAATCTTCAGACATAAGTAGTCTCCTTAAAATTTTTGTTGTATTAATAGATTTAACATAAGGTATTTATAAACATTGTTATTTTTTGAAACTAAATTATACTTGATTATTTTACGCGTTGCTTGATTTTAACGCCTATGCCGTTACCACATTCTTCCATTTCACGTCCGGTCATTATGGCCTTGCCCACTCCCAAAACGGTGTCGTCTCGAACGACTACTACCTCATCATTAGGTATTATATTATTGGATGCCTTAACAATTCCCGGAGCAAATACAGTATTGGTGGTCAAATCAAAATCAATTCTGACAACATTGATGTTTAAATCTTTCAGGATTTCTCCACCTGGTAAATTTAACCTGTACAGTCCATGGTCCTTATTGAGCAATGCCAATTGCTTGCCGTCAGAAAGGATTCTTTTGTGATACATTCCTTTGGTTTTGACATTATCTGGTATAAATTTATCTCCGTTTGGACCAAACTGGTATTTTGCAATGGATTTTAGTTCATGCAATGTTTTTTCCCTTCTATTAACTCGTTGATGTTTTTTAAGTTCCATTCTTAAATTATATAGGGAATCTGGTGAAGTTGGCCTTTCATCTACACAGACATTTACAAAGTCATCAACGTAAGCTTCACATGACTCCAGATAGCCTCCGGCAAGGTTTGCAACAATCTGTTTGCCTTCACAGTATTTTGCTATTAATTTACCTGTTTCCTCTATTTCATCAGCTGACCATGAACCTGTGGTGCTCACATCATAAGATTGAATTGGAAAAGTATTTTCAAGTTCTCTTGGACATATTCCAAAAGGTGATGTCACAATAAGTTCTTGAAAAGATCTTGTGAGTTTTCTAAATTTTTGATGGGATTTTGAATTGGAATAGGGTTTTTTCATACTGCAGGGAAGCAATACGACGGTATCACCTAAAGGTTCCATCATTTCCATTCTTTGTCTCCATCTAACCGCTTCAGGACGGTAGAGTGATTCTTCAGATGAGCATATAACTTTCATTTTATTCCTCGAATCTTTTAATTAATTCTTCATCAAGTTTAAGTAATCTTTCAATATTGTCTTCATTATCTGGGATTTGGCGTTTCCATTTTGCTATTACAAAGTCAATATCCACCTCTTCAGACCCACTTACAAGATTGTCTGCATGGGCCACGATTTTTTCTTCAATACTTTGGGGTAAATATGACTTTTTTGGAAGTCCTAGCCAAATTGCCTCCTCTTCGGTAATTCCGGCACCGATGTGTCTTTCGATAATGTTTAAAACATCACTGGTATAACCGTATTTTCTGGCAATTTCAACACCTTCAATGGCGTGGGTTATGCCATGGGTTTTGGATCTTCCGATGTCATGCAATAAGGCTCCCTTTTTAATGAGGTCCTTATCGGCATTGTCAAAATTAGCAGCTATTTTCATAGCTTTCCTACAAACAGCTTTACAATGGTCTATTACATTTTCAGGAGTATTTTCACGCCTAAGTAATTCAATTTCCATTTTTATCTTTATTTCTTGTTTTTTGAAGTAAAGGAATTAAAATTACTTTCAACCATCTTTATGTCTTCTTTTATTTGGCTTATGATTTGTTCATTGTCTTGGAATTCTAATTCTTCACCACATTCCGGACACATGAATTCACAATCTGAAGCATCATCGAAAACAAGTCTATAGTGGCCTTCAGGACAGATGAAAAACATATTGTTTTCTTCACGGTCTAATTCATCGTTAAGCATTTTTAAATAGTCTTCAGAATCTTTAATGATGCGGTTTATAACTTCATCTTTTTCAAATTTCCAAGAATAGGTAAACCATTGAGTTTCAGGGTCTTTACTTCTTTTATAACTTGCTAATCCCATGTCGTAAAGTTTATAAAGTATTTTTCTAACAATGTTTAATTTAATTCCAGTTTTCTCAGCAATTTGTTCGTCGGTTTCAATTCCTTCGTTTAAGGCCTCAACGATAGGTAAATTGTCTTCATCTTCAACAATATTTGTTAATAATGTCTTTACTAATGGATCGCTTATCATTTAATTTCCCCTAAAACTTTTAAAAGCCAATTATCATAGTAAAAAAGTGAAATAATTGATTTAATATTAATGTTAGTTTTGTTTTTTATATTATAAAAATATATCTATAATATATTTTTTTGACTAGGTATCTTTAAAAATAGAAAATCTAAAAAATCAATCAACTAAATCGGGGAGCTGTTTTTCTGATTATGACTGCAGGGGTGTGGGTGATGGAATCCAAATCCTCAATTGTCACCTCATCAAACTCAGAGCCCAGAACCTCTTTCACGCTGTGGATGGTTTTCATTTCGGTTGAAAGTGATTTTTGATAGTCTTCAGCTATATTGGCAATTTTAAGTGCTGTTTCAACATCCATCTTTTCACTGCATCCCAGTGGTGTTGATCCCATGTTTTCTGACAGCTGACCTTTCACGTAACCGAAAAATCCATTGTCGGCATCAATTCCTTCGATTGCAATTGGAAGGCCTGTAAAGTATTTCCCGTTTTTCATGTATGTGGCATCGGTGTCGATAATCATCACGCAGACGTCCTTTCCGATTTCTTCTTTAATTTCTTTTGCCACCCTTTCGGGATTGTCCGGAAGAAGTGAAACGCATGTTCCAGGAGCATTGCTCAAATCGATTCCAGCTTCAGAAGCAGGTTTCAATGCATGCTTCAGACCGTATAGTTCAAGAACCACCTGCTTGTGGGCTTCTGTTTCTTTTGGTAACTTTCTCAGGTTTTTGATGGTTCTTTTCTTGATTCCCAAAATAGGGCCGAAAACATATCCCCAAAGATACTTGCTCCACACGACAGTTAGAAATTTAGCCGTTAGTGACGGGTTGTATCCGGCCTCATCAATCAGCCTGTTTTGTGAAACTGAAATTGGAGTTTCAGCTATTACCAGATAGTCTCCATCAATCATCAGTTCCCGTGCAGGATTAATGATTGAGTCAAGGCTGTCGTTTGGTTTGATGTAACCGGTTTCAATTGGAATTACGATGTAATCTCCATTAATCACATGTTTTATATCTTCTAAATTTTGGGATGTCATAAAAATCTTTTTAAGTATATAATTATAATATACATAAAATGATAAAGTTTTAAATAATTATCTATTTTAGAGATGATATCATGGCTAGAAAATTCATTACATATTTTGAAAAAGAAGGTGAAAACTACACTGATGAATTAATTGGGGCTGTTAAAGACAGATTGGAAAATTCCAACCATATCAAAAGGATTTTAATAGCATCAGCTACAGGTGAATCTGCATTAAAATTATATGATGCTTTGGAAGGCATGGGAATTGAAATAATCAATGTGACTCATCACATGGGCTTCAGCGGCAAGAATGAATCAGATATCTCTGAAGAGATGATTGAAAAACTAGAAAATGTTGGAATTAAAACTTTATTCGGATTACATGCATTCAGTGGTGCTGCAAGAGGAGTTACCAACAAATATGGTGGATATTCTCCGTTGGATGTTGTAGCAGACACTTTAAGAATGTTTTCTCATGGAATTAAAGTTGGAGCTGAAATATCAATAATGGCTGCAGATGCCGGATTGATTCCTGTAGGTGAAGAAATAATTGCCATTGGTGGTAGGGGCCATGGTGTTGACAGTGCCGTTATTTTAACTCCTGTAAATGCTAAAGATCTCTTTAAATTGGAATTCCATGAAATTATTGCAATGCCAAGAGATTAATTTTGTTTAATTTTTTTTAGAAAATTTTACTTATAACTTATAAATTAGTTGCATTTAAATATTAGTTACAATAGAAATATTTAACAATTATTTTAATAGAAGAGTATGTGGGGTTAATTTGTGAAATTTATAGATGACGCAATCAAAGAATCAGAACAAAGAATGGAAGAGAAAGCTCCTGAAAAACTCTCTTCAGACATTGACGATGATCTTATAGAAATTATTAAAGGTGTAAAAACCAATATATTTGTTGTTGGTGCTGGTGGAGCAGGAAATAACACTATTTCAAGATTAAATGAAATGGGTATCGAAGGAGCAACAACAATCGCAGTAAATACTGATGCTCAAGATTTATTTTACAGCCAATCTGCTAAAAAAATCCTTCTTGGAAGACAAACTTCTAAAGGATTAGGTGCAGGTGGAGAACCGTCTGTTGGTGAAGAATGTGCTGAAGAAAGTGAAGATGAAATCAGAGATGAATTAGAAGGCGCAGACATGGTATTTGTTACCTGTGGTCTTGGTGGGGGAACTGGTACAGGTTCAGCTCCAATCATCGCTAAATTAGCTAAAAAATTAGGAGCATTAACTGTTGCTGTAGCTACCATGCCATTCTCAGCAGAAGGTATTAAAAGAAGAGAAAATGCAGACCAAGGTTTAGAAAAACTTCAAGAATCTGCTGACACTGTAATTATTATTCCTAATGATAAATTATTAGAAGTTGCTCCAAATTTACCATTAAACAAAGCGTTTATGGTATCCGATGAGATTCTAGGAAGAGCTGTTAAAGGAATTACCGAATTAATTACTAAAAAAGGTCTTGTAAGTTTAGACTTTGCTGATATTAGAAGTATCATGAGTGGCTCTGGAATGGCCATGATTGGTATGGGTGAATCTGAATCTGGAGACAGAGCTTTAGAATCAGTTCACGAAGCATTAAGCAGCCCATTATTAGACATTGATATTTCAAATGCTACCGGTGCTTTAGTTAACATATCAGGTAGTTCTGATTTAACATTACATGAAGCTGAAAAAATCGTGCAAGTTGTTGCTGACAAATTAGATCCTGAAGCTAATATTATTTGGGGTACCCAAATTGATGAAAGCCTTCAAAATGTTGTTAGAACAACAGTTGTTGTTTCAGGTATTAAAACTAATTACGGAACTGACGTTACTCCTAAAATCGAGTATGCGGAAGAAAAAACCGAACCTGAATCAACCAGTGATCAATTAGATGATTTCATTGATGGAATCTTCTAATTCTATCTTTTTATTTTTTTGGCTAAATGCAAACATTTATTAATGTTTAAGATATAAACTTTATTATTACTATTATTTTATTATAATTTACAAATTTTTTATTTTGGGTTATTTAAATGAATGTACAAGAAAATATTGATAAATTTATTAAAGACAGTAAAAGAGTATTAAAAGTATCCAGGAAACCAGATAAAGAAGAATATTTCGAATTAGCTAAAATTTCAGCTTTAGGAGTTTTAGTTGTCGGTGCAATCGGATTTGTCATTGTATTGATTGGATCTTTAATTGGTTTATAGATAAACCAACTTTCTTTTATTTTTTAATCCACTAATTATAATAAAATTTTTTGTAATTTTCTATTTTATTCAAAAATTTATTTTTTTGAAAACTTTTATATACTATCATTTATAAAGATATTGATATTATAGAAATCTTATTTTCAGACAAATTTTTTCTGAAAATTATGGCTTTTATAATATTTTTAACTTAATGTATGATTTTATTAACAAGCAAAAATTTTAAATATAGGTGAATTTTTCATGGAAGATACTAATAGTTCCATATACGCTCTTAAGACCTCTGCGGGTCAAGAAAGAAATGTTGCTAGACTCCTAGCACGTAAAGCTAGAACCATTGATGGTATAGGCATTTCCTCAATTCTTGTTCCAGAATCTTTAAAAGGGTATATTTTAGTTGAATCTTCAACAAAAATAGATCTAAGAAACCCTGATTTAAAAGTACAACATTTAAGAGGGGTTGTTGAAGGTAGTGTTGGAATTACTTTTGATGAAGCAAAAAGATTCTTAAAACCAGAACCTATTATTTCCTCTATTCAAAAAGGAAGTATTGTTGAGCTTATTTCTGGTCCATTCAAAGGAGAAAGAGCAAAAGTGGTTCGTATTGATGAATCACGTGAAGAAGTCGTTCTTGAGTTAATAGAAGCTGCAGTACCGATTCCGGTTACTGTTAAAGCTGATCAAATTAGAATAATTCAAAAGGAGGCTGACTGATGGCTAAAGATACAGTCG
>NZ_JAZKXX010000054.1:0-9570 GCF_045611865.1 Methanobrevibacter sp.
AGAAGAAATTCCTGAAGATTTGGAAAAAGTGGAAGTTGAACATCCGCCGGTTAAAGAATCCTTACTTAAATTATTATCCTCTCCGAATATCGCTTCAAAAAGTTGGGTTTACAAACAGTATGACCATGAAGTTCAGGTAAGAACTGTTGTAAAACCTGGTGATGATGCGGCTGTTTTAAGAATAGATGAAGATACTGCTATTGCGCTTACAACTGATTCAAACACAATCCACACTAAATTATCTCCATTTGATGGAGCTGCAGGTTGTGTTGCAGAAGCTATTAGGAATGTTATTTCAATGGGTGCTACTCCATATGCAGTTGTAGATTGTTTAAACTTTGGAAATCCTGAAACTCCTGAAATACTATGGCAATTCAAAACAGCTATTGAAGGAATGGCATTAGTTGCAGAGAAATTCGATGCGCCAGTAATCAGTGGAAATGTAAGTTTCTATAATGAAACAGAAGGAATTAAAATCAATCCAACACCTGCAGTGGGTGTAATTGGTGTTGAAAACATTGAAAACATCAGAACCATGGACTTTAAAAACGAAGGAGATAAAATCATTTTAATCGGTAAAACATATGATGAGTTAACCGGTTCTGAATACCACAGAACCATCCATAATTTGGAAGTGGGAACTGCTCCTAGAATCAGAATCGATGAGGAATTGGCCAATGGTCAGACTGTATTGAAATTAATCGATGAGGATGTAAACAAAGATATCACTGCTGTACACGATGTTTCAGCTGGTGGTTTGGCTGTAGCACTTTCAGAAATGGTTATTAAATCAGGTCTTGGATGTGATGTTACATTAACAGATGATGAATTGGATAAAATCCAATTGTTATACTCAGAAAGCCACGGCAGATATTTATTGACTGTAAAACCTGATGCATTAGATGATGTCTTATCTAAAATAGATGTTGATGTTGAAGTCATTGGGGAAGTTAAAGGAACTTCATTAAATGTTAATAATCATGAGTTCAGTTGGGAAGATTTGAACGATGCATATCATGGTGTAATTGAAAAATACATGGCATGAGTAACTTGGGGAGTTTCGGCATGTTCTTATCAAAATTAGATTCGCTAAAAAATGCTTCTAAGCTACTAAGTGATAATCAAAAATTCAGTGAAATTGAGGAAATTTCTATCTACGATGCTCACAAAAGAGTTTTAGCTGAAGATATCATGGCATTTCATGACTCACCGCCATTCGATAAATCTGCAATGGATGGTTTTGCAGTAATTGCAGAAAATACTTTTGGCGCATCACAATCCGCTCCTAAAGATTTAAAAATCATCGATGCCATTGGTGCAGGTGAGTTTTCATCTAAAACAGTTAATGAAGGTGAAGCTATTGTAATTGCTACTGGAGCTCCAATACCGGATGGTGCTAATGCAGTTATAATGAAAGAGTACACTACAACTGATGGGGATGATTTAACCATTTATTCTCAAGTAACTCCTGGAGAAAATGTTTCCCCTAAATCTGAAGACATCGAAAAGGGTCAAAAGATTTTAGACAAAAATACGTTTATCAGATATCAGGAATTAGGTTTAATTGCATCAGCGGGTTATGATACTGTAAAAGTTTTCAAAAAACCTAAAGTAAAACTAATTATTACAGGAAATGAGCTAGTCGAACCAACCAAAGAGGAAATTGATAAAGCAAAAATTATTAATTCTAATCAATTTACAATAAATGCGATGGTTGAAGATTCAGGAGCCATTTGCGATATTGATCATGCTGGAGATTCTTTTGATGAGGTAAAAGAAGCTATTTTAAATGCATCTAAAGACTATGATGTAATCATGACTACTGGAGGAACAGCAATAAGTAAAGGAGATGTTGTTTTAGATGTGGTTGATGATATTGGTGAGATTTTATTCCATGGTGTTGCAATGAGACCGGGAAAACCTGCAGGTGCGGGAATCGTAAACGATAAAATAATTTTCACATTTTCAGGTCAACCTGTTGCAGCAATGTCTCAGTTTGATATTTTTGCAAGAAAATACCTATTTGAAATGCAAGGAAGGGCATTTGACTTTAACATTGTCAAAAGAGTATCCCAACTTAAAATACCTTCCCAATTAGGTAGAACTGATTTTATCCGTGCGGTTTCAGATAATGAACATGCAAAACATGTCTTGAATAGAGGTTCTGGTATAATTCGTTCAATGGTTGAGGCCAACAGCTATATCATCATAGATGAAAATGATGAAGGATATCAGAAGAATGATATAGTTGACGTTGTCTTCTTTGATTCACTACTTTGGTAGTGGAAGGTGTGTTTTAATGAATGGTATTTATTATTATTTGATAGCCTTTGCTGTCATATGGATATTGGTCGGAATTTTTCATAATAAATTATCAAATCATGGAGTCGAGTTAAATTTTCCAGTCATAATGTGGAAAACAAAAAGGCTTAGGGGACTGATATCTAGAATTTCTAATCTTTCACCAACATTCTGGCGATGGTATATGAATGTTGGTATTATTGTGGCCTTTGGAGCTATGATATTTACTACATGGTCATTAATTTCGGCAATACCTTCAGTTTTTGAAACACCTGCTGTTTCCATAATAATTCCAGGTGTGGAAATGCCTGGTTCATCGATATATGTTCCATTTTTCTATGGTTTAATAGCACTGGCCACAGTTTTAATTGTTCATGAGTTTTCACATGGTATTCAGGCAGTCGGTGAAAAAATATCAATCAAATCAATAGGACTGTTGTTATTCATTATTCTTCCAGGTGCATTTGTCGAACCTGATGAAGATGAATTAAAACAAGCTAAAAATTCATCAAGGCTTAGAGTTTATGCTGCAGGTTCCATTGCTAACATTACTTTAGCCCTTATAGCAATAATGATTGTATCATTATGTTCAGCAGGAATACCAAACTATTTTGCAGAAGACGGAATAGAGATTAATAGGGTTGTTGGAGATTCTCCTTCAGATGGAATACTAAAAGAGGGCATGGTTTTAGAATCTATTGACAATCATGTGATTAATGATTCATCATCCTATATGAATATTGTCAGTTCATTTAGCTCAGGAGATAATGTAAGCGTAAAAACGGATCAGGGAACTTATTCCATAACTTTGGATAAAAATCCAAACAACGAATCAGTCGGATTTTTTGGAATTCAAGCAAATAAACATTTCGTTTTATCAAATGATAGTTTAGGGCCACTACCTTGGATTTTATTTGAGTTTCTTGAGCTATTCCAATGGGTATTCATGTTAAACTTGGGAATTGGTCTATTCAATCTACTTCCACTCAAACCTTTGGATGGAGGATACATGCTTGAGATTTTACTGAGCTATAAATTATCTGAAAATGTGTATAAACCAATAGTTAATGCTTTATCAGTAGTTATGGCAATGATAATTGTGTTTACTATTGTTGCAGGTTTTATTTAATTTATAAAGAAATAATTGTCTTAATTCATAAAATTGAAGTTAAAAATAGTACTTATTTTAAATATTATTAAATTATAATGTTAATTGGAGAAGTTAATTTTCTCTTAATTAGTGAAAAGTAATTATCAAAAAATCCAGTCTAAAGTTGTGAGTTTTTACTTGCAACTTTAATATCTTTTCATTATTAATAAACTTTTTTAAAAAAAGAAATAAAGAAAGAATAATTAAATTCTTTCAGTTTAGAAATATCTTTCTAAGATTCCTTCTAATATTTTATAGTGACGGCCTTCGTCTTTGGAACTTTCTCTGAAGAAATCAGCAGCGGTTTCGATACCGGCTTCAGCAGCTTTTTCAGAAGCTTCTCTTTTTTCTGCGTTAGCCATTTTTTCTCCGCCCATCATCCATTCGATGTTTTCTTTAAGAGTAGGTTTGATTATTCCGTTCATTTCACAGAATCTTGCTGCGTGTTCAGCTTCTTCCCAAGCTAATCTTTTGAATACTTCAGCTAATTCCCCATAGCCTTCTCTGGAAGCTTGTCTGGACATTGCTAAGTAGATACCTACTTCGTTTGTTTCTCCTTCAAAGTTTCCTGCAACGTAGTTTTCTACAGGAGTTCCTTTTGTAATTCCAATTTCATGTTCGTATTTTACCATAATATCATTCTCCTTGTTCTATAATTCTTTACATGCTTTTGCTAATGCAACACCTAATTCATAGCTTGCTTCTTCTTCTTCAGCGTTTGGAACAAAGGTAATTTCTTGTGAGTCAATCACATCAAATCCACAGGTACCTAATTCTTCAGCGAGTTTTGCAGGAGCTCCTCCTCTTCCACCCATTGAACCAAAGGTAACTGCTTTTCTTTCAATACCAGTTCTGTTGAAGAGCAATCCTTTCAAGTAGTACATGATATCTCCGATACTTGGGTATGGCACATCGTTGATGGTTGGATCACCAACTGCAATTCCTTTACTGGTTAGGATACTCTTAACAATTTCTGATCTTTCATCTTCGTGTAAGAAGTAGATTTCCACATCATATCCTTCAGACATTGCACCTTCTGCAATTTCATGAGCCATTTGTTGGGTAGAGTAGTGCATTGTATCGTAGATGATTGTGATTTTGTCTTCACATACCCCTGTTGCCCAATTTTGGTAAGCTCCAATAATTTGCATTGGGTTGGTCCAGATTTGACCGTGAGATGGCGCAATCATCTTAATGGAGTCAAGTAAACCTAATTCAACTACTTCATTTAATTTTTTAAGTACTAATTTTGAAAGTGGTGTAATTAGGTTTGCATAGAACTTTTGAGCAGCATCCATTAGGATAACTTCTGGAATTTCATCTGAAAATCTTTTGGTGAAACATAAGTGTTGACCAAATGCGTCGTTAGGGAATAAAATTCCTGTTTCATCTGCAAGTAAGGTGAACATGCTGTCAGGCCAGTGTAGTAAGAATGCATCCAAGAACGCTAAGGTTCTTCCGCCAACATCTAAACTGTCACCTGTTCCGACAGTGATGAATTCAGCACCTTCGAGTGCAGGGTAGTGTTTTAAAAGTCCGTTTACAGCAATTTTACTGCAGTAAATTGGTGCTTCTGGGAATCTTTTGTGCAAGTCCACTAAGACACCGGAGTGGTCTTTTTCCACGTGGTTTTGAATAATGTAGTCAACTTTGACATCTCTTCCTTCTTGAGCAAAAGCGTCGTCGATACGTGCCATCATTTCTTTTGTTTTTCCAGGATATGCATTGTCGATGATTGCTACTTCATCTTCTCCAAATACAATGTATGCGTTGTATGTGGTACCATCAAGGGTGTAACCGTGGTAGGTTCTCAAATCCCAATCGAGTACACCAATCCAGTATACTCCATCTGCTATTTTTTGTGCATTGGCTTTCATTTTAAAATCTCCGTTTTTATTAATTCATATTAATAACTTTTTATGAATTAATAATATTTTAGATTAAATTTTATATAAAATTTTGTTTTATACGAATTGTTCGTGTTTTTTCACATGCTTCTATAAGGATAGATTCCCTTTTCATTAAATTCTAGCTCTAACCATCTTTTGAGAATTGGTTCGGAAATTTCGTATAATCCATCATTTAGTATTATAAGACCTTGATTTTGAAGATTATTTAGATAGTTGCTTAATGATCCTGTTGATATTCCAAATTCATTTGCTATGTCTATTCTGCGCAGGGGCTTTTCAAGCAGGATAATGATTATTGTCTGTTCTCTAAATGATAATCTTGTCCATATATTTATTAAATGAGAACTTATGGCTTGAATTTTTTTATCAAATTGGATTTTTATGGCATTATCATCTAACTGTTGATTGATTGGCAATAGTGCAGCGAAGATATTAACGTATGAAGGGATTCCTGATGTGCATTTGTAAAATCTTTCAAAACCGTCATCAGTAAATTTTATGTATGGGGTTCTTTCAGATAAATAATTCCTAACAGTTTCTTTTTCAAATGGATTTAAGTGCATTGAAATCATTCTTCCACCAAATGCTCCATTTTGACTTGCAATTTCGGAGATTAATTTGTCCTGCATACTCATTGATCCTGAAAATATGTATGCAACATTTCTTTGATTTTGAATATAACTTCTCAATTTCCATAGGAATGATTCTCTGTAGTCATTTAATTCTCTTATGAGTTGAAATTCATCAATGAAAATTAAGACGCCTTTGATTTTGTTGTGATTTTTCTCATATATTTTTTCAGATAAATCCAATACAAAATCCATAAGCTTTTCTTCGTTTGTCTCTTTTGAAAAAACCGGAACTGGTATTTTATCAATGTTCATAAATTCCTTAATTTTAAAGTCATTGGACTTAAAATATTTTTCTATTTGTTTATCTAAGGTGTTTAAACCTTTATTTTTTGCTTCTTTAATGAATTCTTTGAAAATATGTTCCATTAAACCAATTATGCTCATTTGATTTTTTTGATAACATTTTGATTTTGAAAAATCAATATAAACCACTAGATATTCTTCATCCATTTCTCTTTTTAATTTTTTAAGAAAAACAGTTTTTCCAACACCTCTTATGCCGGTCAATAATAAATCAGGGGCATGTCCTTGGCCTGTTGATTGTAGAAGATTTTTGATATTAATTAATTCGCTTTTCCTGTTGTAGAACTCTTCATCTGTTAAATTTTGATTAGTTCCCCATGGTAAATCAGTCATAATCTGGTCTCCTGAAAAGTACTATAGATTATAGTATGTTTATATTATAATATAAATTTTAGTATGTATTATAAAATATAGTATATATTGGAGGTAATATGAATTTTAGCATATTTTTATTTCATAATACTTCTTTCATACTATAGTGGATATTCTTAAATTCGAAAGTAAATTAGTTATTGTTTGAAATAAAAGCAATTTTACGAAGTAAAAGCAATATTACACTATCAGGCAACGATTTTAATATTTTCAACGGTTTCAAAAGATTTAATATAACTACAAAACAAATTTTGAATCAGAGTTTTAGTACTCAAATCGATAAGTATCGGAACTTTTTTATAAGTTTTATATGAATTGTTCGCATATTTGAGATTAATTGTTGGTGATGGTGTCAATAGGTATGTCTAATCTCCATCGGTTAAATTATTATAGTGTTCATCATTTACTTCTTCTAACCATTCATTGCTTGTATTTTCACCTGGAACTTCAACAGCAATGTGTGAAAACCATGAATCTGCTTTTGCACCATGCCAATGTTTTACGTTAGCTGGAATTGTAATTACAGTGCCCGGAACAAGACTTTCAGCTTCTTTGCCTTCTTCCTGATACCATCCTTCACCTGCTGTGCAAATCAAAATTTGGCCTCCTCCATTACTTGCCTTGTGAATGTGCCAATTGTTTCTGCATCCTGGTTCAAAAGTGACATTAGCTACAAATACTGGTGATTCTCCAAATTCATTTAAAGGATTTAGGTATGAGTTTCCAATAAAATATTGGGCAAAGGCATCATTTGGATTGCCCATGCCAAAAATATTTGCCTTTTTAAAATCCTCTTTGTTTGAATATTTCAAAAACAACACCTTCTATTGTAATTCCAGGGAGTATCTTCCACTGGCTATTGATGCTATTACTCCTCCATCAACCAAGAGATCAATTCCTGTGATGAATGATGAGTCATCGCTTAATAGGAATTCTGCAGCTCTTGCAATCTCTTCTGAAGTTCCTACTCTTTTTGCGGGGGATGAATTAATCATTTCCTGATAGGCATCACCTGCTGATTCGAATTCGTCATAGGCTAGTGGAGTTACAATGATTCCAGGTGAAATTGAGTTTATTCTCGCACCCCTGTCTGCCCAAGTGGTTGCTGCGGCAGTTCTGACCTTTAGGTGGTTTGCCCTTTTTGCAACTACGTATGCCACACCAGAATTGACCATTGCATCATTTTTAATGAAATCCAAATCCTTTAACTCATCAGTTGATGCCAATGCAATTTGCTGTTCGATTTCAGGAGGCAAATTCATCATGTATCCGGTTTGGCTTGAGATGATAAGTCCCGCACCTCCTTTGGCCATATATTTTCCAAATATGTCAATTGCAAGGGATGTTGCAACAAGATCCAGATTAATGATATGCTCTGGGCTTGCTTGGTTCGGTGATGCACCTGCAGTGTGTATGTAATATTTTACATCTCCAAGCTCGCTGGCTCTTTTTGCAAACGCTTCAACGGATTCTGCATCCATTGCATCAACAACCTGTGTTTCTACGGTATATCCGTTATATTTAAGCTCTTCTTCTCTTGCTTTAAGGTTATCTTCATTGATATCTCCTAAAAGTATTATCCTGTTTGTGCTTATTCTTTTTATGATTGCAGTTCCCATGCTTCCTGCACCAAGCAATGCGACTACTTCCCTATTTTCGTTTAAGTTAAATTCCATGTTTTTACTTCCATTCTATTCATTTGCATGCACATCAAATGCATTCATTAACATTTCACCTATGCCTGGAGCATCGGGGTCATGTGAACCTTTTCCAGTGTCCAGTGCATGTAGCTTATCTATTTCACTGTCAGTTAGCTTGAAATCAAATATTTCCATGTTTGATTTGATTCTTTCAGGGTTCAATGATTTTGGAAATACGATTATTCCTTCCTGATTTTCGAATCTTAAGATTATCTGGCCTGCATTCTTGCCGTATTTTTCGGCAAGTTCCAAAATTACAGGATTATTTAATAAATCCGCATTTCCTCTGCCTAATGGTCCCCAAGCTTGGATTTTAACATCCAATGGATTTAAAATTTCTTTTAATTCCTTTTGTTGGATATATGGATTGAATTCAACCTGGTTGACTGATGGAATTGAATCAAAATCAGGAACCCATTTGTTCCATAATTTCGGGGTCATGTTGCTCACGCCGATTGAGAGAATTTTTCCTTCTTCCCTGGCCTCCTCTAGTGCCCTCCAGGCTTCATCAACTTTGCCGTATGGCTGGTGAAGCAGGTATAAATCCATATAGTCTGTGCCCAATTTTTCCAGTGACAGGTCAATGGCTTTTTTGGCATCCTCATATTCATAATCCTGCAGCCATAATTTGGATGTAATCCAAATGTCTTCTCTTTCCACGGCACTGTCTTTTACGGCTTGGCCCACTTCCTGTTCGTTGAAGTATGCAGTTGCCGTGTCGATGTGTCTTATTCCCAAATCGATTGCAGTTTTCACGGTTTCATATGTTGTTCCGTCTGCAGGAATCATGAATGTTCCAAATCCTATTGATGGAATTTCTAATCCGTCATTTAATTTCATATATTCCATATCATCACCATATCTTAAATCATTGTTATTTTAAATAATATCTCTTTGAGAGTTTTGATTTCATCTTCACTTATGCTGGATGTAACTTTTTCTTCCCAGTTTTGTATTACTTCTATTATTTCATCTGTTTTTTTGATTCCATCATCTGTCATTTTGACTAGTTTTTTTCTCCTGTTTTCAGGGTCCTCCTTTCGTGCAATATATCCGTGGTCCTCAAATTTTCTTAAAAGCTTTGCAATGTATGCTCCGCTCACTTTACACAATTTCACCAAATCATGTTGGGTTGCAACCCCCTGGAATCTTATTCTTAAAAGAACAGAAAATTCCTTTAGTGTCAAATCATTGTTATTAAG
>NZ_JAZKXX010000055.1:0-8679 GCF_045611865.1 Methanobrevibacter sp.
TGATATTATCTTCATGAGCTGCTCTAAGTTCAACTAAAAGGTCAATGGTGTCTAAACCAGCATTTTCAGATAAGGTTCTTGGTACAATTTCCAAAGCATCTGCAAATGCATTTACAGCCACTTGTTCTCTTCCGCTGATTGTATTAGCATAGGTTCTGAGTTGTCTTGCAATTTCAATTTCAGGAGCTCCTCCACCGTATACGACTTTTCCATCTTCAACAGTAGCTGCAACTACACCTAATGCGTCTTCCATAGCTCTTTCGATTTCAGAGGAAACGTGTCTGGTACTTCCACGGATTAAAATGGAACTTGCTTTAGGGTCTTCACATTCTTCAATGAAGGTAATGATTTGGTCAAAGACTTTTTCTTGGTGAATGTAACCTGCCTTACCTAATACGTCAGGAGTCAAGTCTTCAATATTGGTAATGAGTTCAGCCCCAGTAGCTTTCATGATTCTCTTTACGTCAGTGTTTTTAACTCTTTTGAAAGCCATGATTCCAGCTTTGGACAAGTGATGTTGCACTACATCATCAATACCTTTTTGACAGAACAATACATTACATCCGGAATCGATAATCTTATCTGCAATTTCCTTAAGGGTTTCCTGTTCACTGTCAAGGAAAGCTTGCATTTGCAATGGGTCAGTGAAATCAACTTTAGCGTTTTCCAAATCTTTCAATTCTAAAGGATATTTCATTAAAGCGATTTTAGCATCACGCATTTCTTCAGGCATGGATTCATTAGCTCTGCCTTGGGCAATATAGATACCGTCAACAATCAAGGAGTCTTCTACACTTCCACCATTGATTCTGTGGATTTTGATAAGGGTTTTGTCTAATTTTTCTCCTTCTTCAACTTTGAGTGCAGCTTGAACAAGCAATTCTGCAAGTTCATCTTTAGCATAATCGGAACCTTTACCAGTCATTGCGGTTTTTGCAATTCCAAATAAGGTATCTGGATCTCTTGCATCAGTGGAAATGCTGAATAAAATATCCATTGCTTTTGTAACTGCTAATCTGTAACCTAAAAGGATGGTTGGAATTGCAATTCCATCTTCATATAATTCCATAGCTTTTTTAAGTAATTCACCAGCAATGATTACAACAGTGGTGGTTCCGTCTCCAACTACATTTTCCTGTTTTCTTGCAATTTCCACAAGCATTTTTGCTGCAGGGTGTGCAATATCCATTTCCTGCAAGATAGTTGCTCCGTCATTGGTTACAACAACATCTCCCATTTTCTTGTCCACTAACATTTTGTCCATTCCTTTTGGACCAAGAGTGGTTCTTACAATGCTTGCTAATATTTGACTTGCAAAAATATTCATTCTTAAAGCTTGATTTCCTTGAAATCTTTCAGTATCATCACGTAAAATATACATAGGTTGATTAATTTGTGCCATAATAATCTCCTTAATTTTAATCAATGTTATTTTTAAATAAGATAATTTAGTAGTAATTATAAGAATTAATTATAAGAATTCATAATAAAAATTAAATTATATTTAATCTATATTAAATTATCCATATAGTTATACATAGGTTTGCTTTACTATAAAAAAGTTTTGTTTATAATGGATATAAATATATAAGAAATTTAAAAAAATAGCTAAAATAAAAAAAATTGAAATAATAAAATAAAGTTAAAAAAATAAAAATTTTAATTGTCCCATTTGCTTAAAAACCAATTCCCATCGATTTTTTCCATTGTCTGCTCGCTATGCAATGTCCATGTTCCCTTTATTCCATAAACCTTTGCATCAAGAGTGACATCTGCCTTTAAAATAGCCTTGTCTTTTTCTTTTATCGTTATAATGGGATTGTGGATAATGGATTTATAGTAATTGAGAGTTCCATCCATTATCTCTCCGATATACTCATCCTTTGTCTGAGTCTTTCCAGACATATGTGTGAGAGTGTAGTTATCCTCTAAAAGTTCATTCAGCTTTTCAAGATCCTTTTCAATCATTGCATATTGAAATTCAATGAATCTTTCCAACACGTCCTCTTGGTCTTGATTTAAATTTCCCTTATCGACTACAGACACACTCATAATAACAAAACCTATTCTGGGAACTTATCCTTATCCAATGTCTTTACTACCTTTGCAGGAATTCCTACCACAACTGCATAGTCAGGAACATCCTTTGTAACGATTGCTCCAGCTCCAACAATTGCATATTTTCCAACATTGACTCCTGGCAAGATTGACGCTCCAGCACCAATCCATGCACCTTTTTGGATGACAATCTCTTCACAGGTTAACACTTGCCTTTCGTATTCGTCATGATTGTTTGAGAGTAACTGCACATTTCCAGCAATCATCACATCATCGTCTATAGTGATTCCGCCTCTTGCCATTGCCAAGCAGTTGCTGTTGATGAAAACGTTGTTTCCAAGCTTTATATTATTGAATGCTGCACCTGCAAATGGTGTTGTGATAGTGCTGTTTTCACCAATGTTGCCATCTAACAATTCATTGAGGATTGAAGCATATTCCTCAGTCATAGGTTCAGTGTGATTGAATTTAAACAATAATTTTGATTGCTTGATTGACAATTCCAATTCTTCTTGTGTAATTTGATCTAAATCAATTCTTTCCATATTATCCACTCTTTTTAAATTATTTTTTGTAGTTTTAAAATTAAATTAAATTATTTTGTTACTTCAGGAAGTTCAATTCCTTCCTTAATGCTTAATTCCTTTATTTTTAAGAACCATGCCATATTTCTTGCCAAAACAGTCATTGTTCTTAATCCTTCAATGTCCTGAAGCGCTTCATCTGCATTGTTTCCATAAATCACATTCCAATAGCTTGAGCTTATTATCGGCATCTCACCCCATGTGAAAAACCTGTTTATGGTATCTATTGCAGTCATTGTACCTGCTCTTCTTGCACTGGCTACAGCAGCTGCAGGCTTCAATCTGAATATTCTTTTTCCACCAAAAAAGGATGAGAAAAATACTCTTGTCATGAAATTTGTTAGTGTTGGATTTACATTCCCGTAATAGACTGGCCCTCCAAATATGAATCCATCAAATTCTTCAGCCTTCTCAACAAAGCTATTGACTTCATCATCAAATACGCATTTTCCAAGTTCACTGCATTTCCTGCAATCAATGCAGCCTCTAATGTCCTTATGACCTATCTGATAGATTTCTGAATCAATCTCTTCCTCTCTTAAAGTGTCTTGAATTTGCTTTAGTGCAGTATATGTGGAACCTTTCTTGTTTGGACTTCCATTTACTAACATGACTTTCATATTGACCATCCTTTATGCTTGATAAAAACTTATATGTATAAATTATTATATATAGTTAACTGTTAACAAAGGTTAACTATTTATATGAAGTGGTATAAAATTATATTTAGATATTATGAAAATTAATGAAAATCCGGAAAACATGTTCTTGTATCATTATGTGGAGGAACTGATATCAGACTATGGTTCATATTATGATGTCAATCTGGAAAATCCTGATTTAACTATAAAAGAATATTCCGTTCTTTTAAGAATAAGATTTACCGGAAGATCCACCCAACATGATTTGGTTGAATTATTCAAGGTAAGTGGAGCATATATGGCAAAGCTATTGAAGAAATTCGAGGATGAAGAGTATATCATCAGAATAGAAAATCCGGAAAACAGGCGAAAAAAGATTGTTGAACTAACTGAAAAAGGAGTTGAAAAGACAGACAAACTAATCAAGGTAATTGATGAATGGGAAAAGGAAGTCACTTCTGACTTAACAGAAGATGAAAAAATAATTCTCAAAAAGCTATTATCAAAAATTGTATGGAGATAATAATATGGAATTTAATTTAAATGAAGACAAGGAAGTTGTTGTATTGCTTGGTGCTGGAAGCATGGGTACAGCAATAATCAAGAGAATAAGCACAAATAGAATCATATTTCTTGGAGATATAAGTGAAGAGAACCTTAAGGCAAGAGCTCAAGAGCTTAGATATAATGGATATATTGTTGAAACTCAAATCGTAGATGCATTAGATGAAGAATCCGTAGAGGAATTCGCTAAAAAAGCTAGCGAACTTGGAAAAATCAAATATTTCATTGACACTGCAGGGGCATCTCCAAATCAAGCAAGCCCAGAACATATCATAAACCTGGATTTGGTTGCAACATCTGTTGCTATAGATATTTTTGCTAAATATATCTCTAAAGGAGGAGCAGGACTCATTATATCAAGCCAAACTGGTTACATGATGGATTTGCCATCTGAAATAGAACAGCAAATTGCATTAACCCCTACCAATGAGTTAAAGGATTTGGATTTCATTAAAAATGACGCAATGGCTAATTCTGGAGTTGCATATGTTGTTGCAAAAAGAGCAAACCATTTAAGAGTGAGAACTGCAGCTGCAACTACTTGGGCAGATAAGGGAGCAAGAATAAATTCAATTTCCCCTGGAATCATTGTAACCCCACTTGCTTATGATGAATTTGAAGCTGCAGGAGAAGGCTATCAGGAAATGATCAATTCATCCGCTGCAAGAAGAGTTGGAACATCCGAAGAAATAGCAAGAGCTGCAGAATTCTTACTTAATGATGATTCCTCATTCATTACAGGAATAGACTTATTGGTTGATGGTGGAGTTATAGCATCAATAGCTAGTGGAAGATACTCATTAGAATTGCAATAAGCAATCATTATAAATAGATTTATTAATATTTTTTTAGAAAGATTATTGTGGAATTAAAAGATTAAAAGGAGATATCATTATGGCAAGCATTGTAATTTATTTTTCAAGAAGTGGTGAAAACTACTTTGGCGGAGTATTAAAAAACATTGAAAAAGGAAACACAGAAGTGATTGCAGAATATATTCAGGAATTGGATAATGCAGACTTATTCAAAGTTGAACCTGCAGTTGAATATCCTGCAGATTACATGAAGTGCATTGACGTTGCTAAAAAGGAACAGCAAGAAGATGCAAGACCTGAAATAAAAGAAACATTAGAAAGCATTGATGCATATGACACTGTATATATCGGTTTTCCAAACTGGTGGGGAACATTGCCAATGCCTATGTTTACACAATTGGAACAACTCGATTTTGCAGGAAAAACAGTTAAGCCTTTTGTAACCCATGAGGGTTCCGGTTTCGGATCATCCCAAAAAGACTTGAAAAAGTTGTGCGAAGGAGCTCTAATCAAAAAAGGATTATCAATTCCTGGTGCAAATGTATATGATGCAAAAGATGCTGTAGAAAGATGGATTAATGAATAATTAATCCTTTATCTCTTTTTAAAAAAATAGAAAAAATAGAATTGAATTAATAAAATATAAAAAAATTAAAAAAATTTAAAAAAAAAATAGATTAGAAAAGAGGGTTCATAATAACCTTTTTCTCTTTTTTAGTCATTTTTGTGTAAGTGATTTTAGCCTTATAAGGAGTGTAACCACTGATCTTTTTAGTGGAAAGCAACATAAGGCCACTGATATTGCTTGCCTTAACTGTTCTTGTAATTACTTTTCCTTTCTTATTCTTATAGTAAACAGTCATCTTTCTCAATACATAAGTGTGAGGCCTGAAGTCATCCCCTTTTTTCTTATCGTGGTAGAAGATAGCTGCATATACTCCTTTAACATTTTGTGCATCTTTTGGCTGATAGAAAGTCAAGATCCTATCCTTGCTACCTACATCTTTATATTTGCCCATCTTAATAGTGGTTGTTGCAGCAGCAGCCGGACCTATAGTGAATCCTACAACTGCAATAGCCAAAACAAGCAAAATAAGAATTGTTCTTTTATTCATTACTTTCTCTCCTAAAACTTAATTATATTATTATATATTTTTGAAGTTTATAAGAGTTTTTAAAAATTTGAATAAAATTAAAATAATAAAATAAAAAAACAGTAAAAATTTTTTGATAAAAGCTAGCAATTTAAAAAAAAAAGAGTTTAGACTGAGATCATAAATTCCAGCCTATTCTAAAATACTGCTTGTGTAATGTTGATTCAATTGAAAACAAGTGGCTTCAATCGTCATCATCATCTTTGTCGTCGTTATCATCTTTATCGTTTTTGTCGTCGTTATCATCATCGTCACTGTCTGAATCGCCACCACCAAGGATAGAACCACCAGAATCATCAGAGTCTCCAGATGAATCAGTTGCAGAATCATCAGATCCTCCAATGCATCCGCTGACAGAAACGACAGCTAAAAGAACGATTGTCAATAATATCAAAGCAAATATATTTTGTTTGTTCATTATAAACAACTCCTTTTTAAACATAGTTTGTTAATTTTAATATTTATATATTGATATTTTAACCTGTTAAATGGTGAAAAAACTAGTCTGCAAATTCAATCAATTCAATATCCAATATATCTACTTCAATATCCTTATCATAAATATGGAATTTACCATTCTTGAATTCAAACTTGCTTTCCTTAGTTAAAGTAAATGATCTTCCATCAACGAAATAAACATAAACATATGAAAAATTTTCAACCAGTTCTTCAACTGCCTTTTGGTTATGTTCCTCAATCATTCTCAAGTCATCTTCTTCACTAATGGAAATCACCGAACAATAATTTGATAAAAATTAAAAAAAAAGAGATAATATTTGAATAAAAAATTTTTAAAAAAAATAAAAAAAGAGAATAGTGAAAAAACTATTCTTTAATCATTTGAGCTACTTTTTTACCTAATTCGTAGCATTCTTCAAGTTGCTCTTCAGTTGGCTTGAAGTCAAGTTCCATTTGGTCAACGACTTCAAATCCTGCTCCTTCAAGGTTTGCAGCCAAGATTCTTGCAGAACCTCCAGCCCATCCTTTGGGACCAAATACAACTGCCTTTTTGGTTTCAATGTTTCCGAAACTGAGACAGTTGAGGTAGTACATTACATCTCCGATACCTGGGAATGGATTGTTCATCATGGTTGGAGCTCCTACAAAGATTGCTTTTGAATCAAGTACATCAGTTACAGCATCACTTTTGTCATCATCGTGCATGAAGTACATCTTGACTTCAACGCCTTCACTCATTACACCTTCAGCCATTGCATGAGCCATTCTTTGGGTTGAATGGTGCATAGTGTCATAAATGAAGGTGATCTTGTTTCCTTCGTAAGTTCCAGTAGACCATTTGGTGTAAAGGTCAATGATGAAGCTTGGGTCTGTGAATATTTGACCGTGACATGGAGCAATCATCTTTAGAACGTCCACTAATCCTAATTTTGCAAGCTCTTCGATTTTTCTTCCAACCATTGGAGATGAAAGGGTAATCAAGTTAGCGTAGTATTTTCTTGCAGCTTCAGTGAGGATTACAGGGTCTACATCCTTATCCAATCTTTCAGACAAGCAGATGTGCTGACCGAATGCATCGTTGGAGAACAATATTCCCTCTTCCATCAACATTGTAAACATGCTGTCAGGCCAGTGAAGCATAGGAGCATTTACGAATTGGAAGGTTTTTCCACCAATATCCAATGAGTCACCGGTTTTCACAGTGTTGAATTCAAAGTCTGCAAGTTCTGGCAAGTGGTTCTTAAGACCAGGTTCTGCCTTTTTGGAACAGTAAACTTCAACATCAGGGAATTTTGCAACAACTTCACTTAAGGAACCGCTGTGGTCGTTTTCAATGTGGTATAGGATAACTACATCCATTTTGAATTCTCTTCCTTCCTTCTCGAGTGCATCTTTAATTCTTCCCCAGAACTGTTCAGATTTTCCAGGATAAACATTATCGATTAAAGCTACCTTATCTTCCCCAAATACTAAATAACAGTTGTAGGTAGTTCCATTTAAGGTGTATCCATGGTAGTCACGGATATCCCAGTCTAAAACTCCTACCCAGTAAACATCATCTACAATTTTGTATGCGTCAGCTTTCATTTTATCACTAATCCTTTTTTAGATTAAAAAATTATAATAAGAATTAATATAATATATAACCATTAACATTAATAAATTTATATGCTTTGTTCGATAGCAAGGCAACTAATTAAACAAGTTAATATTAAAAAAGTTAATATTAAAAAATAATTGATGATAAAATGACTTTAAGACATTACAATGATTTGGCATATGAGGAGATTGGTGAGGAAAACAGCGAAACTATACTGTTTTTGCATGCTAAATTATTAGACAAATGGATTTGGAAAAGACAAAAAGAATCTTACGATAAGTTTTTTAAGGGATTCCATTGCATATTCCTTGATCTCCCAAATCATGGCGAGAGCCTATCAGAAGATGATTTCACAATAGAGAAATCCTCTGAAAAAATAGCGGAATTCATTAATCATATTATCAACAATAAGGGCATTGAAAAGGTAAATATTGTAGCATTAGGAATCGGCTCATCAATAGCTATTGAAATCCTTAATGAAAATCCAAATGTAATTAACAATCTAATATTATCAGGGCTTGAAATAGCTGACTATAAGGAAATCGAATCAGATAGCGTTACCAATGGACTGGCAAAGGCACAATCAGAGTATCTGAACGAGAAATCAGACATCTTCATTACAAAGGCTTACTTAAGATATTTTGGAATAAATAAGGAACATTACAACGACATTGAAAAGATTTTAGACAGATCAATTAGGCAAGAGAGAAAAATAGCTTATGAATCCTTGAATTACACCATTCCTGAAAGCTTAAAGGACAATGAAGAAATCATCGAAAAGGACAATGTTCTAATAATCTATGG
>NZ_JAZKXX010000056.1:0-13146 GCF_045611865.1 Methanobrevibacter sp.
TATATGAATATTCATCGTAGATACTGTGCAAGTAAATTTTACTATCATTCAATTACTTGTTTGTAGAGTAGTTTAAGTGAGAATGATTATATTGTAGTTTAATATCATTGTTATGTGAGTGTAATGACTTAAAAGCTCATAAAATAAAAAAAATAGTATAGTTTAAAATTAAACTATATCTGAGTATAATAATCCAAGAGATCTATAAGTAAATAATGCTATGTATGGCACTATTACGATATTAAGAATTGATAAAACTATTAAATGGTCGAAAATAATTGTTAAAACGATTTGGATAATTGTGACAATCACAAAAATAAATAATGATAATAAAAGTAACTTGCCTATACCAATTCTTTTTATGTCTTTTGCAGCTCCATAAAGATTTAAAGCTTTCTTTAAACTACCTGTATGTGCTAATCTTGCTTCAGACATAGATTGGAAGAATGAAAAGACTAAAAATATTATCATAGCACCAGAAAAGGTAATAGCTAAAGAAACAAATAATGGAAATGTTGAGTTAGATATTGCATCTACAAGGGTATAATCTCCATTAAGAATAGATGGGGCCTGCAAAACTATTGCTTGACCTATATCTAAAATGTTGCCAAAAACATTTGTAATTAATGCTAAAAATACAACAACTAATGCCGGAACTATAAAGTAGAATATTGTGATAACGATTTTACTTAAACCAGTACTCCAACTGTCCCACCATTTAAAATCTGGGAAGTAATCTTCCATTTCAACCCCAGTTTTAATACACTGAATAGATATTCTACGGGTGATAATTCCGATTATAAATGCGATTAAAAGATATATTCCGCCAATAACCAAATTCCAAATATCAAAAATTCCGAATATGGCTGTTGTTACTCCTTCAAAAGTAAATGCTCCAGATAATAATAACAAAACAGCATAAATTGATAATGTTTCTAAGTTTCTTGATGGAAATATAAATGCATTCTTAATTATTTCAGTTATGTCCATATTAACATCCTTCAAATATTTATCATTAATATTAATATATATTAAAAAAATGATATTTAAAGTTTATGTGCCTATTTTAAAAAAAGAAAAAAATATAACTTAAATATTAAGTTATGTCTGAGTATAATAATCCAATTGCTCTTTGGGTAACTAATATGAAGTATGGGGTTATTATAATACCAAAGGTTGTTAATAGAAATGGATACCTATTTAAGATAAATGTTAAAATAATCTCAAGAATAATAATAAGTATAAAGACTAATAAGATTACTAGGATTACCTTACCTGCACCAATTCTTGTTATGTCTTTTATTGTTTCAAAAATATTTAAAGCTTCTTTTAAACTTCCGGTATTTGCTAATCTTGATTCAGCCATGGATAGGATAAATCCAAAGATTACATATAAAACTAAAGCAGCAATAATGGTAACAGCTAAAGAACCCATTAAATTATTTAGTGCATTAGATATGGCGTTAACTGCAATATTTGCAGAATTACCCATAATAAAAACGTTAAATACCTGTAAAACAATTTCTTGACCAAGAGCTATGGCTTTGCCAAAAATATTTGTATCTAATCCTACTAATGCAACAATCAATGTGGGAATTAACATGTAAAACATTAAAACAATAAAATTATCAAAACCAGTCATAAAATCTTCAAACAATTCAAAAACTGGAACATTGTCATCAAGATTAATTCCAGATTTAATAATCTTGATGTGATAACCAGAGATTATAATCAAGATTAGCAAGGAAATTATAATATATATTCCTCCAGTCAAATAATTCTCAGCATCAATAATTCCAAGGATGTATGTAAAAACTCCTCCTAAAGCAAATAATGATGCAAGCACTGACAAAAGAAGATAAATTGCATATCTTCCAGTATTTTTTGATGGGAATAGAAAAGCATCCTTAATTATTTCGGTTATTTTCATATAAATCTCCTCCGGTTAATATTGTTAAACAACTTCACTATCAAATGAACTTAATTTATATTTGGCATGACAAATGCCAATTATAAAAACCATATAATACTATTAGTTATGTATTATGAGTATAAATAGTTTTATGGAAAGTTTAAATTGACTGATGGTCATTTGAGCTCTTTAATGATATGTAATAATAACTAAAGAATTAGTTTCTAGGTCAAAGTTCTGTAGGATTGTTATTATTATCAGTTTAGAAATTTGGCTTAAATGTATTTTAAACAATGAAAAATAAAAATGGAATAACTCAGAAAAGAGTTATTCTACACTACTGATTTTATTTGTCATATCTTCGGTGAAATTCATATTTACAAATGAATCATCAGTTGGAAGTATCATGTTGAATTCATGGATTTCATCAATCTGACCTGATCCACTAAAATCATTGAATCCAAGGACATGACCTCCGGTTGTCTTATCATCAGACAAGAAATGAAGATGCCAGCCATGCATATTCAACTCATTCATGTACTCTGGGAAATATACTGCCACAAGGGTTCCAGTTTGGTCAGTGTGGTTGAATACCTTTTGGTCTACTGAGGCAACATCTGTGAATTCCTTATATGGTTTTTCCTGTTTTTCAACACTTCTAACGGTAATGTTAGAAAAATCACCTTTGATTTTGATTACATACATGTTGTTAACACCATATTTTTCAATTTCCTTGTCCAGTTGACTTGTTAAATCGTCGAAGTTCTTGGCGGCAATATTATTTATTTTCGCATCTTCATCAAAGGTGGTGATTGTGGCAAATGGTATTGTTTCATTATCTGACATTACATTAATGCTTCCGTCAGCGGCTGCCTGATAAACAACACCGTCTAAAACTATCATTTCGCCGTTTACTCCTTCAAATGTTCCAAGACCTGTGTCACCATGTGTTTTAAAATCTCCTACGGTGATTACTCCATCATATTCTCCATGCATGAAAGCCTGCATTAATGAGATTTGATACATTGAATCATTATTATTATTGTTTAGAAATAATGAATTTTGAGCGCTAACTGCTGAAACAGCAAGCAGACACACTATAATTAATACAAACACTATTTTTTTATTCATGAAATACTCCTCCTATATTTAATTAATTAGATATATGTTAAAATTAATTAATATTTTTAATGTTTCTATAAAGTATTTTGTTTTTAGAGATCTATTTGATTTTATTATTTTTTTTGAAAATAACAACATTTATATACTATAATAACATATGTTATATTTGTATAACGTAAGTTATATTTTATTTTTCTATATGTTTAATTTAGGTATACCAAAACATTTATATATAAAAAATAACTATTGTTATATAGTAATATAACACGTGATATATTATTACAGAAATTCAAAAATAAAGGTGATTATTAATGACAAATAAAAATTATGGCTTAGCGACATTAGGTGTGCGCGCAGGACAAACTCCTGACCCTGCAACAGGTGCTCAGGCAGTTCCAATTTATCAGACTACTTCATATGTATTTAAAGACTCAGATGAGGCTGCAAGAAGATTCGCCCTTCAAGAATTTGGACAAATTTACTCCAGATTAACAAACCCAACCAGTGATGTATTTGAAGCAAGAATTGCTGCTATCGAAGGTGGTAACTCAGGTATTTCAACATCAAGTGGTCTTGCAGCAATTTCATATGCAATTTTAAATGTAACTGAACCTGGAGACAACATAGTATCTGCAGACAACCTCTATGGTGGAACTTACCAATTATTTAATTATACTTTTAAAGATCTTGCAAGAGATGTTAAGTTCGTTAACTCACAAGACTTACAAGCTTTTGAAGATGCAATTGATGAAAAAACCAAGGCAATTTATGTTGAATCAATTGGAAACCCAAAATTGGACGTGCCTGATTTTGAAGCATTAGCTGAAATCGCTCACTCCCATGACATCCCATTAATAGTGGATAACACTGTTGGTGTAGGATTAGTAAGGCCATTAGAACATGGCGCAGATGTAATTGCGGCATCAGCAACCAAATATGTTGGTGGTCACGGTACTGCAGTTGGAGGATACATTGTTGATTCAGGTAAATTCAACTGGGGAAATGGTAAATTTGCAAACTTCACAGAACCTGATCCAAGTTATCATGGATTAGTATTTTGGGATGCATTCGGTGATGTTCCAGAACTTGGAAACATTGCATTTACTGTAAGAGCAAGAGCAAGATTATTAAGAGACTTAGGTGCAACCCAAGCACCAGTACACAGTTTCATATTCTTACAGGGACTTGAAAGTTTGGATGTACGTGTAAAAAGGCACTCTGAAAATGCTTTAAAAGTAGCTAAATTCTTAGAAGCACATCCTAAAGTTAAATGGGTTAACTATCCAGGTTTGGAATTTCATCCAACTTATGAAGTCAACAAAAAATACTTGAAAGATCACTTTGCAGGTATCCTAGGTTTTGGTGTTGAAGGTGGAGAAGAAGCAGGTAGAAAAGTAATTGAAAAATTAGAATTATTCTCAATACTTGCAAACATCGGAGATGCAAAAAGTCTTGCAATCCATCCGGCAAGTACAACACATCAACAATTAACACCTGAAGAACAAGAAGCAACTGGTGTAACTCCAGACTTCATCAGACTTTCTATTGGTTTAGAAGATGTTGATGATTTAATAGAAGATTTAAGTCAAGCTTTAGATAGTATCTAGTTACTATCTAATCACTTAAAATTTATATATTAAAAATTTTAATTAATAAAAAAAGACAATTTGGAGATAATGAAATGTATTTAGATAACTCAGCAACTACACAAGTTAGTGATGGGGTTTTTGAAGAAATGAAACCATATTTTACACAAGAGTTTGGAAATCCTTCCACTCTTTATAAAATTGGTCGTGAATCAAAAAAAGCATTAGATTTAGCTCGTCAAAGAGTAGCTGATGCTATTAATGCTAAACCTGAAGAAATTATTTTTACAAGTGGGGGATCTGAATCTGATAACCTTGCTATTAAGGGTATCGCTTTTAAATTGGCAAAAAAAGGTAAACATATTATTACAACTAACATTGAGCATCCTGCTGTAAAAAATACTTTAGGATTTTTAGAATCTCTTGACTTTAAAGTCACTTACTTGCCAGTTAATGAAAATGGTATAATCAGTATTGATGATTTAAAAGAAGCAATAACTTCTGAAACCATTTTAATAACTGTAATGCATGCAAATAACGAACTTGGTACCATTCAACCAATTGAAGAAATTGGTAAAATCGCTCGTGAAAAAGGAATTAAATTCCACACTGATGCAGTACAAAGTTTTGGTAAAATTGAAGTAGATGTTGAGAAACTAAATGTGGATTTATTATCATTATCTTCTCATAAAATTAATGGTCCAAAAGGTGTTGGGGCATTATATATCAAGAAAGGAACCCGTGTTGTACCACTTATACATGGTGGGGGTCAGGAAAAAGGAATAAGATCTGGAACTGAAAATGTTCCTGGAATCGTTGGATTTGGAAAAGCTTGCGAGTTAGCCGCATCTCAACTTGATGAACATTACGAAAAATTATCATCAATAAGGGATGAACTCATTGATAAAGTATTGAATACTGTTCCGGAAGCATATTTAAATGGTGATAGAGAAAATAGATTACCTAATCTTGTTAACTTTAGATTCAAAGCTATTGAAGGTGAATCTTTAATACTTTTATTAGATGCTAAAGGTTATCAAGCTTCAACTGGTTCAGCATGTTCATCTAATACTTTGGAAGCTTCCCCTGTCTTAACTGCTTTAGGCCTTGATCCTGTTGATGTCCACGGTTCTTTGAGAATTTCACTTGCTCCAGAAAGTGATGCTTTTGATGTTGATGAATTTGTAAATGTTATTTCCGAATCTGTTTCAAGATTAAGAGAAATGTCTCCTCTCTGGAATCAAGAACTAGATTATGATGGCGTAATGTGTAAAAAACATGGTGATGATTGTAGGAAGTGTTAATTATGGATTATTCAGAAAAAGTAATGGACCATTTTGCAAACCCTAGGAACTGTAGAAAAATGGAAGATGCAAATGGTGTTGGAACTGTTGGAAACCCAACTTGTGGAGATTTAATGACAATTTATATTAAAGTTGAAGATGATGTTATTCAAGATATCAGTTTCCAAACATTTGGTTGTGGAGCAGCAATTGCTACTAGTAGTATGATTACTGAAATTGCTGTTGGAAAAACCTTGGAAGAAGCTTTAAAAATATCAAGAAATGATGTTGCAGAAGAGCTAGATGGTCTTCCACCAATTAAAATGCATTGTTCTAACCTTGCAGCAGATGGGCTTCAAGCAGCTATTGAAAATTATTACGAAAACAATCAATAACAATAAATACTTTGTTTGATAAACTATCATTAACTTAATATAAGGAGATGTTTATCATGGCAAAAATATTAAAATGTGATGACTGTGGAAGTATTATCCAAGTTTTAGCTGAAGGCGATGAAAAAGTATGTAACGATCACATGCTTGAATTCCCTGTGCAAACTGAAGGAGAAAAAGCTCCTAAACACAAACCAGTTGTTGAAGTCGATGGTGATAAAGTAACAGTTAAAGTCGGTGAAGCTGCTCATCCAATGGATGATGACCACTACATTCAATTTTTAATTGTAGAGGCTGGTGGCGAACAATATGCAAAATGCTTCAAACCAGGAGATGTTGCAGAAGCTACTTTCACTGTTAACTCTTCTGATGATGTAAAAGCATTAGCATTCTGTAATTTACACGGCCTTTGGTCCAGTGAGTAAGTTTAAAATTTATTTTTAAACTTCTTTTTTTATTTATTTTCATGAAAAATTTTAATTACTTGTTTTAATAAATTATTAATTGTGTCTAAATATAGCAAATTAATAATTTTTATTTTAGTTTTAGTTCTTATTTCAGCAGCTATTGTAATAATAGATAGTTCTGTCGATAACATTAACAAGACCATGCCAGAAATTAGTGATGCCATTGTTAAGGGTGATAGTGATTATAATGAAGCTGTTGATTTAGTAAACGAAAGATATTTCCAAGATTCAATGGATAAAGCAGTTTCTGCTGAAAATAATTATAACAGTAGTTTAGATAAGCTATTGGATATTCAAGATAAATATTCATCAGATGTGAATGAAGTTCAAAAAGAGTATATTTCTACTGTTATTCAAGAACTTGAATTGAAAATTCAGGCTGTTGGCAAATTGAAGGAATCAATAGAATGTTTTAAAATTGAATCAAATTATACTGGAACAAACTATGCATCTGAAGCTAATGACTTAATTTATGAAGCAACACAATATCAAAACGAGCGTGATGCAATAGTTTCAGAAAATCCTAAGTTATTTACTTAAATTTTATATTTTAATGAGGTTTTAAATGAAAACTAAATGTCCGAAATGTAGAGGAATAGGTTCTGTTGTAGTGGACTACAAAGAATGTGATGCCTGTGGAGGAACAGGCTTTGAAGATGATGCTTTTGATATAGGTAATCATTTTAAAGGTGTTAATAGTAATGCAAGAGCAAAATTTGACTTGGGAGGAGAAGAAGATATTCCATGTGAAGCATGTAATGGAAAAGGGCAAGTGGAAGTATTTGAGGAATGTCCTTATTGTCATGGAACTGGTCAAATTAATGTCTGCAGAGACTGCGGTAAACTAATTAGCGAAGAACATGATTTGTGTGATGATTGTAAAGAAAAGAGAAAGGTTGAAAAAATGAAGCATGATGAATTTGAAGCTCGTCAAAAACAAGCTCGTGATGTATATGTTTTAGATGCTTTATGTCAAATGAGAGATATTGACAAAGACAGATTATACAAAGGAAAAATAACAAGAATTGAAAATTATGGGGCTTTTGTTAGTTTAAATAATAATGTTTGGGGACTTATGAGAGGAGATGTCTCTGAATATAGGGTGGGGGATGAAATTATAGTATTTATTACATCCATTAAATCTAGAGAAGGAAAAATAGATTTTGCTCCAGCCTATGTTGAATCTTATAATCTTAAAAGATTAACTAAATCAATTCCAAGAACTCTTATCAATCAACTTGAAGAGAAAAAAGGCAAAATGGTTAGGATTGATGGTATAGTTCAACAAGTTCAACAAACTTCAGGCCCTACAATATTCATGGTTAGTGATGAAAGCGGCATTAGTGAAATTGCTGCATTTGATAAAGCAGGAGAAAGGTCTTATCCGGAAATTGATGTTGATGATGCAGTACAGGTTGTTGGTGAAGTTAACGAACATGGTGGAAAAACACAAATTGAATCATCTTCAATGATAAAACTTAGTGCTGAAAACACAACAAAGTTATATAAATTAATCGATGATGCATTAAACAAAAGAGCAAAACCACAAGATGTTGATTTCTTGGTTAAAAGTGATGTTTTAAATAGGCTTCGACCAAAGATGTATGAAGCTGCTCAAAAGATTAGAAGGGCAATACTTGATGGCAGAACTATAATCCTCAGACACCACAATGATGCGGATGGAATTTGTTCTGGTGTAGCTATGGAAAAAGCTATTGTTCCACTAATTGAATATGCAAATCCAAGCAATGATGCTCAATATTATTACTTTAAAAGGTCACCAAGTAAAGCTCCATTTTATGAGCTTGAGGATGTAGTTAAAGATTTATCATTTGCTCTAGAAGATCAGGAAAGGCATGGCCAAAAGTTGCCTTTAATTGTTCTTTTAGATAACGGTTCCACAGAGGAGGATATTGTTGCATTAATGCAAGCAAAGATTTATGATATTGAAGTTGTTGTAATAGACCATCACTCTCCAGGTGAATTATTGACAAAAGATGAAAGGGATGGTGAAATTTACGGTGCAACTGTAGCTGTTGATGATTATGTTGACACTCATGTAAATCCATATTTGGTTGGAGGAGATTCCCAATTAACAGCAGGTGCATTAGCTAGTGAAGTTGCTCACATAATTAATCCTTCCGTTAAAGATTTAATTAAACATTTACCTGCTGTTGCAGCATTGGGTGACCGTGCAGAGTGTGGTGAAGTTTACCAATATCTTGAACTAGCTGCTGAAAAAGGATTTACAAAAGAACATTTAGCTCAAATTGCAGAATGTGTTGATTTTGAAGCTTATTTCTTGAGATTTATGAATGGTAGAGGAATAATGGACACTATTTTGGCTGTGGATAATTTTGATAAACATGAAAAAATGATTGATGCTTTATACAAAGAGTATCAAAAAAGAGTTGATACTCAACTTAAAGCGGCTTTACCTAATATTAAACAAACTCAACTTGAAAATGGCATATACTTCAATCTTATCGATGTTGAAAAGTATGCGCATAAGTTTACATTCCCTGCTCCAGGTAAAACCTGCGGGTTTGTCCATGATAGAATTATTAAGCAATTAGGTGAAGACAAACCTATTGTTACATTAGGTCATGGTCCTGATTTTGGAGTATTCAGAGCAACTGATGCAGTTAATGAGCAATATGGGTTTAATGTAAATGATATTGTAAGTGTTATTGCTCAGAGGGTTCCACAAGCGGGTGTAGATGGTGGAGGCCATGAATGTGCAGGGTCAATTAAATATATTGAAGGACTTGGAGAAGAAGTGTTATATAAAGTAGTTGAAGAAATCCAATCTTTATCTAAATAATATAAAGGCCATAACCTCTTAAAGTTGAATAGATTTCATAAAATGATTGCTAATACTTTCAAATCTTTTCTTTTTTAAATTTAGGAAGTTTAGTAATTAATGTGAAGTTGTTTAAGTCATTTTAAAATAAGTTTCAAAATCAGAGGATCGAAAGGAATGAAACTATAAGAGAATAAATTATTTCTCTTTAATCTCTTTTTCTTTGATAGTCTCTAATACATCTTTACCAGTATCGGTTAATCTGTATAATCTTCCTTTACGAGCTTCTTCATTTATACATTCAACAATTTCTTTGCTTTTTAATTCACTTAGAACTTTTGAAATATGGTTAGTTCTAATTCCACTATCTTTTGCGATGTTTGTTGGTATTTTAACTTCATCTCCAATAGATTTTAATGTTTTTTCTCTATATTTGGAGATTTGAACATAAGAAGTTAATTTCAAAAGCTCATCATTTTCTTTTGACATAATTACTTGTTATATTCTTAATACTATAAAATATTTTGTAACATGTTACTGGTTCAAAAATTATCCATTAGCACTTTTTAAATCATTATTAGTTGATAATTAATTTCTTATATGACTTTTGTTAAAAATAATATTAATTATAAATTAATTCAATGATTAGTATGAAATGTAGTCAATGTGGTTTTGAAAATAATGATAAAGCTAAGTTTTGTACAAAATGCGGAAGTTCATTAACCCAAATGACAGTTGAAAACACTCCTAAATCAAATAATAATACAAAATATATTATAATTGCTTTGGTTGTTGTCATAATTGTTCTTGTTGGATGTATTGGCTTTTTTGCAATGAACATGACTGTAAATCATGTGGATTCACAAAGTCCTAGCGATAATCAAGCGGAGCAAGTGGATGAGAATGTTAGTACTAACGAAGTTTCATCTTCTCAAAGTCCAAAAACATCCCAAGTAAGCGAAAAGTCTTGGGAACTTATTGGAAGTTATTCGGGTTCAGGTTCAGGTTCAAAACTAATTGAAGTTCCTGAAGGTAAAATAAAAGTAGAACTTTCGGCATATCCGATTAAAAACTATGCTACAAACTATTTGTACGTAACTGGTTCAAATGGTAATGGTGGTGGTGTTGACTGGGGTTCAACAAGTGCTGTTGAGACTAGATCAGACTCTTTTAGTTATACCTCTTCATCATCTGAGACTTTCACAATAGATTACTATGAAACAGTTAGCTGGCAAGTTGATTTCTATAGATATCAGTAAGTGATTAAATTATCACTTATTTTTTTATTTTTTAATAAATTATTTAATATATAAAATTATAAACTACTATTATGTTTTTTGATTTAAATATTAAGGGAAGCGACCTTGAAAATAATTTAATAATGGCTAGGGAAGCTTCTAAATATGGATGGAATCATATTAATTTTTCTTATAATCAAAATGATTTTCCAAAAGCATTGGATATCAAAGAGGATTTAGAAACTTCTTTAAGCGATGTTATCCGTTTTGATTACACTTTGGAGATTAAATCAACAAACATCAATGAAATTAGAAAAAATGTAAACAAGTACAGGAATAAGGCGTCATGTATTTCTGTTGTTGGTGGGGATTTGAAGGTTAATAGGGCTTGTCTGGAGAATGTAAAAATTGATGTATTGTCAAGGCCTTATCTTAAAAGATTTGATGCAGGTATAAATCAAGTTCTTGCCCGTGAAGCTTTAAGAAACAATGTAGCAATTGAGTTGTGCTTTAAGGACGCTTTGAAAAGTTATTTGTCCCACAGATCAAAAGTTATTTCAAATTTTAGAGACATTTATGTTTTATATAGGAAATTTGATTTTCCTTTAATTTTATCATCAAGAGCTGAAAGCATATTTGATATTAGAACAACTCATGATTTTATAGCTTTTTTTAAACAAACTGGTTTAACAGATGGCGAAATTGAAAAAGCATTTGGTACTTCTCATAATATATTAAAATTTAATAAAAATAGAGATAATATGATGTTTACTGGTGTTAGGAGGTTGGATAATGAAGCTTAAAGTATTGCCGCCTACACTTAGAAAGAATAATCGTTATTTAGTTATAGATATTAAAATTACATCTCCAATTGATAAGGATGATGTTGTTAACATAATCTGGGATGCATGTATTCGTTTTCAAGGGGAATGCATGACTTCAAATTTTAATTTATGGGTCATGAGATTTTATGAGTGCGATAAGAATGATGAGTATTATTCTTATAAATCTATTGTGAGATGTCAAAGGGATTATGTTGAAGAAGTTAGGTCCTCTTTTGCGCTAGTTAATAAATATAATGGTAATAAATTAGCTATTACTACTGTCGGTTTATCAGGCACTATTAAAGCATCTAAAAAATTCATTTAATTACTTTTTGTTATTTAATAATAGAAAACTTTATAAATAATTTATTTATATAAATATCAATTGGATTTATGGAAAAAAGAATAAAAAAATATTTTAATTAGCTACTATGTAGTGATTAAAATTAAAATTTGCCTTTTCATGGAGATTTGGTTTTATTTTTTTAGTAGTTGAATTTAAAATTTATAAAATATTTAATGTGAGGTAATATTATGCAACCTTTACAAAATGCTGGATATGATAGGGCAATTACTGTATTTAGCCCAGATGGAAGACTTTTCCAAGTAGAATATGCAAGAGAAGCTGTTAAAAGAGGAACCACATCTATTGGTGTAAAAAGTTCTGAAGGTATTGTTTTAGCTGTTGATAAAAGAACTACTTCTAATTTGGTTGAAGCATCATCTATTGAAAAAATATTCAAAATAGATGAACATATTGGAGCAGCTACTTCAGGTCTTGTTGCAGATGCAAGAGCATTAGTTGAAAGAGCAAGAGTTGAAGCACAAATTAATAAAATTACATACAGCGAACCTATTCGTGTAACAAGTCTTTCTAAAAAACTTTGTGACATGTTACAGATGTATACCCAAAATGGTGGGGTAAGACCATTCGGTTCTGCTTTAATCATTGGTGGAGTATATGGCGGTAAATGTAAATTATTCGAAACTGATCCAAGTGGAGCATTAATTGAATATAAAGCAACTGCTATTGGTTCTGGTAGATCTGCTGCTATGGACATTTTTGAAGAAAAATATCAAGATGATTTAACATTAGATGAAGCAATAAACTTAGCTTTAACTGCTATAAATGATGCAACTGATCATGAAACAACTTCTAATAATGTTGAAATCGCAGTTATAAAAATTGAAGATGAAAAATATGTAAAACTCTCTCAAGACGAAGTGCAAAAATACATTGATGAAGTGCTTGTTGAAGAGGAAGAAGAAGTAGAAGAAGAAGACGATTCCGAAGAAGAAGATGAAGAATAATTCATTTTAATTATTAGTTAGGGGATGTTTCAATGGTAAATGTTGATGAAGCGATTATTGCTAAATACGAATACTGTGGTGAACACTTTGAAATATTAGTTGACCCTGATTTAGCAGCTGATTTTAGGAATCCTGATGGCCCAGATGTTGCCATTGAAGATCTTTTAGCTGTTGAAGAAATATTTAAAGACTCCAAAAAAGGAGATAA
>NZ_JAZKXX010000057.1:0-38127 GCF_045611865.1 Methanobrevibacter sp.
TATAAAATGCTATATATAATCATGTAAACAATGTAATATCAGTAACTTACAAGATATACATAAATTAAAAGTATATATGGCCATATTTTAATTATATAAATATATATAAGTTTAATTACAATAAATAAAAATAAATAGAATAAATTTAAATTAAATAAACATCAAACAGCCATTATTTTTAATAAGATTTATTAATTTTCATGAAAATTATTAATTTTAAAAAATAAAAATAATCAAAAATGCAAAATATAACTAAGCCCATCTATATATCATGGTTTAAAAACATAAATTATTCCAAAAGATAATGTTTATTACAAATTTAAATCAAAAATAATCAACATGAATAAGAAAATGTTGGGAATAATACTTCTCATAATCATTATTATTGCAGGAATTATTGTTTTGAACTTAACAAAAGAAGACGTTTTTCTTGAAGTCCATGGTGAAAAAATACAGAATTCCACAAACATATTTGTTGTCACAACAATTACAGATAGCCAGGGCAACACCATCGATACGGATTTCGGAAAGGTTGATGTGGAACTGCTAGACAAATATGGAGATACCGGAGTAATATGCGAGGACTGCCCGGTTGAAGACGGAAAATCAATAATTGTTGACTACTACGGACCTTACAGATATGTTGTTCACTATGATGGAGGATACTTTTTTAATCCAGCTGACTCATCAGGAGATTTGGAAATTAAAAATAATACAGATTTAACATATGAGGATATAACAAGAAGCTTTTAGTGATTAGTTAAAATCCTAAAAGTATTTTAATTCCAATTAAAATAAGAATAACACCACCGAGAATTTGGAACTTGTCACCAACATAATCTCCAAGTTTTTTACCAATAAAAATACCAACTATACTGAATATGAATGCAACTATACCTATAATTGCTGAAGATATTAAAATAGGATCTTTTATAAGTGCAATTGCTATTCCAACTGCAAAAGCATCAATACTTGTAGCTATCGCAAGTAATGTGACTTCCTTGAATGAAAAATTATCCGTGATTTCATCATCATCTGAAGTTAAACTTTCACGAATCATATTCAATCCTATCGCCAAGAGTAAAACAAAGCCAATGACTGAGGCCAATGATTCAACAATGGAGGCTATTGCAGTTCCACAGAAGTATCCTAAAATGGGCATTAAGGCCTGAAACCCTCCAAAAAATAAACCATAATATAATATTTGCGAGTTTGTAATATTTTTCTGTGTAAAACCCTTTGTCATAGATACACTGAATGCATCCATTGCAAGAGCAACAGCAATTAATAATGTTGAAATCAGATTAAAGGACATTAAATAATTTTATGTTAATTATTTTATTTATAATTGATATTAATCAAATATGTTTAAATAATATTACATTTAAATATAATTTTGAGGTGAAAAATCTATGAAATCAAAAAGACTAGCAGTAATATTTCTTCTTTTTGCACTTCTTATAGCAACAACTAGTGTTGCATTCGCTTCAAGCGATATGGATAGTGTCGATGATGATTCAGATTTCATTGATATAGATATTCCTGATGAAGATTTGGATGATTCCGATGATTTTAGCGATAATCTGGATGATTCTGATGACTGGGATGATGATGACTCCGATGACTGGGATGATGATGACGACGACTCAGAAGACTGGGACGACGATGACTCCGACGATTGGGATGATGATGACGACTCAGAAGACTGGGACGACGATGACTCCGATGACTGGGATGATGATGAGGACTCAGAAGACTGGGACAGCGATGAAGACTATTTATATGAATTTGAAACAGGTTCTTTCATGGCGACAGGTCTCGGTTCTGCAGCATTCTTTGAAGCTTCGGATGTCTTAGGAGATAATTTTCAATCTGTTTCAAAAAATATTGATTTAAATCAAATTGCTTTTGAAAATCAAAATAACACTAGTGTTAATACTGATAATAACAATACCAATACCGTAAATATTCAATCAAACTCTAATTTGAATATTTTGACTATATTATTCTTCATGTTACTTGGTATTATAATGTTATTATAAGAATTTTAATTAGGAAAAATTATTTTCCTAATCCCTTATTTTTTAAAACATCACAATATTGAACTCTTTGACCTACAATTCAACATTTTAACCAAAACCAAATCTCTTAGATTACTACCAAACGGTTTTTGATCTAAATGCTACAGTTGTATATATCAAAAATAGTAATATAATCTTTTCATATTTATCACCATTATTATTAAATATGTTCAATTTACTTATATATTAATATGAAGGATATCTTTGATTTTTGTGAGTTTGGAGATTTGAAGCTTAACAGCAGAATAGTCAGAACTGGCCTCTGGGAGTCTCAAAGGGAGAAATCAGGAAATTTCACTCCTGAGATATATGACCGCTATGAAAACATTGCTGCAAGCGGTGTTGGTTTGATAATTACAGAGTTAATCTCATTGTATCCTCGCGATTCCTTTTCTAAATATTCGCATACCATGCACTATAAACAGTTTGTTCGTGAAGCAAAGGACTTAACAGACCTTGTCCACATATATGATGTTCCTATTTTCGGGCAATTAGGTTTTGTTCAATACAACAAGAAAACAGAGCAGAACATGCACGTTGAAGACATCTCCCTGGAAGACATTAGAAAAATTCAAACAGATATGGTAATAGCCTGCCAAAAACTTGATTATGCAGGTTTTGACGGTGTTCAGCTTGCTTTAGGAAACTATTATTTTCTCTCAAGATTCATCAATCCCACTTTCAACACAAGAGAAGATGAGTTCGGCGGAAATACATTCAACCGCTTGAGAATCGTTTTGGAAATCATTAAGGTTGTAAAGGACAATACTGACCTGCATATTAACTGCCGGTTAAACGCCTTTGATGGAACTACAAATGGAATGACTCTTGATGAGACAATTGAGATTGCAAAGTTGCTTGAAAAGTATGGTTGTGATTCACTTCAAATCACCCGTACACGTTCACCGCAGTTTTTCACCCGTGAAAACAAGGATAAAAATCCCTTAATTGAAGCTACCGACAAGATTATTGACAACGTTAACATTCCAGTTATTTTAGGTGGTGGGGTTAACTCACAAAAACAGGTTAATGACTTGTTCAAGAGTTCAAAAGTGGAGTTCGTTTCCATGCAAAGGCCTTTTGTAGCTGATTCCAGTTTTTTGGTTGATTGGCAAATCAAGGGAAATGGCGAAAGCAAATGCAAAACCTGCAATAACTGCTACTGGAAGAAAACGTCAACATGTTTCATCAGGCCCTGTAAAATAGATTAAAAAAAAAGAAAAGATGAGTACTCAATTAGAATGTTTGAGTACCGCTTTCAGGGGACAGGTAAACGCTTTGTGAATCTAAAAGAGTAGTTCCTGATTCATCGTATAGGTTAATTTCTGCAAAGTCAGGATAGTATTTGTATGCATCTGCACTTTTAACATCAATATAACCGTCTGATTTTACATGATTTGGAACCATGTTTCCATGATTTAAAAGATTTCCATCCCGAGAATAATAAATTTGAATTGTAACCTTTTCACCTGCATGTTCAGTTCCAACATATATGCTTGCATATGTTAAATCCTCCTCTGCACTTCCGGTTGAAAAGCTACCTCCCTTGATAGTCATGGATTGGGTTTTAGGAGCACTTTGAGAAGTTTGGGTGGCCTGCTTTATTTGATTGTCATCAACGTCTGTGTTAATATCCTGACTATCATCCTGCTGATTGTTGTTGCTAAAACCGTAAATGTATACAAAAGCACCTGCCAAAACAACAGCAATTACAATCAAAGTGATGATAATGATTTTGGTTGTATTATCACCGGATTTTTCTTTGCTGATATTTGCCATCACCTTTTCGTGACTTACAGTATTGTTTTTAAGAGGTGTTCCGCACTTTTTACAGAATTTTGCTCCATCATTATTTTCACTGTTACAATTAGGACAATACATATTCTAACACCTATAGTTAATAATATGTTACTTGAAATATTAAATTTTACTGATAGGTGCGAAATTTTTCAATGAAATGAGTTAATTCTTCCTGGATTTGAGCCAATGTTACGATTGGCTTATATGTAATTAATGAATTCAAGGATATAAGAAGTGGAATTGCTTCGCCTACTTTTATGTTTGAAAATTCAAGGTCCTGATAGATGATTTTGAAATTGCCATTAAGATGCTCTTGGATAATGACACCAGTTGGAAGAAAGCTGATTTCTTCCTTTTCAATTAGCTCTTCCAGGTCCCCTGTACCCTCAAGAATATCCTCAAATTCTATTTTATCCTTACTCAGGAGAGGATTTAAAAAGTCAAAATGAATATCATACTCATATAGCGCATGATCTTTGAAATAACTGTCAACCATCAGGTAGTTAATGTATAACTCATGGTTTAAGATAGAATATTTCTTGTTGTTTAGGATGAATTCCATGATTTTAGTTTTATTAAAAAAAGTATAAAAAACTAGTTAATTAAAACTAGTCTTTTTGTGCATATTTTTTATCTGATATCTTCTTGAATTCCCTAATAAAGATTCTTGCCCAGATGAAACCTATGGTTCCTCCAACAAAACAACCCAGGATTACACCGGCATATATTCCAGTGAGTCCCCATCCGAATATAAAAGCGAATATGTATGCAAATACTGTTTCAAGGATTAAAGACCTTAAAAGAGTAATTAAAAGGGAGTTTATTCCTTTTCCTATGCCCTGAAACATCATTGATGACATGATCCCGTGTGGAATTGCAAGTACAAACAGGCTCAATACAGAAATCGCAGATGCAATTTCAGGTGCAAGTGATGCGCTTGCTGCAGTATATGAAAATATTGAAGCCAAATAGTATGAGCATACAAACATAAGTATTCCAAGAATTATTGATATTGCAAATCCAAGTTTAATTGAATATGTATGGGCAATCTTCAGGTTGTTAGGATTTCCTGCTCCATAAGAAACTCCTGCAACTGTTAAAACTGCTGTTCCAAGACCTATCAATGGAATCATTGCCAATTGAACGATCCTCATGGATGCAGTATATACTGCTACAGCTGTTGTTCCTGCAATAATTACAAGCATACTGTTGATAATAACCGCTAAAATTGAAAATATTATTGTTTCAAGGGTTGATGGAATGGCAACTTGCATGATATCTGTTATCATTGAGGACTGATAGTCAAAGTTTTTAGGTGACAAATCTAAATACAGGTCCCTTTTACCCCACATCCAATAACTCATTATGATACATGAAAGGGATGCTGATATTACAGTTGCCCATGCAGCTCCTGCAATTCCAAGATTAAGGACATATATGAATATCGGGTCCAAAATAATATTCATCACTGCTGTTACTGCAATTGCGATTGTAGCTCTTTTCATATCTCCTTCCGCCCTGAATATGGAAGAGGCAACTCCTGAATACACAAATATGAACAGGAATCCGAATATGATATAACTGTACTGCTCTGCAATGCCTATTGTTTTTCCTGCTCCCATAGCCACCAATATGGGATTCATGAACACTTCAATTAGAACAGTAAATATTAATGATATAACTACAGACAGTAAGATACCGTGAAGTGCAGCATTATTTGCCTGACTGTAATTTTTAGAACCGATGTATCTTGCAATGAGTGAGTTTGCACCAGAACCTATACCGTTACCCAATCCGACCAATACCATAAATAATGGTGTGATAAATCCGATTGCGGCAAGTGCATCTGCACCGAGTCCGGCTACCCAAATACTGTCTGCAAGATTATAAAACATAATCAAAAGCATAGAAAGCATCATTGGAATGGCAAGCTTTACTATTGCCTTTTTTGGATCTCCCGTAATCATTTCAATATTCTTTGATTTACTCATTTATTTATTTCCCCCTAATTTTATTCTGTAGTGTTTTTATCTGTTTTTAATGTTATAATCTTTAAATAATTTCATTTTCTCCTGAAATCTTTTTGAATTTGTAAATGAATGATTTTGCCATGATGAAAGCACATATTCCCCCAACAAAACAACCGAATATCGAACCGGCATATATTCCTGTAACTCCCCATCCGAACACAAAGCCGAACAGGTATGAGAATATACTTCCTAAAAGCAAGAATCTCATAAATCCAATTAACAGAGAATACAATCCTTTACCGACACCCTGAAACATCATTGAAGACATGACCCCCATTGGAATTACAAACAAATATAGTGTCAGGATTGAAATAGCAGTTGAAATATCCGGTAAAAGGGATGCACTTGCAGTAGAATATGCAAATACTGAAGCCAATTGAGGTGAGAATATAACCATAAGCACTGCAATCACTGTTGATATTGCCAATCCAAATTTGATTGAATAGGAATAAGCGACATTTAAGTTTTCCGGATTTGATGCTCCATATGAAACACCTGAAACAGTCAACAAAGCAGTACTAATACCGGACAATGGAATCTGAGATACTTGTGACATCCTTAAAGCTACTGTATATATGGCCACAGCTGATGTTCCATCAACAATTGCAAGCATATTGTTGACTACGACTCCAAATGCTGAAATCAAAATGTTTTCCAATGTTGACGGCACGGCAATATAGAGCGTATCGTACACCATTGATGAGCGATAGTTGAAGTTTTTAAATGACAAATCAAGGAACATATCCTTTTTGACAAACATCCAGTAGGCCATTACTATAGCTGAAAGGGATGCCGCCAATACTGTAGCCCAACCGGCTCCTGCAATTCCCCAACCGAAAACATAAATGAATATTGGATCCAAAACAATGTTAAGGATTGCTGCAAGCACAATTGGTATTGTACCTCTTTTCATATCCCCTTCAGACCTAAATATTGAAGATGCAACAGCTATAAATATAAACACAAATATGAATGAGAATATGATGATACTGTACTGTCCGGCAATTTCAAGTGTTTTTCCAGCACCCAGAACCATCAAAATCGGATCCATTAATCCTACAAGTACGACTGTGGAAATAATGGAAATTACAACTGACAAAAGGACGCCATGAAGTGCAGCATTATTTGCCTGAGCGTAGTCTTTAGAACCTATATATCTTGCAATGAGAGAATTTGCTCCTGCACCTATACCATTACCAAGTCCAATCAAAACCATATACATAGGTGAGATGAATCCTATTGCAGCCAATGCATCAGGACCAATTCCGGCAACCCAGATACTGTCTGCAAGATTATATAACGTGAGCAAAAACATGGTAAGCATCATAGGAACTGAAAGCTTAACAATTGCCCTTTTAGGGTCTCCGGTAATCAGTTCAATGTTTCCTGTTTTACTCATTACCTGCCTCTCCGTTGTTAAATTCCATTGCATTTACAAATATGTCCTTTAATGATTCGTTCAATAAGAGTTTATGCTCTTTTGTGTAATCTTTAAATACTTCACTTTCCCATTTGTTCAAAATTTTAATTGAATCGTCCAAAATAGATTTGCCTTTAGGGGTGAGAGAAATCTTGTTTTGGCGTCTGTTGGCCTCGTCGATTTCTCGAACTATTAGTTCATTATCCTCAAGTTTCTTGATGGATCTTGCAACAGCACCCTTATTAATGTTGCATCTTTTAGCAATCTTTTCCTGATTGATATTGCTTTGATTTGATATTTCAAAAAGCAAATGCAGTTGAGATGAATTGATACCGAATTCCTTCAGATTGTGGTTCAGGTATATTTGCTGGCTTTTGGCAATCATAGAAATTAATCTTCCGACCGGAAAAGTAGAAACATCAATATCTGTCAATTCTTCAAGTGTCATGATAATTCCTTAAAAATAATCTTAATCCAAAAATGAAGTTAAGTCATATTCACCGTGCTTTACCTGTTTTGTTGTAATGGCAATTGTCTTTAACGGTTTTTTGGAGTATTTCTCCATTTGGGAAAAACTTGATTCAAAACCACTGCTTCCCGCTGTCAAGAAGAATTTGACTTCACTGAATTTTCCTTCATTTTGCTTTAAGTATGAAATCAATGGATTTGCTGCCTTTGAAGCCCATACAGGTGCTCCAAGATACACTATATCATAATCTTTTGGGTCATATTTCAACGGTTCCAAATCAACAATTTTTGCTGATGCACCGTCCTTTATTCCTCTTGCATAACCCAATTTTCCATTATAGTTGACCTTAGGGACAACTTCCTCGATATCACAATCCAGCTTATTAGCTATTTCCTGTGCTACTTTTTGTGTTATTTTTGTTCTTGTATAATAAACTACTAATGATTTCATAACTATGATATTGGATGGCATAGTATATAAATGTTGCAATGACAACTATTGACTTTGCAACAATCATCGCTTCATAAGTCTTATTAATTTAAACAAATAAAATTATTTTTATGGAAAAATTGAAAATTGCAGAAACAATCTCCACAATAAACAATCCCCCAATAATATGCATACCATTATTTCTTATTATCTGTATAATATTATCCTTTGAAAATGGTGCATTTAACATATCTTCATTTATAGTTTTGGAGCTGATTTCACTTGTTTTTGCCTCAGCACTGCCAATGGCAATCATTTTATACTGGGCAAAGAAACTGGGAACCGACAAGGACATATCAAACAGAAGCGACCGATACACTCCACTGATTGTAGGAATCATTTCATATTTCATCGGATTTCTGGTATCCATGATTGTTAATGCAAATCACTTTTTGACAATTCTACTTTTATGCTATTCAATAAACACAGGTGTCGTGCTTCTAATTACATTAAAATGGAAAATAAGCGTCCACACCACAGGACTGTCAGGCCCTGTAGGTGCATTGATTCTACTTTTGGGTCCTTTTGGAGCACTTTTTGGAATAATCTATCCAGTATTGATCTGGTCACGTGTAACATTAAAAAAACATACAATGGCCCAGGCAATATGCGGTGGCGTTCAGGGATTTTTCCTCACCGTTTTGGAGTTTTATCTCTTCAACTGGCTTTTTAAATTTAATGTTGTCGGCATTACTCCATTGAATGATTGCATATTCTACATATTGGCCATTATAATCACACCAATCATATTGGGCGTGTTAAGCTATATCGACATTAAAAACAAGAAATGGGTGTTCTGGACACTTGAAATAATCAGTATTGCTGGTTTTTATCTTTTAGGTTCATTTGAAGTATTCATAATATTCATACTTGTAAGTCTAACAAGTATCCTGATTAGTTTAGGTGCTGGCAGTGATTATTTATGGTATAATGTATTAAAAAATAGGATTTAAAGATATATGTTGATATATCTCTAATCTGCGAATTTTCCCAAAAATTCCTTCATTCTTTGATTATCTGATGAGAATACTTCATCAGGTGTGCCCTCTTCTACAATAACTCCATCATCCATGAATATAATGTGGTCTGACACATTACGGGCAAAGTTCATTTCGTGAGTTACGATAACCATTGTCATTTTCTCAGCGGCCAGCTGTTTAATAACGGTTAAAATCTCACCGGTTAGTTCAGGGTCAAGCGCTGAGGTCGGTTCATCAAAAAACAGTATATCAGGATTCATTGCAAGGGCTCTTGCAATTGATACCCTTTGCTGCTGACCTCCAGACAGCTCACACGGATAAGCGTCTTCCTTGTCTTCCAAACCCATCTTTTTGAGCAATTCACGGGCATGGGCAACAGCCTCTTTTTTATTCTGTTTTTGAACTTTTATTGGTGCATTGGTAATGTTTTTCATTACGGAGTGATGTGGGAACAAATTAAAATCTTGGAATACAAGTCCGAATGTTCCATCAAAATTAATCTCACCACTATCCTGTTGGTCCAGATTTGTGATACATCTAAGCAATGTTGATTTACCTGATCCTGAAGGACCAATGATTGACAATACGTCTCCTCTTTCAACTGAAAGGGAAATGTCTTTTAATACAACATTGTCTCCAAAACTTTTTTTAAGATTTTTAATTTCAAGTAAACTCATAAATACCCCTCAGTCATAATAACTTAACCTATTTTCCAAGTGTTCCATTGCAAATGCCACTATTATATTGAATATGTAATAGAATAGACCTGCAACGAGCAATGCCGCAATGGAAGCATCAGCAGCTGCAATCTGTTTTGCTACTGTAAACATTTCCGGAATTGCAATTACAAATGAAAGAGAAGTATCTTTTACAAGAGTAATCACTTCATTGGTTACGGAAGGAAGAATTATCTTAAAGACTTGTGGCAGGATAATTATAAAGAATGTTTCAACCTTACTGTATCCTAGCACTTGAGCCGCTTCATATTGGCCTTTTGGTATAGCTTCGATTCCTCCCCTGTAGATTTCTGCAAAATATGCTGCATAGTTAATGGTAAATGCAATGATGACTGCAATAAACCTGTAATCGGAAGAAAGGCTCATACCGAATATGTAATATGGAGCGAAAAACACTACAATTAATTGTAACATTAATGGTGTACCCCTCATGATTGAAATATAAATCTTCATCAACCATCTTAATGGTCCAAATTTACTCATTCTTCCCCAGGCTATAACCAAACCTAAAGGAAGAGAGAATAAAAGAGTAAGTAAGAATATTTCAATTGAGGTAACCATACCTCCAAGTAATTGTGAAATAACATTACTCAATATCATTTTTTCTAATTCTCCCCTCTACACCAATTTAATCTATTTTGTGATTAAAGATCCAGGAACACCAGAATCACTGTATTTTTCAGCGATTTTAGCAACAGTTCCGTCTTTAAACATTTCATCTAATGTTTCTTGTACTTGGTCTCTTAAAGCATCATTACCTTTTTTGAATCCAATACCATATTGTTCGGATGAAATAATTTCATCTAAGATAGTGAAATCATCTGAATTGTCTTTGGATGATACTTGGTATTGTGCAACACCGATATCGATTGCAACAGCATCACATACACCGGATTCTAAGTCCATGAATGCGGTGTTATAATCTGCTACTTCGGTTAATTGTTTGAAGGTGTCTGCAAGAGTTTTGTTATCTTCTTGAAGAGCTGCAAGTGCAGATGAATCTTTTTGTGTTTCTACGATTTTACCTTCAAGGTCAGCTAATGATTTAATTCCTGAATCAGATTTTACAACAACAACTTGTTTGTTGTCAATGTAAGGTTCAGACCAGGTGTAGTCATCTTCTCTTCCGTTGATGGTAAATCCGTTCCAAATACAGTCAATAGAACCGGAATCGATTTCAGCATCTTTTGCATCCCAATCGATTGGCTGTTTGACTAAAGTCCAATTGTTTCTGTTACAAACTTCCTGAGCTAAATCTAAGTCGAAACCGACATAGTTTCCGCTGTCATCTTTATATCCGTATGGAGGGAATTCTGCATCGAAACCCACGATGAAAGTGTTGTCATCGTTTGCAACTTGGTCAGAGTTGTTTCCTCCTAGGAAATCAAATAAACCTGCGCTTGCAGTACCAGCCATCAATAAGGCAATTACTGCTAAAGCTACAATAAAACCTATTTTTTTATTCATTTTAAAACACCAATATAGTTATAACTATCTCTCGTAGAATTAATTCTACTGGTTAATATTTTATTTTTTTATATATTTATATTATATTGATTTGTTCAATTGAATTAAGAAAAACAGCATATTTTATACAGATTCATAAAAATAGTAAATAAAAATTATATCAATATCCAAATCTATGAATTTTATTAAATCAATTAATGGTTTGTTTAAAAAAAGTCTAAAAAATATTTAAAAAAAAATATGAGATATTCTAATATGAATATCCATCATCAACAGTGAAAGGAACTGAAGATTTTGCTTCGGATAGGAACAGTGTCCCATTGAAATTGGCATGAACAGTATATTCACCATTATCCAAGGCTGTTAAAGGCACATTTCCACAACCATTGGAATCTGTAGTTACTGAATACTTGTAGGCCCATCCGGAGTCATCCAAGATTTTAACTTCAATCTGTTGGTCTGGATAGACGTTTCTGTAACTGTCCTTTAACTGTATGGTAATGTCGTCTCCGTTCTGCATTGAATCGTTTGCAACAATCTCTATTTTTGTATCAACATGGTTAGCTGATATGAACATGAAAGCACCAACACCAACAACAAGAAGCACAATCACTATTGCAATAATTATCTTTTTAATATCCATAAAATCACCTATTTATTGTGAACAAGCAATACATCAATGTCTGAGGTTTTAAGAACTTCCTCGGCAACACTTCCAATAATGAATCTGTGAAGACCACTCTTACCTGATGCGGATATTACAATAAGCTCCACACCTTCATCTTCTGCGACCTTATTTATTGTTTCAGCCGGAAAACCGGTCTTTACAACACCTCTAACATTAAGACTATTATCAAATTTGGCAACCATCTTAGCTACATTTTCTTTAGCTTCCTCCAACATCTCCGCATTAACTTTCCTGACATTTTTCCTGCTTTGAAATGCGCTTGATGTTAATTTGCCTGCAACTGAGATAACAATGATTTCACCATCATCAGCGATTAAGTTTGATACTCTTTCGATTTCCTGGTCGGCATAGCCTGACCCATCAGTTGGGAGTAAAATTTTTTTATACATTTAAACACCTTTCTATAAAGTTAATATAACATTTATCATTATTAGTTATTATAAGTTTAGTGATATCCCGAATATCTTGAAATGAATGGAATCTTTGATATTGCCAGGACAACCATCCAACAGGCAATGAAAACAATCACCGTAAGAACACAAACAAGAATCAGCGTTTCAAGACCTGTAAATTTGTAGTTTCTTAATATACACCTTAAAGGTTCAATTAGAGTATGATGGAAGAGATACATTCCATAACTTGCCTGACTGATTGACAATATAAATGCGTTAACCTTGTTTCCTGTTAAAAATGAGCTGAGGATATTGTCTGTTGAGTAGATATATCTGATTATTAAAAAGAGTGCTGAAGCCTGCACGATTTGTAAAAAGCCCATGTCAATGTATGAAGCGACAATCATTGATCTTGTGGCCTCATAGTTTTCAGTTAATGGAAGCGGAAGATATCCAAGTGAACCTGCCATCTTAAGCAGGGTTGCTCCAATGAAAAATAGGATGGCAATCTTATAGATTCTGTTTGAAAAATCTTTATGGGAAAGCCAATAGCCTAAAATCAGATAGGCAATCGGAGATACAAACAGGTTCAAATTGATGTATGGCCTTAACTTCAAAACCAAAATGATTTGATATAAGATGGATGCGAAAACTAAAACATACAGGAAATACTCAATTTCCTTAAATGAGGAATGTAGGATGAACTTGTTTATTACAGGTATTGCCAGATAGAGAGTCAATATTGTCCAGAAATACCAGTTATAATTTAAAGGCAATCTTAAAAGCCATTTTTCAAGCATTCCAAAACCGGTCACATAACTCATGAGAAGGAACAATACCACAGCATAGATTATCATGTATAAAATGAACGGAAAAGTCAACCTTGTGAATCTTCTTTTTAGGAAATCGGTCAGTTGAATGTCACGGCCCAAAAGCAAAGCTCCACTTATCATTAAAAAAACTGGAACTGCATATTCAAATATTTCCGATAGACTTATGACCTTAAAGTTAATTAATGTGGTGCTTGCAGGGAAACTTTGAAAAACGTGGAGGATGATGACTCCAAAAATAGCAAGAAACCTAAGTGTATCGTAATATTTAATTCTCTCCATACACTTAGATTAGTAAGCAATCAATTATTAAGTTAACTGTTTTACAATAACTTTTCAATTGCCTTTTTGACATCTCCCATGGCTTCTGTCGGTTCAAATCTTTGAACAACATTTCCTTCACGGTCAACGAGAAACTTGGTGAAGTTCCATTTAATGTCATTGTTGTCCTTGTAGTGTCTGTCGACAGCTTTTAGGACAAGCTTGAGTTTGGTGGCTCCTTTTCCTGTGATTTCCTTGAAAGGCTGTTCTTCCTTTAGGTATTCATATAACGGGTCTGCATTTTCACCATTGACATCAATCTTTTCAAAAATTGTGTATGGAACAAGCCATTTGGATCTGCACACTTCAGTAATCTCTTCGGTTGTTCCCGGAGCCTGGCCTCCAAACTGATTGCATGGAAAGTCAAGAATTTCAAAACCCCTTTCATTAAATTCGGAATAGATATCATTCAATTCTGTGTATTGTGGTGTAAATCCGCATTTGATTGCGGAATTAACAATCAAAAGTACTTTACCTGAGTATTCACTTAAAGAAACATCGTTTCCTTCACCATCTTTAACTGTAAAATTATATACTGACATATAATTCCTCCTAATAGTTAAATATATTTTAAAAAAGTTAATATTTAAATCTTTTTAATCAACAAAATTTAAAAATTATTAAAACAAATATTGAATTATGACAAGACAGGAAAAAATCGTCAAAACCAGTATAATAGGCATTGTCGTTAATCTGATACTTGTTGCCTTCAAGGCCACAATCGGCATTCTCGTTAACTCAATTGCAATTACATTGGATGCTGTAAACAACCTGACTGATGCATTATCATCAATCATTACAATCATAGGTGCAAAACTGGCCGGAAAGGCGCCTGACAAAAACCATCCATATGGATATGGCCGTATTGAATACTTTTCATCAGTAATCATTGCAGCCATTGTGCTTTGGGCGGGAATAACCGCACTTATGGAGTCCTGGCCTAAGATATTCAATCCAGACGTTACATCCTATACTACTGTTTCACTTATAATCATTGCAGTGGCCGTTGTCGTTAAGATTGTCCTTGGAAAGTACGTTAAAAGGGTTGGGGAAAATATTAACTCACAGGCCCTTGTGGCATCAGGAAGTGACGCTCTATTTGATGCGATACTGTCACTTTCAACATTGATTGCAGCTATCATTTCCATATTCTGGCACATATCCCTTGAAGGAATCCTGGGTGTAATCATATCAATTGTAATCATCAAGGCAAGTATTGACATGTTAAGAGAAACCGTTGACTCAATGATCGGTTCCAGGGTTGACTCTGAGCTTTCACGCAAAATAAAAGAATCAATTTGTGAAGTTCCAGGAGTTTACGGCGCATATGACCTGAGCCTTCACAACTACGGACCTGAAGACATGCAGGGATCAGTCCACGTTGAAGTTGACGACACATTATCCGCTTTGGAAATTCATAATCTTACAAGAAATATTGCCATAAAGATTTTTGAAGAGTTTTCAATCATTCTAACCGTCGGAATATATGCAAGAAACGATAAACATCATGAGATTCGAGAGGATTTGGAAAAGATTGCATCCGAATATGAGGAAGTGCTTGAGATTCACGGGTTTATCGTATTTGAAGAGATGAATCTTGCAACATTCGACATCATTGTCGACTTTGATGCCGACCGTGAAAAAGTCAAAAATGAAATATCCGATAAAATCAAACAGCTACACCCGCAATTCAACTATATCATTATAGATGACTACGATGTGAGTGATTAATTATATATAAGAAAAATCAAAAAGTAATGTAGGTGATAAATATGGAGACTAAAAATATACTTTTAATTGTTATCGTCATCCTTGTTGTAGCCCTTATCGGACTTGCAGCATATATCTACATGAGCGATAGCACACCAGATATAAATACAATCGCCGAAAACAATAGCAGTAAAACAAATACATCTGTAAATAACACAACTGATGTTATAATCATCGGCAATGAAACTCCAAAAATTAATGATACAAACAACAACACCACCTACAGAGTATACAATCCTCAAAGCGATTCATATGTAACCGTTATCGGTGAAGGATATGACGCTGAAGTGGACAGATGGTATACCTATGATACAGATGGTGTAAGATATTACAACACAAGAATTAAGTAAGCTTAATTCTTCTTTTTTTATTTTTTTTTAGAAAAATACCGAATTTACAAGATTATCACGGTATGTGGTTTCATCCTTTAAGCTTTCTATGTGATGGATAACATTCAGTTTCAAATCCTCTAATTTTATTCTAACTTCAAGATCGTTGAAGTCCACCTGAAACTTGAAAATGTATTTTACTTCCATTTCATAATTATATATTATCCAATTTGGCCCTGCAATGTCTAGAAGTTGAACGGACCATTTGGACATTATTTCATTAATCTGAGCTGAGACCTGCTCAACATCAAAATCCTCATCAAAGTCAAAGATTTTCATTGATAGAGTCCTTCTGAATCTTTTTGTGGTATTTCAAAGTCAATATCCTCTTTGTTGAATACACCAAATGCGGTTAATTCACTTTTCAATATTGACATTGCCTGAGATACTTCATCGTTTTCAATGGACATGATAGCAACGTTGAGCCATTCTTCATCTTCTGATAAATAAATGCAAGGCTCGAATAGTTGGAACTTTGAAATCAAAGTCAAAAGAAGTTCGTTTATGTCCTGCTCATTTCCTGTATGTTCTAAGTTTAGCTGTAAAATTCTTTCCTTAATATTCATGATCTAACCTTTTTTCATATTCAATTAATTTATCAACGTTAAGAGCTGCCTGGGCGAAACCCTCTGTTAAAATCAGCCATATTGAACGAATCAAACCGTCATCAGAGAGTTTGTTGCAGTTTTCCAAGACAAGCATTTTGTAGTTTGGTCCTTCCACAACATCACTTCTGAACTGCTTTTTGATGTCCTCTCTTAAATCCCAGTCAATGAATGACTCCAAAATGTCTTTGATTGAATTTGCAAATGTATTTCCGATTGATTTGGTAATCTCAATATCTTCCTTATCCATTTCACCATCAAGGGACCTTTCAATCTGGATAAATGACGAATAATCCTGATAACCATATATGGTAAAGCGTCCTTCAACTGTGTGGGCCGAATACTCATCAATCAATTGTGTAAACGGTGAATAAGACAGTATGAATATGGCTATTGATTCAACAAAAGAATTTTTAGTACAGTCCAGAACCTTGCATATTATCCTGGTTATAATCTCCTTTAGCAGGAAATGTGCCAGTTCATGGATTATGGTTGTAATCTGAAGGGATACAGTCTGGCGGTCATCGACGGTTATCCTGTCAAACTCGAAATATCCAAGCTCCTGGCCATAGGACTTGTAGTCGACATCAACAAATGATTTTGCAAAAAGAAGTATACTGTCAAGGACATCCAGATCATCGAGAGAAAGTTCATTAGCCTTAATTAAATTGTCCATGTTTTTAAGTGCGGTTTTATTAATGTCTTTTATGATTTTGTCATAATCTTCAATTGTGAATTTGAGTTCACTGATTTTTAGGAAATTATCCTCCACAAATATCTCATCAAAATTATCAAAGCTGTTTTTGGCCTTGAAAGTGAACTTGGGGTTTGTTTTAATGTCCCTTACCTGGATTTTATCTTCAATTTTTTTGAGCCGAACACCGCATTCAATACAGAAGTTTTCCTCTCCGGAGTATTTTGTGTTGCATTTTGGACAGTATTTCTCTTCAATCAAAATGCATTCACACATATCTGCTTTTTCTACATAGATATCACTCAAACAGACTGATTCATGTAAAACAGCAGGTGGATGGAGTATGCCATCAATTAAAGAGGTTTTTTCCTCATCAACCTGAATATAACCTGATAATTTCTTGAGATTCATAAATAATCACTTAAAACTGTAAAAAATGATATTATCCAAACATCAATTGCAACAATTAAAACATTTGTTGAAAAATTATTTAAATAATTTTTCAGCTAATTCTTCAGGGCTTCTGTAATAGTCAACTTTCAGTACAGTCATCAACAATGGCGGTGCTCCTACAAGCTGTGACATTGAATACAATGGCAGGAATGCCCTTTCGGCACCCCTTTCAACACAAATTTTTAATTTTTCGGGTAAATTTTGTGAATTTTCCTCATCGAGTATAACTGTAGCGTCAGGTAACATTTGATTTCTTTTGATTGATTCATTTGCTACAAATTCCGCCAAATCAAAGTTAGTAGTTTCACATTCACCTGTCAAATTATTGATGGTTTTTTCATTATTTTTGATAGTAATATTGAAGATGTCAACACCATCTATGAAGTGCACACAACCGATTTCATTTACAAATTCAATCGAGTCAACTTCCTCTTCAACTTCATCTTCGATTTCTTCAACAAAGTCATCTTCAACTTCATCTTCATTGGCAATGACTTTCAAAAGACGAATGATTTCCTCATTCTGCCTTTCAATGTTCCTGTTGATTTTGATTAACTCGGACAATTCTGACATATTATAGAATATAATCCTTTTTGTTATTATAATTTTTTAACAGAAAATGTAGAAGATGGAAGTCGAGAGTTTCTCATCGTTTGCAAACCTCTCAAAGCCCAGTGAGTATTTCAATAGTTTTGATCTTGGAATGAGCACATTGTCGCTTTCGGGATTTAAAACAATACCGTCCATGTCCTCTGTGAGGACAAAATTGACTAGAGTTGCAAGGTTTATGATTTGACTGTACTTGAACTTGTCTGTTTTAACATGTTTAAGCTTGTCTTCACTTGAAAAAATAGTTGCATAAACCCCTCCGATGCGGTCTGTGTACATCTGCGCCAGCGGGCCATAATCTTTTAGTGAAATCATTCCGTTTTCAGCCATCGGGTCGAGATTGGAATCCGCAAGCATTAAAGTTAAAATTGTTGAACTGGAAAGCTTTTCAAAGAGGCCTTCATAATCTCCAATGTTATTTTTGTCAGCTATGAAATCCTCCAAATCCCTGTTGTCGATGCTGTTTTTAATTTCTAAGAGTTCCTCTTTTGAGTAAGCATCAGGTGAGTAGAAATTTGTCTTTGGAATGTTTTTGATTGATAAAATAAACTCCTTTGAGAACAGGTATTTCTCAGAGGCGGGATTTAATATATAACCCTCAATGTCAGAAGTCTTCAAGACATTCTGATAAAGTTCAAAGGAGTTTTCAAGAAAAATAATGTCATCATCCCTGAAGAATTTATGAAATTCATCAGGGTCTGTGAAAAGCGGGGTGAACTTTGAGCCTTCCTCTTCATATATTATGAAGTTAAGGGTGCCGTTTTCACTTTTGGCGGGAATTAATAAATTAGAATATCTGAATTCATTGATTAACTTTGACAATAAGTTTTCAGTCAGTTTATTGTCGTTTGAATATATATCTTCAATTACTGTTCTTAAGTGTTTGTGATTAGTCATTGGATTTTAGTTTGTTTTAATTACAATATATAATTAACAATGAATACTATTAAGGAGACTGCAAAAAGAACAATTACAATTTTGTTGTTTTTTCCACGGTTTACGTATATTAAAATTCCCAAAATAACAATTAGGATTAAATTTACAGTAGTCAACAATGTCAACAACATATCTATCACCATTTAGTTAAATATTACAAATCAAAAACAATTTAAAAGAATGTGAATTAATGGAATTTTAAATCACATCACTAATCATAGAAATCGGGATCGGCATATCCCAATTCATCGACTTCATCGAAATTTAGGTCGTCATCGTCATCATAAATATTTTCCCCAATCAGGAGAATCAGACAAGTCTGAACCACATTCCTCACAGGTTGCCCTGGAGGAATCGTTCAGGTGTCCGCAAACGTCACATGTTATCATTATGTCACCTCAGTTGTTTTCAACTTTTGAAATTCCATCCTCTTTTTTAACCTTGATTAGATTGCTTGCAGCAGCCTCAAGCTCTGCATCGTGTGTTACGATAATCATTTGAGGGATAACTTTCATGCTTCTTAGCACTTCAATCAGTTCCTGCTTACGGTAACTGTCAAGATGGATTGTCGGCTCATCCAAAAGGATTGTTTCAATCATTCCTTTTGACATTACCTGTGTGATTCCAAGCCTTAGTGATAATGCAATTGCGATTTCCTCACCGCCGCTCACCATATCCAGCTTGACTTCCCCTTCAGGTCCGAAGATGGATATGTTGTAGTCATCGTCCAGTACAAGATCTGAGTAGTTGAAGTTGAACTTTTCAAAGAAGTCCCTGGTGTACTTCTGTATCAGAGGTTTTGATTGTGCCCTCAGCTCTTTTTGAATACCGTCCTTACTGTAATGCCATCTGAAGTCATCCAAAAGGTCAATGTAGTCGTTTAGGGCATCATACTGTTTAATATGATTGTTGTTTTCAGAGATTTTAGCCCTGATTTCTGTGATTTTTTCTTCATTGGTTTTAATCAGGGTTTCATTTACCTTAATGTTGGCATCCAGTGAATTGAATTTTTTAGTTAAATCCTCAACTGACAGATTTAACTCCTCATGGGTTTTCTCATCATATTCACAGGAATCAATGGTTTTTTGAATGCCTTCTATTTCTGCGGTTTTGGATGCGATTTCCTCACCGTTTGTTTTTATTGTGTTTTCAACTTCCTCTTTCCTGTTGACTGAACCTGTTAAAAACTTGTATTGAGCGTCCTTTTTGGTTAATTCGCCAATTTTTCTGTTAAGTTCATCTTCTGTGATTTCAAGAGAAAGTGCAGAATCGATGGAAATGAAGTTTTCAAGCTCTTTTTTGGTATCTTTGATGTTATTGTTGATGCTTTCAAGTTCCGCTTTGAGTTTATCTTCATCTTCAAGTGAACTTATGATTGTTTGGGCCTTGACATATTCATCATAATGGCTCTTTAGACTGTTGAACTCCTCAAGTTTTGATTGAAGTACAACTTGGAGTTCCTCAAGCTTTTGTCTTTTTTCCTGAGTCTGGTTTATTTGAAGGTTAATTGCTTCAAGTTCACCATTTGATTTGGTGATTTGGCCTGTGTAAATTTCCATCTGTTTAGTTTCATTAATTATTGATTTCAAATCATCCAGATTAGCTTTGACAGTGTCTTTCTTATTGTTTGAATCCTCAATCAGCTTTGAAAGCTCTTCGATTCTCTGACTGTTTGATGAAATGGTGCCCTCATAATAGTTTATGAGCTCTTCCTTTTTAGCCTCACTAATCTCTGATTGACAGGTTGGACATTTGTTTTCAACCTTTCTGATATCATCCAAGGGTTCTGTTAGGGAATCTGACTGCTGGGCAAGCCTTACCTTTTCATCGTTGAAGCCTTTAAGCTCCGTGTCAATTTTTGTGATTTCATCCTCTTTTGTTTTTATTAAACTTGAAACGTTTACATTCAGCTCTTTTAATTCACTGAATTCCAATTCATAATCTTTTAGGATTTCATTGGTCTTGTTAAAAAATGAATCCAGCTTCTGGTTCATTTGAGTGATTTCATCTGAAATGGTGTTTTTCCTGTTTTTCAAATCACCGGCAAGCTTAAGTTCTGAGGTGAGTTCGGTTTCCTGGATTTTCAGCTGACCAATGTCATCATTAAGTTCAATGTATTTGTCATGAGCCTCCTTTTCGGTTATGAGAATCTCATTGTTGGAAGTAATTTTGTTGATGATTTCTGTTTTTGCCAAATGATCCTTTTTAAGGCCATTGTATAGAATATAGGATTCCTTGAACTTCCTTGAGTTTTCAAGCTGCTCGCAGTAAGGCTTTAGAATTTCCATCTGCTTTTCATTTTCCAAAATATTATTTAACTCCGAATCCAGTTTTTCTTTTGTCTGGTTTAATTTAAAGAGATTTTCATCCTGGTGTGTTTTTTCCAAGTTCAACTTGGTGAATTTCTCCTTAAGTAAGTCCAAATCCTCTTTTTTTCTGGTTTTTTCATCCAGATTGGATTTTATTTCTTTGAGGTTTTCCTTTAATGTGATATCTTTTTGAAGCAAATCATCATGTTCTTTTGTGATAGTGTTTAACTGGTCGTTGAGTTCAACCTCATTTACAATCTTACCGCTTAAAACATCCCTTTGGCTTTTCCTTTCATTGGTGATTTCTGGAATCCTCTTATAAGCATTTTCCAAATCGTCAAGTTTTAAAAGTTGTCCTATGAGTTTTTTCCTTTCAGCAGGCTGTTTATCTATTAAATCAGAAATTTGACCCTGTCTTACATGGATTGCATTTAAGAATGTACTTGAATCCATACTCAATATCACTTCGATTTCATGGTCAACCTCCTTGATTTTGGTGGAGATGATTTCCTCACCCAAATCTGTGATTCTGATTAGTCTTGCTGATGATTTGACCTTGTCATTGTTTTTTTTGACTTTACGCTCAACCCGATAGTCAACACCATGTGAATTGAATGTTAATTTAACTTCCATTTCTATTTTTGATGAAATTCCTTTATTGGTTCTCACCAAATCGGCATTGTTTAAATCTGACTGTTTGAAAAGTGCAAATGTGATTGCTTCAAATATTGATGATTTACCGGCACCATTTTCACCAACTATTAAAGTTATTCCGGTGTTGAAGTCAATGGTTGTGTTTGCATGGGACTTGAAGTTTTTAAGTTCAAGTTTTTTAAATATCATTGTCCGACCTCCTCATCTTCAAAAGGATAATGATTGTTGAAATAATCATCTGAGAGGAATCTTGCATCATCAACCCTGTTTCGGGATAAGTTTTCAAGCAAGTCAACTGATAAATTTGCAATTGCCTCATCTCCATATTTTTCAGAGATTTTATGCTTAAGAAATGATTTTGGCTCCAGAATGTCACCTGAGGGTAAGTTGCCACTTTTCAATTCATTTTCAGGAGTATAGGAAATCCTTAAATTCAGTGTGTAATCACTGAGCTGGTCCTGGATGAATTCATGAACATCAGAATTAACTGCATTTCCACCAAAAACAGAAACTATAATTAACGGTTTTTTATCCAAATCCTTAATATAATCTTTTAGATAGGCCAGCTTGTCATGGAGTTCCTCATATTTTATGTTTACAGCAAACTGTTTTCTTTCAAGATCTACTTTAACCCTTTCAACAACAGGTTTATCACCGGACATGTCAACAATACAGAATCCCTTATTGTCACTTTGTGCAATTTCCTTTGACCTGTTGATTTCCATAGATCCGGGATAAATCAGCTTGCCTTTGCCATAATCCGCTTCAATGTATGGGTGCAGGTGTCCCATTGCATAATATGTGAAGTTATCTGGAAGTTCACTGAATTCCAATTCATAGGCATCTTCCTTATCCAGAAATGTTTTGATTGCCTGGTGTAAAACGATAATTGATTTTTGATGATTTTGGGCTTTATTTGAGAAGTTTTCCAAAAACATCTCCAGTGCGGCTTTCTGTGAACTTGGAATGTACTGGAATCCGCAGATATAAATGTCACCTTCCATGAAATCATTATTGTATCTCAATACCTTAAGTCCCAAATCCTCAAAGAGATCCACAGGTGGCTTGATACCCTTTCTCATTATGATATCATGATTTCCAGGAATTGCATACATCGGTATTCCTGCATTGTTCAGCTTTAAAAGGTTTTTTTGAAATGCAAGCAATGCATTTGTTGATGGCCTTTGAGAGTCAAACAAATCCCCGCTGTGGATTACAAAATCAACCCCACTTTCTATAATTTTATCAATGGTTTTATCAAAGATTTCGTAATAATCCTCTTCCCTTTCAAATATTCCGTACTGTCTGTTTCCCAAATGAGTATCTGATAAATGTGCAAAACGCATCAACTCACCTCTTAACCGAACTGGCTTTCAAATTCAAGAAGCTGTCTTTTCTTATCTGCTTCTTTAGATTCCTTTTGTGATTTCCATTCACTTATGATGTCCAAATCACCGCCACGTTGTCTTCCCTTGAACTCATCGATTTTAACAAGTGTAGGTATTTTGGTCATAAGTCCCAATAATAAAGCCTCACCAATATTTAGTGAAGGTAACTGATGTACCAGATCCTCGCTTAGGCTTTCACTTGCTGTTTGAACATGTCTTTGGTCCTGCGGTTCTACCAAACGTAGGATAATCATATTGTTTGCCTGTGAAAGTGTTTCACTGTCAACGGACTTTGGAGACTGACTGACCAGACATAAACCTAATCCGAATTTACGCCCTTCCCTTGCAATACGGGTAATCCAATACTTGGAATTCGGATTTCTATTTTTCGGAGCCAGAATATGTGCCTCCTCAACAACAAAGAATACAGGATAGGACAATGCCTTTTCATTATTGTTTCTAACAAAATCCTTCCTGCTTTTTAAAGCTCGCCTTAAGATATGTGCAACCAGCACTTCTGCTGTATTTTCATCGACCTGACCCAAATCAAGTACATTGGCAACTCCAGGCTTGATTTCACCTAAAATGTCACCGACATAAATGTTCAATAATCTATCATATTTTGAAACAAGATCATCCATCTTGTTGTAGACATCCATTATGTCTTTAGCAGTCTTTTTATCATTACTTCCTTCTGCTTCCTGACGTTTTTCATCTAAAATTATCTGAATAAGCTTTATAAAATCAGTAGACTCCTGAGTTCCTTGCTCAATTCTTTTATTTGCTTCTTTAAATGCATCTCTAAAGTGTCTTTCCTGAATGGATGCATTTGAAGGAATATTTGCAAGCTTTTTGATTTCACTGAATTCCATGTTTTGAGGATTAATCATAGGCTCTATGACATTTACACTGCCGTTTGTAAACTCAGCATCAACGTATTCTGAGTGCATATCAAAAATAAGCATGCACCCGTTCTTTTCTAAAAGTCCGTCGATAATGACAGATACTGCATTTGATTTACCAGCTCCGGTCATTGCAAGAATTGCCAGATGTCTTGAGACCATCTTGTTTACGTCAACCTCGACGCTGACATTTTCCTGATTGATTAGATGACCTAACTTAAGTGAGTTTTCAACCTTGAATATTTTATTTAAAACTTCGTCTGATGCGACTTTTATTTCTGTTCCGGGCGGTGCGGGGGTTCTTGGGATTTTAAGATTGTCATTAATGTCTCCAAGTATTCTTATAGAACCTTTAATGTAATAGTCATCCCCCTCAATCTGTCTGATTTTTGCTACTGTGTCAGGATTGTAGATTTCACCGTTAAGAGAAACACTTCCACGAACCAGTAATTCAATCATTCCCAGGATGATTTTACCGTCATACTCTAAAGTAACATATTCCCCCACTTTAGGCATTTCTTTTGATATAAAACTAACTTCTACAAGTGATGTTTCACCAATACATCGTCCAATCATTTTATCACCTTTAATCTAACATTTCACGTCCGGTTTTTTCCATAAATTCTAATATATTTGATAATCTTGCCATGTCTTTGTTTTTAATTACTACGTCATTATGAGCTTTTTTAAGTAAAAACGGATATCCGTCTGTTGAATTTGACTTTAAAATACTTAATAGGTTTCTGATTTCTTTTTCATCTGCATGGTATGGCAGTTCAATTTTTATTACGTTTTTGTTGTTTTCCAGTCTTGCAAAGACAATTGTAAACCACAGGCTTGTGAAAAACTCATTGTGAATTGGAAAGTCATGCTTTACACTTGAGTCAACCTTTCTATAGTATGGTTTTGTAAAACCTTCACCTTTAGTTGCCATCTCCAGAATGGCAATATCAGGAATGTTAGTGTGGAAAATATCATTGCTTGTGGATGTTTTTGAAATTGCAATGATTTTTTCTTTGTTTTGCAATAATTGTTTTAGTGCCATAAGATGTTCTAATGATTCCATAAATGAAATTAGGGAATTTTCATCCTTGGTGTTTTCAAATAACTCCTTGAATTCATCTTTGAATTTGAATGATGATATTTCATCGTTTTTAAGTTCATCATAGATTTTTTTCATTATAAATGTTTTTTCCTCTCTTGAAAGCCTGTTTTCAACCGGAACAGGCCTGATTAAATCACCCAAAATGGATCCGTCATCCATATAAAAATCAATTTTGAATTCATTTAAAGCTTTGATTGCTGTTTTAATTTCAAAAATACTCATCATATTTCTGATTCTGTCATTCGCAAATGGTTGATGAGGTAAAATGTCGAGTTCTACAGATTCAACTGTTTTTAAACCTGATTCCTTCGGGTTGTAAATTATACTTTCAGCTGCTACTGCATAGAAGTTGAACCTTCTGTACTTTTTCTTGTTGAAGCTGCCGTCACCTGCTGCAAGAGTAAATTCATCTTGTGACGGATTGATTTTTTCAGAAATCCATTCGGAGTCAATGTCCAACTTTTTGTCAATGAGTTCATCAATATCCTCATGGAGTGAACCTTTTTTCCTAATGGCCTCTGTATATAATGAATCTAACATATTATAACCTTTAATTATCTAATTTTTTCTTTAAAATAACCATGAAGTAATTCATCTTCACAATAAATATAACACCCTTTCATTCCACGAGTCATCAATGTACGATATGTATTTTTAATAATCGCATCAGCTAATTTTAAAGCTTTATCAGAATCCTGCTTATGCATCTTTTTTATGCCAAAAATTGACCTATCAGTACTTGCACGCATATTAAAATCAGTTACAATATGTTCCCCATCAAATCTCATATCTTCACCAATGATTACGCCAATATAATCAAATTCAAGACCTTGTGAAGTATGAATACAACCTACTTCATTTATTGAATCCTCATCAATTGCCCATGTTTTAGAATTTCCTAAATTCCAGCTCATTGAAAAATCATCTATTACTATATCATGAACATCACTATTATCTTTAGAATCACTTATCCAATCCCAACAGTAACCCGCTACCAATCTTGATTTATTATTTTCCAAATTCTTCTCAAAAATCAAATCTTTCAATTCACTAGCTGAATCAACTACTCTAAAATCATAATCAAAATCAAATCCATCATAATTTGCAGTTTCTTCAATTTCCAAAACATCATTCAACCATGACAAGTATCCATCAGATCCATTACACCTGAATTGTGAAGCTAATTTAATCTGTTTAACTTCAGCATCAAATTCCGAAGCAAACCTTCTAATTTCACCAATACTTCCATAATCTTCAATTGAAATTCTCTGATACTTATCAATGAAAAACACACAAAATTTTCCGGCATTTATTATTTCTTTTATTTGATTGTCTCCTTTTTTGAAAAATCCTGTTTTTTCAGTTAATCTGTGAGCTTCATCAACTATTATTGCATCATAATCATTTTCCTGAGAATCGATGAAAGTTCCGGAACCTTTGAAAATATTTTTAATCCATCCGACTTTAAATCTTCCGCCTTTTAGTTTTTTATAAAACACTTCACGGGGAGCTGTATTTTTTGTTACATAACAGGAATTCATCTCATCCCTCATAATATCCACAAGCAGATTAATAGCTACAACAGATTTGCCGGTTCCGGGACCGCCTTCAACAATCAAAACACGCTTTTTATCATCCAAATAACTTTCACGAGCCATTTTAATAGCCAGTTCATAAGCAATTTTCTGCTCATCAATCATGATAAATTCCTTGTTTCCGTCAAGCATGCTTGAAAGAGTATCCTGAAGTTTTTTAGACGGCCTTATTTTACCATTTTCAATTCTAAGTAAAATATCTGAATTATCCCCGTATTTAATGTATTTTTTAATAAAGTTTCTGAGTTTTAAGGCATCTCTTTTGCCATATAACGGAGCCTGACTATAATAATCCTCATAAATTTCATCAGTTAACGGATCATCACTTTTAAAATCATAATTATGAAGATATGCACATGGGTAAAGTCCGATTTCTTCTTCATCAACCGTCTGGTTGAAATTTTTAATCAATGAAGCATATGACCAGACCTGATATGACGGATGAGTAGTTTCCCTTAAACCTCCTCCAAGAATGGTTTTTACAACACCATCCTTTCCTTCAACTTTTTGAGCCTCAGACCATTGTTTAAGCTCAATTATAACAACTGAATCATCCTGAAACTGGTTTAAACCTGTCAATATGAAATCTATTCTTTTTGAAGTAGTCGGAATTGTAAATTCAATAGCTACACCACAGTCATCAGGAATTTCAGAATCTTCCAGAACACGATACATATACTGCATGGAGTTTTCCCAGGACATAATCTGAGATTTTCCAGATTTTCCGATTTTCTGCTGATACATCTCATAAATCTCATCAGTAATTGAACCTGAAAAAACTGAATCAACAAATTCACCCTTGGTAGCTTCATAAACAATCATACTATAACTCCGTATACTTTTTTGCATTTCCTCTTGATCTATCAACCGGATATTTCAAAGCATTTTTCTCCATTTTGTTTAATATTATTTCTTTAATATCCAAATCCAGAGAGTCAGCCATATAAAAACAGTAAATTAGAACATCAGCAAGTTCTTCTGCAACTTCATCAATATTATACTCTTTCTGCCATTGAAAATGTTCAAGAAGTTCAGCAGATTCAATGGAAATTGATTTTGCCAGGTTTTCGGGTGTGTGGAATTTTTTCCAGTCCCTTTCTTTTTGAAATAGTATAATCTCTTCAAATAATTCTTCCATAAATAAACCTTTTATAATTGTTACAATATTATATCTTCTTAGTAATATTTACTTATTTCTAGAAATTAGTTTAACGAATATCATAGCTAAATTTAAATAATCTTAATATGTTGTGAACAATAAATTCAATAATAGAGGTGATTATATGAATAAAAATCATATTATAATCATTATTTTGGTAATTATCATAGTAGCATTAATTGCATTAATTAGTGCTCCTTTTATATTTAATGACCAGAAAGATGATGTGGTAATTTACAATAATACTATTGATGATGTAGGTTCTTTTAATACAGTGAATGTAACAAATTTTACATTAGATGATGAAGATAGTGATGGTGAACAAACTTTTTATCTTGCAAATGATACAATCACACAAGTAAGTTTATATTCTAGAACATCCCTCATGGAAAATACAATTGCTGATTCAGATAGGGTCAATGATTCTCCTGAAGGACATACTATTTATAAAACTACTGCAAATATGGGTGCACATAAAGGAGAAGTTAGATATATTACATATTTGACAGATAATGAAAAAGAAAGACATATCCAGATTAGCAGTCCTGATTATAACTTAACTTGTATGATGGTTGATAGTTTCAAAATGTTTTAAGTTAAAGATGTCTTATTGACATTTTTATCCTTTTTTATTATTTTATATTCTCAAATTCAATTCCTTTTGTATAATCAAGGAACAATGCCTCTATACTCTTAAACAGGAGGATATTAAAAGATTTAATTAAAAAATTTACATAATACTAGAAAAAACATGATCAAGAAGTTACATCTCTTAATTTTTCCAATATTTTAACCATAGCATAAGTATCAAGCTTACAATATTTAAGCAGCCCTTGCCTAATTTCTACCTGTTCTTCAGGAGTCTTATCTTTCAAGCTCAAAAACGCTTCTGATGCTTCACCACCATTATGAACCAAAGGCAGATTTACATAATCAAGTTCAGGGTCATCCGGATACAAAGCAGGCAATACATATTTTATTGAATAAGACCCTTTCATTTCTTTTGTATAGTAATTCCTTTGTCTGAAGGGCACCATCAAATCAACCATATTGCCGTTAATCCGCTCCATTTCATCTTTTAAATCAGGATACATTTCCCCAATTTCCCGGTTCCGGCTTGCTTCAAAGCCCTTATTATATACAATTACACTGCCATCTTCAGGTAAATCCCCAATCATACTCAAAGCAAAGTTTCTAATTATATCCTCATCTTCAGCTTCAGCCAGGTATTCCTTATGCTCCAGAAACCCACCTTCCTCACGAATTATATGCAGTGAGTATTGAAATGGTATCTGCTGATAGGCTTTAGTTGCCTCAAACTCAGGTATTGCATACTGGCAGGTTTCATAGTCAATGAAATATAAAGGATACTTAAGAGAATCTAACAATTCCTCAATCGCGCCTTTTTCTATTTTTGCTTCTCGGTTATTCAGTTCAAAATCAATCTGCTCCAGGTATTTTGCGTTTATATCCTCATTTTCCAAATCCTCAAATGAAATTTTACCTTCATTATACTTTTTAAATTTTGAACGCCTCTGCATGCCTGCAATATCAAAAACATTTGGTTTTGGCAAATCCCTTGTACAGTAATCCCAGTACTCACAGGAATATGGATCAAAACATTTCTTTTCGAGAACTGTTTCAGGTTCATTTTCCTTATCATGTTCCTGCATAAAATCATTAATCCTACCAATATTTTCTCTTATCTCATCCTGTTTTTCTAAGACTGCATCAGTTACATCTTCAATATTAAAGAGCTGAGTTATATCCAAATCCTTGCCTCTGATGTATTCGTTGTTAATATAAACAATACATGCCTTTTTTACTGTTAAACCAGAATTTGAAAGGACAAAGTACTGATAGGAAACATCATCTAAAAATACATCCTTGATTTTTGTAGAGCTTTTCACTTCATAAATTTCCACACCATCCGAATCATTTTTTAGAATATCTACACTGCAGAAATTGTTATCAAAACTAAAGGATGCTTCTGTTATTATATTTGGTTTATTTTTGAGTAATTCCTGTGTTTTTTTAATTCTTACACTAATATTTTCATCAATGGGAATATCCTCATACTCTCCAAATAATTTTTTTGCAAGCTCACCAACTTCCCTGCCTTTTTTTAAGGCAGATTCATTATTTTCATCTGCTGCAAGACCCGGTTTGTATTTATCTAACCAAAGAATCTTTTGACACTGCACGCATTTGCAATAGCTTGATTTTGACAAAAATATTTTATCCATAATGTAACACCCATTATATACTATTTTATTATAATTTTTAATTAAAATTTTCCTATTGAATAATGGATGTTAATTTATCATTTTTTACAAATTAGGTTTCTTTCGAAAAATAACGAATTTCTGAGTTCTTCCCATGCTTAAAGTACACCACACTATCTGCAATCACATTTATATATCATGAAAAAATAATTAATAATCAAGAGGTTTAACCTCCTACAATTGGTGATAAAATATCAATTGAAAAATTTTGTAAGGAAATCAATATCGTTCGTTAAATTGTAGAACTCTGTTCTGCAATTGATATTGATTATAAATCTTGTTTTTAATAAAATAAAAAAGAGAGAAAAATGTCTCTCATCATTTTTTAACTTTCAACTTGGTTTTAATTGTGTCCTTCAGATAAGTGATTTTAACCGTATAAACTTTACCTACCTTGAATTTCCCAATAACATTTTTCTTAAGAGCAATCTCGGCAATGCCTTTCTTATTGGTTTTTGCATTGTAAGTTTTACCATTAACATTGAATGTTATTTTCTTGCCTTTAATCGCTTTTCCTTTGCTGGATTTAAGTGTAGCTTTAAGGAGGGCTTTTTTAGCATTCTTTTTAATGTTAACAACTTTCTTACTCTTGAGAATCTGTTTAACGGTAATTACATGTTTGCTGGTTACTCCCTTATATGAAAGTTTGACAGTGTACTTTCCGGGAGTATAGGTCTTATCGAGCTTGACGGTAACATAACCGTTAGAGTCAGTTTTATAAGTTTTAGCCTTGCCATTTATGGAAATCTTGATTTTCAGTCCTTTGACAGGCTCGCCGTCAACACCAATGATTCTGATCTTATACTTATAGTTGCTGTTATAGTCCTTTGCAATATCCTTGTTGATGATTTTTGCCTTGCTTTCATTGACTGTGAAAGTTACATTATCACTAGCATCACCATAGTCACCGTCAAAATCATGATAACCAACAGCAACACTATAATTTCCGGCAGCCAGATCAGGTATGCTAACAGTAGCAGCACCATCCTCAACAGTGCCATTATAGGATTTACCATTAACAGTTACAGACACATTTCCCTTTTTGGCATTGGTTTTAATGCTGATGACAACAGGGTCACCGCCCTGATAATACTCACCCTCACAGGTGGCCTTGATTTCAGCTACAAAAGATATGATTTTGCCCTCATCACATGTTAGATTATCAATCAGCAAACCTTCACCGTCCAATCCAAGTGCAACATTGTCGGTGCCGTCAAAAGCACTGTTTGCCAACAATTGAGAATTTGAAATAAATGTATCATTGGCATTGACATAAACCGCACCGCCTGATTTTCCAGCAGCATTGTTAATTAATTTTGCATTGTCGATTTTAGCTCCTTCACCTGTAATGACAACTGCACCTCCATTAGATTCTGCAGTGTTGCCGGTAAAGTTAGAGCTGTTTACTGTTCCATTATATGCATACCAGTAGACTGCACCGCCATCAGTTGCAGTGTTGTCTGTAAAGACAGTGTTTTTTGCTGTTCCGTTTGTTCCTTCCCAGTAGAGTGCACCGCCATCAGTTGCAGTGTTATTTATTAAAATACAGTTGTCCATCACCCCATATGTTCTCTGCCAGTTAACTGCACCACCATTGGTTGCTTTGTTACCGGTGAAATTGCAGCTGGACATTCTTCCATTGGGTCCATACCAGTAGACTGCACCGCCGTCGTTTCCAGTGTTGTCAACAAAACAACAATTATTTACAGAACCATTAACGGCATCAGGATCCCAGAAGATTGCACCTCCATTAATTGATGTGCTGTTTATGAATTCGGAATTGCTTATTGTTCCGTTAACTCCACACCAGTAAATTGTACCTCCCTTTTGTGTTGCAGAGTTGTTGAGGAAGTTACAGTTATTTACGGCCCCATTAGAGGAATTGGTATCCCATTGGATTGCGCCCCCACTGTATTTTGCTGCAGTGTTGTTTGTAAAGTTGGAGTTGCTTACTCTTCCGTTAACCCCATACCAATATACTGCGCCGCCTTTAAGTTTTGCCCTGTTGTTTTCGAAGCTGCAGCTGTTAATTATTCCATTATTTCCGTACAGGCAGACTGCACCACCCTCTTCTAAAGCGACGTTATCAATAAAACAACAGTCCATCACATTGCCGGAACCGTTAAAGAAAATTGCACCACCGGAAGAAGCATTGTTACAATTAAAGGTACAGTTTAAAGCAGAAGGGCGAAAACCGTAAATGGCACCGCCGGAAGATGCATTGTTATAGTTAAAGGTACAGTTCACAGCAGAACCGCTGCCATACACAGCACCGCCAAGAGGTGCTGAATTGAAACTGAAACTGCAGTTCATTGCAGAACCGTAAAACATTGCCCCGCCATAACCGGCAGAGTTGTTTAAAAAAGTGCAGTCCACAGCTGTACCGTAATACATGGCCCCGCCATAACTAGCATGATTATCAACAAAAGTACAATTGACAACAGTCAGGCTTCCCATAGGATAAAGGGCACCACCTTGTGTAGCATTACCGTCCTTAAATGTGATATTTTTAAGAGTCACATAAGCATAAGTTTTAAAGATACGTACAGAATCATTGCCGCTAATGGCGTGGCCGTTACCGTCAACAGTTAAATTTTTATTAATGAGAACACCGCCACTGAACTTGCCGCCGTCAACTTCAGGATTGTAGGCGAAATCATACGGCAAAACTAAAGTGCCGGTGGCATTATCAATCATGTTCTGCAAATCTGTATAGGTACCGTCAACATCATCTGCAGACAATAAGTCATTTTCTGAAATGTCAAATGCACCAACAGGTTTGGCATGCCTTTGCAATGCATCTGCATCACCTGATGAAGCAACAGTATCATTGCTATCATCCAAATCTGCTGCACAAACAGCAGAGGTTGATATTAGTACAAACAGTAAAAACACCAACATCAATATTTTTTTACTCAAATTCTTACCCCCAATTTCTATAAAAAAAAAAATTCTGCATATATTCAATTATATGGTTCAACTTCCATATTAAATATTTGACATGAAAATAATTTGATTATTAATGACAAATAATTGAACATTATTTAGCGAATTATCAAAAGCACAATCCAAAAGCAAAGAAAATTTTTTAACTTCCAAAAAACAAAATATAATCATATTATAATTGAGGGGAAAACATGAAACTGAAAAGCATTTTAATAATCAGTCTAATTCTGGCAATTCTAACAATAAGTGCCGTCAGCGCATCTGACGGGAATATGACGTCTGAAGAACTTGAAAGTGATGATTTTACCGACGATGAAGCAATAATCAATGTCAGCGCACCAGAAGAAATCATGACAGGAATTCCATTTGAAGTCACATTTAAAGGATCTGATGATTTGAACGGTCAAATCGAGGCATATGGCGATGATTTCATTTTTGAGTCCACCAATATGGTCAACGGTACAGGCAAGATGTCACTGTATCTCTCATCATCCGGAAATCACAAGATTGACTATTCATTCAGCAATGGAGAAACATATTATGATTCCATTTTCAACGTGACTGTCGTGGACCTGTTTGATGTCAGCGTTCCAGAAAGCGTTTATGCGGGAAACACCGCCACAATCACATTTACAGGACCGAAAAACATTAACGGAGATGTGGAACTTGACATTGATGATGGATCAGGACCATGCTTTATCACCATCAAAAACGGAAAGGGCTCTGCAAACGTCAAGATTCCATATCGAAAAAGCATATCCTACGAATTCTTTTCCAAGACCCTTCCAGATATCGTTTACGGCTCCTTTAAAATCAACGTGCTCAAAAAACCGACAATAAAAGCAAACAATTTTAAAACAGACTATGCATCCAAAAAGGCATACAAGGTACGCGTTCTCGATGAGGCAGGAAACCCTGTAGGCTCAGGAAAACAGGTAACATTCCAGCTCTACAAGGCAGGAAAAAAGGTAGCGACCAAAACAGCAAAAACCGACAAAAGCAGCTATGCAGGCACCAACTTCAACGTGGCTCCCGGAAGCTACAAGGTCAAAGCCAAATACGGCCCGGCAACAGTTACCAAAAAATACACTGTAAATACAATCCTCAAAATCAAAAATGAAAAACGAAAAGACATTCATAAAAACCGCCACAAATCCAGCAAAATCGTCTGGTCAGTCTATCTGAAAAAGGTCGACGGCAAATACCTTAAAGGCAAAAAAATAAAATTTGATCTCTATGAACAGAGAACAAAAGGCACCAACACCTACCTTGTAAAGGTAAAAACATTCACTGCAAAAACAAACAGCAGAGGGGTTGCCACACTGACCTTCAACAAGAGTCCAGTAAAGGTTTCCGCATACAACATGAGGATGGGAATGGCCTATCCGATTAAGGTTACATTTTCAAAAGACCGTCTCAGATGCGGGGACACCATTGATCCCCACTATACCCTATATGGCCAGTACCCATACGACTATTACTACGGACCTACATGGTGTGGAATATAGGAGATTCATTCCCCTTCCTTTTATTTTTTTAAGCTTTAATAGAAATAATCATTAAAAAAAAGTTACCGTAATGAGCACCATAATCATAATTTTCCAGCTGATGGGCGAGGAATTCTTTAAGATATCTAAAAGCAATTTTACGAACTCAGACAATTTTATTTATTTTAAATAAAAAGAAATAATTATTTATTAAACTTTCTTAAATCCAGTTTCCAGTTCTTCTCAGCCAATTCCTTATCGGTTTTGGACCATTTCAATCCTTCAGCTTCAACTCTCTTTTTAAGTGTCTGAAGAGAATGTGACTTAATATCAGAGCCCCTGTAGCACCAAAAATCTCCATTCTTATAGACCTTATAAAAACCAGTAAAATTGTTCTTATCCGCCTCAAGGGATTTCTTAACCAAATCATCATCCAAAATTGACCATTTAAGGCCGTGCATGCGAACCAAAAACTCCAGATCCTTAAGGTTGTCTGCTGTGTGTGATTTGTCCCCAAAGACATATTTCCAGCTTAAGTCATCCATCTGGTAGACGTTCATGAACCCTGAAAATTTCATGTTTAAAAATATATCAAAAATAGAATATAAATTTTTACAATACCGGTTGCAGGAAAAATCATACAACCGATATTTCCTTTGTAGTCGAATCAAATATCAAAGGAGGTGATGAATAAAGATTATACCTCATCATATTTAAATTAAGCAGTTTTTTAGACATCAATTTTACGAAGTGAGACAACTTTTTCCTTAAATAAATAATAAGCTATAAATCTTCTTTATTAATCATTTCCAATAGATTTTCAAGTGATGAAACGTCAATATCCAACTGTCTCATTCCATACATCTTCGCATTAATCAGCCTAAAGTAGAAATCGTCAACGGCAAAATGATTTTTGAAAAGCTCATCGCAGATTTCCAGAGCTTCTCTAAAAAAACCCAGTTCATTTAAAATAAGTGCCTGTTTCAGCTGACGGCTTTTTGAAAGGTTAAGATGTCTTTTAAAACTCTCAGAAATGGCCAATCCCAAATTATACTGGCAGATTCCGCATCCGAAATGGCCATAATCATTTTCAGCCACGCCAACGGATTTTAAAAAGCAGTCCAGGGCATTTTCATAATCTTCAAGTTTAAGATATACTGTTCCAGTCTTATTCATGAGCTTAAAAAGAATACTGTCCTTGAATCTGGACCTGTCAGCCAAGGCCTTCTCATAACTTACCAGTGCCTTTTCATATTCTTCCTTTGTGAAATACTCATCGCCTGAATAGATGTTGCGCTTGAGCTTTGGAAAGTTATCCCTCTCCTCATTTGCCTGGCCTAAAATAATCCTGTAATATTCATTGTCCTTAAGTGAGGCGTCAGATTTAATAGCTTTTCTGTAATGCCTCAGGGATTTTACAAAATGCTTCTGCTGGCTTAGGGCATATGACTTGTTGAGTAATGCCACACCATAGCTTTCATCATAATATATTACCCTGTCAAACCTTTCAATGGCTTTTGAGGGCTTGTCCTGTCTTAAGAACTTGACTCCCATATCAAGAATGTTTTTGATTTCAATTTCAAAGGCAAGATGCTCATCCGGAAAGGCAGGATTCAATTTAAGATTTTCAATCCGCTTTAAAAACAAATCATCCTTTCCAATCCAGTCTGTTGAAACATCACCTACTGAAAGCCTGACCTTGCCGTTATTCTCCTCAACTGAAAGCCCACATGCCAACATAAAAATATCCTTTTAAAAAAAAAATAAGTTAAGAGGATTAAAGATCTCCTCTTTGGCGTCTTTCATCCAGTAGCTTGAGGCCCAAGTCGCCCAGCTTGTACTTCTGGATTTTTCCGCTTGTAGTAAGCGGGAACTCGTCTACGAAAAAGACATATTTAGGAACCTTATAACGTGCAATGCTTCCGATACAGAAGTCACGAATATCAGCTTCGGTTACCTCATCAAAACCTTCTTCCTTGATGATGAACGCTCCGACAATTTCACCGTACTTTTCATCCGGAATTCCTGCAACCTGCACGTCCTGCACGCACTCATGGGTAAAGAGATATTCCTCAATCTCACGAGGATAGATGTTTTCCCCGCCTCTGATGATCATATCCTTGATACGGCCTACAATTGAGTAGTATCCATCCTCATCTACAGTTGCAAGGTCTCCTGAGTGGAGCCATCCGTCAGGTTCTATGGTTTCTGCGGTCTTTTCAGGCATGTTGTAGTAGCCTTTCATTACGTTGAAGCCTCGACACATTATCTCACCTGGCTCTCCAACTCCCACTTCCTCACCGGTTTCAGGATCAACAATCTTAACCTCGATATTCGGGAATTTCCTTCCAACGGTATTGATCTTTTTCTCGAATGAATCGGCTGCATTGGTCTGTGTAAAACCTGGAGCCGCTTCGGTTAAACCGTATACACTGGTGATTTCCTTCATGTTCATCTTTTCGATTGCATCCTTCATTGTCTCAACCGGACAGGTGGAACCTGCCATGATACCGGTTCTTAATGAGGACATGTCAAACATCTCAAACATAGGATGGTTCATCATTCCGATAAACATTGTAGGAACGCCGTAGATTGATGTGCATTTTTCCTTTTGAATGGAGGAAATAGCAAGTAAAGGGTCATACTCCTCAAGGACAACCATGGTTGAACCGTGGGTGATAACCGCCATTACCCCTAAGACTGTTCCGAAACAGTGAAACAATGGGACCTGTAATAATAATCTGTCTTCAGGTGTGTAGTTCATGTTCTCGCCGATATAGTAACCGTCATTAACGATATTGCGACTAGTCAGCATTACGCCTTTTGGGAATCCTTCGGTTCCGGAGGTATACTGCATGTTGATAACATCATGCTGTGTAACGGAATCCTTAACCTTTTGATACTCATCATCATCGTAGTTCATACCTAAAAGCAACAGTTCATTTGTATTGTACATTCCACGATGCTTTTCCTGTCCAACGTGGAAAATGAATTTCAAATGAGGAAATTTCTCTGAGACCAAATTGCCCCTGGCACAGTTTTTCATCTCAGGAACAAGTCCATGGATGATGTCAAAGTAACTGGTGTCCCTGAAACCGTCGGTCATTGCAATTGCCTTCATGTCTGACTGTTTTAAA
>NZ_JAZKXX010000058.1:0-2666 GCF_045611865.1 Methanobrevibacter sp.
GTTTCTCTCATATTGCATGAATATTAATCGCCTTATGATTTCGGACCTGTCATAAATGTCGCCTACAGCTATTCCAAATGCAAATTCACCATAATCTTCAGGAGAACCGATACCATAAATGCAACTAACACTACTAACAACAATTACATCATCCCGTGAAAGCAGTGATTGAGTTGCGGAATGTCTCATTATGTCAATATCATCATTGATTGAAGCTTCCTTATCGATGAATGTGTCTGTTCTTGGCACGTAAGCCTCAGGCTGGTAATAGTCATAGTAACTGACAAAATACTCAACTGCATTGTCTGGGAAAAACTCCTTGAATTCCTCATACAATTGTGCCGCTAAGGTTTTGTTGTGAGATATGACAAGAGTTGGCTTTTGAACCTTTTCTATGACATTTGCCATTGTGAAAGTCTTACCCGAACCTGTCACTCCCAAAAGAGTCTGTTCTTTAACTCCATTTTTTATGCCTTCGGCTAGCGAATTAATGGCTTTAGGTTGATCGCCCAGTGGTTTGTAGGGCGATTTGAGTTTGAATTCTTTCATAAAAATCTAATTTGTAATTGAAACATTGAAGCTAATGTGAATATAGTTAGGTGCACAGCATGGAACTACCTTTTCATCCCTGACTGTAAATTCACCCAGATGGTTAAATTTCTTTTTCAAGTCATTTTTAATGTCTGATACAACATCTTCATTGTGTACTCTTAGAGACCCTAAAAATACTGTTTTTGCTGCCATATTCATGACAGAAATAGTTTCCACAACATCAATTTCATTGTATTTTTTCAATATAGTGTTGGAACCGTCAAGAAGTTCCTTTTTGATTGCTTCCTTATCCATTTTAATCCCTTAATGCATCAGCTATGCTTTTAGCTATAGATACACGTGAAGTGTCAGATGAAAGACTGTTTGTACCGATTATCTTATTTGCACCGGCCGCATAGATTCTGGTTGCACCATTATTGGTCAAGATTGGATGAACGCAACATACATCTACAGATTTTGCACCATACTGTTTTAGGATGTTTATAGCATTTACGATGGTTCCTCCGGTTGCGATGATGTCATCAACGATGACCGCATGCATGCCTTTTACGGAATCCACATTTACAGTATTTTCGCTTTCACTGTCACATCTAACATCAACAATTTTGGTTTCAACCTTGTCCGGTCCAAGACGTACTTTGGTTAGATATGTGCAGTCACAACCAATGATTTCAGATATTTCCTGAGCAAAACCATAAGCACCTTTATCCGGAGCAATGATTAATGGTTTATCATCAGCTTTTCTGAAGAATTTCTTGTCCAAGTATTCTGCAATTGCAGGCATTGCTGAGATGTTTCTTGCCGGAATGTCAAAGAAGTTCAATACACATTCCTCATGGATGTTAAATGTAATGAACTCATCGGCACCTGCAGATTGAATCAAATTACAAATAATCTGAGCAGAAATTGTTTCACCTGGATTGAAACGTTTTTCCTGTCTTGCATATCCCATGTATGGAACTACAACCCTAACCTTTTTAGCCCCTAAATCCTTTAGGTTGGCTATAATAAAGAGCAATTCCATTAGATTTTCATCCTGAGGATATCCAGTTGACTGGATTACTGTTACCTCATCAGGGATGTCTGCATCGATTCTTAAATACCTTTCTCCATCTGGAAACTTGCGAGTTTCAACATAAACTAATTCTTCTCCAAGTTCACGTGCAACATGAGCTGCCAAATCTTGTGAAGCTGAACCACCTATAATCACATTATCACCAAAAAATTTTATGATTTAATCTATGTTTTTCGTCGTTAAAAAAGTTAAGTATTTATATTTAAAGATGATAATATCAAAGATTATGAAAACATCAAGTAAAATATTAGGAGTAATTGTTTTAATAGTCGTAGCATTATTAATCTTTACAACCGTTAGTCCTATTCTAATTCTTGCAGAGGATACCACCGAAGGAACCCCAGGTGTTGATATGGCAGCAAGTTTTAGTCCTTTAGCCGGTGGTTTCAGTTGGGTTTATCCCGGAAGCTCATACAATGCAAACGGAGAGACACTCCACAACATCCATTTGATTGATCCTGACAATCCATATGGAGCTGCACGTGAAATCATAAGCTATACCTACAGCTATACACCACATCTAATTGTCAGCGTTAACGAACAGGCTGCAGAGGCAATATTCGGCCTTGGACTTGTAGACAACATCCGTGCAAACGATGCTTATAACGGTTATGGAGGCTCAAATGTTCAAGGAACAATGTCCAGAGGAGATGCAGTAAGCACTGCAATGGCTGGCGGTACCTTCAACCCATTTGAGATTCCAGTACAACTTTTAATGGGAAACATTAAATTTTATGTAGTTTAATTTCCCTTTTTCCCTTTTTTTAATGAAACATAACGTAAAATGAGAGCGCCACACCAACCAATGAGATTACCATCTGAATCAGCCCATGCTTTCTCAATGTTGGGTGTCTTGACTGGACCAGGAAAAACGGCATGAAAAATCCGAAAAACGTGAATGTGGCAACAATATTGTTTTTTGTAAACAGACTAACGAAAAATCCGCTCCAGGATAGAAAAATAGTTGCAATATAGGATGCTATGATTGCTTTTTTGTTAACCTGCAATTGCTGGGAATTGTAAACATAAACCTGTTTTG
>NZ_JAZKXX010000059.1:0-4424 GCF_045611865.1 Methanobrevibacter sp.
GAAGCTGAAGGTCCTGAATGGGTACCTGGTGGATACACTCCTGCTGCTCCATTCTTCCACTTAACACGTTTAGTACACATGGTTGACGCATGTACAAACTGTGGTCAATGTTCCGAAGTATGTCCATGTGAAATTCCTGTAGCTAAAGTATGGAGTACTGTAAACAACAAAGTAAGAGAAATCTACGGATACATCCCAGGTATGGGTAGTGATGACCCACTTCCATTCACTGATCACGTATCCAAAGCTAAATGGTTATAATTGGGATTTTTCCCTATTATACACCTTTTCTTTTTTTTGAAATCAAAAATTAACATTGTTATATCTATATTAAAAAAATATGGAAATTAAGAGTTAAATGGTTCACGGTTGTTGATGCCGTCTATGAAAATTTCTTTCAGTCTTTCTTCACTTTCACCATTTCGCACATGTGAAATTAACTCTACAAGATTATCATTTCTAAGTAAGCAAGGTTTGATTTTTCCATCTGGGGTTATCCTTAATCTGGAGCAATTTGCGCAAAAGGTAGAGTTATCAACTGGCTTAACTACCTCGATTTCTCCACCGTCTATGTAATATTTTTTACGGCCTTGCATAAACTTACGTTCATGTACTTCATCAGCTATATCAGCCAGTCTTTCTTCAATCATATCTAATTTATAGTGATAATCAGCACTAAATTTATCATCATCACAATTTTCACTTTCGATTAATTCAATCAATTGAAGCACTATGTTGTTTTCTTTACAGAATTTAAACATGTCTTTAATCTCATTTTGGTTAATGTCCTTCATGATGACCATGTTTATTTTAACAGGATAAAGGCCTACTTCAACAGCCTTTAGAATTCCTGCTTTGGCGGATTCTAAATAATCTTTTTTAGTGATGAACTCATAAGTTTCACTATTAAGCGTATCTAGGCTAACATTTACTCTATCAAGTCCGGCATCTTTTAGGTCTTGAGCATATTTCTCAAGATATGTTCCGTTGGTTGTCATTGAAATGTCTTTAAAGTCTAAACTAGCTATTTTTCTGATAACCTCAACAATATCTTTTCTGATTAACGGTTCTCCACCTGAAAGCCTAATTTTTTTAACACCAAGGCTTTTTGCAACTTTACATATTGTATACAATTCATCGGAGGTCATTTCTTGTTTTGATGAAACCATTCCGTCGTGATGGCAATAAACGCAATTTACATTACATCTATTTGTTAACGTGATTCTAAGTGAAATGATTGGTCTTGAAAATCTGTCTTTTACAAACTCTTCAGTCATATTATCAATCTTCCACTATAATTTTGATTTTGCTAATTTCTTCATCCACTTTTAAGGAATTAATAATTGCAAAAATAGTTTCTTTTAAAATTCCTTGGGTGAATTTATTTATTTCAACGTCATGATTATTAGTTTTTAGAGTAATTTCCGCATTTTCTAATTCTTCATTGTTTATGTCAGAAATTTCAATATCAATTAAATGAACATCATCTTCGGTTTTAATTGAGTTAACCATTCCTTTAATGGAATTTGAAACAATGTTTGTTGTAAATTGATTTATATCAAGATTATTATCATTGATTAAAATACTGCAGGTTGCATCTATTTGCTGTTTGGATTTGTCATTGCTTGGAATTATAAGCTCAATCTTTCCAATGTCTTCAACGTCATATTCTTCAAGGTTTAAAGTGTTTACGACGCCGATAACACTTTGTTTTAGATAATCACTTACAAATCTATTGAGGCCAACCACATGCCCGTCAATTGATAAATAGCTAACAACATTATCCAAATCATCAACAGTCAGGTTTCCACTGCGTATCTCTTTTGCAATGGTTTCACCATTGTTGAATCCGCAGTTGTTTGCAAATAATGTATCTACAATATCGTGGCCTCTTTTTTCTATTAAATCAGCCAGTTCACTGATGCCTTTTTCATCTATTGTAAAGGAATCCACCTCTTTTATGGTGTATTCGTCTCTAACATCAGGAGATGTAATGATTTTTGGATAGTTATAGCTTTTATATCCTTCAATTATCACAAAATCAAATTCATCGAAATGTTTTAGCAGGTATAATATTCTATTGAGGTCATGTTCTTTTCTCACATTAAAAAAAGTGGTTGATCCAACACCAACAACCAGATTTGCTCCGGCCTGTTTGTGTTTCCAGGTATCTGTATTCTCCTTGTCCATTTCTATTGAATGGTGGGAATGTTTTATTGAAGCTACGTTATACCCCCTTTTTGTCAACTCTTCAATAACCTTCACGGTTAGTGATGTTTTCCCAGTATTTTTTTTACCTACAATAGATGCAATTTTCATTTAATAATCTCCTGTAGTAATATATGTTTTTAGTAATAATTAATGATTTCCCAAACATGAATGTGTAGTTACTACACATTATTTTGTCTCACCTAAAAATTTGGCTATTTTTCATGATTTTTGAGTTTTTTTTAATACTTTTTCCATGCCAAATTATTACATTTTCATGTAAAATATTCGATATTAACAAAAGTAAATATCGAATAATAATACTAAAAATTAATATTGCTAAGTTATGATTTAAATTTAACTTATTGGATGATTATACAATTGTTTTACATTTAAATAATAATTCTAATTTATTTTCAAAAATTTTTTAGTGTAGTATTCACACAGTAATATATAAAGCTTGTGTCTTAGTTCTAGTAGGCAAATATATTTATATAAGTAAACATATGTGTAATCATTACACATGGTGGTTCAAATGCCAAAACATATTGCATCTGGTTTGAAATATTTGGCTGCGGTCAAGTTGAAAGATGCTGGTGAAAGTCACCAAGCAATCGCTAATGAGTTAGGTGTTGATAGGTCTACTATATCACATTATTTGAATGGTAGCAACTTATCATGGAACTCTATTGATGTTGCAAGAACAATCACAGAGTTAACTCCTAGGGATTTCTTGATAATGGCCGAAGCTTTATTTGATGAACCAGAACAGAGTCGAAAAATTGTGAACATTTGCCGAGAAAGAAATTTCGAGGTAAATATATACGATTCTTGCATTGGTTGTGGCTTATGTGTAAATGCATGTTCAATGAAAGCTATTGAATTAGAATCATTACAAGCACATGCAGACTCCAGACAATGTTGTGGTTGTCAGCTTTGTGAAGATGAATGCCCAACTAATTCTATAAAAATTTTGGAGATTGAATAATGATTAGAAATTTAAAAGAGGTTAACGACAATAACTTTGACATTACAAGGTCAGCAGAAGAAGTTAGAAACTTGTCTTTCAATGACCACGTTTGTTTAGGTTGTGGGATTTGTGAATCCACTTGTCCTGTTGAAGCAATTACATTAAATGCAATTGCTGTAGACGCTCGTCACAGATTATCCAACGACGTCTATTTCAGTGGGCATGAAAAGATTGCTCAAAACTTCCGTGACGACTTTGATGTTCAAAGAATAAGCATTGACGAAAGTAAATGTGTATTATGTGGTATGTGCAGTGGATTATGTCCTGTTGATGCATTAGTATTAACTATTGACGGCGTACCAATCAGAGAAATCGAAGCATATCCTCATTATAATGCTTTCTCAGAAATTGATGATGATGAATGTATCTACTGTAAAAGATGTGAAGTTGCATGTCCTCGTGATGCAATTGTCATAGAAAGAGTTTTACCAAACCGTGCAGATTTAGTAACTGGTGAAATCGAAGTAGATGAAAATGAATGTATTTACTGTGGTGTATGTCAAGAATTATGTCCTGCAGAAGCTATAGTTGTTGATAACGAAACTGGAAAAGAATCCATCGTAATCGACACCGATAAATGTGTATACTGTCTTGTATGTAAAAAATCTTGTCCTACTAACGCTATCAGAGCACTTTGTAGAGCTTGTTCTTACGGTGAATATGATTTAGATCCTGCTAAAGCAGTTGTAACCGGAAACTCCGTAATTGACCCAGACCTTTGTGTATACTGTGGCTGGTGTGAAGGAGTATGTCCTACTGATGCAGCAAAACATAAAAAACCATTTGAAGGTACTTTAGAAGTAGATCAAGAAAAATGTCAAGCTTGTGGAGCTTGTGTCGATATTTGTAGTTGTAATGCTTTAGCATTCCCAGTATCCTCAGGTCCAGGTTCAAGAATGGAACACGTTGTTGCAAACCCTGATTACTGTGTAAAATGTAAAGCTTGTGCAAAAGCATGTCCTAACGGTGCAATTACTGTAACAAGAACAGAAATCGATCACACTCCTATTCAATCAGCAACATGGAATGAAGCTTTAGACGCTATTAAAGACTAGGTGATTATATGGAACTTAAAGTTAATCAAGATAATTGTTTAGGATGCGGGATTTGTGTAATTGCTTGTCCTGTAAATGCAGCTATCAGTCCTGAAAATGCTGGTGGTAATGGTGCAAAGACTGAAGAAGTT
>NZ_JAZKXX010000060.1:0-241836 GCF_045611865.1 Methanobrevibacter sp.
TCATTAAATGTTTTAGAAATTAGTTTGCGATTGCTTTTATCAATTAATCCTAAACCTGCCTTTTCTAAGATGTTTATAGAAGGTTCACTTATTCTTCCTTTAGAAGGAACAGCAATTTTTATTTTCATCATATCTCTCAAAATTTTTTTCCAGTTATATTTTATTATATCCTTATTATTAATATTTTTTTTTCATAGTAATAATTATTATAAGTTATAATTAATTTTGTGTTATTATTTTTATCTTATTTTGTGTAAAATCCCCTATTTTTGCAAAATATTTAAATATAAGGTTATCTTATATGTTATTTAACTTATGATTTTGGCTGTTATAATCATAAGTTTTAATTGAATTTTGTGAGGTGAAAATATGTCTGAAATACCAAAAGCTCCTATCGCAAGAATTATTAAAGAATCTGGTGCAGAAAGAGTTAGCGAAGATGCAAAAGCTGAATTAGCTGCATACTTAGAAGAAGTTGCTCGTGATGTTGCTAAAGAAGCAAACAATGTTGCTAAAATCGCAAAACGTAAAACTGTTAAAGCAGATGATATTAAATTAGCTATCAAAAACTTATAAATTAGCTAATTATCTTTTTTATTTTTTTTAGGTGTTATTATGAGTGATAATACTATTTTAATTAAAAACGCATTTATTTTAAGTCCAAACAAAAATTTTGAAGGAAAGAAATCAGTTTTAATCAAAGATGATATAATTGCTGAAATTTCAGATGGAATCGAAGAAAATAATGTAGATAAAATTATTGATGCCACTGGAAAGATTTTACTTCCAGGATTAGTTAATACTCATACTCATTTATCAATGACTTTATTTAGAGGATTAGCAGACGATTTGAGTTTAGATAGTTGGTTAAATGATCATATATGGCCAATGGAAGCTAATCTTAATGGTGATTATTGTTATATTGGTGCTCTTTTGGGGGCAGTTGAACTTATCAAGTCAGGAACAACTACTTTCTCAGACATGTACTTTTATATGGAAGATGTTGCCCGTGCAGTTGATGAGGCAGGAATCAGAGCAGTATTGTCATATGGAATGATTGATTTTGGAGACAGCGAAAGACGTGAAAACGAAATTAAAGAAAATTTAACATTATATAATTCCTGCAATGGAATGGCTGATGGAAGAATTAAAGTATTTTTCGGTCCTCATTCTCCATACACGGCTTCTGAAGAGTTATTAGTTAAAGTCCGTGAGTTAGCTGATGAATACAATATGGGAATCCACATTCATGTAAGTGAAACTCAAAAGGAAATTAATGACGTATCTGAGGAAAAAGGATTAAGGCCATTTGAATATTTGGATAAGATTGGATTTTTAGGTCCTGATGTTGTTGCTGCACATTCAGTATGGTTAAGTGATAACGAGATTGAAATAATTAAGAAAAACAATGTTAAAGTATCACATAACCCATGCAGTAATATGAAATTGGCTTCAGGAATTGCTCCTGTTTCCAAATTAATTGAAAATGATATTTGTGTTTCTATTGGAACTGATGGTGCTTCTTCAAATAATAATTTAGATTTAATTGAAGAGTTAAAAACAGCAAGCCTACTTCAAAAGGTATCAACTCTTGACCCTAAGGTTTTAACTTCAGATGAAGCAATAGCCATGGGTACTATTAAAGGCGCTGAAGCTTTAGGCCTTGATGATGAGATAGGCTCAATTGAAGTTGGTAAAAAAGCAGATATTATTTTAATAGATACAAATTCAGCCAATATGGTTCCGGATAGTTCTTATTTAAGTTCTAATGTTATTTACTCAGCTAATGGTTCTAATGTTGATACAACCATTTGTAATGGTAAAATATTAATGGAAAATAAAGAGTTGACCGTATTGGATGAACAAGAAATTTATGATAAGGCTAGACAAGCTATTAAAGAATTAAAAGAAGCTATCTAGCTTCAAATTCTATTTTTTCTTTATTTATTACAATACTTCTTTTCCATTCATCTTTAGTTTCAGGAAAATCAGATCTAAAGTGTGCTCCTCTACTTTCCCTACGTAGGATTGCAGATTTAACGGTTAAAATACAAATTTCAACCATATTTATTACTTCAAGGGCTGTTACAAGGTCATTATTATATTGTTTTTTATCACTAACATCTAAATTAACAAGCTCTTCTTTCATTTCTAGAAGTTCTTTTAAAGCTTCGTTTAAGGTTTTTTCATCTCTTACAATAGCTACTTTTTGCCACATTAAATTTTTGATGTTATTTTTAAACTCTTTAGGCTTTATAGTGCCTTTTTTAATTAGATTTTCAATTCTTGAAGCTTCTTTTTTAACTTCGCTGTCATTTGTCTTTAAGTCAGTGGTTTTGCAGGCTTCAGATGCACTCACACCCGCTATTTTTCCAAATACCTGTGTATCGGCTAGGGCATTTCCACCTAAACGGTTTGCTCCGTGAACTCCACCGCAGACTTCTCCGGCACCAAATAGGTTTTTAAGGGATGTTGAAGCGTCAGTATTTATTTTTAAACCACCCATAAAGTGATGCGCTGTTGGAGCTACTTCGATTGGCCCATGTTTAATGTCTACACCAACATTTTCAAATTGTAAAACCATTGTTTCGAGTTTTTCATCAATGTAGTCGTCATCTAAGTGTGAGATATCAAGATAAACTCCTCCATTTTCAGTTCCTCTTCCTTCAATAATTTCCTGATAAATTGAACGAGCAACAACGTCACGTGTAGCTAGTTCCATTTTTTCTGGAGCATATTTTGACATTAATCTTTCACCATCAGTATTGATGAGCTTTCCACCTTCTGCCCTTACGGCTTCAGTTACCAATACTCCCTTTTTAGATTCAGGTGCCACCATTCCTGTTGGGTGGAATTGGATTTGTTCCATATCAACCAGATTGGCTCCGGCTCTATATGCTATAGCAAAACCATCTCCATTTTTTTGGAAGGTGTTGGATGTTACAGGGTATAGTTGTCCAGCTCCTCCACTAGCAAGTATTACAGATTTTGCTTTAAAGTATATTAAACTTGAATCTTTTAAATCTAGACCAGTAGCACCGATTACTTGATTGCCATCAGTTACAAGTGAAGTTATCATCACTTCTTCAATGCATTCAATATCTCTTTTAATGATTTCTTCTTTTAATGCATTTAATAACTCAGCACCTGTTCTATCTCCTTGATAACAGGTTCTTCTATAGGTTTGACCACCAAAAGGCCTTTGATCGATTTCGCCTGATTCTTGACGGTCAAATAATGCACCATAATTTTCAAGATCTATTAATCTTTTCGGTGATTCATTGACAAGTATTTCAACTAGCTTTTTGTCATTGAGATAGCTTCCACCTTTAAGAGTGTCATGAATATGAGCATCAATTGAGTCGTTTTTATCAACGGTTTTAAAAACAGCATTGTATCCACCTTCTGCCATTCCAGTACATCCTGACCTAAATGATAAACCTTTAGATACAATAATAGCTTTTAAACCTGCATCGTCAACTTCAATAGCAGCTCTTGAACCTGCTCCACCAGATCCGATGATTAATACGTCTGTTGAGATAGTTTTTATTTCCATTTGTATTACCCTGTAAAAATTTTGTTATAGTAATACTTATTATTTTTAATTGTTAAATAAATTTCTTCAAAAATATTTATAAATTAAAAGAATTAATGTATTGTTATAGAATGAGGGTGTTTTATGAAAATTAATGGGGAAGTTACAACCGGCCTTGGAAAAGCAGCGTTTTTTTTATCACAAGATTTTTACACCAACGAATTTAAGAAAAATTTAGGTTTTGTTCCCTATCCTGGAACATTAAATGTTGTTGTCAGTGAAGAGTATTTAGATGAAATAAATGAAATTAAAGACTCTTGTGAAAATTTAATAAAACCTGATGAAGGTTTTGGAGCTGTTAAATATATTGAAGCAAAATTAAATGACGATATTAATGGAGCAATTGTTTTTCCAGCTAAAACTACCCATGATGAAAACTATTTAGAATTTATCGCTGAGGATAAATTAAGAGATAAATTAGACCTTAAAGATGAGGATATTGTATCTCTTGAATTTTGATTTTTTACCAAAAAGTATTTTATACATGATGAATATATTTGATAATACGTTCTCAGGGGCGGGTGCAATTCCCCACCGGTGGTGATTTTTAAAAAATAAGTCCACGAGCACAAAAAACGTGTTGATTTGGTGAAATTCCAAAACCGACGGTGACAGTCCGGATGGAAGAGAAAAAATAGTTGTTTAGTTATTTTTAACCCTGGTTCTAGTAAATAAGGAGATGTTACTATGAATCAAGAAACAAATTTAGATAAAGCTTTAGAAGCCATTAGAAATGGTGAGTTTGTACTAGTTTTCGATGATGATGATAGGGAAGGAGAAGTTGATATGATTATCGCTTCTGAGTTTGTAACCCCTAAATCAATTGCAACCATGAGAAACGACGCTGGTGGTTTAATCTGCAATTGTTTACATGCTGATTTTTGTGAAGCTATTCATTTACCATTTATGGTTGATATCATGAAAGCAGCTACCGAAAAATTCCCAGAATTGGCTGAACTTGCACCTACTGACATTCCATACGATGAAAGATCATCTTTTTCAGTTTGGGCAAATCATAGAAAATCTTTCACTGGTGTAACTGACCATGATAGGGCAATGACCATTAGTGAAATGGCTTTAATGATGAAAGAAGAAAGATTTGATGAATTTGGAGCTACTTTTAGGTCTCCAGGTCATGTATGTCTTTTAAGAGGAGCAGATGGGCTTGTTAAAAACAGACAAGGACACACAGAGATTGGCCTTGCATTATGTGAGTTAGCTGGTGTTACTCCTGTTTGTGTAGTTTGTGAAATGATGGATGGTGAAACCGGACAAGCTACTTCAATTGCTGATGCTCGCAAATACGCCGAAGAAAACGATTTGGTTTTACTTAGAGGCGAAGACATCATTAACAAATATTTAGAATAGGCTAATTATACATATTAGCATTATTAAATTTTTTATTATTAATATACTCTACAATGAATTGTGTTATTTGTTGGATTTTATAGGAATTATAGATGCTAAAGGCAACGTATTTACCGTCATGCATTTTTATTTCTATACCATCTTTGACTTCTTTTGATTTACCTATTAAGGCAATTTTATCCCATACAATACGTAATGTCTTACTTTTTAGGGCGTTTTCAATGTAAATTCCGTCTTCTTTTATTCTAACAACCCTTACAATACGACGATTTTTATCAGACCCGATTTGTATGTCACCGTTTTCATCAAACACATAATCAGGAATAAAACAAGTTGCTTTCCAACCCTGTTTAATTTTTTTTAAAACATGTGCACGGTCTTTTTTTGTGAGTTTAACACCTTTTTCAGGGCTTAAGTTAAGTGCCATTAAATCACCTTACTTTTGATTTCATCAAAGGAGTAAATTTTATTAAATTCGACTTCACGGGCCATAGCGATTATTTCATCAATATTTAGATTGTTTTCGATTAATTCCATTGCATGATGAGTGAATAATTCATATCTTATTTCAACTTCAGGAATAAATCCTCTCATATCAGCTGATTTTAATTTAGGAAGTTTTAGTACTTTTTTGACATTTGTGTTGTTTTGAATATATGGAACTACATTGTCGAATATATTATCGTTGTAAACTTTATTTAGTAATATTGCTTCTACAGAGACTCCGAATTTTTCAAGCATATTTGCATGGGAAACCAAATCTATAGCTGCTGATTCAATTCCACCTTTATTAACACCTGAAGCTAATATCATTGGGATATTTGATGACATTGCAATTTCAGCTGCTGAAAATGGAACTTTTTCATTTAACAATCCTGTAAATACACTCATTACACCTTCAATCAATACAATGTCATAGTCTGATGAGTTCAATTTTTTTATTGTAGATTCAATATCTTTCCAGCCTAAGTGTCCAATTTTTACAGAGGCAAAGTCTTCCATTTTACCTTTTGTCAAATATAATCCTGGTATAATGTCACGTACATCCGGGCCTACTTTTAGAAGTGCAACTTTATATCCTCTTTTTCTAAGTGCACCTGCAAGGCCAGTTAAAATAAATGTTTTACCGGAATCGGACCCATTACTTCCAATCATTAGGTATTTAGGTTTTTCATTTGGTGTAATTTCAGGTATTTTTATGTTAGTGTTTATTCCAACTTCACTTTGAAGGAATTTTTTTACTTCGATATTTCTATTGTAAATTTCATCAATGTTTGTAGCATCTATTTGTTCTAATAGATTTTCTACAAGAACTGGATTTTCATCTAATATTCCATGAATCATGGTTCCAATAACGTTTCCATCATCGTTACATGCACCAGAAAATATGTTATAGTCTCCTTTTTCATTTGTATCTCCATAATTCATTCTTTGAACTTGAGAATAAAATAGTGGTTTAGCATCTCCTTCAACTTTACCGTAAGTGTGTGTATGAAAACCATCAACGTCTTCAGTTTGGTTTTTTACAAAAAATGAGTTATTAAATACTTTTGCTTTTACACGATCACTTGTAATTAATGGTGAGAAATTTACATCGATTAGCCCTAAACCATCTTTTACGATAGGGACTGGGGATTTTCTACCGATATCTATTTGATTAGATAATAATTGAAATCCGGCACATATTCCTATAATTGGTTTTCCATCACGGGCCATTTTTTTAATTTCTGTATTTAAATCCATATTTATATCATTTGACTCGATTAATGTTCCACCAGGAATAATTAATGCATCTAATTCTTCTGAAGCCTTATTACCATTTACTAATCCGTTTTCTTTAACAATATCTGTTGGTAAATTTCCAAAATCTTCAAATCCCGGAACCGCTCCACTAATATAGGCAAGTCCAATTCTTGTCATAAAATAACCTCTGAATATAAGTTTATTTTATAAAGTATATAAAGGTGTATTTCAAGTGTAAAATTATTTTTGTATTCACACTTTAATAGTTTAAAATTTTAAAAAAAGAGAATTATTGAGTGTTTTCGAAAACACTCATAGCTTTAATAATTTTTAAGTCATCTAATGGTTTAGCTTGTATTTGCAATCCAACAGGAATACCATCTACTTCACCGGCAGGTATACTTGCTGCTGGAATTCCTGCAAGGTTAGCTATTACTGTTAAAATATCGTAAGCATACATTTCCATAGGTTCTAATTCTTGACCTATTTCGTGAGGAAGTTTTGGAACTGTAGGACCTACAATTAAATCAACATTTTCAAGCATTGAGGTAATTTCACCTCTAATAACAGATCTTGCTTTTAATGCTTGTTTGTAATATTTACCACTAAATTCAGCTTCTGCAATGTGAGAACCGATTTTGATTCTTCTTAAAACTTCATCTCCACATACTTCTTCAATTCTGGAACCATAATCTCTTCCATCGTATTTTCTTGTAGCGGAGAAGAATTCCACGTAGTTGATTAAGTAGTATGTTGGTAAACATAAATCAATATAATCGAAACTAACTTCAACAAGCTCAGCACCAGCGTCAACTAATTTATTGATAGCTTGATTAACAGTTTTGTTGATTTCTTCATCGGTAACATCAATGAATTCTTTACATACAGCTATTTTCATGCCTTCTAGACTGGTATCATCCAATACTTCGGTGAAATCTGGTTTATCCCAGTTTAGGGTTGTACATTCGGTTTCATCGTATTTTGCAATAGTATTTAGTGCAATTGCAATGCCGCTTACATCATTTGCAAGAGGTCCGATTTGGTCCAAACTCATTGATAAATCGAGTAATCCTTGTCTTGAAACAGCACCATATGTTGGTTTAAATCCTACTACACCACAGTGGGATGCTGGGTTTCTGATAGACCCACCAGTGTCAGAGCCGATAGATATATCACACATTTCAGCTGCAACAGCTGCTGCACATCCACCAGATGAACCACCAGGGATTCTGCCCATAGCCTTTGGGTTTTGGGTAGGTCCATAGTATGAAGTTTCAGTTGAACTTCCAGCTGCAAATTCATCCATATTTAAAATACCAATGATTATTCCATCTTCTTTTAGGATTTCGTCAACAACAGTAGCGTTATAACTTCCAATGTAGTCTTCTAGGGTTTTGGAAGCTGCTGAAATAATCATATCTTCAACATTAATGTTTGCTTTTATACCAAATACAAGACCAGCTAAAGCACCAACTTCATCTCCATTAGCTATTTTTTCATCGATAGCTTCTGCCTGTGATAATGCATTTTCCTTATTTAATTCAAGAAATGCATTAATGGTTTCGTTATTTTCATCGATAACTTTAATGAAGTTTTCTACATTTTCTTTAGCTGTCATTTCTCCATTTTTAATGGAGTTTAACTTTTCAATAACGTTCATTAAAACACCTAAAATAATCGTAAATTTATAATATTTCTATTTTGTTTTTTAAAGTTTATAAAGTTTCATAAACTTTTAAATATTTTTTTGATATATTTATAATCATGAAAAAAGCTATAGTATTTGATAACTCAGGAACATTAATTGAAAGATACAGAGTTATTAAGGATGTTTTAAATGGAAATTTATTCACTGACATTAACTCACTTGATTTAATTGATGCAGCCGATTCATTGGCTTTGGTTGTTCTTCAATTCAACACAAATAAACTTTTAAAATTAAATCAGGATACCTTAATTTCCGATGTTATCAAAGAATATGACATTGACTTTGATATCAGCTTTTCAACAAAACAGGTTTCCAAAGCTGAGGTTAAGGATATTTTAGACAATGAAAAGTCAACCACCATTTCAGACATCACTGATGGATTTGACATTTTACGTGAAAAAATTCCACAAATGGAATTGTGCAATGGATCTGCATTAATTGTTGATATGGATTTGGGTGTTGTTGCATATACCATTACTTCCGCTGGTAAGTTTTTCCCGAAAGTATTTGAGACAATCGAAACCTTGAAATCTCGTGGAATAGAAATTTATATTGCTTCAGGAGACAGAAAAGGCGCCATTAACAGATTGGCCAATATGCTGGATGTTCCAGAAGACAATGCCTATGGAACTGTTTCTACTAGAGGCAAATGTGAGGTAGTGTCTATCTTAAAGGATGCTGGCTATAAGGTCATGATGGTTGGGGATGGTTTAAACGATATTTTAGCGTTTAAAAAGGCTGATGTTAGTGTGCTGACCATTGAACAACAGGAAGAAGTCTCTCCAAAGATGTTGGACAAGACAGATTATGTTATTGAAGATATCTTTGACGTTACAATGATTGATTTTTAACAAATTCATCCAATTCTTTAATCAATTCTTCATGTTTGGAATCAAATACAACTTGCAATGTATTTCTAGGTACTATAACTTCAATTGATTCTGATGTTTTATCAAATTTTTCGAATTTAAGACGATAGTTTCCATCATTTAATTCATAATTATCAATTCTAACTTTTCCTTCAACTAAAACATCAATAAATGTTTTTCCTTCATTTTTGCAGATGATTTTAGAATCTTTGTCTTCTTTTTTTATACAAAATGGACAACATAAAATTTCATTATTGGAATGACAATATAATCCATTTTTTAATTCTTTATTTATCTTGTTTTCACTGTTTTTATTTCTAATTGATTTCAAATAGTAATATTTGTTTTTTTCTGCCATTATTGCTATTTGTTTTATCTGAAATCCTTTATATATACCTAATAGCTCATATGAACCTATATTTTTAGGTTTTTCCACTTTAGATGGGTTAATTAATTTATCATCTGATAAAACTAAGTCACTATATGTTTCAAATTCATCTAAATCACATTTTTCATAGAATTTATCATCAAAGATATTCAATAAATAATCTTCTTTTAAATTAGATTTTACTATTACGTAATATTTATCATCATCAAATTGTGATTCAGGTATTGTTACTAACAATTGATTATTTTTAAATGTTTTTACTTCAACAAAAGGAGCATTTTTAACCATTTTCCAATTTCCATTATTGTATAAAGCTAATGGAATAATTTTGTTTTCTTTTTTTAGACCAATTAAATCAGGAGAATTCTTTTTTGTGTCTTGACCATAAATAAAATTATCCTCAACTATTGAATAATCTTTTTTTTCAACTAGTTGGTTTAATATTAATCTTTCAGGTAGTTTTTGTATCCAATGATCTAAATAACAACCAATCATCTCAGTTTTATTCCCAACTTTTTGGTAATGGTTTCTGTCATTTTTGTATTTTAGTGCGGTCCAATAGCAGGTTCTATATAAGTCTTTTTTAGTTATATCCACTTTTAGAATACTTAGATTTTCATTATTTATCATTTTTATTCCTCTTTTAAATTTTTATAATAAAAATTTTATTTTTTAAATAATTATTCTTTTTTAAAGTGTGTAAAAGTGATTTTACACACTGTCGCACTTGCGATAGATTTAAATATTATTGAAAATATATTAAGATACACAGATTATACTCTAATAATACTCTAATATGGTGTAAATATGAGTGATAATATTAAAAGAGTACAAGTTAATTTTACTATAGAACAATATAACCTTCTTCAAAAATTCAAAGGAGAATTAGGAAATAGTGATTCTGAAGTAGTCAGAAATATTATTTTATTCTGGCTTTTAGAAAATTCAGTAATATCTGAAGTACTCAAATCAAAATTAATGGAGGATAATTATGAAAAATAAAATTATTAGTCTTTTCACTGGTGCAGGTGGGCTAGATTGGGGGTTTCATAATTCAAATAATTATGAATTAATAGTTTCTAATGAAATTTTAAAACCACATCTAAAAACATATACAGATAATCATAATCTTCCTCTAGAGGATATCAACAACTATAATGATGAAGTTGGTGTTGCTGTTTGTGGAGATGTTCATGAATTAAAGGTTTCTAATAAAACTGATGTGATAATGGGTGGTCCGCCTTGTCAAGATTTTTCTGTTTTAAGAGGTAGTGATAACAGAGCTGGATTTACCGTTACTCGAGGAAAATTATATGAACAATATTTAAGAATTTTGGAATCTAGTAATCCTAAAGTTTTTGTTTTTGAAAATGTTGTTGGTATGGTTTCAGCTAATAAAGGCGCTGCTTACGAAGCTATTCAGGAAGATTTTATTAATGCAGGTTATGAATTAATCTACAATGATATTTTAAATATTGCAGATATTGGTGCTCCTCAAGCAAGAAAAAGATTAATCATCATTGGTCTTAAAAAAGAATTGGTTTGTAATGAAGTTTATGAAATTATTAATGAGTATCTTTTTAATCAATTATTAAATAAATATCCTATCACTCCTTTAGAAGTATTTGAAGGGAAAGTTTTAACAGATTTAAATGATCAATATGTTAAAATTATTAAAGAATTTGAACATTCAATGGATGGTATAGATAATGAATCTGCAATTAAATGGTTTGAAGAATTTCAGAATTTAGATTTTGATATTAAAAAAGATTATTTCAAAGCTAATAACATTGATAAAGTAACTGATGATGAATTTAAAAATGCAATGGATAAACATAAAGAAATTTTAGAAATCCTTGGATTTTTAGGTAAAAAAGTTGATGAACAGCAATTTTTAGATGATTCTAATAACAGAGGCAGACGTAATAGAAAAGTTATTGAAAGGATGCATCACATTCCACCTTATTATAACTTCAAAGCTGTAGATAATACTGAATGGAAAGTTAAAGGTCTTATGAGCAATATTTATAAAAGAATTCATCCTTTAAAACCTTCTCCAACTATTATTGCATATGGTGGAGGGGGGACTGGTGGATATCATTATGAATATGACAGACAAGGATTAACTAATAGGGAAAGAGCTAGACTACAGACATTTCCTGATAATTATCTATTCAATGGTAAAACTTCTGAAATTAGAGCTCAAATTGGTGAAGCTGTTCCACCAATTGCCAGTTATTGGATTGAAAAGGCTGTCAGTGAAATTTTAGATTTAGTTAAAAAATAAATTTATAAATCATTTAAATTAAAACTACCAATTGGTTTTATTTTAAGTGGTTTAATTAAACTTTTTTTAATATGAAAACGAGGTCTCACTCCTCTTTTTTGCTGATCTCTAAATGTTTCATTTCTATTCATTGGATAGTTATAAACACTTTCATTTGGAATTAAATAAACATCAAAACAACCATCGTATGTTTCATTTGGATAAAAATCCATAAAATAAAGTTCATCCCATATTGATCTAGGTCCAAATGATGTTAAATCATCTTTAACACTTGTAGCTTTTATTTGTATTCTAGATTGTGTTTTAGGGTTATAACAATCAAAAGAACTATGTTCAATACCTGAGACATTATTTACTCTCCAACAATCATAAACTAAACAAAATATTAATTCACTAATTTCTGGAAAATTAAGCCTTCTACATCCATATTCATTTAATTTGGTTGATAATTTATTCCATAAGTTATACATTTGGAGCAAACTTTTACTATCGCTTTTTTCTACAATTTCTACTTCAGCGCAATAATGTTTACCATCTAAAATTAGCTCTTTAGTTTCCCTTTTCATATTTTTATTTATTTTTTCTGTTGATATAATATTGTTTCTATTATGAAATTATATCTTTTAACTTATAAGTTATAACTTATAACTAATAACTATTAAAAAAATAATATAGAAGTTATAAGTTTTCAATAACTTCCTTACTTTTTAAAATATTATTAAAATTATTCAATTCAATTATTCCAATGTCAATCTTTTTTAATAATTCCAAATCGAGTGTTCCTTCACCTAAAGTTATATGCTGGTCTTTTATTCCATTGTTATCGTTTAAATGACAATAGCTAATGTTTTTTAACTCAAGCATTTCTTCCAGGTTACCACATGTGTTTCCATGACCTGTGTCTATGGTTAGGCTACAACCGGTTTCTTCCTGAATTCTTTCAAGTTCCTCAACTTTGTTTGCTAAAAATGCTTCACGCACAGGCATGTTTTCCACTGAGATTTCCACATTGGTGTTATCGATTATTTTTCCGACACTTTCTATTGCCATTTCAAGTGCCCAGTTTCTGAGACGTGGTTCGTTTCTGCCGATTTTTCCGGGATGTACTGTTATTGTTTTTGCACCTATTTTTTCAGCATATTCCCCGCAGAATATCATCTGGCGAACACTTTCATCCCTGATTCCTGAATTTATACTAGCTATATTAATGTCCACTGTTGCAGCGTGCATTCTTATATCAAGGCCACAATCCTTAAATTCTAAATTATCTTTTGTATAAAAAGGCTCTTCGGCCAGTATTTCAATCATTTCAAAATCGTGTTTTTTAGCCAGATTAATGATATGGTTGTGATCTTTCATAAATAGTGCAAGTGTTGTAAATCCTATAATCATATTTAAATATATGAATTTTCAATATAATAAATATTAACATATATCAATTTTTGACATATGGTGAATTATGATAGAAGAAAAAACCCCTAAAAAAATCATAAAATATTTTACTAATGGAATTACTCATAATCTAATTTTATGGATTATTTCCAAACAGTCAATCCATGGATATGGGATTATGAAGAAATTAGATGATTTTTTTAACTTTGATGATATTGAATGTGAAAATAATATTAATTCAAGTAAAATTTATCCGATTTTATCAAAATTGGAAAAAAATGAATTAATTATTGGCGAATGGAAAGTTAATGAAAACAATAAAAGGGTCAAATATTATTCAATAACTCCTAAGGGCGAGTTAGTTTTAAATAGTATTCGAAAATATATGAGTTCAATTTTAACTCACCCCTCCTGGATTGAATATATTGAAGATATGACTGGAAAGGAGATTAACAATGAAAAATGCAATTGAAACTTTTGATCTTACGAAAGTTTATAACAATAATTTTAAGGCAGTTAAATCTCTAAATTTAAAAATTCCCGATAAAAGTATTTTTGGAATGTTAGGTCCAAATGGAGCCGGTAAAACTACAACAATTAAAATGCTTACTTGTTTAATTCAACCTACTTCAGGAAGCGCTACAGTTGGCGGTTATGATATTAGAAAAAACCCCAATGAGGTTAGAAATCTTTTGGGAATGGTTCCGCAACAAGTCAGTTTGTATAAGGATTTGACAATAATGGAAAACTCACAGATGTGTGCTGATTTTTACGGAGTTCCAAGAAATGAAAGAGATTCACGTATTGAAGATTTGATGGAACTTGTTGACATCAAATATGCAAAAGATAAACGTGTAAGTCAGCTGTCTGGTGGTCAAAAGCAAAAGGCTTCTCTTGTTGCTAGTTTAGTTCACAGACCTGAAATTTTATTTTTAGATGAACCAACCATAGGTCTTGATCCAACAACAAAACGTACTTTATGGGATTTAATCAGAGAACTGAACGACAATGGCCACACTATTATTTTATGTTCTCATGATATGCATGAAGTAGATATGCTATGTGATAATGTTGGAATTATTAATACAGGTAATTTAGTGGCTTATGATACTCCACAAGGCCTTAAAGATTCTCTTTTGGAAGATAATAGAAATGAAATGGTAAATACGTTGGATAAAATTTCCAAGGAAAATAAAGTTTCAACATCTACTCAAGAGGATATAAGCAATATTAGTAGTAGAAAAATGTCAATTCTTTTAAAAAATCAGAATGATGAAATTATTGAATCTATCAGAAAATCAAATAATGTTAATAGCATTGAAATTGCTCACAATGGACGTATTAACTTAAGAATTGATAGTTTCGATGATTTAGCTGTACAAAACGTATTAAATGATATTTATTCATCTGGAGGTATTATAAAATCAATTTATACAGAAGAACCTTCACTTGAAGACGTATTCATAAAAGCAACTTCCGAGGTCGATGAAAATGATAGAGCTTGATAAATTTTGGTGGATGATTAAAAAGGAATTAATTTCTCTAAAAAGACATCCTAGCCGTTTGGTTGCTATTATTGTCTTTCCGATAATAATGATTTTATTATTTGGTTATGGAATGGGCGGGGAAATGACAGATTTGCCTATTGTTGTTGTTTCTCAAAGCCATGGTGATTTAACAGATTTAACTTTGGACACAATTAAGACTACAGAAACATATCATGTTGTTAAAGTTATTGATGATTTGGATGAGGGAAAGGAGCTTGTTAATTCAGGAAATGTAAAAGCTGCGATTATTTTACCTTCTGATTATGATGAGGATTCATCGACTCAAAAATCGGTAACGCTTTATTTGGACTCATCAGATCAAATGGCAGCTCAAATTCTTGAATCCTCAACTCAAGGAATTTTTTACAGATTATCTAATATGGTTGCCTCTCAAACTAGTGTTTCAACTCAGGATGCTGAAATTGAACCGTCTGTTGTTCATTCCCTTAACAATTTCAAGGATGACATTAGTTTACACATTAACAGAATTTATGGAAACATTAAATATATTGACTTTTTAGTTCCTGCAGTTCTTGGAATGACAGTGATGATGAGCTGTATGATGGGTATGGGAGCAACTATTGCCGGTGAAAGAGAAACCGGTGAGCTTGCAAGATTATTCATGACTCCTACTTCAGTTTCAACCGTTATTGGTGGTAAAATTGCCTCAAAATTATTGATTGAACTGCTTAGGGCATTAATACTGATTGCAATGGCTATTTTATTATTTAATGTTAGTATTAAAGGTGGAATTCTTCAAACATTCATTGTTTTAGTCATTGGTGCATTGTGTTTTGTAGGATTTGGTATTATGCTTTCCGCAAGAACCCAAACTCAGGAGGATTATGCCCAGATAGTCATGCCATTTTCCATGCCAATGATGTTTGTTTCCGGTGTATTTTATCCAATTGAAACAATGCCATGGATTTTCCAAAAATTAGCTTACCTATTCCCATTAACTTATCTTAATGATGCAATGAGGGGTATAATGCTTAAAGGTCAAACCTTAGGGGATGTTTGGTTGGATTTGGTAATTCTTTTAGGTTTTACAGTATTATTCTTCATAATGGGTGTAAAACGATTTAATAGGGATGTATAGGAGGTTTTAAAATGTATAAAAAAGTATTAATTTCTTTAATTATTTGTCTTTTATGTTTATCTCCAATTGCTGCTGAAAATTGGAATTCATTTGCTGGAGGTGTTGATCACACTGCCTACAGGGATGGAAGTTCAGATTTTGTAACTAATCTTTGGACATTTAACATAGAATCACCAATCCATTCTTCACCTGCAATTTACAACGATTATATTTATGTCGTTTCAGCTGATGGAATCTTAAAAGCCATTGACATGGAAACTGGTGAAGAGGAATGGGATATAGATTTGGATTCAAAATCAAGTTCCTCACCTATTGTCCACGATAATAGATTATACATCGGTTGTGAAGATGGTCTTAAAGCCATTAACATTAAAAACCATGAAATTGCATGGGAATATGATTGTGGAGACGTTGAGTCAACTCCTGTATATTATAATGATGTAATTTATTTCGGAAGCAATGACGGTCATTTATACGGTGTTGATAAATCCGGTGATGAAGTTTTTAATAAGAAATTAGGCGGTGAATTAAAATCTTCTCCTATTGTTGTTGAAGACAATATCTACATAGGCTCTACTAATTGCAAGTTGTATTCAATTGGAACCGATGAAGATAAAAATTGGGAATTTACAACTGGAGATGAAGTGTTGTCCTCTCCAAGTTATGTAAATGATTCAGTGGTATTCGGTTCTTCAGATGGTAATTTATACTGTTTAAAAGAAGACGGGGATTTAAGTTGGAGTGTGGATTTAAATGATAATGTAATCTCCTCACCGACCGTCGATGAATATGATAACAGTTTATATGTCGGGTCTTCTGATGGCTGTTTATATTGTTTAGATTATCGTGACGGAACAATCAAATGGAATTTTTCAACTGGTAATAAGGTATTATCCACACCCGCCCTTAAAGATAATTTGGTTGCTTTCGGATCAAATAATGGTGTTTTTTATGTGTTAAATAAATACACAGGTTTAGAAGAGTTCACTTACAATCCGGGAACAGTTTTATTTAACTCTGCAATAACATCCTCACCTGTAATAAATGGCAATAGCTTATTTTTCGGTGACGATTCAGGATATTTATATTCCCTAAATATCAATAAATCTGAAGTACCCGGTTCAGTACAGATGTTTTATTCAATTGCAGTTTTAATTATTGTAATTATCGTTGCAGTTGTTCTCGTTAAGAAGTTTAAAGGTAGAAAATAATTTTCTATCTTTAACAATTAAAATTATTAACTCATATTTCAATATTTTAATCAAGGTGTATTAATGAAAAATATGGAAACTCTAAAAAATGAAAATATGAACCTTTCAGATAAAATTTATATTTTCGATACAACTCTAAGGGACGGTGAGCAAACACCAGGTGTTGCATTGACCGTTGATGAAAAAATTCAAATTGCTACCAAACTCAATAATTTGGGCGTAGATAAAATAGAAGTTGGTTTTCCTGCTTCTTCTAATGCTGAAGTTGAATCAGCTCGTGAAATTAAATCAATGGATTTAGATTCTACTTTAGTTGGTCTTGCACGTTCACTAACCTCAGACATTGACGCTGTTTTGGATGCCGATTTAGAATATATTCATACATTCATCGGAACTTCCCCATTGCATCGTGACTACAAGCTTCAAATGTCAAAGGAAAAAATTGTTGAAACTGCAGTTTCAGCGGTTGAATATGCAAAAGATCACGGCCTCACTGTTGAATTTTCAGCCGAAGATGCAACAAGAACTGAAAGGGACTTCTTGTTTGATGTGTTTAATAATGTTGTAGATGCCGGTGTGGATTTTTTAGATATTCCTGATACTGTTGGTGTTTTGACTCCCGTTGTAACCCGTGAGTTAATAACAGACATTAAAAACAATTTCAAAACACCTATCAGTGTTCATTTCCACAATGATTTTGGACTTGCCACTGCCAATACTCTAACTGCCATTGAATGTGGAGCCAATCAGGCTCACGTCACTGTCAATGGTTTGGGTGAGAGAACCGGAAATTGTTCTCTTGAAGAACTTGTCATAACTTTAAAAGTAGCTTATGGAATTGATTTGGGTCTTGATACAACAAGACTGTATAGTCTATCTAATTTGGTAGGTCGTTTTACTGGTGTTAAAATGCCTGTCAACAAACCGATTGTCGGAGCCAATGCCTTTGCCCACGAATCAGGTATTCATGTTCATGGAATTTTAAACAACTCATCTACCTATGAACCTATTTCACCTGAGATGGTTGGTCATTCAAGGCGTATTGTTTTGGGAAAACACACCGGAGCCAATGCTTTAAAATCAAAGTTAAAAGATTATCATATTGATTTGGATGATAAGCAATTTTGTAAGGTATTTGATGAGATTAAGTCTTTAGGTGATAGTGGTAAGTGTGTTACTGATGATGATTTAATAGCTATTGCAATAACTGAGCTGTCATCAGCACGTGAAACCCCTATTGTCTTGAAGGGTTTGGGACTTTCATCAGGTGGAGGTGTTTCACCGACAGCCACAGTTAAACTTGAAATCGATGGTGTGGAAAAAGAAGCTGCCAGCACTGGTGTTGGACCTGTTGATGCTGCCTTAAATGCCATTAGATTATTGATTCAGGATACTATGGATATTGAACTTGAAGAATATAATTTGGAAGCTATTACTGGTGGTACTGATGCTTTAGCTGAAGTATTTGTTATAAGTTCAGATCCTGACGGAAATAAATCCACTGGTAGGTCAACCAACCAGGATATTGTCATGGCTAGTATTTTAGCTGTTTTAGATTCAATTAATAAATTGTTATTGATTAAACGAACTAAAATAAATTAATTTTTTATAATTTATTTAATTATTTTTTTATTTTCTAATTATTTTTTATTTTATTATTAAATGTTTTAAATATCGATTAAATATTATTCATCAGTTTATAACCTTTATTTGCTAATTTTACCATAGGATGTAAAATTTTATATACATTAATTGACCTAAACTTAATATGGTGAAATAAATATGGAGAATAATACTATATTTGTCGGTAGTAAACCTGTAATGAATTACGTCTTGGCAGTAGTTACACAGTTTAATGAAGGCTCAGAAAGTGTTCTTTTAAGAGCCAGGGGTAAAGCTATTAGTCGTGCCGTTGACACTGCTGAAATCGTCAGAAATAGGTTTGTACCGGAGTCTGATGTTACTGATATTCAAATTTCTACTGAAGAAATTGAAAACTTTAACAACGAAAAGACTAATGTGTCTATTATTGAAATTTTAATTGAAAAGAACAACTGATTCTTTTCAATCAAATTTCTTTAAAATATTCTTCTCAAATAAATATTTTGAAAGTAAAATGTTTGAAGTTCCTTTTCCATGAGCTTCTGTCTTGTTTTTTCTTATTGCTTTTAAAACACTATCGATGTCTTTTTCACAGTCGATTAAACTAAAGCAATCGCCAACGAATTTAAAATAATGAGCGTCACTTGCACCAAGTTCAGGAATGTTTTCTTTTTTTGATAGGTTTTTTGCCTTGTGGTTGCAATATCCCACGATGAATCTTGCATTTTTTGTCTCTATTGCATCAATTTTTAAATCTTTATAGTCACTTTTACATAGTAGTCCATGCCTGTAAAAACAATAAGGATGGGGAATTATTGCAAGACCCCCCAAATCATGAATTCTCTCGATAGTATCTTGTGGTGATAGGTCACGAGGTATATTTTCCTCACACCCAAAACCAAGAATATGGCCTTTTGTTGAAGAAATTTCTATTGATGGAATGGCAAGTATATCTGTGTTTCTTGTTTTTTTAATTACTTCACTAGTTCCATCAACTGTATTGTGATCACTGATTGCAATGATGTCAATATTTTTTCTTTCGGCTACTTTTAAAATATCATCAATTTTTGAATTAGAGTCAGGTGAATATTCAGTGTGAATATGTGAATCCATTTTAAGCATTTTATCTTCCTAGAATTGTTTTTATTAATCCAATTGTACCGGTCATCATTACATCTCCACCTGGAGCTGCATGATGCCAGTCAAGATTTGTTTTTTCGATTAATTCTCTTTTTGGACCACTAACTATTACCTTTTCTATTTTTGATATTGGATTTAAAACATGTGCACCGTGGCCGTGGTCTTCATGAACTTCTTCGTGAGTTATCTCACCTGATGCAAGTCTCTTCATATATCTTTCAAGGGATTCGCCAGTAAGACTTGAAGTGTGATGTTCAAATACTCCCTGAATTTTACCATCTTCTATTGATGCAGCTGTTGTGTGACCGTTTCCGATATCTATTACAATAAAACTGTTTAATTTTTTAGCTACTTCATCATAACACATTCCAGCTATTGATGCAAATTTTGTGTCCATTATCAATGGCAAATCTTCTATTCCTTCATTTTTTATTGTTCTACTTACAGCCTGCATTCTTGTAAAGTAGTCTGGTAAATCATCAACAAATCCAAATTCTAGCGGAGATATAGGTTCTTTAACTTTTTCACGGATTTTTTCAAATCTGAAATCCCTGTCTCCCATATTTTCATTGTATCCATGATCTTGCACTGCAATTGCAATTTTATCAAAGTCAAACTCTAAATCATAACCAAGTAGGAATTCTGATAATTTTTTGATATTAATGTCGCCTAATGTAATCTTTGTAAAGTCTTTGTAATCTTTACCCTCTTCAGCAATTTCTATTCCAATTGCTTTTACTTGCTCTAAATCATCACGAATAGTTCTTGCGCAATTTGGTTCCATTACAACTTTGTATCCTTTTTCCATGTGTTCTAGGATGCTTTTTTTTATTTTTCCTCCACCCATTATTTCTCCTTTGAAATAAATGTCATTTTCGATTTCTATCATTTGTTGAGACACATACAAATGGGGAGAAGGTAAAACCAGTTTAATTGAGTTTTCCAGTTCCTTTTCTGTGTCATAAATCATTATGTCCTGTGTTCCTGTTCCAACATCAATAGCTAAAATTCTCATATTTTAAGATGTGTTTTTTATATTATTAATAAATTAATAGTACATTTTTGTACAACAAAGCTTTAAATAGTACATTATTTAAACTTATTACTATGACTTATAAAATAGAATTATCATCAGATGAAGTGCCAAAACAATGGTACAATATGCTTGCTGACTTACCAGTAGAACTTCCTGCTCCTAAGAACAGTGAAGGAAAAGATCAAATTTCATCTTTACAAATTGCTTTTACTAAAGCTGCTTTAGAACAAGAATTCGCTACTGATCGTTATGTCAAGATTCCAAATGAAGTTAGAGAATTATATATGGAAATGGGTAGACCATCTCCATTAGTAAGAGCAAATAAACTCGAGGAATATTTGAATACTCCTGCTAAAATTTACTTCAAAAGGGAAGACTCTTCTCCTACCGGTTCACATAAGTTAAATTCTGCTATTCCTCAAGCATATTTTGCTAAAAAAGAAGGTGTTGAAAGATTAACTACAGAAACCGGTGCAGGCCAATGGGGTACCGCTTTATCTTTGGCTTGTAATTTATTAGACATTGAATGTACTGTTTATATGGTTAAAGTTTCATTCAATCAAAAGCCAGACAGAAAAAACATCATGCATATTTACGACAGTAATGTCTTTGCTTCCCCTAGTGAAAACACTAAAGTTGGACGTGAAATTTTAGCTAATACTCCTGACCACCCAGGTTCTTTAGGAGTTGCTATTTCTGAAGCTATGGAAGAAGCTTTAGAAAATGATGAAGTTAAATATTCATTAGGTAGTGTTTTAAACCACGTAATGTTACACCAAACTGTTATAGGTCAGGAACTCAAAACCCAACTTGAAATTGCTGAAGAAGAACCTGACGTAATGATTGCTTGTGCTGGTGGTGGAAGTAATTTGGCAGGATCTTTATTCCCATTCATTAAAGATAAGATTGATGGAAATTCAGATACTCAATTTATTGCTGTTGAACCTAGTGCTTGTCCAACACTTACCGAAGGCTCTTATGAATATGATTTTGGAGATACCAATGAATTTACTCCAATGCTTAAAATGTTCACTTTAGGCCATGATTTCGTTGCTCCTACCGTTCATGCTGGAGGTTTAAGATATCACGGAATGTCACCTATCGTTTCACTTTTAGCTAAAGAAGGCTACATTGAACCTAGATCTGCTCATCAAGTTGATTGTTTCAATGCAGGAATTACTTTTGCTCGTAACCAAGGTATTGTTCCAGCTCCAGAAACTACTCACGCAATTAAAGTTGGTATTGATGAAGCATTGAAATGTAAACAAACCGGAGAAGAAAAAACTATTGTCATTAACTTCTCAGGTCATGGAATGTTAGACTTAAAAGGATATGCTAGCTATTTTGAAGGAACTATGCAAAATGCTAAATAATCCTTCTTTATTTTTTTTAATATTTTTTTGTTATAACTTATAACTTATCATTTTTTAATTATTAGTTATAACTTATAACTACTAACAAATAACTAATAACTTATTTGTGAAAACAAATACTTTATAAGAGAGAAGTTATAAAATATAACTTATTTGTTAAAAGTTAGTTATGATAAGTTATTTCTTAAAACTTATTTTTTATAATTTAGAAGTTTTAACTTAAAACTTATTTCCTATCCCTTAGAAGTTAGAACTTAAAAGTTATTTCCTTTAAGTTTTAATTTAAAAGGAATAACTTAATCCTTTTAACTTATACTGAGTAACTTATTCGTTATTCTTTTAAACTTAAAATTTTTAAGTTATAAATCATAACTAATAACTTAAAACTTATTAGATATAGGAGAATTCTTTAATGAGTGAAGTAATTGCGGTGATGAATCAAAAAGGGGGCTGTGGTAAAACAACTACCGTTGTTAATACTGCAACATCCCTAGCAGTAATGGGAAAATCTGTTTTAGTTGTTGATATGGATCCCCAAGCTAATGCTACAACTAGTTTTGGGATTGATAAAACTAAGATAGAAAATACAATATATGATGCTATCATAGGGGATATTAGTGTTAAAAAAGCAACAATTCCTACGTTTATTAAAAATTTATTTATTATCCCAAGTAATATATCCCTAAGTGGTGCTGGAATGGAGCTTTCTAAACGTGAAAATTATCATATAATTCTCAAAGAAACTCTAAAAGATGTTGTTCCATTATTTGATTACATATTCATCGATTTACCACCTTCATTAGGTGTAATTACTGTCAATGCATTAGTAGCTTCAGATAGCGTATTAATACCTATCCAAGCTGAGTATTATGCTTTAGAAGGTGTAGCTGATTTAATTAATACAATAAAATTAGTTGAAAAAAGACTTAGAAGTCCGACTCCAATTAAAGGAATTCTCCTCACTCTATTTGATAAAAGAACTAGACTTAGTAGAGACGTTCACAAAGAATTAAAAAGCTATTTCAGTGGAACAGATTTATTGTTTAAAACAATCATTCCAAGAAACATTAGATTGGCTGAAGCTCCTAGTTATGGAAAACCATGTTTGGTATATGATCCGGAAAGTACAGGAACAAAAGCTTATTTAAAACTAGCTAAAGAAATCCTTAAACGGGATGGGGAGGAATTATAATGGCTAGAAAAGGACTTGGAAAAGGTTTAGATTCATTAATTCCTAATTTTTATGATGAGGATTTCGACAGTAATTCAACACAGTCTCTTGAAGACATGTTAAAAGACAATGAAGAAACTGTTGAAGAAAAAGTTGAACCTCAAAAAGAAGAGCAAAAAAATATATTTGAAGAAATTCAAGAAGAAGAAGCTCAAAAAGAAGACAATGAACCTGTAGAAGAGGTTCAAGAAGAGGAAGTTCCAGAGGAAGTTGTCGAAGAACCAGTTCCTGAAGAAGTTCCAGAGGAAGTTAAGATTCAAAACGAACATATAGCTGAAGTAAAAGAGATTGTTGATAAAAATCCAAGGATTACTTTATGGTCTTCAAGATCTTCTGCAGTTTTCAGATATTTAAGGAAAACAGAACCTGAATTCAGTATTTCAAAAGAAGCATCAGTTTTAATTGAAGAGGCAGTTTCTAAAAAATACCCTGAAATTTGGGCGTTGTTTGATGACTATTAATTTTCTACTTTTTTTATAATATATTATATTTTACATTTGAAATTGTCTACTTGATATTTTCAATAAATCTATTAATAAAAATTTTTTTCTATTATTTTAATTGATTCTACAATAAAATATTTGATTATTTTATTCCTTTAAATATTAAATAAATCAATAAAAAAAGTTAAAAATCAAAAGTAGTTTGATATTCCCCACTTATTTTAATGTATGGTTCGGCTCTATCTACTATAACCCCTAATTTTCTCAATTGTTCTTTTGATGTAAATGGAGTTTTTCTACGAATAGAAATTATTTGATGTGCTGATTTTATACCGATACCCGGCACTCTTATCAGTTCAAAAAGTGGGGCTGAATTAATTTCTACAGGAAATATATTCATATTTTTTGCAGCTAAAATTTTTGGATCTTGCGTAAGTGAAAGTTTATCATTTTCATCAAATACCAGTTCTTTAACTTTAAAATGATAATCATTAAGTAAACTGTCAGCGTTGTATAATTTTGCAGTTCTATCTGTTGAACATGCCTCTTTATTTGAAAATTCAGTTTCTTCAATTGGGGTGAATGCAGAAAAATATGTTCTTTTCAATTCAGATTTTTTGTAGATTTTTTCCATTCTCTGTAAAATCTCCTTGTCACTTTCACCGTTTGCACCGACAATCAGTTGGGTGGTATGAGTAGAATTTGGATATGTTGTACTTTTATGTTGCATGCTGTTTATCCAGGATAACCTTCTAAGAATGTCCTTTTTATAATCTTTTGTGGATGACAGTTCTGCAAGACCAGAAGGTGTTGCAGCCTCAATGTTTATACTGACTCTGTTTGCAAGTGCCATTGCTCTTGCAATAGAATCCTTACTTGCACCTGGAACAACTTTAAGATGAATATAATCATCGTATCCATATTTTTTTCTAAGTAGACTTACAGTTTCTATTTGTTTTTCCATTGTAGAATCTACATCACCTGAAATACCTGAACTTAAAAACAATCCATTTACCAAACCTCGATTATAATATCCGAGGAATGCTCTTGCAAGTTCTTCAGGTGACAGTTCAAGTCGTGTAAAATTTCTTTTTGATTGGTTAATACAATACTTGCAGTCGTTTTTACATTTATTGGTTAAGAGTGTTTTAAAAAGAGGGATTTTACATCCGTTATGACCAGTTGCTTCATATATCCCGGGTAGATTTACCTGAGAACTTTTATTGTGACTTACATAATCACATAAATCATATTGAGCGGAATCTGTTAAGATTTTCATCTTCTCTAATGTGGTCATACTAATACTTATGTTTTTTAAATTAATTATTTTTTTGTTAAACTATCAATTATAATAATAATTAAATAAATATATAATAATGATTTGATTAAATTGTGTGATTAGATGAAAAGTGATAATGTTAAAAAAGGAATTCAAAGAGCACCACACAGATCCCTTTTAAGGGCTTGTGGTCTTAAGGATGAAGATTTTGATAAACCATTCATTGGAATAGCCAACAGTTTTACAGATATTGTACCTGGCCATATTCACTTAAGGGAACTTGTTGAATTTGTAAAACAAGGTATTATCGAAGCTGGAGGTATTCCATTTGAGTTTGATACAATGGCGGTTTGTGATGGAATCAGTATGAACCACGAAGGAATGAAATATTCCCTTCCTTCACGTGAGATTATTGCCGCTACAGTTGAATCCATGACTAAAGGCCATGCATTTGACGGATTGGTTTTGATTCCAAGTTGTGATAAGGTTGTTCCTGGAATGATTATGGGAGCAGCAAGAGTTAATGTTCCATCAATTGTTGTTACTGGTGGGCCGATGGCATCTGGTGAATATAATGGAAAACCTGCTGATTTAATTACAGTATTTGAAGCTGTCGGTGCTTATTCAGCCGGTAAAATGTCTGAAGAAGATGTTTTGGAACTTGAAAGATGTGCATGTCCAGGTGCTGGAAGCTGTTCCGGTTTATTTACAGCCAATACTATGGCATGTATAACAGAAACTTTTGGTTTATCCCTTCCAACTTGTGCTACCACCCATGCAAGAACAGAAGAAAACAATAAAATCGCATTTGAGTCTGGTCGCCAAATAATTGAACTTGTTAAAGATGACATTAAACCATCAGATATCATGACCCAAGAAGCATTCAACAATGCGATTGCTGTTGACATGGCATTAGGCGGATCATCTAATACTGCACTTCACATTCCAGCTATCGCTAATGAAATTAACGGTGTTGATGTTGATTTAGAATTATTTGATGAGATTTCTAAAAATGTTCCACACATTGCACTTATTTCTCCTGCTGGTGAAGATTCCATGATGGATTTACATTTAGCTGGTGGAATTCAAGCTGTTTTAAAAACATTAGGTGATAAAATTGATACCAATCAGTTAACTGTCACAGGAAAAACAATTAAGGAGAACTTGAAAAACTTTGAAAATAAAAACACTGAAGTTATTCATACTTTAGACAATCCTGTACATGAAGACGGTGGAATTGCAATCCTAAAAGGAAACCTTGCACCTAATGGTAGTGTCGTTAAAAAAGGCGCTGTTGCAGATGATTTAATGTATCTTAAAGGCCCTGCAAAAATATATAACTCTGAAGAGGATGTTACCCAAGCAATATTTGACCATGAAATTTCAGAAGGGGATATCGTTGTTATCAGATATGAGGGACCAAAAGGCGGTCCTGGAATGCGTGAAATGTTAAATCCAACTTCAGCTCTTGCAGGAATGAATATCAAGAATGTAGGTTTAATCACCGATGGTAGATTTTCAGGAGGAACAAGAGGACCTTGTATAGGCCACGTATCACCTGAAGCAATGGAAAACGGACCGATTGTAGCAATTCAAAATGGTGATATAATAGAAATTGACATTAACAATAGATTGATAAATGTTGAGTTAACTGATGAAGAAATTTCAGAAAGATTAAAATCTGTTAAACACCCTGAAAGTGATGTTGATGGATGGTTAGCACTATATCAAAAGCTTGTTCACTCTGCTGATACTGGAGCTATTTTAAGGTAGTGTTAAAATGGAAATACTTACTTATTCTGATATTGATTTACACGAAACCATCAAAAGATCAGAAGAAGATGTTAATAAAGTCTTAGACATTGTTTCTGATATTTTAGAAAATGTCAAGGAAAATGGTGATAAGGCTATTGGAGAATATACTGAAAAGTTTGATGGTGTTATAATAGAAAATTTAAGAGTATCCAAAGATGAAATTAATGAGGCTTATGACACTTTAGACGACTCTTTACTTGTTGCTTTAAAGCAAGCCGCATCCAATATTGAGAAATTCCACAAAAAACAAATTCCAAATGAATGGAATATTGAAGTTAATCCGGGAATCACTGCAGGTCAAATTGTAAGACCAATCAATTCTGCAGGTTGTTATATTCCAGGAGGTCGTGCAGCATATCCTTCATCAATTTTGATGACTGTTATACCTGCAAAAATTGCTGGTGTTAAAAAAGTCGTATGTGTAACACCACCCCAAAAGGATGGAAAAATTCTTGATGCTATTTTAGTTGCAGCTGACATTGCAGGTGCAGATGAGATTTATAAGGTCGGTGGGGCACAAGCTATAGCTGGACTTGCATATGGAACAGAATCAATACCTAAAGTTGAAAAAATTGTAGGTCCTGGAAATATATTTGTTACCGCTGCAAAAAAACTAGTATATGGTCAAGTAGATATAGAGTTTCCGGCCGGCCCATCTGAAGTGTTAATATTAGCAGATGAAAGTGCAAATCCTGAATTTTTAGCAACTGATATATTGGCACAGGCTGAACATGATCCTAATGCTTCATGTTTTTTAGTAACCAATTCAAAAGACTTGGCACTTAAAACTGATGAGTATGTAAAAGAGTTAACAAAAGTTGCACCAAGACGTGAAATTATTGAAGAATCATTATCTAAAAGTGGAAAAATTATTATCACTAACACACTCGAGGAGGCTATTCATGTGACAAATGAATATGCTCCTGAACATTTAATCATATCTACAATAGATGATGATGAAACATTATCACACATCAACAATGCAGGTTCAATATTTTTAGGTTTATATTCACCTGTTGCAGCTGGAGACTATGGGTCTGGTACCAATCATGTTCTTCCAACCGGTGGTGGAGCAAAAATGTATTCAGGACTTTCTACTGAAGAGTTTATTAAAAAACCTACAGTTCAAAGGATTACAAAAGAAGGTCTTAAAGAGTTATCTAAAACTTCAGTTCCAATAGCTGAATATGAAGGATTCTTTGCTCATGCAAATTCATTCAAAACAAGATTAAGAGATGAGTAACTATTTTCTAAAACAACTACTCTTATCTTAAATGTGGCAGTTTTAGGGATTTCCCAAACTTTCACATATTTTTTTTAAATCTATTCGATTTATTATTTCTGCTATTATTACATACTTTTATAAAACATTAAAACTAATATTATGATTATAATGAAAATTTTATCATTATTTTATTTTTACAAACCACAAAAAGGTGAATAATTTGCAAGGTTTATTAAATGATTGGAGAAGGACTCACTATGCAAACCAACACAATCCTGAAATAGCAGGTAGTGATGTTACTATCATGGGTTGGGTACATGAAATCCGTGATTTCGGTGGAATCATGTTTGTAATCATTCGTGATGTAACTGGTAGAGTTCAAGTAACCGCTCCAAGTAAAAAAGTAGATGAAGACGTATTAAAACAATTAAGAGACTTAAGAAAAGAATCCGTTGTTGCAATTAAAGGTGCAGTACAAGAATCAGCAAAAGCACCAAATGGTGTTGAAATTATACCAAAAGAAGTAAAAGTTTTAAATATGGCTGATCAACCTTTACCAATGGATCCAACAGAAAAAGTAAAAGCAGGAATTGATACAAGACTAGATTCAAGATTCTTAGATATCAGAAAAGAAAACGTTTCTGCAATTTTCAAAATCAAAGGTCAAATGTTCCATACTATCAGAGATTTCTTCTATGATAATGGATTTTATGAAATTAACACTCCTAAACTAGTAGCATCCGCTACTGAAGGAGGAACTGAATTATTCCCAATCGCATACTTTGAAAAAGAAGCATTCCTTGGTCAATCCCCACAATTATACAAACAAATGATGATGGGTGCAGGAATGGATAAAGTATTTGAAATCGGTCAAATTTTCAGAGCAGAAGAGCACGATACTTTAAGACACTTAAATGAAGCTGTTTCTATAGATGCTGAAGCTTCATTTGCTGATGATGAGGATGTAATGAAAATATTAAATGACATGATTATTCAAGTCTTAAATGATGTCAATGAAAATTGTGCTAATGAATTAGAAATTTTAGGTCATGAATTGGAAGTTCCTTCAGGAGATTTCCCAGTTGTAACTTACGACGATGCTGTTGACATTGTCAATATGGCTGGAGTTGAAATGCAATGGGGAGAAGACTTATCCCGTGAAGCTGAAAAAGCATTAGGCGAAGAAATGGGAGGATTTTATTTCTTAACCAAATGGCCTGCTGAAATAAAACCGTTTTACGTAATGCCATTTGAAGATGATGAAAAATATGCTCATGCATTCGATTTAATGTACAACAACTTAGAATTATCTTCTGGTGCTACCCGTGTACACCAATATAATCTTTTAGTAAAACAAATTGAAGAAAAAGGCCTTAATCCTGATGGATTTGGAAGCTACTTAACCGCATTTAAATATGGTATGCCTCCACACGCAGGTTGGGGTGTAGGTGCTGACAGGTTAACTATGGTACTTACAGGTTCTCAAAACATCCGTGAATGTGTACTCTTCCCAAGAGACAGACACAGATTAACCCCTTAATCTTTTTTCTTTTTTAAGATTGATATGGAAGAATATGAGATAGCTATCATTGGTGGTGGCCCTGCAGGAATAATGGCGGCGATTGCTGCAAGCCAGAATTCCTCAAGTGTAGTGTTGCTTGAGAAAAACTCCTCACTTGGTCGCAAATTTCTTTTGACAGGTGGGGGAAGATGCAATATCACAAACCAAAAACCAATTAAAAAGCTATTGAATATTTATCCTCAAAAAAACTTTTTAAAACACTCTTTTTTTACATTTACAAATGAAATGCTCCTTTCGCTTTTTCAGGATAAAGGCTTAAATTTCATTGAGGAAGATGAGGGTAGAATATTTCCGATGTCTGAAAAATCTAGTGATGTCTTGGATATCTTAACTGATTATCTGGATGATGTTGTTATAACTTATAACTTTGAAGTTAGCTCTATCACAGATGACTTTATAATAAACGATAAGATAAAGGCTGACAAGATTATCCTAGCCACTGGCGGTATAACTTATCCACAGACTGGATGTAACATAAAAAACTATTCATTAACTTCACAACCTTTAACTGACATTAAATACGGACTTGTTCCATTAATAACTAAAGAAGACTTGTCAGATATTGCCGGTATTACGTTATATGATGTTGTTATAAGTTATAAAAAATCAAAAGTTAAGGGCAATGTATTGTTTTCACATGTTGGCTTAACAGGGCCGGGAATAATTAATTTAAGCAATGAGATTTCCCAGGGCCTTGATTATAATCTGTTGGAAAATGATCCTGATTTTGATATTGAAATAGCCATTGATTTATGCCCTGATTTCACTCGTGAAGACCTTAAAGAGAAATTCACAAATGATTTTCAGCTTAAGGGAAAGACAATGCTTAAAAATTATCTCAAGCTGTTTTTAACAAATAATTTTATTGATTTCTTTTTAGCCCAAAGTGATTTGGATGGTGAAATACAGTTATCTAAAATCAACAAGAAAAGTAAGAATCGTTTAATTGAAAATTTAAAGAGATTTGCTTTTGAAATAACTGATTTTAATAGAGATTTGTCAAAGGTGACTATTGGTGGAGTAGATTTGGACAATATTAATCCAAAGACTATGGAGTCAACTTTGATTCCTAATTTGTATTTTGCTGGTGAAGTTTTAGATTTACACGGCCCTACTGGCGGTTATAATTTGAAAATTGCATTTTCAACTGGTTATCTAGCAGGGCTTTCAGCTAGTGAAAAATAATTTTTTTTAAAATTTTGATTTTTAACAAAATATTTAACATATATTTAATATATAACTAACATTATGACAGACAAAATGTTCATGGGTGCATCAACTAAACAAGGTTTAGATATTGCTACTAAAAGTAGAGAAATTATCCGTGGCCTTATTGGAGATGATGTCAAAGATTTAAATCCTGCTGAAAGAGACATTGTTGAGAGAATTGTTCACTCAACTGCAGATCCAGAGTATGCAAAATTAGTTAAAATAAGTCCTGATTTTGTAGATGCAGCTATGGCTTCCCTTAAAAATAATGAAACCATTTTAACTGATATCAACATGGTTAAATATGGTATTACAAGATATGATGGGGAAGTTGAGTGTTATATCAGAAATGAAGAAGTTATTAAAATCGCTAAAGAAAATCAAATTACAAGAGCGGCCGCAGCAATGAGATATGCGGCAAGTAATGATTTTGAAGGTATTGTAGTTTCTGGTAATGCTCCTACTGCTGTTTTTGAAGCTATGGATTTATACCAAAAAGGTGAAATGAATCTTAAAGCTATTGTTGGAGTTCCTGTTGGTTTTGTTGGGGCAGCTGACTCAAAAGAGGCTCTACACAATTCAGATATTCCAAATATTATTGTTGAAGGACCGAAAGGTGGAACACCAATTGCTGTAGCTTGTGTAAATTCATTAATCCAACATTTATAGTGTGATATAATGTATTCTGAAGAATTGTTCAATGAATCTAAAAAATATTTTCCTGGTGGAGTAAACTCTCCAGTTCGTGCTTTTAAACCATATCCGTTTTTTGTTAAAAGCGCTGGAGGTTCTAAAATCACTGATGTAGATGGAAAAACTTATATTGACCATTGTTTAGCTTATGGTCCATTAATACTTGGACATGCAGATCCTAAAGTTGTAAGGGAAGTTTCCAATCAATTAACTATTGGAACAGCATATGGTGCTCCAACCGAAAATGAAATAACTCTTGCAAAAGAGGTTATTGATAGAATTCCTTCTGCTGAGATGGTAAGATTTTGTAATAGTGGAACTGAAGCTACAATGAGCGCAATAAGACTTGCGAGAGGTTTTACTGGAAGAGACAAAATAGTTAAATTTGAAGGAGCATATCACGGTGCGCATGATTATGTCCTTGTAAAAGGGGGATCTGGTGCTGCAACCCTACCTGATAGTCCAGGAATTCCTGAAGATACAACTAAAAATACTTTATCCGTTCCTTTTAATGATGAAGAAGCATTAACTGAGTTAATTGAAAAAGAAGGTGAAAACATTGCTTGTATTATTATGGAAATAGTCATGGGCAATGTTGGTTGCATTGAACCTAAACCAGGATTTTTAGAATTTATAAGAAAAATTACTGAAGAAAATAATATAATTTTAATATTTGATGAAGTTATCACAGGTTTTAGAGCATCACGTGGTGGAGCTCAAGAGTATTATGGTGTCACTCCTGATTTAACAACCCTCGGTAAAATTGTTGGTGGTGGACTTCCAATGGGTGCCTTTTGTGGTAAAAAAGAAATTATGGAGTTGATTGCTCCTAATGGCCCAGTTTATCAGGCAGGTACTTTTTCAGGAAACCCTATTTCAGTTCAAGCTGGTATTTCTACTTTAACTCAACTTGATGATGCATTTTACAAAGAATTAGAGCGTAAAGGAAACTTCCTTCGTGGAAATATCCAATCCATCATTGATGAGGAAGAGTATAATATTCAACCGGTTGGACTTGCTTCAATGTTTCAAATTTATTTCAATCCTGCACCAGTTTACAACTATGCTGATGCACAAAAATCAGATAGAAAACAATTCTTAAGATACTTTAAATCTTTATTAAAACAAGGTGTGTTTATTCCACCTTCACAATTTGAATGTAATTTTATTTCAAATGCCCATTCTATGGCAGATTTACAGAAAACTTCTGAAGCTATTGAAATAGCTCTAGAAGCCGCATTTAAGAAAAGAAGAAGGTAATATTATGGATATAGATTATAAAGAAATGGCATCATATGTAATTATTCTAATTATAGTTTTAATTGCCGCTCAACATTTAAATGTAGTTGTTTCAGGTAGTATGGAACCTGCATTTTACAGAGGAGACATTGTTTTGGTTGAAAAAGCAGACCTCTTCGGTATTAGCGAGTTCAACCCAGAGGATGTTGAAGTTGGTGATGTTGTTGTTTATGATGCTGCATGGTATGACCAACCTGTTATTCATAGAATTATTGGTACGGCCGATATAAACGGAACTACGATGTATGTAATTAAGGGAGACAATAACAACTCTCCGGATCCATATTATGTCAATCCAAGCCAAATTAAAGAAAAGGTAGTAACATTTGGCGATAATTTGGTTGTTATTCCAAAAATCGGATATCTTTCCCTCTGGTTAAGAGGATTATAATTATTATTTAGGTGAGTTAATGTATTTTGAAATTGAAAAACAAGCGATTGATGCTATAAATAAAGCATTGGATCAATATGATGTAGAAATCGATAGGAATTTCAAATTGGAATTTCCTCCAAATCCAGATTTAGGTGACCTTGCAAGTACAATTGCATTTGCACTTACTAAAAAATTAAGGACTTCACCTCCTGAAGTTGCAAAAGATTTGGTTGAAAAAATTGAAGTTCCAGAAATATTTTCTAAAGTTCAAAACTTTGGGCCTTACGTTAATTTCTTCATTGACTATGATAAATTTTCAAAATTGCTTTTGGAAAAAGTAGATGAAAATTACGGTCAACTTCCGGAATATGGAGAAAAAATCGTTTTGGAACATACTTCAGCAAACCCTAACGGTCCGCTTCACATTGGACATATTAGAAACTCCATTTTTGGGGATTCCCTTGCAAGACTTTTGAAAGTGGCCGGAAGGGATGTCATAACACAATATTATGTTAATGATATGGGAAGGCAAATTGCTATTATCGTATGCGGTATAACTGAATGTGGTCTTAAGATAGAAGACTATGAAGGCGATAAACTTGACCACAAGATTGGAAAATTATACTTTGATGCAAATAAGGCTGTTGAAGAAGATGAAGCTTTAAATGCTAAAGTAGATGAATTGATTCAAAAATACGAAGAAGGCGCTGATGAAGAGTTAAACAAGGTCTTTGAAGATGTTGTATCAAAATGTATTTCAGGTATGAAGGAATCCCTTCAAAGAATGAACATTGTCCATGATGACTTTGTGTGGGAAGGTCAATTTGTAAGAAACGGTGATGTAGACAGTACAGTTAACTTTATTCAAAGAGAAGGATTTACCAGAGAAAACGATGTGTTATACATTGATTTAACAGACTTCAATATTGAAAAAGAATTTGTTTTAAGAAGATCCAATGGCACTTCACTTTACTCTACTAGAGATTTGGCTTATCACAAATATAAAGCTACTTTAGGTGACACAGTCCTTGATATTTTAGGTTCAGACCATAAATTGGCTGCAAAACAAATCAAAATAATTTTTGAAGAGATATTTAGACAAGAAGCTCCTGAAGTAATCTTTTACGAATTCATTACTCTTCCTGAAGGATCAATGTCAACAAGAAAAGGTAAATTCGTATCTGTTGATGAATTGATTGATGAAGCTGTTTTAAGAGCACATGATGAAATCAAATCAAGAAATCCTGATTTAACTGAAGAAGAAATTGCACCAATGGCTGAAGAAATCGGTGTTGGAGCTGTAAGATTCTTCATAGCTAAATTGTCTCCTGAAAAACACTTGACTTTCAAATGGGATGAAGCATTAAGTTTTGAAAGAGGTTGTGCTTCTATTCAATATGCACATGCAAGAGCATGTAAATTGCTTGACAAATCCGGTAAGGATATCAGTTCTTTGACTGTCAGTGATGATTGGACTCCTGATGAAGCGGAACAAGATTTAATTAGACAAATCGCTAAATTCCCACAAGTCGTTGAGGATTGTGCCAATAAGAAAAGGGTTCACAATATCACACAATACTGTCAGGATTTAGCCGGTTCATTCAATAAATTCTACAAAACAGAACAGGTTATAGGTTCTGACGTGGAAGATACAAGACTCATTTTAGTTGATAGAGCTAAAACAACTATTAAAAATGCTTTAGATATTTTAGGTGTTTCTGCACCTGAAAAAATGTAGATGAGTTGTTAACTCATCTTTAATTCTTTTTTTTAATTAGCAGGATGTTGACTTTTGATTAATTTGTTGATGTAAAGCTCAATACATCCGTAACATATCAGCGAACCGATTCCACCACCTAGAAGCATTCCGCAGTATATTCCAAATTCACCCATATTGAATGTAAATCCTAGTAGATATGCAAAGATTAACACTAAAATGAATTCCCGGAATGCTGTTAGGATAAATGATATTGTTCCTTTTCCAACACCCTGGAAAACATTACCTGCACTTGCACCAAATGGAACATATAGGATGAATAGGCACATTAACTGTAGGAAACCAGCTATTAGAGGCGCCAAATTGGCACTGTTTTCAGAATATGAGAAAATAAACACAATTTGATTTGCAAATATATTTAATATTATGCACACTATTATTGAAGCTATTAAAGCCACTTTAACGGCATATCTTGCAGTTACTCTTAGGTTTTCATATTTTTTTGCACCAAATGCCACTCCGGCCACTGATATTGCTGCTGTTCCAACTCCAATTGCCGGAAGCATTCCGATGTTTACTATTCTCCAACCTGCAGTATATACTGCCACTGCCACAGGTCCAGATACGATTGTAAGCATGTAATTTACAAATATTGTTAAAACGGACAATACCAATTGTTCTAAACTTGCAGGAATACCGACTACGAGTATATCCTTATACATTTTAAGGTCATTATGGAAATCTTTTATGTTATATGAGAGGTAAGTGTCTTTTTTAACGAATATCCAGTAGAACATTAAAAGCAGGCTTATGAATGGCCCTAGGGCTGTTGCCCATGCTGCTCCCTGAATTCCCATATTTAATGTGTAGATAAATATTGGATCCAATATCATATTGATTATCGCAGCAAGTGCTATTGGAACTGTTGCCCTTTTAATGTCTCCTTCTGCTCTGAATGCTCCCCCCACGATTGGTGGCATTAATATTGCAAATGTCCAGATGAATATTATAAATCCATAGTCCATTGCATAATTTAGAACGTCACTTGCTCCCATCATCAAAAGCATTGGTTTCATCAATGCTAAAAATATTATTGAAATAGCTATTGAAAATATCAGGCTTAAAATCAGGTTGTGTATTGCCGCATTGTTTGCGGAGTGTTTGTCCTCCGCTCCGATATATCTTGATATCAATGAGTTACCACCGGCTCCAAGTCCGTTTCCAAAACCGACAAGTATCATGAATAGTGGTGTGATGTATCCAAGTGCAGCTAGTGGTTCTGCACCAAGTCCTGCTACCCAAATACTGTCAATAATGTTGTTTGCAAAAATTAGGAACATACTTGCTATAATTGGTACTGATAACTTGTTTATTGCCTTTTTTGGGTCTCCTGTTATCATTTCTATGTTTGAATTTTTTTCCATAATTTACCTCTCTTGTATAGCAACTATACTCTTTTATATGTAAGTTAGTATTAAATATTTTTAAAAATATATATTTTTATAGGAGAATTTACTATGAAAGTTTTAGTTGTTGGAACAGGTGCTCGTGAACATGCTATTGCCGATGCCCTAAAAGACGATGTAGAATTATACTGCTACATGAGTAAAATAAACCCTGGAATGAGTAAAATTGCCGAGTTCAAGCAAGGTGACGAAGGGGAAGTTGAAAAAGTAGCAGAATATGCAGTTGAAAATGATATTGACATTGCATTTATCGGTCCTGAAGCTCCACTTGGAAAAGGAATCGTGGATGAACTTCAAAAAAATGGAATTAAATGTGTTGGACCAACCCAAAGTGCAGCACGTATTGAAACCGATAAATCATTTATGAGAAAACTCTTTGAAGACTATGAAATTGAAGGGTCACTTGTCTATAAAGTATTTGATAACTCTGAAGACGTATCTAAATTTTTGGATGAGTTTGACCGTGACGTTGTAGTAAAACCGGTAGGTTTAACCGGTGGTAAAGGAGTAAAAATTGTCGGTGACCACTTAAAAGACAATGAGGAAGCAAAGGAATACTCATGTGAAGTAATTGATAATGTCATGGGCGGATTTGCTCAAGTAATCATTGAAGAGAGATTAATCGGTGAGGAATTTACCATCCAGGCATTCTGTGACGGTGAAAACTTAGCTCCTATGCCTGCAGCACAAGACCATCCTCATGCATTTGAAGGTGATGTTGGAGCTATTACTGGTGGTATGGGTTCCTACTCTGATGTTGGTGGTCTGTTACCATTTTTAAGCCAAGATGATTATGATAAAGCTGTAGAAATTATGAAAGCTACATTGAAAGCTATTGCTGAGGAAGCAGAACCTTACAAAGGTATTTTATACGGTCAATTCATGTTAACCGCTGATGGACCAAAACTCATAGAATACAATGCAAGATTTGGTGATCCTGAAGCTATGAATGTTTTACCACTTTTAAAAACTCCATTAGTTGATATTTGTCAAGCTATTGTTGACGGTAACCTAGATAAAGCTGAATTTGAAAACAAAGCCAGTGTATGTAAATACATTGTTCCTGATGGATATCCGGAAACAAAATATGCTGGAGAACTCATTGAAGTTGATGAGGAAGCTATTGAAGAACTTGGTGCTAAAGTATTTTATGCAGCCGTAAGTCAGGAAGACGATGGAATTCACTTGTCCGGTTCAAGAGCATTGGGTATTGTAGCTAGTGGTGAATCCATTGAAGAAGCTGAAAAAGTAGCTGAAAAGGCATGCGAGTTTGTCAAAGGTAATGTCTACCACAGAAGAGATGTGGGAACAACAGACCTTGTAAACAAACGTGTTGAACATATGAAAGAAATTTTAAACTAAATTTCTTTTTTTCTTTTTTTGGTGATTGAAATTAAAAAATATACTTCTGATGATGTGGATGAGTTAAAAAATAATATTTCCAATCAATTGGAAGTTTTAAGGGAAAATACTGATGATAGTAAAACTATTGAAAAAATAGACAATTTTTTAGATTCTTTAGATGAAGAAACTGATAAACATCAAAGTCCCCGTAGAGAAGTAAAAAAGCTCAAAAGGACTAGTAAAAAAATAAGTTTTTACCAACGTTTCAAAAAAGCCCTGCAAAGTGATGTTAATATAGATCCTGGCCGTTTGATGGGTTTAACTGATGGTATTTTTGGAATGGTAATGACATTATTGGTATTTGCTATTGCTCTTCCAGAACTTCAAATTGCTAATTATTCCGATTTTATAGTATTCATTTCAACATTAACCCCAACAATTGGCATTACTATAGTTAGTTTTGTTTTAATCAGTTCCTTTTGGATCTGCCACCATGAATTCATTAAGATAAAAACTTTTGATATTATATATTTGTGGATTAACATAATTTTCTTAATTTGCATTTCATTTATCCCATTTACAACTTCTTTAATTGGAAAATACTCACATTTCTTCTTATCTGAGGCAGTCTTTGGTTTAAATATATTTTTAACAATCGTATTCTTCTTGTTGATGTATTATTATTCTTATTCTAGGAATTTTCTTGAGAAAACACCTTCACATGATGAAAGACATTATATTTACCATACATTTTTCATATTGATGGGCTTGACAGTTATTGTAAATCTCCTGGACTTCAACGTGTCAAGCAATTTCATATATCTATTCTTACTTGTCCCGGTAATCTCTGCAGTTCGTGATATCATGTTTAAGATGAAATCATAGAAACATTTAATATATATATTCTACATATATCTTTTTTTATCATATTTAAAAGGGGATTTAAATGGGTAGTTTATTGTCAATAACTGACATCAAAGAGGATGTAAAAGACATTTTGGATTTGGCTAGTAAAATCAAAGCGGGAGAGATGGAAGAAAAACCTCTTGAAGGTAAAACATTAGCAATGATTTTCCAAAAGTCATCAACAAGAACAAGACTTTCATTTGATGTTGGAATGTACCAGTTAGGTGGAAGAGCTATCTTTTTGTCTTCCAATGATTTGCAGATGGGAAGAGGAGAACCTATTTTAGATACTGCTAAGGTTTTAAGCCGTTTTGTTGATGGAATAATGATTAGAGCCATCAAACATAGTGATGTTGAAGAGCTAGCCCTACATTCTGATGTGCCCGTTATCAGTGGATTGACTGATTTGGAACACCCTTGTCAAGCCTTGGCTGATATGTTGACAATTAAAGAGCATTTAGGTAATTGGGAAGGTAAAAAAATCTGTTTTGTCGGTGATGGTAATAATGTTTGTAATTCCCTTTTATTGATTGCCCCACTTTTAGGAATGGACATGTCTGTAGCATGCCCTAAAGGCTATGAGCCTGATGAAGCTATTTTAAATACTGCTAAAGAATATGCTACAGAAAATGGTACTGAAATTACTGTTAGCGATGATATTGGTGTTGCCCTTGAAAATGTAGATGTGGTATATACCGATGTTTGGGTCAGTATGGGCGATGAGGCAGAGGCCGCTCAAAGAGAAATTGATTTTGCGCCGTTCCAGGTAAACACTGATTTGATGAGTTTAGCCAATGATGGTGCTATTTTCATGCATTGCTTGCCTGCAATCAGAGGCCAAGAAGTAACCAGTGAGGTTATAGATGGGCCTCAATCTGTTATCTATGATGAGGCCGAAAACAGAATGCATGCTCAAAAGGCTGTTTTATACTATTATTTAAAGTAATCCGATAATTGCAAAAATAATAAAAACCCCAATTACACATAAGCAGCATTCCATCCAAGAAAATTTATCGGTACTGAATTTTGTAGTTGTTTGGCTATTTTGGTAGTTATTTTCTCTTTTTTGGTAAGTTGGACTTTCGATTACTTCTGCTTTTTTTGCTTTTTCTTCTTTTAGTAATTCACCACAATTTCTACAGTATACTGCTTCTTCAGGATTTTCTTCACCGCAATGTCTACAATACAACTAAAACCCACCTTATTATTATTTTTAAAAATATTATCAAACCTATTCCACCAATGAATCCTGTAGAGAACCTTAGGGTATTGGTACTTTCTCTTGGACCGAAATATTGTGTCATGCCATCAACTGCCACCGGAACCATCAATATCATTGATATGATTAACATATTTAAATCGTAGCTATGGGAGTTAAATAAGCTCCAAATTAAATAAACAACCAATCCAGTGTAAAAACCTGTGCATCTTGCACAAACTGGAAATTGACGACCTTTGATAAAGAAACTTCGCTCCGGTTTTTGGTGGCAGATGTATTTTGCAATGTTCATTTTATTCACATTATTACGCTTACATAATTATATATATTTTCATTTACATATGTAATTGCATAATAGATATAAAGGTTTTGAAAATGAGAGGCGGAGAAGCGATAATAGAATCCCTCAAAAATATGGGGGTCAAGACAATATTTGGTTATCCTGGCGGACAAACCATACCATTCTATGACATGTTATATGATGCAGATATGGATCATATACTGGTAAGACACGAACAGTGCGCAGCTCATGCAGCTGACGGTTATGCAAGGGCATCTGGTCGTGTGGGTGTGTGTTTGGCAACTTCTGGTCCGGGTGCAACTAACCTTGTAACCGGTATTGCTACTGCTTATATGGATTCTTCTCCAATTGTAGCTATTACTGGACAAGTTCCTACTCATTTGATTGGTAATGATGCATTTCAAGAAGCGGATATTATTGGAATAACTATGCCCATTGTTAAACATAGTTATCAGCCAAAAGATCCTGATTTAATTCCTTCAATGGTCAAATCCAGTTTTGAAATTGCAAAAACCGGAAGGCCTGGTCCTGTTTTGATTGATGTTCCAAAAGAGGTTCAGGAAGGGGAACTTACCAAATTCGATGATACTTTAATCGATACGCCTGGCTATAATCCAACCATTAAAGGTAATATCAGGCAAATTAAAAAGGCTCGTGATTTAATTAAAGAGGCTAAAAGACCATTGATTTTAGCTGGTGCAGGCGTAATTATATCCAATGCATGTTGTGAACTTAAAAAACTTGCAGAAACTATTAATGCTCCTGTAATGACTTCACTTTTAGGAAAAGGAGCTATTGACGAAACTGATGACTTGGCATTAGGAATGCTTGGTATGCATGGACGTAAGGTATCAAACGATTCAATCAATGAAGCTGATTTATTAATTGCTGTTGGTATTAGATTTTCAGATAGAACAACAGGTAGATTAGATAGTTTTGTTCCTGATACAAAAGTTATTCATATTGATATAGACCCTGCTGAAATCGGTAAGAATGTTGATGTGGACCTACCAATCGTAGGTGATGCTAAAAACATATTGTCATCCCTAAATAAGGTTTTAAATGATTATACCGTACCGCAGGATGTTGTTAACTGGACAAACATGATAAAACAAAGAAAACAGGATTTACTTCCTCGTGTAACTTATAGTGATGTTCCACTTAAACCTCAAACTGTTATTAAGGAAATTTCAGAGGTTTTAACCCCAGAATCTATTCTTACAACCGATGTAGGTCAAAATCAGATGTGGGCGGCTCATTTCTATGACACTCAAAAGCCACGTAAATTCATTTCATCCGGTGGTTTAGGTACTATGGGCTTTGGATTCCCATCAGCAATCGGTGCAAAAGTGGCTTGTCCGGATGATCCTGTCGTTTCCATCAATGGAGATGGTGGATTTTTAATGGTTTGTCAGGAACTTGCAACAGTTCGTGAATATGATATACCTGTAATTGCAGTGGTTCTAGAAAACAGAACTTTAGGAATGGTATATCAATGGCAAAGCTTATTATATAATGAAAGACACTCTCAAACTTTATTGGGCAATAGTCCTGATTTTGTCAAACTCGCAGAAAGTTTTGGCATAAATGGAGTTAGAATTACAAAACCTGGTGAGACAAAAGATGCTTTATCTAAAGCTATTAAGGATAATGAAGCAATATTATTGGATATTGTTGTTGATCCAGATGAATTACTTCCGATGCTTCCTCCAGGAGCTGGAATTAATGAGATGATTGGTGAATATAAACTTGAAAAGGATGTGAATTAAATGGAGAAAGGATACCATGTTATTTCCACATTAGTTGAAGATAAGCCTGGAGTTCTACAGAAAGTAGCAGGCTTGTTTAACAGAAGAGGTTTCAATATTGACAGCATAACCGTTGGAGTATCAGAAGTAGAAGGCCTATCACGTATGGTAATTGCTGTGCATGCAGATACAAAAGGCCTAGAACAAGTTACAAAACAACTAAACAAGTTAGTTGATGTTATCAAGATTAAAGATATTACTAAAAATGCAGTAAAAAGGGAATTATGTCTTGTTAAAGTAAATATCCCTAATGAAAAGGCAAGAGCCGAAATAATGCAATATTCAAATATTTTCAGGGCAAAGATAGTTGATGTTACCGAAGAAACATTGATTATTGAATTGACTGGAGATACAAAAAAGATTAATGCATTCATATCTTTAGTAGAAGGTTATGGAATCAAAAAGATTTCACGTACCGGCCTCACAGCAATGGCAAGGGGAGTATAAAATGACTATTTTGGAAAATGTTTTAGAGGATAATAAGAAATTTGTTGAAAACTTCGAGGGCGAGGAAATGTCTCACCATGCAGCTAAAAAGTTAGCTATCCTAACTTGTATGGATTGCAGATTGATTGACTTTTTTGAACCTGCACTTGGTCTTAAAAGAGGAGATGCAAAAATCGTAAGAAATGCAGGAAATTCAATTGTCGGCGAAGACGCAATCAGATCAATCGGTGCTGCTCTTTATAATTTAGGCTGTGAAGAGGTTCTGGTTGTAGGACATACTGAATGTGGTATGGCCGGTGCAGATGCTGAAGCTTTAAAAGAAAAAATGCTTGCACGTGGAATTGCTGAAGAAGACATTGCCAAGTATGATTTGGCCGAATGGATTGGAGGATTTGAAGACGAAGAAGAAAACGTTAAAAACGTCGTTGAAAAAATCAAAAACCATCCATTGATTCCTGATGTACCGGTACATGGTCTTATAATTGATATTGTAAGCGGTGAGTTGAAAGTTTTAGTAGATGGTTACTAATCATCTATTTTTAAATTTTTTTTTGATTTGGTTAGTTTTATTAATATTGAAAATTATATTTATTAAGTGATATTTTACTATATCTTAAAGATTAAAGAGATGATTTTAAATGAAAATGTATTACGATGCAGATGTAAGTACTGACGCTCTTGAAGGAAAAACCATTGCTGTAATCGGTTATGGTTCTCAAGGTAGAGCACAATCCAGAAACATGGCTGACAGTGGAGCTAATGTTATTGTTGGTGTTAGAGAAAACGGTAGTTCTTGGAACTTAGTTCAAGAAGATGGAATGACTGTAAAAACTATTGAAGACGCAGCTAAAGAGGCTGACATCATTCACATCTTGCTTCCTGATGAAATCCAAGAAAAAGTATACAAAGAACAAATCGCACCATATGTTGAAGCTGGAAACACCATTTCATTCTCCCACGGTTACAACATTCACTTTGGATTAATCAAACCTGATGAAACCGTAAACATTGTAATGTTTGCACCTAAAGGACCTGGATCTATGGTAAGAAGAACCTACGAAGAAGGATTCGGTATTCCTGGTTTAGTAGCAGTTGAAAGAGATGCTACTGGAGATGCTTTACAACTTGCATTAGGTATGGCAAAAGCTTGTGGTTTAACCAAAGCTGGCGTTTTAGAAACCACTTTCCAAGAAGAAACTGAAACTGACTTGTTCGGTGAACAAACAGTTTTATGTGGTGGTATCACTGAATTAATCAATGCAGGATTTACTACTTTAGTTGAAGCTGGTTATCAACCTGAAATCGCTTACTTTGAAACTTGTCACGAAGTAAAACTCATCGTTGACTTAATCTATGAAAAAGGTTTTGCTGGAATGTGGACCGATGTAAGTAATACTGCTGAGTATGGTGGTTTAACTAGAGGAAACAGAATCATTACTCAAGAAGCAAAAGACGGTATGAAAGCAGTCTTAAAAGAAATCCAAGATGGAACCTTCAAAAAACAATGGGCTGATGAAAACGCTACCAACGGCGCTAACTTAAAAGAAATGAGAGCTGCTGAAGGTCAAAAAGACATTGAAATTGTTGGTAAAAGACTTAGAAAAGCTTGTGGATTACAAAAAGACGATTAAGTCTTTTTTCTTTTTTTATTTTATTTTTTTGTGATAATAATGGTATTTATTGGAATGGACCATGGAACTACTGGAATCTCTTTTTGCATAATGTCATCATCCGGTGAGGTTATTGATGTATTTAAAATCGGAAGAGAGGAAAGCAAAAAGGGTCTTGTATCTGCAACCGAAGAGTTGAAAAAACGTGTTGATTTAAGTTCAGTTAAGCTAATGGCAATCACCTATGCGATGGGTGATGGAATAAGCGAGATTATACCTACATCCAAAGTAAAAGACAGGGGAATATTGTCAATCAGCGGTGCAGGTAAGGTAACTGGCGGTGGAACATCCGTATTTTCAGAGCTTGAAAGGTTGGATATTGATTCAATAATGATTCCTGGCCTTCACAAGGATTCCACTTCCCTAGATAAATTATTCAGAGCAGCTTACTCACACCAGGCAAGTCCTGAAAAGGTAAGCATTTCATACAATGCCTTAAAGGAAACAGGATGGAATAACTTCATCGTTGCCGATATCTCATCAAACAGTGTAGATATCCTAATAGAGGATGGAAAAATCAAAGGTGCAATTGATGCATGTCTGGGTGCAATGGGTGTTGTCCACGGACCACTTGATTTGGAAATGCTCAGAGACATTGACGATAACGGAAGGTCTGCAAACGATTGCTTTTCACATGCGGGGGCCATTAAAATCGCTGGAATTGATGGTAAAGTGGCAAACATGAAAAATCAACTGCTTTCAAATTACAAAGTAGGTGATGAAAAGGCAAAATTGGCTATTGATACATTGATAATGACTGTTGCAATGGAGATAGCGGGTTTGGATGTTGTATGTAAAAATGACATTGAAGGAATTGTTTTAACAGGATCTATTGGAAGTGCAACCGAACCGTTTAATTTTGCAGATGAAATTAATAAATATTTCAAAGATAAATATCCTCTAAAAGTAATTTCAGCTGAATCCGGAGCTATTGGTGCAGCTCAAATTGCGATGGATGTTTACAATGGAAAAAAAGAAATATTAGGCATTGAAGTTAATATTTCTTAATTCTTTTTTTTAGTGATGGTTTTTTAAAAAAATGAGTCTATTCTTTAATACTTATGAATATGATATTTCCGCCTTTTATTGTTTCAAGGCCGTTTTCATTTTCCAAAACAAGATTTAAGTAGTTATCTATTGCTATTATTTTTCCTTCGGTTTGATAATCTCCTCTTAAATCTACAGATACGTTTTTATTTTTAAATTGTCTGAATAATTTGTTTACATCGTCACTCATTTTTTCAAATCCTTGGTAATTCTACATTAATATTAATGTTTCATCTTTAAATACTTTAATGTTTATAATATAATCATGGCAATAAATCAATTAGAAAGTACTTTAGAAGCTATTACTCGTACAATAGCCCAACTTAAAAAAGACGGTTGTAGTGATGAAAAAGTTTTAAATGAACTTCGTGAAGAAAGAGATAAAATACTTAAAGATTTAAACATGTAAGTATTTTAATCCAACCATTCTTTTAATAAACTCATATCACTTGTTAAATCAATTTTCAATGGCGTTATGGTAGTTTTCTGTTCTCTTTTTAGTTCATAACCATCGCTTCCAGGCGCATCTGATTCATATGGAATGCCGCCAATCCAATAGTATGGTTTGTGGCGCGGGTCTAAGCGTTTGTGAATTATTGGGGTATACATCCTACGGCCCAATTTAACAACTTCAAAATTCTCATCTGAAGGGTTTGCAGGGACATTAACATTCAATAGGTCAATTCCTTCAGGTAAACCTTTTTTTAAAACTATTTTTGCTAGTTTGTTTAGCATTTTTCCCGCAAAGCTAAAATCGATTTCAACATCTCCGTTTTCAAATTTGATGTCATCCCTTGTTACTTCCAGTGAAATTGCTATTGTTGGGATGTTAAAGCTTGCAGCTTCGATTGCAGCTCCAAGTGTTCCTGATGTTGTGAGTTCAGCTTGACCAAGGTTAAACCCGGTGTTTATTCCTGAAATCATCAAATCCGGCTTTTCATCCATGATTTCAAATAGTGCTAGTGTAACGGCATCTGTTGGAGTTCCGCTTACACCATAACCCAAACTTCCGTCTTTAAGTGTGTATTCATTTACTCTTAATGGTTCATATAATGTTATTGCGTGGCCTATTCCACTTTGTTGGATTTCAGGAGCCACTACATAAGTATCACATAAATTTTCAATCGCTTTTTTTGAAGCAAGTATTCCTGATGCGGTTATTCCATCATCATTACTTATTAATGCTTTCATATATTAATTTGGGTAGTTTGTTTTTTAAATAATTTTTTATTTATGATAACAACCTTCATCAAACAGATTACCCAAAACATTATAATGGTTTTTTACAATATGTATTTAAATAATTAATACATATATTAAAAATTAGTAAGAGAGTATTTGTGAAGTAAGTGCTACTCATATTCTTTGTGCAATTCATCCTCAGCTTAAAGAAGTAGAGGTATTCTTGCATAAATAAGATAAATTATAATATTAACAAAAATACACTAAGGGTGGAAACTTGGAAAAACCACAATTGATTAATTTTATAGCGAAAGTAATGGAGGACTCAGGTTTTAAGGTTTATAAGAATTTTAAGACCTCACAAAGAGTTGTTGATATTTATGCTATTCTACCTACTACAATTGGGGATTTTGGGGTAGTTGTAGCATGTAAGAATTATGATAAAACATTTGAGATTGGTGTGGATGTTTTAAGGGAAATGGAACAGGTCCAAGATAGCCTTAAAGCTTCCAAAGTCACTATTGTTGCTTCCTGTTATTTCTCACAGCAAGCTAAAAACTATGCTCTTAGAAAAAACATCAAATTGGTCGACAGGGACAATTTAGTTGAAATGGCTAAGAGATATCAGGACAATATGAACCAACAAGGTGTTGGGGATACTTCTTATTATGACGGAGGATATATTGAAGAGGATTATCCTGAATACTCCTATGATGCATCAGATATGGAGTATTTAATGCAGAGAAGAGATCAAAATCCGCACGTTTACAAAAATACTTTATACAGACAGGTCGATGAGCCAAGAACTAACATGTTGTCTGGTATTTTAAATAAGGGCCAAAAAACTACCCGCAGTTTATCCGGATATAGTTCAGGTAATTTAATTGGTGGCGGAGCTGATTCCCTATTCTTTAAACTTATCAGCAATCCTATTGTTTTAATCGTTTTCGTTGTTATTGTTGCCTACATTATTGCTTACATTTGTGGTAACTTACTTAAAATGGATGCTGGCATAACAGGTTTAATTGAAATGTTTGTTGCCCTTTTAATGTCTTATGGTTTATCCCTATACACAGAAAGAAACAGTGAATTCATTATCAGAGGAACATTTGTATTCTTTATTTCATTGATTATATTGATTATTTTAATCTTTGTATAATTATGTAAATAAGGCCGATTAGGTATAAAAACCATATCATAATGTCTGTTGGTCCGGTTTCTATCCAAATAATAGTGTGTGTTAATATTATGGAATAAATTCCTATTCCAATTCCTTTTTTTAGTTTATGGATGAGTCCTAAAAACACTCCCATAAATAACATTTGAATTGTAAGGCCTATCAGGCCGAAGTCTAAATATACAGGTCCAAACAGTGTTGATGTCAGGCACACGTCGTAGTGCAGGACGTACTGGCCGATAAATGTTCTCGGACTTCCTGATGAGAAAATCATGCTTAATATTTTTCCGTTTGTGGTTCCTGCAAGAGGCATTATCTTTTCAAATACTTCCAGGGTAAAGGCGGCCCTGTAAAATATTAGTTCCAAAGGATTTAATGTCCAGGTCTGGTTTGCAATGGACTGTGATGCAATGTATCCGACACCCATAATTCCAACGGCTATTATTGCAATGAATATTATTCCCGCTTTTCTTGAAATCTTGTCCAGGTAGTATAATGTTATAAATGAACTTCCCAAGATTCCCAAAACAGAGGTTCTATAACCGTTAAGACCGAAGATTAATGCACCTAGAAGTATGACGATTAGGTATTTTCTGTTGTAGTATTTAGCTAAAAGAAGATTTAAAGCTATTAAAAATAAAGGATAGGCAACTCTCCAAATGTTTGTTGTTGCATTTGACTTTAAGACGCTGTCAAAAAGTGGAATTCCTCCAAGTAAAATCATGTTAATTGTTTGAAGGATCAGGGCAAGAATTGCTAAGCCTAAAAGCAGTCTTTCACTTAAAAAGGAGATGTCCTTGACGTTTTCAATATTTACCTTATATTTAACGGCCAAAACACCTGCCGTAAATATTATGCATGAAAATATTACAGTCAGGATTACCCCTGTGCTTAACGGGTCTTCGAATCGGTAGTTGAATGATCCGATATATCCCATCGCCAGAAAGGCAAGAATTGCCACAACAACAATCAAGGGATTGAAAAAATCTCTTTTCATTTAATCTCCTAATTCCTTTGCAGATGTTGTGAAGTTAGCTGCAAAATCAGGCATTGCAGCTACATGTGTGTGAACATAACTTGCAAGGGTGTTTTTTTCGATAAAACCGTCCTGAAGGTTATATGAACCTTTACCCCTTGTGATTTTAAATGCTAGAGGATTTTTAAGTTCGTTAACTATTACCTTTGAGTAGTGGAATTCATGACCGTTGAAGGTTTCACCCTTTTTGGAGATGATGTTATCCTGGGTTACCTCGGCAATTGTGTATTTTAGTGCCTGAACCCTATCGGTAAGGACGGATTTGTATGGATAGATTCCAACCTGCCTGTCGTCATGTATTGAATTCATAAGATACATAAGGCCTCCGCATTCAGCAAATATCGGTCTATTTTCCAAGTGGAACTCTTTGATTTGTGTCAACATGCTTTTATTTTGAGATAACTCCTTTGAAAACAGCTCAGGATATCCTCCGCCTATGTACAGGCCGTCAGCATCAGGCAAATCCTCATCATTTAATGGTGAAAAGTACTGAATTTTAGCGTTGTTAGCTTCAAGTGATTCTAGATTTTCCTTATAATAAAAATTAAATACCTCATCATATGCAACTGCAATCTTTACAGGCTGTCTATTGCCTTTGTTCCAGATTGGTATGATTTCAGAGGTTATTTTCGGTGCGGTATTTGCAATTTCAACAAGACGGTCCAAATCGATTGAGTTTTTAATCACATCACTCCACAGGTCAATGAACTTAAGTGAGTTTTCCCTTTCTCTTGCCGGAACAAGGCCCAAATGCCTTTGTTCGATTGAAATGCTCTCATCCCTTATGATTCCTCCGATGACTTCGGTTTTTGTAATCTCTTCAATTGACCTTTTGGTCTTTTCGAAGTGTGCCTTGTTTTTGACCTTGTTTAGGATAACACCGGCAATGTTGATTTCTGGATCTAAAGCTTTAAAACCCAAAACCAAAGCGGCGGCACTTTTAACAAGACTTCTTGAGTTGATTATCAAAATCACAGGAGCTTTCAGAGCCTTTGCAACACTTGCGGTTGAGCCGATGTCATTTATTGAATCGATTCCTTCATAAAGTCCCCTTACACCTTCAATGACTGCAATGTCTTTTTTATCCATAGCCTTCAGGTAGGAATCTCTGATTTGTCCCTTTTTCATGAAAAATGAGTCAAGGTTTCTTGAAGTGTTTCCTGTGGCAAGGGTATGGTATGACGGATCAATGTAATCGGGTCCAACCTTGAATGGCTGAACATTATATTTTTCACTTAAAGCCTTCATTATTCCGGTAGATATTGTTGTCTTTCCAACCGCACTACCTGTTCCCGCTAAAATTATTCTCATATTATAATATATTATGGGGTGGGTTTTATTAAATTATCTATGTTATTAAACATTTGGCAATGATTGTTTTTTCATTTTCGGGAATTGGGATTTAATTTTAATATATAATATATATTATTATAGGGATAGCCGGAAAATATTGTATAAAAATATTTTTTACATTTCTGCAAATTTTCTTCCCATTTTCATGTTTACCAAAAATGGTTTAAAATATACAACTGTCTAGAAATTTGGATATTTTATTGTTAACATTTAATAAATTTTAAATGATTTATTTGTCTATTTAATATTTTTTGTCTTTTTTTAACGAAAAAAAACCTATTAGTTTAAATAAAATGTCTATCTAATATAATACTGTATTTTAATGTAAATCTTTATATTTATTTTAAAATACGATTCGAATTCGAAGAGGTTTAAATATGAAGAAATCGGTGATAACGTTATTAATATTTTTAATAATGATTATATCTGTCTCTGCTGTAAGTGCAGCTGAAGATGCTTCTGATTTAGGAGCAGCTGACGATGATGCACTGTCCATATCTAACACGGATGTGGCTATAGCAGATGGTGTAAAGAATTTTACGGATCTTAGTACAGATGTTGCTGCTGCTGGTAATGTTGTATTAACTTCTGATTATATAAGAAATGAAAGTGAAACTGTAGTTACTATTGATAGAATTGGAACTATTGATGGTCAAGGACATACAATTGACGCTGATGGAAAAGGTGGAATATTTATTGTTAATTCTGCTGGTACATTAACTTTAAAAAATATGATTTTAAAAAATGCAGTATGGAATTCCCAAATTTCTGAACATGGTGGTGCTATTTATACCGAGTCTGGTAGTACATTAATTTTAGACAATGTTACATTTTATAATAATTTTAATTATGATAATAGAGCAATCACTGCACATGGTGATTTAACCGTGAATAATTGTATTTTTGACATTGCTGGTGAAACTGCTCATGGTGGAATTGTATCTTATGGAAAATTATCTTTAGATAATAATGCATATAATGGAACTTTGTATTTTGCAACACTTATGGCTGGTTCATTAACTAGTGAATCTACAATTTATGTTGAAGCTTCTGTTGACCCTGCTACTAACTTTAAAGAAATTAATTATAGAACATCCCGTATTGTGGATGATAATAATAATATTGTAGAAGTTGAATATGGTGTAGGTACTTGGGCTGTTACATTCAATGATGTTGCAGTAACAACTACTCCTACATGGGAAGCTGGAAATGTAAGTGGTAAAGCTAATGCAAAAAGTTATGGCGAACAAAGAGTTGAAATTACCAACACTGCTTTAGCAGCTGCTGATGTTGTATCTGCTACTGTTAATATAGCTCCTGTAAAACAAGATACTGTTTTAACTTTAACTTTTGCACCTGGTACTCCAAAATGGAATGATAATGTTAACCTTACTATAACTGCAACTCCATTCCATGATGATGACCTTGGTGATTTATACGCTACTGGTGATGTTAATATTAGTATTACTCCTGGTGGTATTAAAGAAACCTTAACATTTAATAAAACAGGTGTTGCAACTTATGTAATTGAAAATGCTGCTACTGGAAGTTACTCTGTTTTAATCCAATATGGTGGAGATGATAACTTCAATGCTGCTACTAAAAATGATCAACCAGCATTTGAAGTAGCTGCAAAAACAATTGTAATAACTGATAAAAACATAACTGTTGATCAAACTAAAATTGGTGAACAAACTATTAGCATTGCATTACCAAGTGATGCAGCTGGTTATATAACTGCAAAAATTGGTAGTGACACATATATCCAAAGTACTCATGTAACTGGTTCAGCTTCTTTCGATGCAAATTTACAACCTGGATCTTATGATTTAGAAATTACATTTATTTCTGATGGTAATTATGCTAATTATGCTGATACTGTTCCATTCACAGTACCTAAATTAACTACTACTATTGACATTGCTGTAGAAAACATTACTTATGGTAATAATGCAACATTCACTATTACTTTAAATAAAGATGTTGGTAATGCTAGTGTATCTGTAGTAAAAGTAGGCGATGCTGATAATTTCGAAACCGTTGCTTTAACTAATGGTACTGCAACTATTAATAAAGGTAAACTCGACGCTGCTGACTGGATTATTACAGTTAAAGCTTTAGACGACAAATACGAAGAGTGTACTACTAATACTACATTCAAAGTATCTCAAGCTGTTCCTGAAATGACTATTGTTGTTGGTCAAGTTGAGTTATTTAAAGATATTAAAGTAAATGTGACTGTTAAAGATTACGAGGGTAATGTTGAGTTATGGTTTGACAGTAATCTCGTTGGTACTGTAGCAGTATCTAATGGTGTTGCTGAATTTACCATTCCTGCTGCTTATAATGATGAAGCTGGTGATTGGACACTTTATGCTTATTTCACACCTACTGATTTAACCAATATTGAAGAAAAAGAGATTAACAAAACTATCACTATTGCTAAAGTAACTCCACAAATTAATGTTACTCTTACATATGGAGTAGCTTTAGTTAACCGCGAAGTAGATCTTGATGTTTATTTATCAAATCATGGTACTGGTCTAGGTCCTAATGGTGTTTTAGTAATTACCATGAATGGTGAAACTATCGCAACAGGTACACTTACTGATGGAGAAGATAATGGTTTAGTAATTCCTGCTGATAAAATTACTGCATTAGGTAAATACACTATTAATGTAGCATATCTTGGTGATAATTACAACTATAATCCTAATTCCACTGACTTCACATTTGAAGCAGAAAAATGGCCTGTTTACCTTCGTATTAAGGATATTGATAATGCTACTCTTGGTCAAAATACCACTATTGAATTAGGCGCTTATCAACCTTATTATCTTGCAGATGTAAGTTTTCCAGTAAACTTCACTATTGCTATTAAAGATGCTAAAAATGTAACCGTTAAAGAAATTCCTATTTCTTTAATAAATAGCCCTACTGAACCAAGTAAATTAAATGTAACCCTTGGTGTTGGTACTTACACTGCTGTACTTTCATATCCTGGTGATGATGTAAGTTTCGCAAATAGTACTACTTCCAACGCATTTAATGTAAAAGGCGCTGTAAAAAGTCTTACTATCGAAGCTATGGGTGCAGATTATCCTGATAATGCTACTGCAGTTGTAACTGCTGATGTTGATGGTGATTACAATGTAACAATAATAGAAACTGGTGATGTTTATACTGTACATGTTGTTGATGGAACTGGTAGTGTAACTTTCGATGTTTTAGCTCCTGGTCCTTATACAGCTACTGTAAAAAGTATTATGGAACTTTATCCATCCGAAACTAACCAAACTACTTTCACTATTGACAAAGGACTTGTAGTTGCCACATTTACTGTTGCTAATGTAGATTATCCTACTAAAGGTATTGCATATGTAACTGCTAATGTTGACGGTAAATACCAAATTCGTTCAGAATCCAGTGCTGATGTATTTGATGTAACTGTTGTAAATGGTACTGGTAATGTAACTTTCACTGAAATGTTACCTGGTACATACACTTTAGCATTATGGGGTATTGTTGCTGAAAATGACAACTACACAAATTCTAAAGTTGATACACTTGACTTCACTGTAAATAAAGGTACTGTTGATGTTAATTTAACAGTTGATGATGTATCCTATCCAAATAAACCTGTTGTAATCCTTAATGCAACTGTTGGTGGAGCTTACACTATTACCGTACTTAATGGTACTACTGTAATTAATACCTATCCTGTAACTTTAAATGCTGGTGAAGCTAAAGAAACTACAATTACTGATGATTTGCTTCCTGGAACTTACACTATTGATGTAGCTGCTACTATTGATTATTATGACCCTGTAAAACTTAACAAGACTTTCGAAGTTACCAAAGGTTTACTTGAATACAGTATTGCTGCTACTAACATTACCTATGATGGTACAGCCATATCTCAAGTAACACTCACTGCTACTGTTAAAGGTACTGAAGCTACAACCAAAAAAGGTTATGCAATTTACCTTGGTGATGCAACATCTCCTTTAGCTTACATTAACGGTGATGACACTGATAAAACAGTTGATTTACCACTTTTAGGTGCTGGAACTTACACAATTAAAGTAGTTCCTATTGAATCAGATCCTGCATTCATATATTATGATTTAAGTGCAACTCCATTCAACACTACTACATTTGAAGTAGCAAAAGGCACTACCACATTTGATATTAGTGTTTCAAATGTAGAATATCCTGCAAATGTTACTGTACACATTGTAAATAGTAATATTAACGGTACTTACATCGTAAGTGTTGGAGATGCTACTCAAGAAGTATTTGTTAACTCATCAGATGTCGCAGTCGACTTTGAAGGATTACCTATCAACGCATATTTAGTAACTGTAACTAGTAAAAATGCTAATTACACAGAAGTTACTGAACAAGCTAATGTTGTTGTTACTTATGGTCCTGTTCACCCAACTGTAGCTAATGTTGTGGTACCTTACCTTGCAGATGCTGTCGTTGTTGTTGAATCAGATACTGATGGTGAATATATTGTAACTGTAGCTGAAAAAGATTACACTGTAAATGTTGTAAACGGTAAAGGTAATGTAACTTTAGATGTTTTACCTATTGGTGATTATTCTGTTAAATTAACTGCTAACATTAAAGATTACATGCCATACTTAAACCCTAATATTGCAACTGTTAAAATTAATCAAGCTAAAGTTAATTTAACTATTGAAGTTACTAACGTTACTTACCCTGAAAACGCTACTGCTACTGTATCTGCTAATGTAAGTGGTACTTATACTATTAAAGTAGGCACTCAAGAGTTCAATGTAACTATTGAAACAACTCCTGGTTTCATGGCAAGTGTTACTCAAACACTTAACATGTTAGGGTATGGTACTTACACAGCTACTGTAGATAAAGCAGTTCTTGATGGTAATTTCACAGTTGACGAAGCTCAATATGTCTTTAATGTAGCTAAAGCTACTCCTGTAATTAACATTGATGTTAAAGATACTTACAGTGTATATGATAACGTAACTATTGTTGTCACTGTTCCTTATGGTACTGGTACAGTTAAAATAAGTAGTGATATATTAGCTGAACAAGAATTACCTTTAGTAAATGAAACTGCTAATGTAACCATACCTAAAGTTACTGCATTTGGTGAACACGTAATTACTGTAGTGTTAAATGACCCTAACTTCAACGGTGGTTTAGAACAAGCTACATTCAACGTTACTAAAATTACTCCTGTAATTAACGTTGCTTTCAATAATGCATCCTATAAAGACGATGCTAAAGTAAATGTTACTTTCGGTAATTTAAATGATGAAGCTACTATTACTGGTACTCTTATCATTTCTGATGTTGGTAGTGTAACTGTAGACGGTGATAAAAACTACACCTTTGATTTAGGATCTAACTTACCTGCTGGTGAATACACACTTAATGTTACTTACACTGGTAACAGTATTTACGCTGGCGTTACTGATGTGATTACAATCACCATAGCAAAACTCACTCCATTTGTAAATGTTACTGCTGTAACTGGTGGAACTTACCCTGACAATGCTACTGTAACATTCATTAGTGATGCTGCTGGTAATTTCACTATTGATATAGTTGATGCTTCTGGCGTTGTTGTTAAATCTATTGATGTTGGTGCTGTAGCAGCAAACAATGCTACTACCGTTGCTATCGTTGGTTTAGATGGTGGTAAATACACTGCAAAAGTAAACTATCTTGAAAACGAAAACTACACTGGTGTAACTAATACTAGTGATGTATTCCAAATTGCAAAAGCAGTTACTACTATTGAAGCTAATGCTTTACCTGTAGCTTATCCTAATGTTGCTACTGTAGTTGTAAAAGCTGGCCAAGCTGGTACTTACACTATTAAAGTAGCTAAAGGCGGTATTATGTATTATAATACTACTGGAGATTTAGTTGCTGGTGAAAACACTATTGCTCTTATCGCACTTCCTGCTGGAGATTACACTTTCACTGTTGAGTATGATAGTAACGATTATGTTGCTGATCCTGCAACTGGTAACTTAACTGTAGCTAAAGGTCTTCCTACTATTACTATTGTAGGTAATGATGCTACTTACCCAGAAGCAGCTTCTGTAACCGTTACAAGCAATGCTGATGGTGCATACACTATAATTATGGGCACTCTCCCTGTTACTGAAGGTATCTTCACTGCTGGTGAACCTGTAGTTGTTCCTCTTGGTGTATTAGGTGCTGGTGTTCACGATATTGCTGTTGCTTACGGCGGAAATGATAATTTCGATAAAACCACTGTAATGGGTAATGTAACTGTTGCTCAAGGTACTCCTGTAATTACTCTTACTGTTAACACTCAAACTATTGGTGAAGATGCTACTCTTACTATTACTATCCCATACGCAACAGGTGATAGTGTAAGTTTAAATACTAATATCTCTGTTCCTTTAGTTGATGGTGTTGGTACTTACAACATTGGTGTACTTGAAGCTACCGATTACACTTTCACAGCTGTTTACGACGGTGACGCAAACTTAACATTTGGACAAAACACTATTGCTTTCACTGTTGCAAAATTACCTTCTAACTTAGTTGTTAAAACTAACAACATTACCTTAGGAGAAGTTGCTAATGTTATCGTAACTATTGATAATAAAGCTACTTTAGCTGTTGGAATTTATGTCGATGGTGTATACGTTGCTAGTGCTGAAGTAACTAATGGTGCTGCTATTATTCCTGTAGCAGACATTCCTGCTGGTGACCACAACATCACAGTTGTATATGGTGGATCTGCTATATACTCTGAAGATGCTCAAACTGCTGCTATTAATGTACGTGTTCCTGTATACGTAATTTCAGAAAACAAAAACATTGCAGTTGTTTACTCTGGTACTGCAACCTACAAAGTTCTTGTAACTAAAGATGGTGTACCTGCTGCTGGTGAAACTGTAACTATTGTAATCAACGGTGCTACTAAGAAAGTTACTACTGATGCAGAAGGTTATGCAACCTACGCATTTAAAACTACTAAACTTGCTCCTAAATCATACACTATTACAGCTTCCTGCGGAGATGCAAAAGTTAAAAACACTGTAAAAGTTACTCACGTACTTAAAGTTGCTAACAAAGCAGTTAAAAAATCCAGTACAGTTACTAAAGTTAAAGTTGCATTGAAACAAGTTGATGGTAAATATCTTGCTAAGAAAACTATCAAAATTAAATTCAGAGGCACAACCTACAAAGTAACAACTAATGCTAAAGGTATTGGTTACTGGAAAGTTACTAAAGCTATGGTAAGCAAACTTAAAGTTGGTAGTAAATACACTTACAAAGCAACTTACGGAAAAGACGCTGTTAGTAAAAAACTTGTTATTAAAAAATAGAGATTTTTAATCTCTATTCTTTTTTTATTTTTTTAACCATACATCACATTAATAAAAAACCATAAACTTTTTTTAAGATTCAACAAAATATCACTGTTGATTAATTAAATTCACATTAATCCTGACTACTTTTAGTTTACAATCACCTAAAAGTAATATTTAAAACACTTTTTTTTGACCGGTATTTTCCATTTTCCTAATTTATATATAACATTAAAATCAAAAATTTAATCACTAATATATGGTGATTAAATGAGAATACTTCTTATTCATTCTGATTATTTAAATTATAATGTAAAGAATAAAACACCTGTAGCCGAAGAGATTGAAGAGGCTAAACATGCTGGTTCCTTTGATGATTCTCTAGTGGTATTTACAGCTGTTGAAAAAGACGATGAAAATAATCCAGAAGGTATTGTTAAAAACTTAGTTAAAGAGGTCATAAATGCTAATGATCAAGTTAAGGCGGAAAATATAGTACTTTATCCATATGCTCACTTATCTTCATCATTAAGCTCTCCAAAAGTGGCAGTTCAAATCCTGAAAGATGCCGAACAGGCACTTGCAGATGAAAACTTAACAGTTAAAAGAGTACCTTTCGGATGGTATAAGGCATTTGAGATTTCCTGTAAGGGACATCCGTTAAGTGAACTTTCAAGAACAATCACTGCCGATGAGGAAGAGGTAAAAGTTGAAAGAAAACCTTCCAAATGGCAAATTCTTGAAGGAGACAAGATTACACAGATTGAAGACTTTAAATTTGAAAACAAGGCCTTCAAACAACTAGTTGATTATGAACTTGGATGCGGCGCTTCCGATGAAGGAGAACCTCCTCATGTGAAATTGATGAGGGAAAAGGAAATTTGTGATTATGAACCTGCATCCGATGTCGGTAACCTCAGATGGTATCCAAAAGGAAAATTAATCAGGGATTTGCTTGCCGATTATGTTTATGATTTAACTGTCGAACGTGGAGCAATGCCTGTTGAAACTCCGATTTTCTATGATCTGGACAACCAAGCAATTTATGAACATGCTTATAAATTTGGTGAAAGACAATACAGGACTGACACTAAAAAGAATTTAATGCTTAGATTTGCGGCTTGTTTTGGTGCATTTAGATTAATGGCTGATTCATATTTGACATGGAAAAATTTCCCTGCTAAAATTTTCGAATTAACCAGATACAGTTTTCGTTTTGAGAAAAAAGGTGAAGTTGTTGGTCTTAAAAGATTAAGAGCTTTCACAATGCCTGATTGTCACTCATTCTGTTGTGATGTACCTTCCTCTTTAGAAGAATTCTCTCAACAAACTGACATGTGTATGCAAACAGGTAAAGATTTAGATTTAGACTTTGAAGTAATTTTTAGAGCAACTCAAGACTTCTTTGAAGAAAATGAGGAATGGATGTATGAAATTGCTCGTAAGTTCAATAAACCAATTCTTTTAGAAATTTTACCGGAAAGACATCATTACTGGGTATGTAAAATCGATTTGGCAAATATTGATGCATTAGGTCGTCCAATTGAAAATCCAACTGTTCAAATCGATGTTGAAAGTGGAAAAAGATTTGACATTACCTACCTGGGCGAAGATGGCAAACAGCATAACCCAACAATATTGCACACTTCACCGACTGGAAGTATTGAAAGAGTATTATGTGCAATGCTTGAAAAGACTGCAATAGAAATTAATGAACGTTCCCCAATGTTGCCTACTTGGTTAAGTCCTATCCAGGCAAGAATTTTAACCGTTGGAGAATCCCACAAGGACTTTGCAGATGAATTATATGATAAGATTAATGCTTCTAACATTCGTGTGGATGTTGATGACAGGGATGAAAGTGTCGGTAAGAAAATCAGAAATGCAGCTAAGGAATGGATTCCGTATATGTTTGTCATTGGTGATAAAGAAGTGGAATCAGGCAAATTCCAGGTAACTGTTCGTGAAACTGGTGAAAAGGTTGAAATGACAGTTGAAGAATTAATAGCTGAAATTAATGCTAAATGTGAAGGAAAACCTTTCAGGAGATTGCCTTTACCTAAGGATATCTCAAGAAGGATTAATTTCCAATAATTATTTAAAAAATTAAACTTATATTATTATATGGAGGAAATTTAATGGACCCAATGTATAGAATAGGAGAAGCTCTTATTGGAGATGGACCTGAATTAGCTCACATTGATTTATTAATTGGTGACAAATTTGGCCCTGTAGGTCAAGCTTTTGCTAATGGTTTATCAAACTTATCTGTAGGACACACTCCTTTAACAAGTGTAATTAGACCAAACTTAATGACAAAACCGGCAACTTTAATCATTCCTAAAGTTACCGTTGGCGATTTAGACGATGCTAGTAAAATATTTGGACCTGCACAAACCGCTGTTGCAAGAGCAGTAGCTGATGCAGTGGAAGACGGATATATTCCAAAAGACATTGTGGAAGACATTGTAATCAATGTAAGTGTATTCATTGATCCTTCTGCAAAAGATTTCAGGAAAATATACCAATACAATTACGGTGCAACCAAATTGGCAATCAGAAGAGCAATGGAAGGATACCCATCCATCGAAAAGGTACTTGCAGAAAAAGATCGTGGAACTCATCCAATTATGGGATTCAAAGTCAAAAAACTCTGGAGCCCACCATACTTGCAAGTTGCACTTGACCTTGACAATGAAGTTGCAATGGAAAAAATCATCAAAGATTTACCAGATAACGACAGAATCTTGCTTGAAGCAGGCACACCACTTGTTAAAAAATTCGGTGTTGGAATTATTGGAAAAATCAGAGCGCTACGTCCTGATGCATTCATTATTGCTGATTTAAAGACTTTAGACGTAGGTCGTGTGGAAGTTAAAATGGCAGCAGACGAAACCGCAGATGCAGTTGCTATTTCCGGTCTCGGTACTGTTGAATCAATTGCAAAAGCAATCCATGAAACTCAAAAACAAGGTATTTATTCCATCCTTGATATGATGAACGTTGCTGAATTCGAGAAAAAATTAGCTAAACTTCCTGAAGACTTAAAACCGGACATTGTTTTATTACACAGAAATGTTGATATGGAAACTTACAGAGCAGAACACGGTGAAGACACCAGTGATATGACTGAATGGGGTAACATTAAAGACATTAAAGCAATTCTTGGTGAAAATGGTTTAATCGCTGTTGCTGGTGGAATTAAACCTAACAATGTCGAAGAAGCAATCGGTAAAGGTGCAAACATCATCATTGCAGGTAGATACATCATCGGTTCAAGAGATGTAAGAAGAGCTGCACAAGACTTCTTAGAACACTTTGACCCAGATCCAGACAACATGAGACTTGCAATGGATGAAGACGAAAATATCGAAGTAAAAGACGACTAGTAAATTAGATTCAATCTAATTTACACTTTTTCTATTTTTTAAAAGGAGTTTTTATTATGGGTTTTTGCAATTCCTGCGGAAGACCAATTGTCAGAGAAGATTACGGAACAAACAAGGATGGCAGTCCAAACGATGAATTTTGTATCGATTGCTATCAGAATGGTGAATATACAGAACCGGATATAACCTTACAAGAGATGATTGTAAGAAAAACAAAAGAAATGATGGAGAAAAATCCGAGATTACCTGAAACACAGGCAACAGGTATTACTGCAATGTTTATTCCAGGCCTTAAGAGATGGAATCCAGAGTTTCAGGATGACTACAAAACTCTCTAATTTCCACTTTTTAAAATAAATTCTTTAACTTTATTGGCTATATACTCATCACGGCTTTTTGATGTTTTAAGTCTATATAGCTCTTCTTCTAAATTATTGTATTTATCAACCAAATCATTATATTCCAGGCGAAGGTTATCATAATCTTTTTCCAAATCTTCGTTGATTTCATACATTTCAGCATAGCTTGTCCTGGTATTGAGACTTTCCTGCTTTAGCTGATCATATTTGCTTGAAACTTGATTGTAACTTTCACGAATGGAGTCGTGTTCTTCCCTTAAATTATGACATTTGTTTTTGAGATTTTTGTTTTCCTCTTTAATGCTTGAATATTTTGTTTTCAAGTTTTCATTTTCCGTTTTGATATTGACAAACTTGGTTTTCAAGTTTTCGTTTTCAATTATTAATTTGGAATGTTTGTCTCTTAGGCTTTCAATCTTTTCTTCATAATTAAAAGTAGAAGGGCTTGTATTTTCTCTAAATTGTCTTTCCATCGCCTCTAACTCCTGAGTGTGTAAGTAATTAGCAATCTTTAAGTCTTCGTTTTCTTGGATAATGTTTTTAAAACCTTCAATTTCGCTGTTAGGGATAATAAGGACTTCTTCTTTATTTGTGTAGATGTCTTCGTTTTTAGGCACTGTAATTTGAATCTGCTCGGTTGTGTATTTTTTCTTCTCACCGTTTTTAAGTGTCCTGTTGTATTCTCTTGAATATTTTTTTACAATCCCTTTTCCGTATTTCATGATTATCCCTTAGTATTAAATTTATTATTTACTTCTAATAAATATTGTTGTATGTATATATTTGGAATTTGTGCAAGTCCAAGGAATAATACAACTGAATATGTATTGAAAAATGCCTTAGACAAACTCGCCCAAGATGATTTTGAGTGTGAAATGTTTACATGCCAGGCTAAAGACATCAAACCGTGCATGCACTGCGACTATTGTTTGGAAAACAAGGAGTGCATAATCAGGGATGACATGACCGAAGTCTATGAAAACCTCAAAAAGGCAGATGGGATTATAATTGCAACTCCAATCCAAAGTGGAGGTATTTCATCCAACCTGGCGGCAATAATGGATCGAACAAGGGCCCTGGAGGCGATTGACTATAATCTCTTAAGGGGTAAAATTGGAATGAGCATTGCTGTTGGAGGCGACCGTACAGGTGGCCAGGACTTTGCCCATTTAAAAATCATTACATATTACATGATACACGGCATTATTCCGGTCAGCGGAGGACCATTCGGTTCTAATTTGGGCGCTTCATTTTGGTCAAACGACTCTTTAGAAGATATTCAAAATGATACATATGGAATGGAGTCCCTGGATAGGACATTGCATGAATTTAAAAATTTTCTAAATAAGTACATTTAAATATTTTAAAGTGATTATATTAATTTTAGGTAATTATTATGGCAAATAAGTTAATTCGTGGTAGTTTGATAATTTTCATAGGCAATATAATCTTCCGTATCGGTGGTTATATTTACCGTTTTTTAATGGCTATATTGCTTGGACCAACTGCCTATGGAATATTGGGTATCACTTTGCCATTTCAGGGAATTTTCCAAACATTATCTGCTGGTGGACTTCCTCCGGCAATTGCAAAATATGTTGCTGAGTATGAGGCGGTCGATGAGCATGACATGGCCAGGCAAACGATTTTTACGGCCTTGAAGATAATGGTATTTTTAGGATTGTTCTTTGGAGTTTTGATGATTTTTGTTGTAGCTCCATATCTTGCTTATGATTACTTAGGCAAACCCGCTGCTTTGGTTCCTCTTCAAATTGTAGGTCTCATTACTCCTTTTAGTGTTGTTGTAGGTGCTTTTAGAGGGGCATTTCAGGGAGTATACAAGATGGAGTATATTGTATACACCAGGGCCGTTGAGCAGTTGGGTATGATTTTATTTGCAACCGCATTTGTTTTAATTGGACTTTCCACCGTTGGTGCGTTGTGGGGTACAGTTTTAGGATTTGCATTTGCCACACTATCAGCGATTTATATTTTCAAATTCCACATGGGCAAATACATTCCCCCTTCAAGTGAAGGATTCAAATTCACATTTAAGGATGAATTTAAACTTGCAACAATGTTAGTTAAGTTTTCCATTCCGGTTATTGTCACAGCTATCGCTGAAATGCTTATTTATAACATTTGTACCATTGTAATGGGTAAGTTTTTGACTTTTGATGATGTCGGATTTTTTGCAGCAGCCGATCCAATCGCAAGACTTCCTTTGATGATTTCAATTTCTGTTGCAACAACAATTCTGCCTGCATCTTCTGAAGCTTTCAAGCTTAAAGACACACAAACCCTTCAAAAATATGTTTCAGAGGCGTATAAATACTCATTACTCTTTGTTGTTCCGATGTGTGTAGGACTGGCACTGTTTGCAACCCCTACATTAAGGGTTTTATACTTTAAAAATCCGGCTTATGTTGCAGGGGCAACTGCACTTGCAATTTTGTCACTTGGTATGACATTTTATTCAATATTTGCTATTTCAACAAGTATCATTCAGGGAATCGGTAATCCAAGAATTCCAATGTATATTCTTATTGGAGGAGCATTTGTAACTGGTGTCCTAAACTGGGTTATGGTTCCAATATTGGGAATTGCCGGTGGGGCATTGGCAACCAGTATAGCATGTTTTTTAATGATGATACCATGTATCTACTTCGTTTTTAAGTTAACCAAAACAAAAGCCCCAACAAAATCTATTATAAAGATATTGGTCGCAGCTACAATAATGGGAGTATTTGCATACTTCATTCCAAAAGATACATTATGGTTATTCCCAGGTATATTTGCATGTATTATTGTCTATTTCTTTAGTTTAATTTTGGTTAAGTTCTTCCAAAAAGACGATATCGAAAGTTTAAGACATCTTTCATCTAGATTCGGACCTTTGTCTAAAATCGTCGATAAACTCTTAAACTTTGTCGAAAAAATAGAATTTAGAAAATAGAAAAATTATTTAATTATAACAAAAATACATAATAATATTATATTTCGGGGGATTATAATATGGCTGATGTAAAAGCTGGTGTTGAGTATAAAATCAATGTGGACGGTAACTCTTTTTTACTTGATAGTAAAAAATATCAACTTTTAGAGTCCATTTTAGAAACTGGTTCTTTAACAAAAGCTGCTAAGGAAATAAAGGTTTCTTATAGGACTGCTCTTAACTACATTGAGAAAATGGAATCAACATTAACTGTAAAAGTAGTAAGTACCACTAAAGGTGGAAAAGGTGGAGGTGGAGGAACTTCTCTTACTGAAGAAGGTTACTCTATCTTAAAAGAATGTAAAAAGATTAATGCTATTATGGAGCTTCACAAGGACGTTAACGAAATCGAAGCCGAGATAGTTGACATCAATGACATCAAGGGTGTCATGACAATCAAAATGGAAGAGTTTGAGATTAATGCTCCTTTAAATAGGAATTATGAAATTGGAGATAGAATTTTAGCATTGATTAGTTATGACAATATCTTTTTAATGTTGGAACCTCAAGCTTCAAGTATTCGTAATATCTTAAAAGGCCAAATCGTTGAGATGAAACTCGAGGGGGAGATTATTCGTGTTAAAATCAACGTGGGTGGAGTTATCATATGCTCAGATATTACAGTATCCGCTGAAAAAGAGCTTAATTTAAACATAGGTAAGGAAGTCTATGTCGGATTTAAGGCAATGTCTGTTGCTACATTAAAATTATGATTTGAGGGATAATATGTTGCAGATTTTGGTTGATGAGGATAAATGCACAGGATGTGGTAACTGTTATGACATTTGTCCAAAAGCAGCTAAAATTTGGAAGATTAATCGCGTTGCACATATATTGGATTTAAGATATTGTCATGTCTGTACAATATGCGCAATGAAATGCCCTGAAGACTGCATTAAAATAGTACGTCCGGGTGAAGAAGCATAAATCCTTTAAGCTAAAATTAATAATTTGATAGGTTAGATTATGACTAGAATTGCAAATCTTTCAAGAAAAACTCAAGAAACTGATATCACAATAAAAATGAATCTTGACGGTGAAGGTAAATATAACATCTCCACAGGTGTTAACTTCTTCAACCACATGTTGGAATCATTTTCAAAGCATTCCATGATAGACTTGGATGTCGATGCAAAAGGCGACATTGAAATCGATGATCACCACACTATTGAAGACATTGGAATATTACTTGGCGAAGTATTTCTTGAAGCGATTGGAGATAAGAAAGGAATAAAAAGAATGGCACATGCAATGGTGCCAATGGATGAATCTATTGCAACAGTTGCAATTGATATAAGTGGACGCAGTTACTGCAATATGAAACTAGACTTTAAAAACGATAAAATTGGTGATATGACTGCAGATGTTATAATTCACTTTTTCGAGTCATTTTCAAGTTCAGCAAAACTGAATATTTATGGAACTGTTGAAGGTGCAAACGATCACCACAAGGCAGAAGCGGTTTTTAAAGCATTTGCCAAATCCTTAAAAGAGGCAATTAAAGTTGAACATGACCAAATTCCTTCAACAAAAGGCGTATTATAGCTATTAATTTAGCTATCTATTTTTATTTTTTTGACTATGTGTAAAAAGGGAAATTATAAAACACATATTAAAAGCTATTAGATAGAAAAATTTAGGATAAAATCCAACTGTACTTCCCTTTCGACATCATATGTTGTTAATTCATTAACAAGTTAATGGACAACAACAAATAGTAGCTTGCCAATAAAACATAAGAGAAAGCAAGTACTAAATTTTCAACAGCCATTACTATTCCTCCATTGATAGGAGTGTATTACAATATTTCTCTTTGATATCATTAAAACACCTTTTTAGTTTGTCTTTATTTTATTGTGTTTTAGAATTATTTATATTTATTTATAGTTATTTAGAACTACCTATTTTTAAAAATCAATATTTATTTATCATTATAATTAATTTAATTAAGCAATATTGACTTAATAATGTAAAAAAATGAAAATAAGAAGTTTTATATACTAAAAAAATCATATGTTGTAATGACATCAAAGAGATGTTAATGGTCATTGCGACCTATTTTAGTTTGTCTTTGAGTAAGGGTATTAATTTATCCTTATTCAAAAAAATCTATTTTTCTAAAAATATTGATAAAATTAGCTAGTTTTCTAAAATTTCTATAAAAAAAAGTAAAAATAAAAAAAGAAAGTAGCGATAAGCTACTTATTCTGGTTTAGAGATTAAGTCTGTTTTTGAACCTGGGTTACCTTCTTTCATGTGAGGGGTTCTTAAAACAGTATCATTTGCTTTTTCGATTTCTCTTGCTTCTTGTGCTAATTTAGCAGCACATGCAGCGATTTCGTGAGCAGCAGCTACTAATGGGATGAAGTTTTCGAAACCTTTGGTCATGAAACAACCTTTCATGTCTAAGTTAGCAACGGATGCTGCCATTTCGTATGCAGCGATAGCTTTTGCTTTTGCGTATGGGTTTGCGAATCCACCAGCTTCTGCAGCTTTTTCAGCAGTGATTATGAGTTTAGGTAATTCAATTGATCCTGCTTCTGCTTGTGCAATTACATCGTCAATAGTTTTTTGGACTAATCTTAATGCTCCGGTTTCTGCTAATACTTTTAAGATGTCGGAGTTGAAGATTGCCATTTCAGTTGGGTCTAACCATTCTCTTTTTGCACCAATCATTGGGTCAGACATAACGATGATGTATCCTAAACCTTGTTCGTCCATTTCGTCTTTCTTACCTTTACCTGGTGCGTCACCAATGATAATAGCAGGAATGTCTTTTGCAGATAATAATTCTCTTGCTTTAGCTGGTCCAGGTGCTCCTGGGTTTGGGCTTATGAAAATTGCGAAATCAGGTTCGAATGCGTCTATTTTAGGCACGACGTCTTCTACTTGTTCAGGGTTCATTTTTGCTCCAGATCCAAAAGTTCTTACATCGATATTTGGTCTGTCTGCTCTTTCGTCTAACAATAGGTCAATTACTGGTGAAGTACCAATATTACCACTTTTAATAATAGCAATTTTAACTACCATAATTAAGTCTCCTTTTTCGATAGTTATAATTTTAATTAAGAAACTATTTAAATTTTATTATTTGATATTTTTAATCATTGATTATAAATTTTATTGAATATTGTTCAATTTTTAAGAAATTTGAAAAAAAATTATACAATTGGCTATAAATTTAAAATTTTTCTAACAAAAATAATGAGAATTATGCGTATTTTTTCTCTTAAAATCAACGAAAAAGTAGACTAGAAAATGAAAATTTCAAAAATAAAATTAGAGTGGTTCCGACGAGACTCGAACTCGTGATCCCCTCCTTGTAAGGGAGGTATCATACCACTAGACCACGGAACCAACAAATATTATTATGAATTTACTATTATATATATGTTTCTATTATTCCAAATTTTGACTATGAAAATTTAAATATATATAAAAACATAATTAAAATCATAAAAAATATGATGTGATAAAATGGCTTGGGACGACAAAGCAACAAAAGTTTGGATTGACGGAGAATTTGTTGAATGGAAAGATGCAAATATTTCAGTACTTTCTCACGTGGTCCATTATGGAACTAGTGTTTTTGAAGGTATTCGTGCATACTCCAATGAAAAAGGAGTAGCGGTATATCGCCTAGAAGAACATGTACAACGTTTATTTGACTCAGCAAAAGTGTACAAAATGGATATTCCATATACACAAGAAGAAATAGCTGAAGCAATCATCGAAACTGTCCGTATAAATGAACTCGACGGCTGCTACATACGCCCTATCGTATTTAGAGGATATGGAGAGTTAGGAGTAAATCCATTAGGTTGTCCTGTAAATGTTGCAATTGCAGCATGGGAATGGGGATCATACCTTGGTGAAGAAGGAATGGAAAATGGTGTAGACATAGGTGTTTCATCATGGAGAAAACCAGCACCTGACACTTTCCCAACACTTGCAAAATGTGGAGCTAACTATATGAACTCACAACTTGCAAAACTCGAAGCAATTGACAATGGATTTGATGAAGCAATCATGTTAGACTATGAAGGGCATGTTTCAGAAGGTAGTGGAGAAAACATCTTTTTAGTTGAAGGTGAAAAACTATACACTCCAACACTCGGTTCATCCAACCTTAGAGGAATCACAAGAGACTCTATCATGACTGTCGCACGTGATTTAGGCTATGAAGTTGTGGAAGAAACAATTTCAAGAGAAAGGTTATACTTTGCAGATGAAGTATTCTTCACTGGAACTGCTGCTGAAGTTACACCAATCCGTTCAATTGACCACAGAACAATCGGAATAGGTAAAAGAGGCCCAATTTCAGAAAAAATACAAACTGCATTCTTTGACATTGTTGAAGCTAAAGTAGAAGATAAATACGGCTGGTTAACTTACATTTAGAGGTAGATTATGGATATACTTCAAGCAATATTAATTGGTATTGTTCAAGGATTGACAGAATTTTTACCAGTTAGTAGTTCTGCACATCTAGTTTTTGCTCAAAAGCTATTGGGGGTCGAAAGCTCTCTTGCTTTTGATGTTTTCCTACACTTGGGAACATTAATTGCAGTTTTATGGTTCTTTAGATATGATATCATTAAAATGCTTAAATCATGGTGGTTAAGTATTGGAGATATCCTTCAGGGGAGATTCAAGGAAGGATTCAGACAAGACCCATATAAAAGACTTGCTTGGTATGTTATATTGGCCACTATTCCTGTTGGTATTGCAGGAGTCCTATTTGAAGATGCTGTAGATTCACTGTTTGCGGGAGCACTATATGTTCCGGCATTTTTCCTGTTTGTAACCGGTACCATCCTTTATTTATCTCAAAGGATGTCAAGTGGAAATATTAATCTAAACAATATTTCCGCAAAAGAATCATTTTTCATGGGATTAGGTCAGGCATGCGCATTATTGCCGGGTCTTTCAAGATCAGGTACAACAATAGCTGCAGGTTTAACAATAGGGCTTGAAAAAGAGTTTGCAGCAAAATTCAGTTTTATATTATCAATCCCAGCAATTTTTGGAGCTTTTGTTTTTAAATTAAAAGACATTGGCTCTGCAATGGATACAAATTTTTTACCTATATTTTTAGGATTTATCGTATCAATTATTGCAGGTTATTTAGCTATTAAATGGATGTTAGATTTAATCCAAAATAGAAACCTTGATGTATTTTCTTATTACTGTTGGGTGATAAGTATTATTGTGTTTGTGGGCTCAATCGCTCATATATTTTAAAAAAAGAGATTGTATAGAGATTAATTAAATCTCTATTTACATACTTTTTCTATTTTTTTTCTTAATTTTTCAACAGAATTTCCTAAGACAAGCGCTGTAAACATTGCTCCTCCAGCTCCAGCTCCTTCTTTTACAAATCCTGTTAGGTAATTTTTCAATCCTTCATGTTCTGATTCTTCAAATCTTGGGTCAACAACATTAACGGTAATGTTATCGTCAATTTGGTCTAAAATTCCAAACAAGTCTGCTGTTTCATCAGCCGCAACAAAGACGGTTGTTGCCAAGTTTATTCTTGAGAAATCAAAGTTAGGTTGGACTGATTTGATAATGGCGCATACTGCGGCCATTTGTGTTCCTCCAGCTAAAATAATAGGAATGTCAGAACCTAATACCAAACCGGCTATTGCGGGTAGTGTAGGATCTCCCACTGCGCCGATAGCTTGTATCGCATCAGCTTCGCCAGGTACGATTCCGGCATTTTCAAGTCCTTCATCCACGACTTTTGATTTTAAATCATGAGGATTGTGAGGCATACTTCCGCTGACCTTTTCATTAGCTTCATATCCTAATGCTTTTAGGACACCTAATGCGGTAGTTGTTCCTGCAGGTATACTTTCGCCGATGATGAGCATTTCATGTCTTGAGGATAACTCGGCACCTAATTCTTTACCGTTTTCAAAGATTTCAAGTGGGTTTAAGATACCTTTACCTGTTCTTATGTCTCTTCCGTATTCTTTTCCAAAACTGACATATTCAACATCTGGTTTGATTTTAGAACCTGCATCAATAATAACAAATGGAATGTTGGCAAGTTGAAGTGATGCTTTTGTAAGTCTTGCAGGGGTGGGTGCTGCTGCTCCGTCAACTACAGTCTCAGCAGCTGCATCAGTACAACGGACTTGGCCCAAACACAAAAATTCAGCATCTGCAGCAGGTGTAAATTCAGTTAATTCAGGTGTAGCTCCTGCTCCGGAAAGTCCTGGTATTTTGGAAGTGTCGGTTGTTCCGATTGTCACTAAAAATACTGGATCCTCGCAAGCCTGTAATTTTTCGATTAATTCAGTTGATCCGTAAGTTGTAATTCCATCAATCATTCTTTTCACCTAATTTTTTTAGCTGTTCTATGATTATTTTATTTTGATTAATAATCTTTTTATTTTGAAGCATAATTTTCTTTAACATTTCTTTTTCTGGTAATTCATCATCTCTGAAGTATTCTTTACCATCTCTTGCTCTTGGTGGGATTTTAATTTCATTTTTTGGTGGTAAAGATGTCTTTTCATCTCCTCTTGGAGGTATAACTCCTCTTGAGGCACTGTCTTCATTTGAAATGAAGTCCACGTATCGGTGTGTTACCTTGTTTTTTGACCTCTCGTCAAGCAGCTCCATTAATCTGTCATCTACAGCTTTGACACCAACCAATTGTTCCTGTTCCACTTCATGCAATAATCTTTTTTGAATATTGTATGCATTGTAAATTGGTATTCCTCTTGTTTCACATTCGTTTTTAAACATATCGCTAATATTAATGTCGCCTGTTAATTTTTTAACCCTTTTCTGTTCAGGGGTATTTGCACTATAAAATCCCATGCTTTCACTTTTGTTTTTTAAATTTAAAAAATATTTTTATATTCTTAGTTAGTAATATAGTAATTAATTAATTTTTTTAGTTGATTGTTTTGATAAGTTTAGGAATTGAAGGAACAGCAGAAAAAACCGGTGTAGGTATTGTTGACAGCGATGGGAATATATTGGGAATGGCTGGAAAACAGCTATTTCCAGAAGAGGGAGGTATCCATCCGAGATTGGCAGCTGAACACCATGCAGAATGGATTCCCAAATTGATTCCTGAAGCTTTAACACAATCAGGTCTAACATATGATGACATTGATTTGATTTCTTTTTCACAGGGTCCCGGCCTCGGTCCGGCTTTAAGAATTGTTGCAACATCAGCAAGATCACTTGCACTGTCTTTAAATAAACCAATAATTGGTGTCAATCACTGTATTGGTCACGTTGAAGTTGGAAAGCTTGATACCGGTGCGGTAAATCCCGTTTCACTTTATGTAAGTGGCGGAAATAGTCAGGTAATCGCCTATGAAAGTGGAAGATACAGGATTTTCGGCGAAACATTGGACATTGCAGTTGGAAACTGCCTTGACCATTTCGGACGTGAAACAGGTTTGGGCCATCCTGGAGGACCGGTAATCGAAAAGCTTGCCAAAAAGGGTTCATATGTTGATTTGCCATATGTTGTAAAGGGTATGGACTTTTCATTTTCAGGACTGCTCTCAGCAGCAATCAGGGAAGTCGAAAAAGGAACTCCAATCGAAGATGTTTGTTTTTCACTTCAGGAAACTGCCTTTTCAATGCTTGTTGAAGTAACTGAACGTGCCTTGTCACACACACAAAAGGATGAGGTAATGCTTTGTGGTGGTGTTTCAGCCAATTCAAGATTACGTGAAATGCTTAAGACAATGTCTGAAGAACATGGTGCTAAATTCTACATGCCAGAAATGAAACTCTGCGGTGATAATGGAGTCATGATTGCATGGTTGGGTCTTTTGATGTGTAGGGAATTTGGACCGATGGAATTGTCCGAGACAGGAATAATACAAAAGTTCAGAACCGATGAAGTTGACATTCCATGGATTGACAATACAAAAACCTACCTAAAATTGTCAGATGACTTGATTGCAAAGGGTGCTGAGTCAAACATTGTCAAATCTTCTTATTTGGGTGAAAAGGCCGTCATAAAAGATAGAGTCCCTAAAGGCTACAGAATATCTGAAATTGATGATAAGATAAGAAATGCAAGAACCAAAGAGGAAGCCAAGCTATTAAGTGATGCTAAAAGGGCAGGCGTAAAAACCCCAATATTATATGATGTTGATTTGGAGAGCAAGGCCATTGTAATGGAGGAAATTGAGGGGTCTATGCTTAAAGATGTAATAGATGATGATTTGGCATTCAAGATTGGTGCAGAAATTGCAAAATTGCATTCTGCTGACATTATTCACGGAGATATTACAACATCAAATATTCTGCTTCAAGGCGATAAACTTGTTTTCATAGATTTCGGCCTTGGAAGATACTCTACCCTCAATGAAGATAAGGCTGTAGACCTGCTTGTTTTAAAGAAATCTCTGCAGAGTATTGATTATAATTTAGCTATCAGATACTTTGATTTGGTTTTAAAGGGGTATGGAAATGAATCAATCGTCAATACAATATCTGACATTGAATCCCGTGGAAGATATACTCACTAATTTTTACATTAACTATATAAAAAAATGAATTCATATTTTAGAATATGATAACATTTATAACTGGTAACGAACATAAAGTTAAAGAAGCAGAGAATATTTTCAAAGATTATGACATTAACTTAGAGCATATTGATTTGGGCTATGTTGAACCCCAAGGAACTCTTGAGGAAGTGGCCATATCAGGCGCAAAATATGCTTGTCGTAAGCTTGACAAACCTGTGATTGTTGAAGATGCTGGTTTATTCATTAGAGCTTTGAATGATTTTCCAGGAGTGTATTCTCATTATGTTCAGGATACTATTGGAAATCAGGGAATTTTAAAGCTTTTAACTGATACTGATGACCGTTATGCCGAATTCAGGTCAGTTATTGGGTACTGTGCCCCCAATTCTGAGCCCAAGACTTTTTTAGGCAAGGTTGAAGGTGAAATCGCAGTTGAAGAGCGAGGAAATTTAGGATTTGCTTTTGATCCTTTGTTTTATGTTCCAAGTGAGGGTAAGACATTCGGAGAGCTTACAACTGATGAGAAAAACCAATTTTCACATAGAAAAAATTCATTAGAAAAATTTATCAAATGGTATTCTAGTCAAGAGTAACATTATTTTCTGTTTATTTGGGCTTATTTAAGATTTAAAAAATTTAAAGAGGTTTATATTATGGCAAGACCAGAATGGGTAACTTACAGTGACGAAGAAATTGAAGAAATGATTTTAAAATTTAACAAAGAAGGTAAAAGTACTTCTCAAATCGGTATTATCTTAAGAGACCAATACGGAATTCCATCCGTAAAAGATGTAACCGGTGAAAGAATCACCCAAATTTTAAAAAGAAACGGTCAAGCTGGAGAATACCCAGAAGACTTATTAAACTTAATCAAAAGAGCAGTTAATATCAGAGACCACTTAGATGAAAATCCTAAGGATTTACACTCTAAAAGAGGTTTAACTATTATCGAATCTAGAATCAGAAAATTAGCATCTTACTATGTAAGTGAAGGTGCATTACCAGAAGGTTGGAGATATAATCCAAAAGAAGCAGCACTCCTTGTTAAATAGAGCTAGCGAAGCTTGTGATATGCTCAAAGAGCATATTGAAAAGGATAGTGTTATAAGAATAATTTCTCATAACGATGCTGATGGAATATCAGCAGCAGCAGTTATAGCTAATGCTTTAGCCGAAGAAGATGTTCAATTCCACACTACAATAATTCCTCGTCTTAAGGAGGATATTGTAAATCAGCTTAGAAGTGAAAAATATGAATTGTTCATATTTTCAGATATGGGCAGTCCATTTATAAAGGAATTTAACACTTATAAGCATGATGTTATTGTTGCAGATCACCATCAGGTAGATGACACAGACAGCGAAAGCAATGTCGTCCATGTAAATCCTCATTTATTTGAGATTGATGGAAGTAGAGATTTATCTGGTGCGGGCTCAGCTTATTTAACTGTTCGTGATTTGGATAAAAAACATCTTGCTTATTTTGCACTGGTTGGTGCATTTGGTGACATGCAAGGTCAGGACGGTTTTAGAGGGGTAAATAAACTGATTGTTGATGATGCAGTTGAAAGTGGAACTATGGAAATTCATGAAGGTTTAAAAATAGTTTCAAAAGCATCTGAACCGATTTTTAAATCCCTGGCTTACACCTTCTCACCACCACTTCCAAAAATCAGTGGGGACTTAGACGGTGCTCGTGAATTTTTAGAGAGAATGAACCTATCTTATGGAATCAAATTCACCGATATGGAAGATGAAGAAAAAGACTTGCTTAAGGAAGCTCTTATTTCTATAAATCCAGATATTTTCGGTGATTGTTATGTTATTCCTAAGGAAAACCCAATGCTTCGTGATTTGGAGGAATATTCCTATATTCTTGATGCCTGTGGTAAAAACAAAAAACAGGGCCTTGGTTTAAGCATTGCACTTGGTGAAAAAGACCAGGCACTTGATGCGGCATTGAAATTACAACGTCAATACCGTGACCAAATTGTTAAAGGGCTTGAATGGGTTAAAAAGGAAGGTGCCGAACAATTAAATTCTATTCAATACTTATATTCTGAAGATAAAGTATTGAAATCTGTAATGGGTACAATTGCAAGCATAGGTCTTTCAGTTGAGCTACTTGATGATTCAAAACCGGTATTGGGTCTTTCAAGACTTCACAAAGACATCAAAATCTCTGGCAGAACCACAAGGGATATGGTTGCAAAAGGTGTTAATTTAGGAAAAGCTCTTAAAGATTCATCTAACAACTTCAATGGTACTGGTGGAGGCCATGACATTGCTGCAGGCGCAATGATTCCATATGAAAGTAAAGACAACTTCCTACACTTGGTTGATGAAATGGTAGAATACCAATTAACAAATGATTAATATGTTTTTAACAAAAGAAGAACAAGCAATGTGCGATGGTGAAGCAGGAGAAACCATTAGAAAAAGTATGGATATTCTCGTTGCATTGGGAGATATCTATGGTGCTTCTAAATTAGTTGACATTACTTCTGCACAGGTATCCGGTGTTTCTTATAAAACAATTGGGGATGCTGGTTTAGAATATTTACAAGATTTGGCTAGTGATGGATCAGGAAAAGCTAGTGTAAACGCTTCACTCAATCCACCTGGAACAGATTTAGACAATTGGGAGGAGTTGGGTTTTCCAGAGTATTTTGCATTAAAACAGAATGATATTGTTGATGCTTATGCAAATTTAGGAATAGCAAAAACTTGTACTTGCACTCCATACCTGGTTGGTAACGTTCCAAGATTTAGAGACCACATTTCTTGGTCTGAATCATCTGCTGTTGCATATGGAAACTCTGTCATTGGTGCCAGAACTAATCGTGAAGGAGGACCGGCAGCACTCGCAGCAGCTATTGTTGGTAAAACTCCACTCTATGGATTCCATTTAGACCATAATAGAAAAGCAAACTTGGTGGTTAATGTTTCCTGCAAACTAAAAGGTGCTGACTTTGGTGCTTTAGGATATATTATTGGTAAAGTAGTTGGGGGCGGTGTTCCTTACTTTAAAATGCAAAATACACCTAACAACAATGATTTAAAAACTTTAGGTGCGGCACTTGCTTCATCCGGTTCAGTTGCACTTTACCATGTTGAAAATGTAACTCCTGAATATGACATTGCCGGTGAGGAAGAAGTTGAAGATATCATGTTTATTTCTGATAAGGAGATTACAGAAACTAGACAAAAATTAACAACCACTGATAAGACTCCTGATTTAATATGTCTAGGATGTCCTCATGCATCACTTGAAGAAATTAAAAATGTAGCGGCTATCGTTCAAGGAAAAACTATTAAAAACAAATTATGGATTTGCACATCTGTCAGCGTAAAAGCTACTGCAGATAGAATGGGTTACACAGAAATCATAGAAAGTGCAGGCGGAAATGTTGTATGTGACACCTGTATGGTTGTGGCTCCTATCGAAGAGATGGGCTTTGAAGTAATTGGTGTTAATTCTGCAAAAGCAGCAAACTATGTTCCATCAATGTGTGGACTTGATGTTGTATATAATGATGTGGAAAATCTCATTCAATTTGAATAGGTTTTCTAAAATTCTTTTTTTTTAAACATTTTTTTTAAAATAAACTTTTTTTCTTATTAAACTTTAAATTAAATGAAATTTATATATTTTAACTAAGAAATTATGAGGAAGACTTTTCATGAATTATTTAGTTGTTGGTGCTGGAAATGCTAGTAGGCCTGTTGCAAGACTACTAAATCATTTAGGTCATAATGTTACTATAACTGATTTAAAAGATATTTCTGAATTCAAAATAGAATTTCAAAGAAGTTTAAATGAAATCGAAAAAGAAGGTGTAAAACTAGACTTAGCCAATAAGGACCCTGGTGTTGAAGGCTTTGATGCTTGTTATATGCCACCTACATTACCGCAATCCGCCCCTATAGCTAAAAAAGTCAAAAACTCAAATTTAAAAGTATTAACCAATGAAGAATTTTCTAAAATTGTAAATGATTTAATTCCAGTTGATATAATTGGAATCACTGGAACTATGGGTAAAACCACAACTACTTTTATAACTACAAGCTTGTTTAAACAAGCGGGCTATAAAGTTTGGTCCTGTTCATCTTTGGTAAATAACCTAGTTTCAGAAGCTATTATTGATGGTATTGTCAAAGGAAAAGCTGATGAATGTGATATAGCTATTTTTGAACTTCCGCATGGTACAATTGGTCTTTTAGATAGATTGGATGTTAAAATAGGACTTTTAACAAATATTGCAGAAGATCACTTGTCTGAATTTGGAGGGTCACTAGAGTTATACCAGCAACGTAAATTGGTCCTCGAAGCAATGAGTGAAACATTTATTGCCAATAACTCCTGTAGAGAAATAATTGATGAAGTAAGGGATGATGCAATCTATTACGCGTTGGATGAGGATGTTGACTTTAAAGGTACTGTAGGGGATAAATCATTAACAATTGAATATGGAAATGATAAATTCACAACTCCGTTTTATATGATGAGCTATTTCTTTGAAAACTCTGTTGCGGCTTCAGCAGTTGCACTAACCTATGGGGTTGATAAAAAAGATATTATTGATGCATTAACAGAATTTAAAGGTTTACCTGCACATATGGAAGATGTAGGCAATTACAATGGTAGGAAAGTAATCCTTGATTCTGCATTTTTATATGATGGAATGAAAATCACTTTGGACTATTTTAAGGATGAAAGTGTTGTCTTGTTCCTTGATCATTTTGATACATTATCTGTAAGAGATAAGGCAGAGGTTGGCCAACTGGTAAGTAACTATGATATTAAAGTTGTTATAGCTAGTGGTTTTAATGAAGTAACCCAGGAAGTGGAAATGGAGGCAGCTCAAGAAATCTTGGATGCAATTTCCAATCCAAACATTAAAAAAGTTGCTGTTGAAACAATAGAAATTGCGGCTTGTGAGACATTTAAATATTCCAAACCTGGAGATATTATTTTACACATGGGGCCACTTATAGCTTATGATAGGCTGACTACTGTTGATAAAATCATGAAAGGACTTGAAAAGGGAAGTAGGAAGTATGAATAAAAATAAAACCTATGGTGTTATTGGTGTTTGCGGAGCAAATGGTAATTTAATTGCTAGAATACTCAAACAAAGAGGATTTAATGTTATAGGAACTGATTTAGCATTCAAAAAAGATTGTAATTTTGCAAAAGCCCTAGAAGGTTATGATATTGAGGTTTATTATGGAAAAACACCGGAAACCTTTTTTAAAAAATCAGATTATATAATTCCTCCTGCAAGTCTTTCTAAAGATTCAGAAATTCTAAAAAACTGTGAAAAACCTATTTTAGAACTTCAAGATATAATTGACATGATTCAACCTGAAAAACCGGTATTTGGTATTACCGGAACAAATGGTAAAACAACCACCACTACTTTGCTTAAAAAAGTAGCATATGATAATGGAATTAAACCATGTGAGCATGATTTGGAGGGCATGCAAGGAAATGCTGAATTCATTCCAATCCTACAATCAAGATTAAATGGTGACGTTGGTATTTTGGAAGTTGGAACATTCGGAGTTCCAGGAACTGTTGGAAGAATAGTTAAAAATACTTCAATGTCCGGTGGTTTAATAACAAACATTACTCCAGATCATTTAAGAGATTTGGGAAGTTTTATGGAATATGCAAATGTTAAAGGGGAGTTTATCTCCGAACTGGGCCTTGGTCAATTAATTGTCAATGGTCATGACCCAACAATAATTGGGCTTTTAAGAGAACTTGACTTTAAAGGTGAAGTTATTACATTTGGTGTCGATGAACTTCCGGATTCAATTGGAATGAAAGAATGTGTCTGCGGTAATGAAATTGCAGTTAAAGAGATTATTTCAGGTTGCGGTTATTACTTCTGTAAATGTGGCGTAACAACTCCTCAAGTAGACTATGTCGCAACAAATGTGGATTTACCTAATAGGAAATTTGATTTACACACTCCAACCGAAAAATTAACTGTAAAGATGGGGGTTGATGGCCTTCACAATGTTTATAATTTAACTGGGGTTATTATTGCGGCTCATGAATTTTTAGGATTGCCTTATGAGAAAATTTTACCTTCAATTGCTAGTTTTAGTGGTGTAAGTGGAAGAATGGAAGAGGTGGGAAAAGTCAAAGGAAAGGACATTTTTGTTGATTATGCTCACAATCCTGCAGGTGTGGAAACTGTTTTAAAGGAATTTAAAAAATTATTCGGAGATTTTACAACAGTAATTACTGTTTCCTCAGAATCTGGCTATGCAGGTGATTTAGATATATTTAACAGTGTGTTAAAATTCTCAAAATTCATTGTTCCAGCATCAACAGCTTCACAAAAGATTGCTGTCGAAAAACTGGAAGCCAATCCAAAGTTAAATGATAGAATATTTTTAAACCATGTCGGAGACTTTGAAAAAGTAGGAACTCTCGGAGCTTCAAAAGAGGAGGTTCGTGATGGTTTGAAAAAGGCTTTAAACTTAGATTGTGAAATGGTGATAGCTATTGGTGAAGCGGCTACAAAATTCAAATCTATTATTTTTGAATTATAATTTCCTTTTAATTTTTTAGTTATTTTTTTAAAATTAATGATTTAAATTCTATGGTAAAATTTATATGCTGTTTTATTTATAAGTAATTTTAAAGAGATATTTCTTAAGTTTTAGCCAAAGCATTAAATATGCACATTTTTTAGAAAAACTTAATATTTTTTCCATGAAATCACAATTATGATTTTATTATTTTGTTAGTTTGCTAGGTTGGGAGTGTTTAGTAGTGATTATTGAAAGACAGTATAGGAAATTGGAGGATATTGAAGAAGTTAGTATATACGATGTTCAGGATCTCGATTTTTATAATCCTACTCCTCAGGAGTTTGAAGTTGAAAAAATTCCTGTTGAGGAGCTTATGAACAATATTGACACAGACATTCATGTGTTATTTCCTTTTGATGATGGTAATGATTTTATAATTCAGTCATTGGGCAGTTATACTCTTAAAAGGGGCAATTTTAATAAGAGTGATGTTCAGGGCCGTTTGTTAAGTAAAATTTCACCTATGTTTTATGAGATTTTAAAGGATTCTCTTTTTGATGTTTATAAGTCTCACACCACTAAAAAAATGCGCTTTTTTTATTATAGCGGTAATAACATTACTCGTTTGACTAATGTTAAGATTGTTTTTGAGGTTGGAAGGCTTTTTATTTTAACTGACAATATTGATACTAGCCATAATAATTTGTTGGGTTCTGATGAGTTCAGTGAAGATAATTCTTATTTGTTGGAATATGTTTCACAAACTGGTAGTTTTTCTAAGGTTGATGGAGTTTATAGTTGGTCTCCAGGTATTTATAATATTGTCAATCGTCGTCGTGAAGAGTACGACAAGTATTACAATGTTGTTTTTGATTTAGTGATTTCTGAGGATAAAACTATCGTTGATAATATTTTTAAAGAATTGGATGAGGGGCATGCTACTCATTTGGAAAGGGTCATTCGTATTCGTACTCATGATGGTATTTTGAAGTATTTGGAGGTTAGCATTTATTCTACTTTTGATGATGGCAATTTAATTAATCGTCAGGGTTTGATTAATGATGTTACTCATTATTCTAATACCCAAATTACTAAACCGGTTGATTTTTTAATGAGCGGTTTTAAAAATAGTAAAAAATTGGCTTTGATGATTGAACCGTTAAATAGTAAGAGGTATGAGTTTAGTGAGGGTTTTTATAATTTGATTGAGAAAACTCCTGAGGAATATGTTCATTCTCTGGATGTAGTTGGGAAGATTGTTGAAAAAGAAGCTCAAAATCAGATTATTCGTATAATCAATCGTGAGATTAGTGAGATTGATGTTACTTTTACTCTCCATATTGGTGGGGATAATCCAAAGGATAAGATTGTCGAGTTATATATGGAGAGTTTTGAATTTGGTGGCATGAGACACAGTATTGGTTTTTTAACTGATGTTACTGAAGAAAAAATTAAACAAAAAGAGTTGGTTGATGCTAATGAGCATCAGTTGGTCTTAATTAAGGAAGTTCACCATAGGGTAAAGAACAATTTGCAAGTGCTAAATAGTTTTTTAAATCTTGAAAAAAGGGCTTATAAGGATAATCCAGGGATAATCATTGATCATATGCAGACCCGTTTAACATCTCTTGCTCTGTTACATGAAAAGACTTATAATACTACAGATTTTAAGAATATTAATTTACGTGATTTTATTTTAGACCAAGACAATCAGTTAAGAAATATTGTTGGTATGCGTGACGGTGTTGAGTTGGAATCTCATGTAGATGAGGATTTGAATCTGACTATTGAGGTTATTACTCCATTATTGTTGGTTGTTGATGAGTTGACCATGAATGCTATTAAGCATGCTTTTCCTGATAAAAGCGTTCCGGATAAAAAGATTACTAAAATAATTAGAAAAATTGATGATGATACGGCCGAGTTGATTGTTCAGGATAATGGTGTTGGTATTGAAGATCCATCTAAAGTGAGCAGTAATCTTGGTTGTGAGATTATTAAAAGTCTTACAAGACAACTTGATGGTGAAATTAAGTTGATTGAACATAAAAAGGGTACTGGTTACAGGTTGATTTTCCCAATTGAGATGAAACATACAATTGAAGGATAGGTGTAATATATGAGCGTTAATATTTTAATTGTTGAGGATGAGGCAATAACTGCTATGGACTTAAAGTATTCCCTGCAGGATTTAGGTTATGATGTAGTGGGGACCGTTGATACAGGTCAAGATGCTATTGATGCTAGTAATGAGTTGAAACCTGATGTTGTTTTGATGGATATTAAATTAAAAGGTGATATGGAAGGTACTGAAGCAGCTCAATCCATTTCTAAGTTGGGCAGTCATGTTATTTTTGTTTCAGCTAATACTGATATGAGCACTATTGAAGAATTGAATATTGAGGGTACTCTTGCTTTTGTCTCCAAGCCTTTTGATATTAATCAGTTAGATAAAACAATTCAGAATGTTGTTAAGGATTAGGTAAGTTAAAATTTTTGTGATGATGTTCATATTCGTACCGATTACTTCACAAATGCTCTCTTATAACATTTATAAATACATAAAAACAAAATTCCTAGTATGGCTAGCTATATTTCACATCCCTTATTGAAAAAAAATGCAATAGAATCAAGGCTTTATCAACAAGTTTTGGCCGGGGATGTATTGAAAAAAGGAAATACAATGGTTGTTGCACCTACAGCACTAGGTAAAACAATTGTAGCTATTTTAGTTGCAGCTGATAGGCTTCAAAAGGTTAAAAATTCTAAAATTCTTGTTCTAGCACCTTCAAAGCCATTGGCAATTCAGCATGAAGCTAGTTTTAAGGAATTCATTACTCTTCCATGCACTTCAATAACAGGCGCTGTCAAAACTGATGAAAGAGTTAAAAGATGGGAAGAGTCAAGAATTATCTGTGCAACTCCACAGACTGTTGAATCTGACTTGTTAAACGGACGTTATGATTTAAGCAGTGTTTCATTAGTGGTCTTTGATGAATGCCATCATGGGGTCGGATCTTATTCTTATGTATACCTGGCATCAAGATATGTTCAGGAATCTAAATTTAATTTAATTTTGGGATTAACAGCATCTCCGGGTTCTGATAAATTTAAAATTAAAGAAGTTTGTGAAAACTTGTATATTCAGAATATTGTTGTAAAAACGGAAGAGGATGCAGATGTAAAACCTTATTTTAATCCAGTTGAAATTGAATGGGTTAGAGTTAAGATGAGCAGTGAGCTTGAAAAAATAAAGGCTTATGTTGACAAAGCTTTGAAGGTAAGGCTTAAAGCATTAAAGAATATGGGCATTATTAAGACAGTATCAGTTGGTAAAGTGGATATTTTAAAAGCAAGAGGAAGAGTCCAAGGTGAAATTGCAAGAAGCACAAACCCTGATAGGGATTTGTTCCAGGCCATTTCCATTTTAAGTGCGGTTATTAATATTCAGCATGCTCAGGAGTTAATAGAAACCCAAGGTATTCAAACCTTCAATAAGTATGTTGGAAGGCTTCGAAAAAAGCAAACGAAGGCTGCTAAATCATTGATGTGGGATGATAATTTTGGCCGTGCAGTTAAAATGGCTAGGGAAGCTGAAAAACATGGTTGGGAACATCCAAAACTTAGGGAAATAACAAAAATCATTAAAAAAGAACTGGGCGAAGGTGGCCAAACCAAACTTAAAACCTCTAGATTTGATGATAAAAGTGATGAAAGCTCATCTAAAATCATGGTATTCACACAATACAGGGATACTCTTGAGATGATTCATCAAAAGCTTGAAAAAGAAGGTATCAAATCAGCCAAATTCTTTGGTCAGGCATCAAAAGATGGTGAAAAAGGCCTCACTCAAAAACAACAAAAGGCCATCATTAAAGCCTTTAAAATGGGAGAATATGATGTTTTACTCTCAACAAGTGTGGCTGAAGAGGGCATTGACATTCCTGCAGTTGATTTGGTTGTTTTATATGAGCCTGTTCCATCTGAAGTTAGGATGATTCAAAGGCGTGGAAGGACTGGCCGTAAAAGAACCGGTCGTGTAAAAGTCTTAATTACTAATGGAACAAGGGATGAAGCTTATTATTGGTCCAGTATCAGAAAAGAGGACAGAATGAAAAACCAACTTATTGATCCAGAGGTTTTAGAAGAACTTAATGCTTCAGCAGTTGAGAGAATGGAAAACGAAAAAAAAGTTAAGGTAATTGATAGGCCTGCCCAAGAAAATGATTTTCCAATAGTTTATGCAGATTCAAGGGAAGGCAATTCTAAAGTCATTAGGCATTTGACCGAAATGGAAATTGATGTTAAAGTCCAATCAATGGCTGTTGCCGATTATCAGGTAAGTGATGAAGTGGCCATTGAGAGAAAAACAGCTAAAGATTTTGTTGACTCAATAATTGATAAAAGATTATTTAAACAGGCTCGTGAATTGTCTGAAGAGTTTAAACGTCCTTTGCTGATTTTAGAGGGTGATGACTTATACTCTGGAATGCTTAATCCAAATGCAATTCGTGGTTCTCTAGCTTCTATTGCAATCGATTTCGGTATTAGTATTATTCCAACTAGAAATGCTCAAGACACAGCGGCAATGATTAAAAGAATCGCTGTTCGTGAACAAAATGGTGAAAGAACTCCGATACAAGTTAGAACTGATAAAAAACCGGTTAGTTTAATGGAACAACAGTTATTCATCGTAGAATCCTTGCCAAACATAGGCCCCGTTAATGCTAAGAACTTACTGCAGCACTTTGGCTCTGTTGTAAATGTATTAAATGCAAGTGAAAGTGAACTTCAGGAAGTTGAAGGAATAGGTAAAAAAACAGCTGAAAATATAAGGAAGGTTGTTGATTCTAAATACTTGTATTTCGAAAAAGAGATTAAGGAAAAGAAACTTCTCTAGAAGTTCTTTTTCATATATTCATAACTTTTTTTGATAGAATCATAGTCATTTACTTCAATGATGTAGATGCCATCATAATTTTTTTTCTCTAAAGTATTGATGATGTGTTTTAAATCAATAGAGCCTTCACCTAATGCAAGGTGTGCATCATCATCACCAAAATTATCATGGGCATGTACATGTTTAATCGAATCAAAAATCATATCGTCAGGAGCATATCCTACATGGTTGGCATGGCCGATGTCCAAGGTCATTGACAAATCTAAAGAGGTGACAAGTTCGTCTAGTTTTTCAAGATCTGTATAAATCATGGCGTCAAAGGTAGGCATGTTTTCTATTGTTGTTAAAACTCCTAAATCTTTACCATATTCTCCAATTTCTTTGATTGATTCCTCTGCACATGTATAAACGTCATCTAAAAAGTATTTATTTGCTAAAAATGAAGCAAGTCCCGGATGAACTACAACGGCCTCAGCATCAATTTTACCGGCAAAATCGATTGAATCTTTAATTTGCTCTATTGAGCTTAACCTACTTTTTTCTTGCAATGACGCGATATTAACATCCATAAATGGGGCATGGATTGTATATTTTAGGTTAAAACTTTCCAAAGAGTCTATGTTAACTTCTTCTGATGGAAACTGATGTACAATTTCTGCATAGTCAAGTCCCAAGTTTTCAATAAACTCCAATGTATGTTCTAGTTCATATTCTATTCCTGCAAGTGTCGATGCGCCGATTTTCATGATTATCACATTTTTTGAACAGCCGTAATTTCCAAGCCAATTTCAATAGCTTCAATAATAATATCGGATAATTCTATTCCTCTTTTAATCTTTATTTCACCTTTTTTGGAAGTGGTTGCCGTAAGCAAGTATTCATTTTCAATGAACACATCAAAATTTTTTCTTCCGTTGTCCTTTCCCAAATTCAGAATCAATTGTTTTTTAGTGTGGATTATATCAACTTCAAGAGGATTTTTATTGACTGGTTTTGCTTCGATTACTTCAACTCCCAAACTTATTCCAACATGTTCTTCTATCTCAGCTATGCGTTTACCGTTTTTACCGATGATTTTTGGAATAAACTCCTCTGGAATGTAAATGTTGGCTCTTTCAGGTGAGATAACTTCAACGTCAACTTTTGCTTTTTTAGGTAAAAGCTTTTTGATTTTTCGCAAAATTTCCTTTTCGGCAATCCTATCAACTGATGATTTAAACTTCTCTTCACTACCAGTTCCGTTAACTAGATCCATGTCCATTACAATGGTTTGCTCACCATAGGTGTATATTTCATTTTTAAGCTCACCAGTTTCAAAGTCTCTAACTTCAATTACTGGTCTTGCAAGGTCTGCTTCTTTCATTCCACTTGGAACTTTAACAGTCATTTTTGTCTCATAAACGCTTGTTACTTTACCGTCTTCTATGTAAATGCTTGTATCAACGATTGATGGAATTACACCAAGTTCCACCCTTGAAGCAATCCTTTGAATTGCATCTATCGGACGGGTTGCATGAACAACACCAATCATTCCAACACCCGCTAGCCTCATATCTGCAAAGATGTTAAAATCAGTGTTCTTTCTTAACTCATCATAAATAGTATAATCAGGTCTTACAAGTAGCAATACATCAGCAGTATTTTCCATACTGCCTTCTAAAGGGCTATATTGTGTAATTTCATCAGGTAACTGTAAATCTCTCGGTGATTCCATTGTCTTTACAATTTTATTCAATTTTGATGAGTAATATTTTGCAATGGCCTGTACAAATGTGGATTTGCCTGCTCCCGGAGAACCAGAAATCAATATTCCCTCTGCATTGGTCCTGATTCTTTCAAGCAGTTTATCGGATAAATGGTATTCGTTTAAATCTATATTTGCAACGGGCCTTACAATAGTAATTTCCAAAGCCTCGGAAAATGGAGGATAGGCTATTGAGATTCTATATTCTCTTGACTGGACAACAAATGAACCTTCTTTTTCACTTTCCAAATAGGTTTTAGGGTCGCTTTTTGCCTTATCAAGTATCTCGTCCATTATTTCCTTAAGCTCTCTGTGAGTATAACGTTTTTCATTAAGCACAACAAAGTCAATGTGGCCTGGTGTTCCCTTTTTAGCCATTGGAACAACATTTTCCTTCAGATGTATTGACATTGTGTTTTCATCAAAGAATTTTTCAATTGAAAGTGGTTTTTCCTCGTATTTTTGTTCATAAAAGTAAACTGGAATTCCTTGAGACTTTGCAACTTCTGCCTGTACTTTATCATTTGTCAAGAGTGTTCCTAACTCGGATCTAGCTAAATCTCTAATAATACTATCGATTTCACCACTTTTAGCATATCTAATATCGTAGTTGGTTGGCCTTTTTCCTTTGAAACTAATAGATAATTCTCCTTCATACTGAAGGTCTTGTAATTTTTGAAGCTCTTTAAGACCTCTTTTACCTTCGGACCTATTAGCGTTTGCCTGGTGTTCTAGTTCACAAACAACTGCTTCAGGTACAATAATTTCAGGATAATCCAAGTTCTCCTTTTCAATCAATTCACTTACTGCACCTATAATGACAGCGCTTGTGTCTGGTATTATACATTTCATCTTAATACACGTCTTCTGGGTTTACAAGTCTTTTTAAAACGATTTCCAAATCATCATCTTTTAAATCTTCAATATTGATTTTATTTTCTGTGTTTAATTTTCTAAAGAAGCATGAACGGTAACCTTCATGGCAAGCCGCACCAGTTTGTTCGATTTTCAAGATAATCGCATCCATGTCACAGTCAACTAAGATTTCCTTAACTTCCTGAAAATGGCCTGATGATTCGCCTTTAAGCCATAACTTGTTTCTTGAAGTACTCCAGTAATGGGCTTTACCGGTTTCGATTGTTTTTGTCAATGCCTCTTTATTCATATTGGCCAGCATTAATATTTCGTTGGTATCAGCATCCTGGGCGATGGCGGTTATGACTTTAACGCCATTGATTTCATGTCTGAAGTTTATTTCCATATTTTATTCCCCTTTAAGATAATCTACAATATTTTCAACGTCAACCAATTCCTGGTCACCGCTAACCATGTCTTTTATGGTTATTTTACCTTCAGCCAAATCTTTAGCACCGATGATGGCGATTTTGGAAACTTTAATCCTATCGGCATAATTCATTAATTTCTTGAATTTCTTACCATTTAAATCAACATCGGCTTTAATCCCATTTTTCCTTAAAAGTTGTGTTATTTCAAAAGCTTTTAAACGAACATCAGCAGATATTGGAGCTACATAAATATCCAAGTGAGAAGGTAACTCTTCTGGTTCTGTTAACTCTTCAATAGCATTCATTAATCTGTCAAAACCTAGTGCAAAACCGGTTGATTCTACTTCTTGGCCTCCAAAGACTTTAACAAGACTGTAGGATCCACCACCACAGATTTGCTTTTGGGCACCTAGTTCAGGAACATATATTTCAAACACGATTCCGGTATAGTAGTCAAGTCCTCTTGCAACACCAAGGTTTAATGTGTAATTTTCAACTTTAAATGCTTCAAGAAGTGCAATTAATTCTTTTAACTCGTCTAAGGCTTCTTTTGGTTCATCATAAGGTTCAATCAATTCTTCAACTTGGGTTATGATGGATTTATCTCCAACAAGGTCAATCAATTTTAATAAAATTTGATTTAACTCATCATTATCGATAACCGGATTATCTCCACTTAAGGATTCAATTAAAAGGTCTTTGTCACCTTTGTCGATGATAACCATAATTTCCCTTTGGGTTTCATCAGAAATTTCAAAGTGTTTGAATAGGCCTCTGATGATTCCAAGGTGGTTAAGGTTAACGTCGGCTGTGGTAATTCCCAAAGATTGTATTGCATCACTACAAAGGGCAATTACTTCGGCTTCACCTTGAGGAGTTTTTGCTCCAATCAATTCACAACCGAACTGCCAAAATTGTCTGAATCTTCCTTTTTGTGGCCTTTCATATCTAAAACAGCTTCCATAGTAATAAAGCTTAATTGGCTTAACTGCTGTTTTTTCAAGTTCATTTAAGTATAATCTGGCAACCGGAGCAGTAATTTCAGGTCTTAAAGTCAAATCCCTATCAGATTTGTCTTTAAAGTTGTATAATTGATCAACAATTTCCTCTCCAGATTTAGTTGTAAATAATTTTAATTCTTCAAATAAGGGGGTTTTGATTTCTTGATAACCGTAACTTTCAAATATTTCTCTTAAGGTACTTTCCGCTTGTTTTCTTTGTCTCATCTCTTCAAATAAGAAATCTCTTGTACCTCTTGGTCTTGTAAATTCCATTTTTACACTCCTATCATAAGATATATTATAATTAAAATTTGTATCTGCAAAGTTATATAATCTTTGTTAATCAATTAAATATTATATGAATATTAAAGGAAGTACAAATATTGTAGGTTTGATAGGCCATCCTGTTGAACATAGTTTCTCACCGCCAATGCACAATGCAGCATTTGAAGCATTAGGAATGGATTATGCTTACGTTGCTTTTGATGTAAATCCCAATGATTTAAAATCAGCTATCGAAGGTGCAAAATCATTAAACATTAAAGGATTCAATGTGACAATTCCTCACAAAATCGAAGTAATGAAATATTTAAATGAATTGGATGAGGTAGCTAGCTTGATTGGTGCCGTAAATACAATTGACTTTAAAAACATGAAGGGTTACAATACCGATGGTATCGGAGCCATTAAAGCTATTGAAGAGGTAACTGGCGTTAAGGGTAAGAATGTGGTTGTTGCAGGTGCTGGTGGTGCGTCAAGGGCAATATCATTTTATCTTGCAAAATACGATGCCGAATCCATAACAATATTGAATAGAAATGTTGACAGGGCTCAAAACTTGGCTAGTGATGTTTCAGATTCAAATTTAATTGGGGATGTTAAATCAGATTCAATCTCCGAGATTAACACTTATTTAAATGATGCGGATATTCTGGTTGACACCACTCCTTTGGGAATGGATCCACACATTGATGATGAGCCAATCGCTAGGGCTAGTGATATGCATGAGGATTTAGTGGTATTTGATGCAGTCTACAATCCTAATGAAACAGTTCTAATAAAAGAAGCTATTAAAGCAGGTGCAAAACCGGTTTACGGAATTAAAATGTTATTATATCAAGGAGCAGAAAGCTTTAGAATTTGGACTGGAGTGGATGCACCGATTGATGTGATGGAAAAAGCACTTAGAGAAACTCTTAATTTGTAGTGATTATATGGATTTGATGTTTGATATTTCAGGGTTGACCTCCGGTGATGAGGAATTTTCCACATCCAAAAAAGATGTGTTGAAATTTCTGAAAATAATAGGAGTAGACACTCGATTTATTTCATATACTCCTGAAAAAATTTACATTAACAATTTAAGATTTTCAAAGTTTTCAAGAACCCGTGAAACTACTTTTAATAAACAATACTCTGAAATTGAGGTTGTAAGAAACAAACTGTTCCAAAAGATATGCTCAAAATCATCCAAGGTACTGTCAGAAGAAATCAAACCCAACTCACGAATTTTAATGCCTGAAGATAATTTTATAATTGAGCTGATAATGGAGCCTTATACTCGAAAATACGGTGTTGAACTGGTTTATGAAGGAGAACATGACTTAAAAGTAAATCCATTGGTTTTGGACGATGAGGTAAACAATATTTTTGAAGGAATCTTTTCAGGTGAAGGCTTGAATATCATCAAAAAGGATAATGAGATTTTTCCATTAATAAATGTCTCATTTGACTGGATAAACTCATTTTTGGAAATGGACGGTCAGGATATTTTAGAAAAACAAAATAAAAATGAATTGGCTATCTCATTTTCCGAATTTTTAGATGATGTTGCTCCACAGTATAAGGAGAATGTTTTAAAAGCTAGTGAGTTCATTGAAGCTAAGCTAGAAACTGAAAAGTGAAACTTGCTTATCAGTTTTCTTTTTGTCCTTTTTCTCTTCAGTTTTTTCTTCAACGTCTTCAGGAGGTTCTTCCTCAACAACTTCTTCTACTTCAGAAACTGTTTCTTCAAGACCCGGAATTTCGAATGGTAAATCCTCTTCTTTAGGTTCTTCAATTTCTTGTGAAACGACATTTACCATCTGATTTTTAAGCTCTTCTGCACGTTTGTCACGTTCTTCAACTCTCATTTGAGCTTTCTGTTTTTCCATTTTTGTTACAACTTTTTTAGGTATTTTCTTTTTCCTGAATCGTTTGATTTCATCATCTTCAAGCTCTAAAAAGTCAGCTATTTCCCAGGCAAGTTCATCATTTAAAAACATTATTTCAAGATATGGAAACATTGAAATTGCTATGGAATGTGAAATATGCATTTTTTTGGACATTTTTTCAGCAATTCCATCCCTAAGGTTTCTTTTGCCTCTGTTACGGCTCATTAAACCAAATATTGTTGGAGTTTGTATTTTTGTGAACTTTTTATAGGTTTCTTTTTTGGAGTTACTTACTCCAATTCCCATGAAGTCACTTGCATATTTCCAGTAACCGTAATTTCTACTGGTGTTGGTTCTTCCAAAGTATAAGTCTGCTTTTGAGATGTAATCATATGCTTTTTTTATTTCATTTTTGTCTTTATATTCTCTTGGAATGTTTTCTGCAATGTATTCCATTACAAGTGTTGGGTCTTCTTCAATCCATAATGCTTCTTTTACGTGTGCAGGGGTTTTACTTTTTAAAACGCCGGTAATTGCATTGAATATGTCTGAACGTGTATCTTTGGTTACGAGGTTTTCAACATCCTTAACCTCTAAAGTCCCATCTTTGTCGGCCAGAGCCTGTAGGGTGTTTATTGCTGATCTAACATCTCCCTGTGATTTAAGTGCAATCTCTTTTAAAGCTTGGGGATTAGCTTCGACACCTTCTGATTGAGCAATCTTTCTTAAAAGCGCTGAAATAGAATTCCAACGTGATTTTTTCATTTTTATTACTTGGCACTTTGGCTTTATTGATTGCAATCTTTTTGAGTAAAAATCATTGGCTATTAATATCATGGGGTGTTTGGAATTTTTAATAATCTCTCCAATTGCCTTGACTCCACCACGGTCGTTTGTTCCGTGGATACCGTCAACTTCGTCAAGAATAATTAATTTGTATTCATCGCCGAATAGTGATCTTGATGATGATGACTCACCAATGGTACTTTTAATGACATCTTGAGAACGTTTGTCACTAGCATTTAATTCAATGTATTCTGAAAACTCCTTTGCAATGATTTGTGCCAGTGTGGTTTTTCCAATACCTGGTGGGCCAACTAAAAGTAGGGGAATCTGCGGGTCATTATTTTTCCAAGCATTAACCCAATCTGTGATTATCTTAATCTCTTTTTTGTTACCGACCACTTCGGAAAGCTCTTGCGGACGGTATTTATCAGTCCATAACATTTCTATACCTTTATAAGAATTGGGTTAAAAGTGCTTCAAGCTGTATTCTTGGATTGGCACCTTCTCTTATTCTAAAATCGCATTCAGCTATTGCTTCAATCAAGTCCATGTAAATGCTAGCATCCATCTTGCCCTCAATAACACGTTTGGAAACATCTTGATAGATTTGAGTGACCATATCCTCACCACTGGTTCCTTGTAGAACCATGGTTTCCCTTAAAATGTTACGGGCACCCATAAAGTCTCCGCTTAATGCTTTAGTAATCATATTTCCAATGTCTTGTGGTTTTGCTTTTGAGACAACTTCATAAACTGCGTTTTCAGTTATTGCCTCTCCTTCAGAAGCTGCTGCTTGTAGAACATTTACAGCTTTTCTCATGTCTCCTTCAGCAAAGTAGACAATTGTTTCAAGACCTTTGTCATCTGCTTCGAATCCTTCGCTTTGGCAGATGAATTCCAATCTTTGTTTGATTTCTTCTCCTTTAATAGGGGTGAATCTAAATATAGCACATCTTGACTGAATTGGGTCGATAATTTTTGAAGAATAATTACAGGATAATATAAATGAGGCGGTTTTAGTATACATTTCCATTTCACGTCTAAGTGCGTGTTGGGCATCTTTTGTCATATTGTCTACTTCATCTAGAAAGATTATTCTAAATGGGGCGCCAACAGGTTTCAACCTACAGAAGTTTTTAATATTGTTTCTTACGGTTTCAATTCCTCTTGCATCAGATGCATTTAACTCTAAAAAGTTTTGTCTCCAGTATTCACCTAAAATAGATTTTACCAATGCTAAAGCTGTGGTTGTTTTTCCAACACCTGCCGGACCTGTAAACATTAAATTAGGCATACTTTCTTCGTTTACATATTTTTCCAGTCTTGTTACAATTTGTTTTTGTCCAACGATGTCTTCTAGTGTCTGTGGTCTGTATTTTTCTACCCATGGTCCGCTCATTTAATCACCATTTTTTTATAGTAACATTTATGTAGTTTTTAGTTAAAATTATTTTTTGTAACTTTTTTAATGTATGAAATCTAATTTATATATAATTGAGGTGACCCCATTTGGAAAGTAATAAAATAATCATAGGATTATTAATTATTATTATTTTAATACTCATTTCTGGAATAGGATTTGCTTTGATTGGAAATAATCAAAATGATGATTCTAATAGTGTTATAAATAATACTACTGATAATGAGGATTCTGTTGTCAATGCCACATTAAAATCACAGGATTCACAAGTCAAAAAATATGATGATTGGCAAAAGGATTATGAAACTGGAGAATATGATGAATTTGGAAGTCCAATCTACAGGTCAGTTATTTCAACTTCTGGGGGACAATATGAACCTGGTATATATGAAGCATACTGGTCAGAAAATGGACCAATCAGTGAGGAAAGGATAGGATAGTGATAAAATGAAGGGCGCATGGAAACTTAGATTAAGAATGATTCTAACATCAATTTTAATGTTTACAATTGTTTATTTCCTTATCATGCTTGTTGGAATGTATTTGGGAATAAGTAGTTGGACATTATACATGGGCATGAGTTTAATAATCGTATTTTTACAATATTGGTTTGGACCAAGCCTTGTTAAACGTTCAATGAATGTAAGGCCATTATCCGAAGCAGAAGCACCTCATATTCACCAAATGGTTCAGGAATTAGCCGATGAAGCAGGCATTAAAAAACCAGAATTGGGTCTATCAGAAATCAACATTCCAAATGCATTTGCTTATGGAAGATCAAGCAGAAGCGGTCACATTGCAATCACCCGTCCTATTTTGGGATTGCTTGACCGTGATGAACTAAGGGCAGTGTTGGGCCATGAGATGGGCCACATTAAGCATAATGATATGATTGTAACAGCTGCTGTAAGCGTAATTCCAATGATTTGTTATTATATTGCCTTGTCATTCATATTTTCTGGGGATAGCAGAAATGGTGGAGGAATCATCATTGGACTTTTAGGATATCTATTTTACTTGATTGGACAATTATTGGTATTGTTTATTTCAAGAACAAGAGAATACTATGCTGATGCGGCTAGTGTTGAGTTTGGAAACCGTCCGGCAGCATTGGTGTCTGCATTATACAAGTTGTCTTATGGTGCTGCAAGATGCAATAAAGAAACAATCGATAATTTAAATACTAATCGTGCATTTTTCGTTAATGATATTAACAATGCAAAACATGACATTCATGATTTCCAACAAATAGACTTTGATGGTGATGGAAGAATCTCTGATGAGGAGTTAAGAAGACTTGCAAATTCAGATGTTAAAATCTCTAAAAAAACTGGGCTTATGGAATTGTTATCCACTCACCCAGATTCATTGAAAAGAGTAAAAAGATTGGCGGAACTTGAAAATTAGGTGTAAATATGAAGATGATTTTAGATGAGCGTGGAAAAAAATATGTTTTAAAGCCGGGCGAAGACTTTCAAAGCGATTTAGGAATTGTTAAAGCAGATGTTCTAGACAATGCCGGTTTCGGTGATGAAGTTAAAAGTCATCTTGACCACACATTTAAAATCATGAAACCTAACATCAATGATTTCATTGATATCATGGATAGACGTTGTTCAATCCTTATTCAAAAGGATATTGGACAAGTATTGGCACATACTGGTTTGGGAGCAGGTTCTCGGGTAGTAGATGCTGGAACTGGTGCCGGAGCAATTGCACTTAATTTTGGAAATGTTGTCGGTCCTGAAGGTGAAGTGTTCACATACGAAATCCGTGAAGATTTTGCCGAAGTTGCTCAAAAAAACATTGAGAAATTCGGAATTGAAAATATTCATGTAAAAAATAAGAATATTAAAGACGGAATTGATGAAGATAATATCGATTTGGTCTTTTTAGACTTACCAAAGCCATTTGAGATATTTGAAGATGTTTGGGAATCTTTAAATGTTGGTGGATGGTTAACAGTCTATGCACCTTACATTGATCAAGCTGAAATATCATATCGCATAGCTAAAAAACTAGGATTTTATGATATTGAAATCATTGAGATTTTAGAAAGGGGTCTTGAAGTAAGACCTCAAGGAGTAAGGCCAAAAACACGTATGGTAGGTCATAGCGGTTATATGGTGTTTGCACGTAAATTATAATCTTTTCTGCTTTTTTACCATTAGATAAGCATCGTAAGATGCATAAATGCTGATAAGAATATCAATAATATAATAAAAGGAATTTAAAACATTATCAACAAAAACTCCTCCAATAATTCCCAAAGCAACAAATGCAACAAGGAAATAAACAATACCTTTTTTAATGTTTCCAGCATAAGCTTGACCTAAACCCGGAATAAAAAAAGATAAAATCGCTGCTAAATATTTATTTGCCATATTTATCCACCATTATATAATTCATTAACTTATGGTTTGTTTAATTAGATATTTAATTTTTAAGGAAATGGCCAATTTTTATATACTTTTAGAATTTTATATTTATATATAGAATTAATTTGGAAATTTTTTGATAGATAGTTTAAAAAATGGAGAAAGGTCAATGGGTAAAACTAGGGTCGAATGGATTGATTTGGTACGTGCAATAGCTATTTTAACTGTTTTATACATTCACGCTACCGATGGGATTTATATTATCTCATCCGATTCAATATTAAACTACACAGTTTTTTCAAGAGTATTTAATTTTGCATCTCTTTTTATTGGACGTATTGGTGTTCCATTCTTTTTAATGATTACAGGTTATCTGTTGCTCGGTAGACCTTATGATGATGAACGTGTGCGTAAGTTCTGGAACAAAAACTGTAAAGGTTTGATAATCGTTACTGTTATTTGGGCAGCAATCTATGCGGTTAGTTTGCAGTTTATCACTGTTGGAAGTGGTCAGGTGAATTATTCTGAGGCTGGAAGCTTGTTCTTTAGTCACATGTGGTATATGCCAATGATTATTGGAATGTATCTTTCAATGCCTTTTGTTTCATCAGCTCTTGAAAGGTTTGACAGCAATACTATCTGGCAAGCAACAATTGTATTTTCACTTTTAGCGTTCCTACTACCGTTCATCACTCTTGTATTGGACATGAATGGTATCCAAAATGTTAACATCCAATATTGTCTTGGGTTTAGTGGTGGAGTTTATGGAATTTATATTATTTTAGGGTATTTGGTTAAAAAAGGACAATTTAAACATTATGATAGTATAAAATTGGGATTGATAGCACTCATATCATTTATGATTTGCTTATTTTTCCAATACTATGCATATACAAAAGGATATGACTTCCAATTATGGTATGAATTCCCATTCATTTTAACCGGTTCATTTGCATTGTTTGAGTTGTGTTCTAGGATGGGTAAAGTTAGGGCATATCCTATAGTTACATTTTTATCTAAGTATTCATTTGCTGTGTTTTTAGTACATAACTTGTTTAGATTACCTTTACTTCCAATCATTGTTCAATTACCGTACACAGAACCTGTCAAAGCCATAATTCTTTGGGTTTTATTAATAATATTCAGTTATGCTGCAACTGTAATTATTTATAGGATTCCTAGATTTGGAAAATATATATTGTATATGAGATAATTAATCAATTATCTCTTTTTTTATTTCTTTAAATGCTTTTTTTGCCTCAGGTATGGGGAATAATGGGTAAATGTGGAACAAACCTTCGCCGGTGACTAATCGTGTATTGGTGCTGTTTTCAACATACTTTTCAATGTCTTTGTAGAATATCTCGTTGGTCCCGGCAAAAATCAGTGTTTTGGCTAAATTGGATTTGTCTCCATAAAGAGGACTTACTCGATAGTCTTTTGTATCTATATTGCCTGCCCAGGACTTTCCGATTTCTATTAAGCCAATTTCACCCAAAATTGGATCGTTTTCACTGTCATAAGGAGGATTTCCCATGGAAATGTCTACCCATGGTGAGAAAACTATAATGTGTTGGGGTTGTGGCAAATCGATTGTTTTTAGGTATTGTGCAAATGACAGGACAAACCCTCCACCTGCAGAGTCACCCATCAATGTGATGTTTTTATTGGTTTTGAGCAGGTCTTCGTATAATTCCCTAAGGGCATCAAAAGTTTCTTGTGATTTATGCTTAGGAGCGAGTCCGTAAACGGGTGCAAGTACATATGAATTTAATTTTCTTGATAGCTTCATACAATATAAATGGTGTTGGTAATTTATTTCATTCACGTAGGCTCCACCATGTACGTATACTATTATATTTTCACAATTTTTATTTCCGAATGTGAAAACTTGCATTCCCTTAAAGTCAATGATTTTAAAAATGCTTTTGATAGGTTTATTGGATGCTTTATCTTTACTAGCTAAAAAATCATCCACTGAATTCTGAGAATCCATGTATTCTGGTTTTGTAAACCTTAAAATTTTTTCAGCTATTTTGGCAATAAATGACATGTCACTCTAATAAAAAATAAGTGGAATAAAATTAATTATTCCATGAATATTGCAGGTTTATAAGGCATAGCATTTTTAGCCTTGTTTTGTGGGTCGTAAGAGTCATCGGTGTGAACAATTACTTCATTTCCGCATTCCTCTTGGATGTAGTCTAAAGCATCAGTTAAGATTTCTTCTTCGTTAATTTTACCGATGTATCTTGTTTTAGTAATTTCTTTACCGATTTTTTTAGCCACCATCGCTATTTCTTTTTTATCATCATAGATGTTGGCTCCGATAGCTCTTCCCATAATTTGACCAATGTCAGGTTTTCCAACTTCATCAGCTATTTTGTATAAGTCCCATTTCCAGTCAGGAGCAAGGTAAATGTGGATTTTGGAAACTTCGTCTCCAACCATCTGTTTGATGTGTGCAATATCTTTGATGATATTTTCAACCAATTCTTCTGATTTTTCAATTTCCACACTTACAAGGCTTTCATCATACTCTGGCCATGAAGCTTCACTTACAAATCCTTTTCCGCCATATGTTGACCATAATTCCTCTGAAGTGTGTGGTGTAAATGGTGCAAGAAGTCTAATCCAAGCTTCGAGGACTGTTGATAAAACATAAATGATTGCAGGATCCTGTGAGTCAACTAAATGTTTAACTCTGTACAAGTAGTGATCCACGTCTTTTTTAAGTAAGAACAATGATTCCTGTAATGCCTGTCTTGTTTGGAAGACTTCTAGTGCTTCAGTTGACTTTTTGATGTGTTGGTTGAGTTGACTAATCATCCATAAATCGATGGTACGGGTCAATTCAACTTCCTCAATATTACTTAAGTCCAATTCTGAACCTTTCATTTCTTCAATTTTAGCTGCAAATTCCTTGAACCATTCAAGTCTTCTTTTTGTACCGAGCACTTCTTTTTCTCTCCAATCGAAGTCTTGCCATGGTTCAGCTGATGCCATTAAGAAGAGTCTTACAACATCTGCAGTGTAATCACGAATAGCGTCTTTAAGTAAAATTACGTTACCTTTGGATGAGGACATTTTGTTTCCTTCTAAAAGCCCCATTCCAAACACTACAGTTCCTCTAGGCCATTTATCTTCAGGATAGATTGCACTGTGGGTAAACATTAAAAAACTTAAGTGATTACCTACTAAATCCTTAGCAGACAGTCTCCAGTCAAGAGGATACCAGTAGTTGAATTCATCATGAATCTCTTGGACTTTATCAGCAGGAACAGTGATATCTCCAGAATCCTTATCTAAAAGAACTTTATCAAAGAATGCAGGTGTTAAATCATCAGGATTCATGTCTTTTAAGTATTTGGCTATCGTATAATAGGACATGTAAATTGTGGAGTCGGTCAATGGCTCAATCAACCATTGGTCGTCCCAAGGAAGTCTTGTTCCAAGCCCTACTTTTCTAGAACAAGCCCAATCATCTAACCAGTTAATATAATATTCAAAATTACTTTTAAGTTCTTTTGGAATGATTGTTTCACCTTCAAGAACGTTTAAAGTTTTTTCGGTCCACTCTTCATTACCATACTTCATGAACCATTGATTATCCATGATTTTAACGACACAGTTATTTCCACATCTACAAACAACTGGTCTTTCAGCAAAATCATACATTATTTTTGCCATATTGTCGTTTATTAGTTGTTCTTTTAACTGTTCACGAGCAAAACGAACTTTCATTCTACCAAAACCAGGAATTGATTCGATTATAGTACCTTTACTGTGTTGGGCTTTATATAATTCATTTGTAGCTTCATGTAACTTTTCATCATTTTGGTCGGTAATTCCAAGTCTTTCAATAATATCTGCAGCTGGAATTTCTCCATAGCCTTTAAGAGTACATACTGGAATCGGATGAACATTTTCAACAATGCCTTCTAGGTTGTATTTAGCTATTAATTCAGCATTGTTTTTTAAGTCTTGAAGTGCAATATAGTCTGCCGGTGCATCAGCAGGTTCTGAAAATACGACACCGCTTCCGTATGATGCACTTACAAAGCTGGCTGGGAAAATTGGTAATTCATCGCCGGTAAATGGGTTAGTTGCCATTTTACCAATTAAATCATTAGGGTCAATTTCAGATATAATTTCTAAATCTTTTATTTGGTGTTGTAAATTGTAGTGAGCTTCTTTTGTAATTACCCAGTTTTCACCTTCAGCATTAACTAAAACATATTCCACATCAGGATTTAACCAAATGTTTGTTGCTCCAACGATGGTTTCAGGTCTTAAGGTTGCAGTTACAAGAACCTTATCGTCAATCTTGAATTTTAAGAGGGTAAGTTCATTTACCCCAACACCTTCACCTTCAAGTAAATCGTGGTCTCCAACAGGGTTGTCACAGTTTGGACAGTATTTTACAGGGTGTTCTCCTTTTGCAACCAATCCTTTGTCATGCAATGTGGTAATTTGCCATTCTATGAATTTTTTGTAAGTTGGGTCAATTGTTCTGAATTCCCTTCTCCAGTCAATTGAATAACCCATTTCTTCCATTACTTCGTGATATTCGGTTGAGAAGTATTTTACAATGAATTCTGGGTCTTCTAATTTTGGCAATGTTTCTTTTGGAACTCCGTGAACTCTTTCGTACAAATCAAGTGTCCATGGATCTTTTCTTTTAATCCTGTCGGCTATTCCAATAACCGGTGCACCGGTTACGTGCCATGCCATTGGGAATAATACATTGTATCCTTCCATTCTTTTAAATCTAGCATAAACGTCTGGTACAGTGTAAGTACGTCCGTGACCTATATGCATAGCTCCACTAGGGTATGGAAAAGCAACGGTAAGGAATAATTTTTCTCTTTCATCGGGATTGGATTCAAATAACTTTGAATCAGCCCATTTTTTCTGCCATTTCTTTTCTATATTTTCGCTCACTAAATCACCATTATAATATTGTTTTTTGAGGGATTTCAGGAACTTTACTTTTGTGTTTGTTCCTAATAATTTTATTAATAATCATATCAACGTCATCAACAGATATTTCTAGAGTATCTGCGATTTTTTTAGCTTCTTTATCATTTTCTTTGTATTGATAAAGAATTTGATCAATTAAGTCATAAGACATTCCAATTTCATCTTCATCGGTTTGGTTGTTCCATAATCCTGCACGAGGTGGTTTGTCAATGATTTCTTGGGGAACATCTAGGAATTTACTTAATTTATAAACGTCAGTTTTGTATAGGTCTCCAATCGGTTCGAGATCACATGCTCCATCTCCATGTTTTGTAAAGTAACCGATTAGGATTTCGCTTTTATTACCAGTTCCGCAAACAAGGTAATTTCTTTCATTTGCATAATAATAAATGATTGACATTCTGATTCTAGCTTTAAGGTTTCCAATCGCTTGAATGTTGTCTTCTAGTTGTGTCATAGATAAAAATTCATTTAAAATACTGTCAATAGCTATTTCCTTGTATTCAATTCCAAGACCTTGAGCTATCTTGATTCCATGAAGTTTATCATCTGTTGGTGTTGTAGTGGATGGCATGATAATTCCAAACACCTTGTCTTTGCCTAACGCTTCACAAGCAAGGTATGCAACCAAAGTTGAGTCAATTCCACCGCTTAAACCAACAACAATTCCATCACTGTTAGCTTCAGCCACTTTTGATTGAATGAATTTGACAATATCATCTTTTGTTTTTTCTAAGTTTAATTCTGGAATTTCACTAATATTCTCACCAACCTAATCATTCATTATATAGTTAATATGTACTTTTTAATTTATAATATATACTATATTTAAGGTGGATTTTGATGAGATATTTAATTCAATTAATTGTTAATAACTAACTTTATATACTATGAATAATTAAAATAACATTTAGTTACTAAAAGTAAGTTTATTTAAGGAGGAATTTTAATTGGCATTTAAAGATTATTTCAGATTTAATAAAGATAAAACAACATTCATTTTCGTAGGTGGAAAAGGAGGAGTTGGAAAAACTTCTATTTCATCTGCTACTGCATTATGGCTTGCTGAACAAGGTAAAAAAACATTAATTGTATCAACTGATCCTGCTCATTCCCTAGCAGATTCACTTGAAGTACCAATCGGCAGCTATCCTCGTGAAATTAAAACCAATTTGTTTGCTGTTGAAATTGACCCTGATGAAGCGATGGCTCAAAAACAAGCACAATTGGAAGCTCAAAAAACAGCAAATCCTGATGATGGAGGTTTATTGGGCATGGACTTTTTATCAGATCAGTTAGATATGGCATCCTCTTCTCCAGGTGCTGATGAAGCAGCAGCTTTTGAAATGTTCATGGCAGTAATGAACTCAGATGAATACGATGTCGTTGTATTTGATACAGCACCAACAGGTCACACTTTAAGGTTGTTGTCTTTCCCTGAAGTCATGGACTCATGGGTAGGTAAAATGATGATGCTTAAGGCAAAATTAGGTACTGCAACAAATGCTTTAAAGAAAATCATGCCTTTTATGGATGCCGTTGATGATCCTCAAACTTCTGAAGATTTAAAAAGAACAAAAGAACAAATTGATAAGGCAAAAGAAGTTTTATCCGATCCTGATAGAACAACATTCAAAATGGTTGTTATTCCTGAAGAGATGTCAATTTATGAGTCTGAAAGAGCTTTAGAAGCTTTAGGTAAATATGATATCACAGTAGACAGCGTTATTGTTAACCAAGTGATGCCTGATATCTGTGACTGCGATTTCTGTCATTCAAGACACAAATTACAACAAAAACGTTTAGCTTTGATTGACCAAAAGTTCCCAGACCAACACATAGCTGAAGTTCCATTGTTTAAAGATGAAGTTAAAGGTCAGGAAAAATTGTTGAACTTGGCTCATATCTTGTATGATGGTGAAGACAACGATGAAGTTGTTCAGGAAGCTATTCAACTATAAGTAATAAGTTAAAATATATTATTTTAACTTTTAATTTCTATTTTTTTCTAAAAGCCATCCAATGCACATCACTATGAAAAATAAGAGTAAGATTAGGCTGCTTTCAAATGATGAACCTTTGATGCTAAAATCAAAATTAATTGAATTAACAAAATACACCACAAAAAGAATTATTCCAATTACATATGAGATTAAAGACAATGTATGATTCTCAAATCTGCTTTTAAATCCATCAAAAAGTGTCATTATGATAAATAATATGGCCAAAACCAGTAAAAATATAAATGCAAAAAAATATTGCGGAATTGTGCTGATACAGGCAAGTAATATTATTATTGCAATTGTAAGAAATATTAATTCTTTTTTGTTCATAAAAAATTCACCATTAGTCTATAATCTTTGTTCTAATTTTTTAGGTTTAAAAAAATAAAAAAGTTAAAATTTTAACTTTTTAGTCTTTTTTCCTAAAGATTGTGCTAATTGAAATAATCACTATTATTCCAGGCATTATTGAATAATTTAAAGTGCCCGTTATTGCGAATATAATTATTTCATAGATAACACATATTAGACTTAAAACATCTAATATTTTAATAAATAATGATTGCTTTTTAAAGTTTTTGATTATTCTCATTTTGCAATCACCTTCCAACTGTTATCCCAATATTTTGTTGGCATGCTGATTGGGGTCCAATTGTCATCAGTAAAATATTTGTAAGTTTCTTCCTTAGTTAATTTTTTGGTTTTTCCATCACTAATATATATTGCATTTGTTCTATCTAATGTTAAATCGCTATTGATTTTTATTTCAACGTAATCATAACCTCCATTTTTGTTGGGAATATTATAAACTTTTTTATTTTGAAGATAACCGGGTCTTGTAAAGGTAACAGTGTCCATTAGACTATACCATTCTTTTTCATTTGCAATATTTGTTCTATAGCTTGTTCCTATTGCTTGTAGTAGAATCATTGTTGAAAAAACATCTAAACTTACTGCAGAAACACCTGTCACCAGTGGTTTTAAAAGTTCCTTGCCTATTAAATAAAGTAAATAACTATAAGGCTGTAAATTTGTCAGTATATGGTCAATATCATTATCAACTCTATTTAATGTGTTTCTTATACCTTTAATCATGTCTTTAGGTATTATTCCAACACTACAACAGTCACAACTTGTTGAAATTGCTGACCCTTTATATGTTGAATTGTCATGGCTTAGAATTACATTTGCTATTCCGCTTGTAGTATTATAGACAATTGCAGAGTTTGCCCCATCTTCTGTGAAAATATAAATCATTTCTCCCAACTGAGCAATACTGAAATTGTTATTTGAAATTGCAGATAATACATTATCAAGTGAATTGGTAGTGTTATCCATAAATCTCCAAGATACCTCAGATAAAGAGTAATCTTCAAGGTTTGGCAATTGTAAAGAATTTATAAATCTAAATAATATTTCATTTTCTTTATTTCCAGTCACATTCATCCCCATATCCGAATTTAAAATATTTAAATATGTATCTTCTAGGTTTATTCCACCCAATATTGTCAAGGTATGGCCTCGATACCAGTCTACATTAAATTCTTTTGAATAGTTATCTGCTATTTCATCTGCAATCCAAGATGTTTCAAGCGATGCTAAAAACATTCCATAAATATTCATTACACCAAATCTGTCTAAATATTTTGGATTTTGTGAAAGCCAGTATTCAACGATATCTTTTGTTACTTTTTCATTAATTATGGCGAAACTCTGAAGCACTTCAAAGCCTAAGCTTTGTCTGTATTTCTCACCAAAGCCGTAAGTGATAGTTTCTATTTTTTCAAGTTCTTCCTGTCCGTTAACTACAAACCTGGTGATTATTTCTTCTTTAGGTATGTAACCCATTATATAATTTTTAAAATAGCTAAATGTAACAGGGGTGTTTGTATTTGAAAATCTAATTTTATCTGTTTCATTTCTTGTTAGTTCTTCATAGTTTTTGGCCGTTGATGTATAATAATGTTTTGATAAGCTATATTTTAATCCTGTTTCATCAAATTCTGTTGTTTGAATACTGATCTTGGCTATTATTTGGTCATTTTTCATGTAAGTTAATGTTTCACTATTTCCACTACCCTTGTCGGCGTAAAATCCGAATAATTCGGTATTGTTGCTGGTGGTAATTCTGCATTCGATTTGAGTATAGTTTATAATTTTACTTATTAAAATTCCATCTCCCTTCAGCTGGTCTTTATTGAAATTGCTTATAATTCCACTTCCATTAAATGGGATAAAATACGTTTTGTATCCTATTTCTATGGTATCTTTGTCAGTTGTTTGTGAAGTGGAAAAATAATAATCATCTAATCCAACTTGAACTGATAAAACTTCTGTCTTAGGCATCTTTATTATTCCATTAACTCCCTCTTTTAATGAATAATATGCATTTTTAAATACATAGGGTATTGTAATATTAACATAATTTGGAATTAAGGTTACATGTGAAAATTCTGTCTTTTTTATCGCGTTAGTAACTGTAATTTTGTTGGTAGCTTTAAGTCCATTGTATTCAGTTGTTATACTGTATTTTCCGGGGTTTAACGTAAGGTCTAAACATGCAATACCACTTTTATTGGTCGTTTTATTGTAAGACTTTCCATTAACAGTAATTTTAACTTTTTTATTGGGTGATGCTTTACCATATATGTTTAAAATTTTCACATTAAATTTGCCAGTTTCTCCGGGGGTTAATGTCAAATCAGAGCTCACAATCAATGACTTTATTGTTACTGTTTTACTAACGCTTTCAGTGGTATTTGGGTTTATTGTTTTAATACTATATTTTCCAGGGTTTAGATTAATGGATAATTTTGCCACACCTTTGGAATTAGTTTTAATGGAATATGTTTTTGAATTTAATTTAAATTTAACAGATGCATTTTTTAGTAATTTTCCCTTTTGGTTATAAAATGTCGCATAATATGAAGCAGAATTTTTATAGTATTTTGAAAAATCACTTGCTTTTATTGTGCTTTTTATTGTAACTGTGCTTTTTAGAGATTGGGAGTTGTATTTATTTGTTCCTTGAAATGTTGTTAGGACAGTATAAGTTCCACTATTCAAATTTAAATCAATAAAGCATTTTCCTTTACTATCTGTTGTTTTAGTATAGCTTTTCCCATTAATTGTGATTTTTAGTTTAGCCTTTGGGATAGCCTTTTTATTTTTGTCTTTCAGTGTTACCGTAAATTTGCTTCCATCTTTATAATGCATTTTTATATCCGGAGCTTTTAAAATCACATTTTCTTTTTTAACAGATGAATCAGTTATTTTTTCAACTTCTTTTACCTCAAGTGTTTCACTTACTTTTTCAACACCTAATTTAGAAAAATCTTGTGTCGAATCAATGCTTTTTAGTGTTTCATTTTCGTCGTTTGCTGCCGAAACAGCACAAATCAAAAAGAAAAACAAGAAAATAAAACATAACGTGTTTATTTTTTTATTCATGATATCTACCTTTTTTTGTTAATTCGTTAAAATCAACAATTAAAGTATGATATCTAGTTTATATAAGCTTTAATTTTAAAATTAAATGGTAAATGGTTTTTAAAATGAATTTTAAAGGTAAATATTTCTAATATATGACCATAATGCACATATAAGTAAATTCACTGTGGGCAATATCTTTTAATGTAGCCTCAACAATTTTTTCATCTGGATAACTGAGGCGTTCACAGACTACAACTTTCCTGTCTTCTTCAACCCCATTATCAAGTAAAAACTGCGCCATGTCTTTTACTTTTCTTGAAGGAAGTGCAATAGTTACTTTTCCGTTATTAATGACAGGCAAAATGTCTTCTATGTTTTCTCTACCGTGGAAGGTCATTACATTGGCATTGTCCCATTGGATATAGTTTCTTGCAGCAGCAAGCTGAAGAGAACTGATTCCTGGAATCACTTCAATGTTTTCTTTTGGGAAACTCTTTTCATCAGAGATTCTTAAAACAGTATTTAAAACACCGGAAAAACCAGGGTCTCCTGTTGACAATATTGAAACGGTATTACCATTGACAGCTAATTCAACACCTTCCTCGAGGGTATCCAATAGCTCTTTAACGTTAAATGCAATTGTATTTTGAACATCATCAAACAAATCAATTGCACGTGTACTTCCAACGGTATAATCGCTCATTTTAACAGTATCAACAGCTTTTTTAGTTAGATACTCACTTGAACCAGGTCCAATTCCGATAATATAAATTTTTCCACTCATTTTAATCAGTAATTCTTTTTATTTTTTTAACATATTAATTTTTTTCAAGATTTTATATTTTCTATTTCTTTTTTTAAGAATTTATAAATGGATTCAGCACCAATCAAATCACCAGGATTGTCCCATTCACGAGGATATAAAATAAATGGTTTTGATTGGTCTCCACCAAGACCGCCATGACTTCCAATCAGCTCTTCAAACGCACAAACTTCGTCATTTTCAGAATCATAAAAACTGTTGACCAGGATATCAGGCATATTTTTAAATGAATTTTCTCTTTTTAGGTGTCTTGCGGCATTTTTACCAAAGTCCTTAAGTGGGTTTTGTCCAACAATCTTATCGTTGTCAAGATAATAAATGCCTTCTTGGCCTATTACCATACCTCCGTCGGTTATGGAATTAACTAAAACAAAACCAATTCCAGAATGCTTTACAAGGCCTGGAATCAAATCCGGAAAGAGCATAACAATTTCTTCATAACTCAAACGTTGTTTCCATTGAGTTAGATATATCAATCCCATATTTCCAGAGCCTAAAACTATCAATTCAGAATCTTTAACCTTTTTGGTACTTTGTTCAACACTCTCATGTCCTTTAATGTAATCCAGGCTGTTTGAATACCTATCTCTTAAATTAATATATCTGTCGTTTTCAAAAATTATCGCAGGTTTGATGTTGTCAATTTCATCCTTCATGTTTTGATGGGGTTCATGTTCATCGAATAATACGTCACGGATATTTCCAAATCTTCTTTTTATAATTTCCAATTGTTTATTTTCAGGCAATACTGCATCTCTAAAGTGGTCAATGTTATATTCGTTTTTATATATCATCAGATCATCGGGAAGCAATCTTCTGACGTATTCTGCCAATGTTATTCCATATCTTTGTTTGAATGTTGCTCCACTACTTTGGCCATGGTCTGATAGGATAACTAGTTTATAATCCCTCTCATTCATATCTATTGCTGATTCCAATCTTTGAATCTGGACATCAATTTGTTTTAATACTCCCCAAACGTCTTCATCATGAACTCCTGAGTGGTGGGCTACCTCATCATAACCCATAAATGTCGCATATGCTGTGTCAATATCACTAGCAAAAATTTCACTTGTCAAAACCTCAGTTGTTGCCTCTCTTAAAGCTACATTAGCTCCAGCCCTTATTGCAGCATAGACAATTGATCTTCTGAGGCGAGGCTGTATATTTTTTAGTTTATGCATTATTTGTGATTTCAACTCAAGAAGGATGTCCCATAAGAATAAGACAATGATTCTTTGAAAGTTATAGGATTCTAAAAACACCGAATGTAGGGTTTTGTTGTATATCCTATGTTTTGATCCAAATTTTGAGGATGTTAGTGCGGAGATGGGACTGTCTCCTGAAAACATATTTCCAATGCTTATCCCATCCACAAGCAACCCATTACCGTTACTTATTCTTTTTTCAATTTCTGGGGCATGGCTTAATTTGCCTGAAACCATAATCTTATTGTTGTTGTCTTTTTCAACCCATCTGTATGCTACAATATTTTCATTGTTTCCGTGCAGAATCCCTGCTTGGCTGGACCCTGTTTGTGAGGACAAATCTGTTTCCCAGGATTTTAGGGTATGTGTATTGTTGCTTAACCATTTTTTAATGGTTGGCATCATGTCCTTTTTCAGTGCCATTTTTAGGGTATTGATTGACAATCCATCGATTTCAAGCATTATTACTCCAGGGTACTGTTTGTTATGGTAGGTTTTTCTTTTAAGAGCATATTTCAATATGCTTTTAATGTATCTGTCGTAGTAATTTGTGTTGGTGATGTTAGTCATAAATGTTGTAATTATTGCCATAACAATTGGAACCTGCCAGAAGCCGTAAAATCCAACATAAACTCCTGGAATGGGATAAGTTGCAATATAAAATATCAAAGAGTTAATAAATATTGCACCGATACCAAATGTTAATAGGATAAATTTCATCAAAAAACGTCTGAAAATAGGCCAAAGTATGGAATTTGCAATTGTAATAGCAATTACAATAATGATTGGATCGTACCAGTTAGTATAGTTAAAATCAGCACTAATATAATCCACAAAGGCAACTGCAACAATATTTGCTAAAATAATCAATGCAGTTGTCAATATTGTTTTTAAGGATGAAATTATTTTATTTTTATTCATTCTATCGGAATTATCTGCTTATTTTTTGTTTTTAGCGTGATTATTGTAATTTCAGGTTTACAGTTGATTCTTATTCTAAATGAGTTTGTTCCAAGACCTTTGCTTGTGTATTGAACCATGTTTCCAACTTTGTAAAGTCCAACAGGATATTTTGTTGAATTTGGTCCTCTGAAAGGTGTTGTTTCAACTTTAGGTATGATGAGCTGACCGCCATGGGAATGACCTGAAATCTGCAAATCAATCTTGTTTGTCTGTGAGGATTCTTTTGCAAAATCAGGTTCATGGGCAAGAAGAATACTTGGTGTATTTTCTCTTAATTTTATCAATACTTCATCTAGATTATCAGCACAAACTGTACAGCTGTCAACACCTGCCAAATTTAAGAACTCTCCATCCTTTTCGAAAGTATAAACATCATTACTTAAATCAACAATGTCTGTGGCTTTAAATATTTCTCTGATTTTAGAAGCGCTCATCCAATGGTCATGATTTCCTAAAACCCCAAACTTTCCGTCTGGAGCTTTTAATTTTTTAAATGAATTTTTAAGGGAGTCTAAATACTCATCAATCACATATGAGAAATAATCTCCAGTTAATGTGATTATATCGACGTTTAATGTGTTCACATAATCAACAAGTTCATCCAAATATTCTGGATTTATCCATTGGCCCAAGTGAATATCAGTTAAATTTAAAATCCTGTAATTGTTAAAATTCCATCCCAAATTGTCTAATTCAATATCAACTTCAACTAAATCGATATTTTCTTCTTTAAACTTCTTGTCAGGTAAGGAATATGTCATTGCATCTTGGATGCCTTGGCGGATTTTCATCGCTTGTGGCCTTTCAATGTCTTCCTCTTTCATTGTTATTATTTTAATTTCTGAAACTATTTATATTTTAAAGAGTAAATATTAAGTTGTTATTAATTTTAATGTGATTATTATGCTTCAAATTGCAGTTTGTGGAAAACCAAATGTTGGAAAATCATCTTTTTTCAATTCAGCAACCGCATCCGTTGTAGAAATGGCTAATTATCCATTTACAACTATTGATGCAAATAAAGCAGTTGCTCATGTAATTAAGGATTGTCCATGTAAGGAGTTAGGTGTTACCTGCAACCCTCACAATTCAATCTGTATAGATGGAAAAAGATTACTTCCAATAGAATTAATTGATGTTGCAGGATTAGTTCCTGGAGCACATGAAGGAAAAGGATTAGGTAATAAGTTTTTAGATGATTTAATGCAAGCTAAAGTATTTATAAATGTTATTGATGCTTCAGGTTCAACCGATTTGGAAGGAAATCCTGTCGATTCTGGAAGTCATGACCCACTTGATGATTTGGAATTTTTGGAAAATGAGATTGTAATGTGGATGTATGGAATACTCTCAAAAAATTGGGTAAGGCTTATAAGAAAAGTCGGTGCTGAGCATTTGGATATTTCAAAAGTGTTATTTGACCAATTATCAGGTACTGGAATAGCTATTGAAGATATTATAGAAGCTAAAAGAACCATAGAACCAGATTACAATAAATGGGAAGAAGAGGACTTGATTGAATTAACTAGAAATATCCTGCATATTGCAAAACCAATGATGATTATTGCAAATAAGGCAGACTTGCCAACTTCTAAAGAGAATATAGAAAGGATTAAAGAAAAATACCCAAATGTAATTCCGACTTCTGCAAATTCAGAGCTTGCACTTGTAAAAGCAAATGAATCAGGTTTAATCAGTTATGTTTCAGGTGATAATCATTTTGAAATCCTAAAACCTGATGAGTTATCTGAACCTCAAAAGAAGGCGTTGGAATATATTCAAACCAATATTTTGGATGTATATGGAAGCACTGGTGTTCAAGATGCTTTAAATTATGGTATTTTTGACTTATTGGATAATATTGTTGTCTATCCTGTTCAAGATGAAAATAAATACACAGATCAAAAAGGTAATGTTTTGCCGGATGGATTTTTGGTAAAAAGAGGTTCTACTCCTAAACAACTGGCTTATATTGTCCACACTGATATTGGTGATAAATTCATGCATGCAGTCGATGCAAGGTCAAAAATGCGTGTAGCTAGTGATTATGAACTGAAAGACGGTGACATTATCAGCATTGTAACAAGAGGTTAACACCTCTACTTTTTTTTATTGTCCTGATTTTCATGAAATTAACTAAAGATTTAAGTCCTGAGGAATTCAATGAATACTATTTTTTAAAAGAGGAATTAAAAGATTTTTGTAGAGATGAAGGGTTAAAAATAAGTGGAAGTAAACAAGATTTGGAAAGAAGAATCATCCACTACCTTGAAACTGGTGAGTCTTTAAAAGAAACCACCACTAAATCTTTACCTAATGAAGTAAATGAAATAAAACTGGATTCAAAAATAGGGGAAAATTTCAAATGTAGCGAAGATAAAAGAGAATTTTTTGAAAAAGAAATAGGTAAAGGTTTTAAATTCAAAGTAAAATTTCAAAAATGGCTTAAATCAAATCCAGATAAAACATATAAGGATGCGATTGATGCATACTATGAAATTCAAAATTCTAAAGAAAAAACAAGCATTGGCAAACAGTTTCAATACAATCAATACGTTAAGGATTTCTTTGAAGATAATAATGGTAAATCATTAGATGATGCAATAAAATGTTGGAAATATAAAAAAAGCTTAAAAGGACATAATAAATACGAAAAAAGCGATTTAATGGCTTTGGATAAGTGATAACATGAAAAAAGTAAAAATTACTGTTGTTAAAAAAGTCAGGCACGATGATTTAATTGAAAAATATGAAAATCCACTTGAACACGAATGTGATGTTGAAATAGGTGATGTTTTCATTGCTAATGGATGGGTTAAACCAGATGATTTTTGTGATAGTGCCTGGGAGAGTGTTTCACCTTTTGTATTGGGGTTGGCCAATGGTGCTGAAGATTTTTATGATGGTTGGATGAAAAATAAAAAATCTGCAATGATTTCATGCAATGATGGTTTTAGGCCTGTCAGTTTTCTTCTGGAAACTTTGGATGAGGATGCAGATTAAATTTTTTCGTGATTGATAATATGGTTGAATTTGATGAATGTATTAATTTCATGAAAGATGAGATAATATTATCTGTATCAGTCATATTAGCAATTATTTCTTGTTTTTTTGTAAAACCTAGTCTTGATTATTTGAATTATATTAATTGGGAAACTATAATACTGCTTTTTGTAATTATGGTGGTAGTTGAAATTCTTAAAAACTTGGCTATTTTTGAAATACTGGTTCACAAGCTATTAATTAAGGTTAAAAACACACGCGGTTTGGTTTTATTTTTAGTTTTCACTTGTTTTTTTAGTGCGATATTTATTACAAATGATATCACTTTAATCATATTTGTGCCGTTTGCCATACTTGCATTAAAAAAAGTTAATAGGATGGATTTATTGATATTGACTGTTGCTCTGCAGACTATTGCAGCTAATGTGGGGTGTATGGTTCTTCCTATTGGATCTCCACATAATATCGTATTGTATACAGTTTCCCATATGCCATTTTGGTCATTTTTCTTATTATTATTGCCTTATATTGTTGTATCTGCTGTATTTTTGGTATGTGTGTCATTTTTCATTCCAAAGGAGAACATCAATTTGCCCGATATGGGGGAAGTTAGTTTTGATAGAGAAAATTTCTTTAAACGTGTTTTTCTAGGTGTTGACTACTATTTGCTTTTGACTTTCATTGCACTTTTCATTTTGATTGGAAATTTAGAGAATATTCCATTTTTAAGTCTATTGCTTAAGAAGTGGATTGTGGGTAATGAGGTAATTTTTTCAATTATCTCATCTCAAATTATCTCCAATGTTCCTGCTGCTGTGTTGATTACTACGTTTAGTACTAATTATAAAGCTATTATTGTTGGAATTAATATTGGTGGTTTGGGTACACTTATAGCATCTATGGCAAATCTTATTTCCTATAAGATTCTTGTTCGTGAGTATAAGGAGTTTAAAGTGAAGTTTTTGATTATATTCACTGTTTTAAATGTAATTTTATTGTTTATTTTATTGGGTGTTTATTTGGTAATTTAAAAAATAAAAAAGGGAGATATTAATCTCCTTATTTGATAATAATTTTTCCAGTTTTTGAAACTTTATTATAGATGGAATCTCCTTTAAAGCTTATATTAGCTGTGTAAGTTCCTTTTTTAGTTAGTTTCACGTTGATTTTTGCAACACCTTTTGAGTTAGTAGTAGCTTTATAGGTATTGTTTTTAATTTTAACAATAATTTGTTTTTTAGCTAAAACGTTATTATTAGCATCTTTTAAAGTAACGGAATAAGATTTAGTTTTTGCTTTTGCTTTAAAAGTTGCTTTAGATACAACAATGTTTGTTGATTTTTTATTTACTATTACTTTGGATGTTGCAATTGACGGTTTATAATTTTTATCTCCTTCAAAACAAACAACACAATCATAAGTTCCAACTTTGGAAATGGTTAATTCTAATTCAACTTTTCCATTTGCATCAGTTTTTTCTGCATATATGTTACCGGCCACGATTATGTAAAGTTCTTTTTCAGATAAAACATTTCCATCTGCGTCTTTTAATTCAACATTGACTTTTTGTTTGTTGTCTCCAGCAATATAAACAGTTGTTGTAACGTCTGAAACAATAATTTGGGTGTCTTTTAACACAGGATTATTTTCAGTTTCATAGTTTACGATTAATAAGTTGTCTTCGGAAGTGTTGTTGACAAATATGTTGTCTTTTGAATAAATAGAACTAGTTATTCCATCATATGCAGGGGTTTCTGGTTCTTCATCAAGTTTACCAGTGTTGTCAACAAAGACAACTGATCCGTTAACTGCTTTGTTTTCGGTGAATGTGTTGTTTAAAATTCTGATATTGGTTTCAAAGGTTCCAAATATTGCACCACCGTATGTTGCAGTGTTATTGGTTAATAGGGAATTTGTAACTGTAATGTTGTTAATCATATCACCGAATACAGCTGCTCCGAATGTTGCAATATTGTTTGTGAATTCACAATGGTCAACGATTATTTGACAACCTTCATCTCCCATTATTGCTCCTTCACTTGCGTTATTTTTGTTGAATTTACAATCGGTTATAGTTAATACAACGAAATCTGCACCAATAATTGCTGAACCGGTTCTTGCACGGCCAGTTGAAAAGGAACAGTTTGTTGCAGTAAGATTACTGTAGTGGTGTGCATATAATGAACCACCGGTATTTGCATAATTGTCTTCAAAGATACAGTTGTCGACATACATGTTACAGTATCTTTGTTGGTAAATTATTCCTCCAGCATTGGTTCCGTTGTTGTTTTTGAAATAGGAATTGCTGATGTGGGTGGTACTGTTTAAGTATGCTAAGAATACTCCACCACAGTATGTTGCAGCGTTATTTTCAAAGGTACTGTTTATAATGTCTAAGGTAGTTAATGTGTGAGCATATACTACAGAGGATCTACTTCCTTGATTGTTGTAGAATTTGGAATTTGCAATTATGGTGCTGTTGAATGAACCAATTACACATCCCCAATCAGCTAATTTTCTTAAATCAGCTAAGGTGGTACCTGCAGTATTGTCAATTCTGTTGTCAAATCCGGTAACGTTGTTGATGTATATTTTTCCGGTACTGAACAATACTCCAGTGTAAATGGTTGATTTTTCTTCTTCAGCTCCTAATTCTGTTCTGATAACATTGTTTGAGATAATTACATTGTCTATAGTAACATCGGAGTTACTTGTGATTATTCCTTCATATGTATCAGTTTTATTGATGTTTAGGAAGAAATTTGTTATTGTTAAATCTTGTATGGTCAATATGCCATTATCCATATTTGCTAACCAATTTGCATTTGAACCATCTAATATGGTTTTTTCTGGAGAAACTCCTATTAAATTAATGTTATTGGTTAAACTTAGGTTAACATTTCCATTTCCCTGGAAAATACCTTCGGATAAGTGGATATTTGTTACTTTATCAGCAGTTGTTTTTTCAACCGCTTTTTCAATTGTTTTATATGGTGAATCTAGGGTACCGTTATTATCGTCAGATCCTTCAGGGGATACATAATAATCGTTAGTGGTTTCACCATCTGTTAAAATCACGTCATCAATTTGATTTGTGGATTCAGATATTACAGTTTCATCAGATACTGCTTCTGCGCTAATAGCAGATAATGAAACAAATAATACTGTTATTAAAATCAAAATTGGAATTATTTTTTTCAGTTTCATTTTTTTCCTCTAATAATTTTAGATGTAATACTTATTTTCCAAGTAATTACATCATTTCTCTATTTATTTTGTATTATTAATAATTTACTATTAAGTAATACTCATATATTGCATATATTTAAAAAAAGTATTACTATATTATTTTAGGGGTTGAAAAGATACAATTAAAACAAGTTTAAGATTAAAAAATAGTGAGTGTTTTTTTAAAGGTCATGGTGAGGTTGTTATATTTAAAAGATGAATAATATCTATTCATCTAATAAATCAGCAACTTTGTTTGCAATAAACACGCAACAGTCAACGCAAGGTGATTTGTCTTTACCATTATTTGTAATTTTATCACATCTAACTGTTCCGTATTCTTGTTTAAAAGTATTAAAAATCTCTTTAGCATTAGCCTTTATTTTCCCAGTATCATCTAAAATAATACCATTTGCCATCAAAGCTCCAGTCACAGCTCCACATGTTCCTTCATCGAATGTTCCTCCCATTCCACCTGCAAATCCACAACCTAATTTAATCATTTCTTCAGTTGTAATGTCTGCGCCTGCGGTTTCACAAAGACCCATTAAAGTTGACTCAGAACAGCTTTTTGATTTTCTGTATTCTCTAATTTTTTCCTCTAAAATTTTTTTGTCAAGTTCCATAATGCAATCTCCAGAATTTGTTAATTAATTATATTAATTAAGAATTAAAAATACTTATTTGTTAAAAATTTTTAGGTGAAAAAATATGCATCCAAGACCAAGTCCAATTGCTGCAACCCTTTACACATTAAGGGACATGAATGTTGACGTTATTGTAATGCATGGGCCTACAGGGTGTTGTTTTAGGACAGCCAGGCTTTTAGAAGGTGACGGTGTACGTGTCGTAACTACAGGAATGTCTGAAAATGATTTTATATTAGGTGCTGGTGAAAAATTAGTTGATACATTAATCGAAGCATATGATATGTTTCAGCCAAAATTGATGGGCATTGCTGGAACTTGTGCAAGTATGATAATTGGCGAAGACTTAAAAGAGGCAATTGAAACTGCAGACTTGCCGTGTACAGTTATTCCAGTCGAATCACATGGTGGATCCGGTGAAGGAGACAATACTGTTGGTGCAATAATGGTTTTAGATGCTGCTGTTGAATGTGGTGTTATACCGCGCGCCGAGGCTGACAGACAAATAGAAATGCTTGAAAAAGCAACTGAAGTTGAAAAAACTCGTGGAATGGCACAAGGTAAGTATATTAAACCTAATTTTGGTGATTCAAAAGAAAGCGTTGCAAAAATAGTTGTAAATGCCCTAAAAGACAATAAAAAAGTTGCCTTTGTACTCAATGTTAAAAAGGAAACATCATATTTATTCTCAGATATTATAAATTTTGACTACAAAAAGATTAATCCAGACAATAAACCTATTTTTGTAGCTAACCTGGATGAAAACGTTGGTCTTCCAAGAATAAGACAACATGCAGTAAATATCAGAAATCAGCTTGATATTGAACCAGATTTCATTACTGGAGGACTAGATGAATATCCTATAACTGCAAATAAGGCAGCAGAATACTTGAATGATAAAGATTTGGATTTAATTGTTGTATTCGGTGTTCCTCATGCGTTTCCAATAGAAGATTTTGACACTGAATCTGTTGCAGTAACTGATGGGCCACGTTTAGTAGAACCTCTAAGAGAATTAGGTTATACTCATGTTGTTGCAGAGCTTGATGCACATTCAAAAACTTTAGGAACTAATGAAATAGTATTTTCTGACTTTGGTGGAATGATTAGATCAGCTATGGAGTGGTTAAACGAATGATAACAATTATTGATTATAAAAGTGGAAACTTGAAAAGCATATCAAATGGATTTAAAAAAATTGGTGTTGACTATCAAATAACTGATGATAAGGAAGTCATTGCAAATAGTGATTATTTGGTTTTGCCGGGTGTAGGAGCATTTGGAAGTGCAATGGAAAATTTAAAAGTTTTTGAAGATGTTATCTTTGAGCATGTTGCAGATGACAAACCATTTTTAGGAATCTGTCTTGGTCAGCAGGTATTGATGAGCTCAAGTGAAGAATCACCAGGTGTTAAAGGTCTGGACCTCTTTAAAGGCCATGCTGAGATATTGGGTGAAGGTGTTAAAATTCCACACATGGGTTGGAATAAATTGAAAGTAGTAAATAATTCACCTATTTTGGAAGGTATTGGTGGAGAATACTTTTATTTTGTTCATTCTTATCATGTTGTTCCTGATGATGAAAATATCATTGCAGGAGTATGTGAATATGGTGGAGATGTTGTAGCATCTCTAAATCAGAATAATTTGTTTTCAACACAGTTTCATCCGGAAAAAAGTGGAGAAGCTGGACTTAAAATATTAAAAAATTTCACTAATTTGGAGATTTAACTATGGATATAGAAGGATTTGTAAGAGCAAGAATCGATGATTATGATTATAATGATCTTGCAGACATTTTGGCTGTAAGAATTAGAGAATACAAAAAGATATCAGAAGAAAACTCTGTTGAAATGGCTAAAGCTGTAATTGATGAAGTTTCAACAACTTTAAAATTGCAGGAAAGTGATGATGAGTTTTTAAAAGAAATAGCCAGTGTTAATAAGGCCGATGTTTTAATGGGCGAGATGGGAGTAGGTTCCCGTGGAGCAGGTGACTTCTTTGTTCACAGAAAAATCGCAGAGATAGTCTCATCAACCAACACTGCTTCTTTAGTTAATCCATCAGAACAGGACGATGGTGGTGTTGTAAAAGCACCAGTTAACAATGATGAAGTTTACATTACAACTGCAGTTGATGGAATCCACTCAAGATTAAGTGAATATCCATTTTTAGGTGGTTTCCATGTTACTCGTGCAACTTTAAGGGATGTTTGTGTTATGGGGGCAGATCCTGTAGCTATTTTAAGCGATGTTCACCTTGCAGACGATGGGGATGTTGCTAAAATATTTGACTTTACAGCAGGTGTTGCTGCAGTATCAGAACTTGTAGATGTCCCAATTGTAGCGGGAAGTACCTTGCGTGTCGGGGGAGACATGGTTTTAGGTGATAGGTTTGTTTCAGCTGTTGGAAGTGTTGGTGTATCAGCATATCCTCCAACTGCAAGAAAAGGAGCTACAGAAGGTGATGTTATTCTTTTAACTGAAGGTTCAGGAGGAGGAACAATCACAACAACCGCTCTTTACAACGGATTTTTCGATGTTGTGTGGGATACAATGAACGTAAACTTTGTTCAGGCATCACATGCATTATTTGAAGCGGACCTTGTAAAAGACATCCATGCAATGACTGATGTAACAAATGGTGGTCTTAGAGGAGACGCTCATGAAATATCAAATACTACTGGTGTAGGATTAGAGTTTCATGAAAAAGAAATCAGACAAATGGTTGCACCAAATGTGTTAAACATGCTTGAAACATTAAACATTGATCCATTAGGTGTTTCAACTGATTCATTAATGTTAATTGCACCTCCTGAAATTGTTGGTGACATTAAAAAAGCAGTTGCAAAATATGATGTTGCAATTTCTGAAATTGGTGAAGTTAATAATTCCGGCGAACCAATTTTACTTAAGGAAGATGGTTCTAGTGAAAAATTAGTCCCATTGTTCAGAGAAGCGGCTTATACTAAAATCAAAAAGTTAGTTGGTGAAACAACTCCTGAAGACTTTGAAGAAATGAAACAAAAAGTTCAAAAAGCTTCAGATGCAGCAATTGCTAAAAAAGATAAAGTTATAAAACATATTTTAGAGAATAAATAAGATTTCTGATTTGATGCGACTTGATGTAAAATCATATTGTCGCACTTCCCTATTTTTTTAATATTTTAAAATTCAATTTTTCTTCATGTTAGATGAAAAAGGGAATTTTTACATAATTGATGCAGTTCTTGCGGTTATACTTATTTTAATTGTATTTTTAGCTTTAAACATGGCTATTTCAATTTCATCTCCAGATTACTCCTATACTTCAAAAGATATTAGAACAGCTCAGGATATAATGGAAATTCTAAGTGGAAAAGTAAATGTTACGGATAGGACATTTATTGGGGATATATCAAATATTTTAGATGAAAATGAAAACTCAAAAGAAGCTATTAGGAATGTTTCGGAGTTATGCAGTAATCAACTTGATTCATATGATTTAAAAAATTATAGATTTAGTGAGAATAATGTTTTGAGTGGCGAAGTCTTGGCCTCTTCAGGGGATTATTCAAAGGCTAGTGATGTTTCGGTAGCTTCAAGAAATTATGGCCAGTATTCCTATACATTATCGATATGGTAATAATTAAATACTATAAAAAACTTAAACTTAAATGTTATCTTATTTTGTTAGCCCTGATGGTGTAGTTTGGATAACACATGGGACTGCGGATCCCATTCCCCGGGTTCAAATCCCGGTCAGGGCATTTGTTATTTCCGTGATTATTATGTTAAATGCTAATACTTATGTTACTCACCAGAAAGGTATTGGTGGGACAATTAGAAACAGATATGAAGATTTTTACGTTGAAGAAATTCCTGAAGTCATTCCTGATGGTGAAGGGCCAAATGTCTACATTTGGATTGAGAAATTGGGAAGAACCACATTGGATGTTGTTTTAGACATAGCTCGTGATTTACACATCTCAAGAAAGAGAATGGGATTTGCAGGAATGAAAGATAAAAAAGCTTTAACTCGTCAGTGGATTTGTATATCCAATATGAATTCAGAAGAGGAATTTAATCAGGTTAAGGCTTTGGATGGAACTATCTATAAAACTGATTTTTTAAAGATTATCAGAGGTCGTAAAAAACTTAGAATGGGCCAACTTAAAGGTAATAAATTCAAAATTCTAATTAAAGACCTTGATGATATTCAGGAAAGTGCAGATATTGCTAATGAAGTTTTAAAAGAATTGGAAGTTAAAGGTGTTCCTAACTACTTTGGTTGGCAGAGATTTGGAAAACCTAGAACCAATACTCATTTGGTTGGTGAAGCATTGGTTGAAAATGATTTGGCCAAAGCTGTTGATAGATATATTGGAAATCCAACTGAAGAGGAGCATGAAGAAAACCAAAAAGCCAGGCAGGCATATGATGAGGGGAATTTGGAAGAATCTCTTAATCTGATGGGTAAGGGAATGAGATATGAAAAAATGATGATAAGGGAGTTAATAAAAGATTCCAAAAAAGGAGAATTGACAGATAAGTCTTATATGAATGCAATTCATGCCCTTCCAAAACCACTTCAGAGAATGTTTGTCCATGCTTATCAATCTTATTTATTTAATGAAGCTGTAAGTAATAGAGTTGAAATGGGAATTAACAAATATATTGATGGAGATATTATTATTGATAAAGAAGAACATATTGTTCGAGATAAAACTCCGGAGGAATTTCAAGAATTAATTGATAACTTTGAAGTCAATCCAACAAGTCCGTTATATGGTACAAAAGTTCCATATGCTGGTGGAAAAGTTGGTGAAATGGAAGAAAATGTATTAAAAAGTTATAATTTAGAAAAATCAGATTTTGAAGTCCCAAAAATGCCACGTCTTGGAAGTCATGGACTTAGGAGGGCAATGCGTTTTCAAGTGTGGGATGCGTCTGCTACTCCTGTGGATGATGGTGTTTTATGTGAATTTTCAATAAATAAAGGTTCTTATGCTACTGCTGTTTTAAGAGAAATTATGAAAAAAGATGTAATTTAGGTGATAATATGGTAATTTGTCCAGATTGTGGAAAAGAAGTTCCACAAGCAAAATTTTGTAAAAATTGTGGAGCTCGCCTTCCTGAAGTTGAAGAAGCTACGCAGATTGTAAATGAAGATGTAAACTCTGTTGTTGAAGAGGTTACGCCTGCTGTAAGTGAAGAGGTAAAACCTGTTGTTGTGGAGGAAACAATTCCTGTTAGTGCAAGTGAGGTAACTGAAGAAGAAGTAAAACAAGAAGAAACAAGAAATAATATCAGATTCTGTCCTAATTGTGGTTATGAGCTTAATGGTGAATTTAAGTTCTGTCCAGATTGTGGTGCTAATTTAACCAATCCTAGCGGTACAACTCAAACAACCTCTGTAACTTCATATAAAGAAAAAAATATACTAATAGCTATTATTTTAAGTGTTATATTCCCAGGTTTAGGTCAGTTCTATTTGGGATTAAATCATAAAGGATTAATGTTTTTAATTGGTTATATTCTTTCATTTGTTTTATTCATATCAATTATTTTATTGTTTATTGGAGCTATACTCATGTTTGTTGTATGGATTTGGGCATTAATAGATACAATTATATCTACAAATGCATTAAATCGTGGAGAATCTGTTGAAGATAAATTATTAGGCTAGAGTGAGTTTATGATTAATTGTAGAAGCATAGCAAAAGGCAAAGGAAAAGGAGAATTAATAGTTTCTTCAGAACCAATTAGTTTTCTTGGTGGAGTAAATCCTGAAAATGGTGAAGTGATTGATCCAAATCACGAATTGAAAGGAGAAATTATTAAAGACAAAGTTTTATTTATCCCTGGTGGTAAAGGTTCAACCGTTGGGTCTTATGTAATTTTTCAAATGATGAAAAATAATACGGCTCCTAAAGCTATTATTTGTTTAAATGCAGAACCAATCATTGCTACTGGGGCCATAATGTCAGATATTCCAATGGTTGACTCTCCGGAAGTTGTTAAAGACTTGACTAATGGCACATTGGTTGAAGTCGATGGGAACAACGGAACTATTGAGATTTTGTAAGTGATAGTATGCAAACTCTAATTGAAAATGTAAATATTGTAAACCCCTTTGAAGAGATAAAGACTTCACAGAAAGTATTGATTGAAGATAACATTATTAAAGAAATTTCATCTTCAATAAACACAAAGGATAATGTGAAAATAATTGATGGTGGTGATAATTACTTACTTTCAGGTTTTATTGATTGTCATTGCCATATCTTTGCAAAGGGGTTTCACAAGGAAGAAAACATGGCAAATCCGCTTGGAATTCATTTCTATAATGCGGTTCCTCATGCATCACAAACAATCAATGCTGGCGTTACAACAATTAGAGATTGCGGTTCTGCTGATTTAAGCTTTAAATTAGCTCAACAAAGGGGATTATTCACTGCTCCAAAAGTTCATTTGTCCATTACTCCGCTGGTCATGACTGGAGGGCACTTTGATTTGCTTTTGCCTTCAGGTTTTGACATGGAAATTATCTATCCCGGTTTTCCTAAAGGAAGATGTGATGGTGTCGAAGAAGTATTAAAAAAGACTCGTGAAGTTAAAAGAGCAGGTGCTGATTTTATCAAGGTCATGGCTAGTGGTGGAGTCTTAACAACAAATACTTCACCGGAATTTGCACAATTCAATAAAAAAGAGCTTAAGACTATTGTTAATGAAGCAGCTGCAAATGACATGAATGTTTCAGCTCATTGTCATAGTTTAAAAGGAATGAATAACTGTATTGATGCGGGATTTTCATCAATTGAACATGGAACTTTCATTGATAAAAAAACAGCATGTAGAATGGTTGAAAATAATGTAAGCTTAACTCCAACACTTTTGGTTCACCAATTTCTGTATAAAAACGGATTTCCAGCTTGGGATAGTTATGCTGCTGAAAAGACAGCTAAATTAAAGGAAGTCGTTAAAGTTCACAAGGAAAACATTTCAGTTGCTTATGAAGAAGGAGTAAACATATTGATGGGAACTGATAGTGGTGTTATTCCTCATGGGCACAACTTGGAAGAATTAATCCATTTAACTGATATTGGAATGTCTTCAGATGAGGCAATTGCTAGTGGAACAGTTAAAGCAGCTGAGTTTTTAGGTTTTAACAACTTGGGTTTAATAAAAGAAAATTATGTTGCTGATTTGATTTTAGTTAATTCAAATCCTTTAGATGATGTTAATGTTTTAAGTGATAATGATAATATTTTAAAGGTAATTCAAGATGGAATACAAGTTAAAAATTGATGAAGAACTGTGTACTGCATGTAAACAATGTATGCAGGTATGTATTCGTGATAATATTAAAGTTGAAGATTTTGCAATTGAAACTGGTAGTAATTGCTTCGAATGCGGTCATTGCATGGCAATCTGTAAGGAAGGGGCAATTACACTTAAATCATACCAAGGTCTTGAAGATAGGATAGTGGATTATAATCCTCGTGAAATTCCAGTTGAATATGGTGATTTACTTCAATTTTTAAAACAAAGGCGGTCTATTCGCTGGTTTAAAAATAAAAAAATTGATAAAGAAATTTTTGATAAGATTTTTGAAGGAGCATATTACTCTCCATCTGCTCAAAACGAGCAAGATGTGGAATTTGTGGTTTTGGATGAAAAACTTGATGAATTCATGCATCTTGTCTATGAGATTATTAAAGTCAAAGAAGATGAATTTTTCAGAATTAAAGAATTTGGCGATTATTTGAAGGATAATTCTTCAAAAGAATTTCATCCATTGCTATGGGAGGGTAAACAACTTATTTTAACATTTTCAGCTGATAAAACAAGTGCTGTAATAGCTAATACTCGTTTGGAATTACTTGCGTATTCTTTAGGATTAGGTGGATTTTATTCATTATTTATTCTCAAAGCTGATGAAATTAACCATAATAGATTAATGGAATTTTTCCCGGAAATTAATCCAGAAAAGCACATGTTTTCTGCTTTCATCATTGGTTATCCTAAAAAGAGATTTAGAAGAACAATTCCTCATAAGGATATAAAAGTTAATTATCTATAAAATTAAAAATATTCATGGTTGATATCATGGTAAAACACAAACATATGGATTTACCAATTGAAGGAATGCACTGTGCTTCTTGCGTTTTAAGTGTAAATAAAACATTTGAAAAAATTGAAGGTGTAGAAGAAGTCGATGCAGACCTTGCAGCAAATAAATTGCATTTAACTGTTAACACTAAAAAGATTTCCTATGAAGAAATGGAGAGATTGGTTAAAAACCTTGGTTTTGAACTTCATTCTGATGAAATGACATTAAGAATTCAAGGTATGCATTGTGCTTCATGTACAATGAATGTTGAGAATTTTTTAATTAGATTAGACGGTATTTTTGATGTTAAAGCAGATTTAACTTCTCAATCTGCAAAAATCAGATATGATGCATCCAAAGTTGATATGGATGAAATTGAAAAAACAATTGAATCATTGGGTTTTGAGCTTTTAGGCATTGAAGGTCAAACAGAAATCGATGAAGAAGCCATTTATCAAAAAGATTTGAAGGACAAACGCAATAGAATCATAGTTGGATTAATATTTTCTGGTATTTTAATGGTTTTAATGTTTAGTGGATGGGATCCATTAATGGGTGTAACCCAATCTATTAAACAGTCAACAGGACTTAATATTTCCTCAATGGGATTATTATCATTAATTGTAAGTATAGCTCCATTTTTATATGTGTCTTTACCAATTTTAAAAGCTGGAGCAAATGGATTAATGCATAAAAACCTGAATATGGATGTAATGTATTCAATGGGTATTATGGTTGCCTATGTTTCAAGTATTTTAGGAACTTTCCACATTGTTTTGGATCATTCCTTCATGTTTTATGATTCGGCCGTTATGCTTCCATCTTTTTTAATGATTGGAAGGTATCTGGAAGCAAGAGCTAAGAAAAGAACCTCTGATTCAATCCGTGAATTGATTGGCCTTCAGCCAACTGTGGCAACAGCAATTGAAGTTGATGAAAATGGGGAAATAATTTCTCAAAAAGAAGTTTCAATAGCAGACATTGTTTTGGATGATTTGCTTTTGGTAAAACCTGGTGAAAAGATTCCAGTTGACGGTGATGTTGTAGGTGGGGAGTCCTATGTTGATGAATCAATGATTAATGGTGAACCAATTCCTAAAGTTAAAAAAGACGGTGAAGAGGTATTTGCAGGAACCATTAACCAAGACGGGGTTCTGCATATTAGGGCTAAAAAGATTGGTAAAGAGACAGTTTTATCAAATATTATTCGTTTAGTTGAAAAAGCGCAGTCTTCAAGACCTCCAGTTCAAAAATTCGCAAATACAATTGTTACATACTTTATTCCGGTTATTTTAACAATAGCTATTGTAGTTTTCTTAATTTGGTATCTTGTTTTAGGTGCCTCCTTATTGTTCTCACTTACATGTTTAATTTCAATTCTTGTTGTGGCCTGTCCATGTGCATTGGGCCTTGCAACTCCAACTGCAGTTACTGTAGGTGTTGGAAGGGCTGCTGAATTTGGTATTCTAATTAAAAATGGGGATATCTTGGAAAATGCCGGTCAAATTGATGTTGCTGCTTTTGATAAAACAGGTACAATAACAGAAGGAAAACCTGAAGTTGATGACATTATTGCTTATGGAATTAGCGAAGATGAGTTAATTAGGCTTGCAGCAAGTATCGAACAGAATTCCACACATCCAATTGCAAAAGCCATTGTGAACAAATCTAAAGAGTTGAATTTAGATTTAAATCAGACTTCCAGTTTTGAAAATGTGACAGGTAAAGGTTTGAAGGCTGAAATTAATGGAAGTGAGGTTTTAGCTGGTAATTTATCTTTAATGGAGTCTCAAAATATTGATGTATCTGAAGAATTGGTTGAAAAATATCATGAACTTGAAAGTTTAAGTAAAACAATTATCTTTTTAGCTAAAGATAATTCTGTTAAAGGCATCTTAAGTTTGTCTGATAAAATTAAGGCTAATTCTAAAAGAACGGTTGATGAATTGCATAAAATGGGCGTTGAAACATATATGCTTACAGGAGATAATGAATCCACTGCAGTTAATGTGGCCCGTGAAGTTGGAATTGATAGTGTAAAGGCAGGAATTCTTCCAGAAAACAAATTAGATATTGTAAAACAGACTCAAGCAAATCACACTAAAAAAGTATTATTTGTTGGAGATGGTATCAACGATGCTCCTGCACTAACACAGGCAGATATTGGTGTCGCCATGGGAAATGGTACTGATATTGCTATGGAAAGTGGAGATATTGTTGTAATGGAGGGGGACTTGGAAAATGTTGTTGCTGCAGTGCAGTTTTCTAAAAAAGTAATGAGAAGAATAAAGGAAAACATTTTCTGGGCATTTGCTTATAATTCTATACTAATTCCAGTTGCAGCAGGTGTTTTATATCCTTCATTTGGAATAACATTTGAACCTGCCCTTGCAGGTCTCGCAATGGCGATGAGTTCTGTAACAGTTATATCTCTTTCATTGATGCTTAAGAGATATGTTCCGGAGATAAAAAGAAGTAAAAATTAATTGATTTAAATCAATTAATTCTATTTTTAATTTTTAAAACCATTCTTTTGATTGTTCAAGTAATTCATCAATAATGGTTGGAATAGACCCGATGTAGGTGTGAGGATCCATTATTTTATCGACATCTTCTTGAGTTAAGTATTTTTGAACATCTGCATCTTCTAAAATTAACTCGCCGAGTAATAATTTTTCTTTGTTGGCTTTAATAGCATTTTTCCTTACAATTCCGTATGCAGTTTGTTTTCCCATTCCAGCACGGGTAAGTTCAGCCATTAATCTTTCAGCCATGATTAAACCGTTAGTTAAATTTAAGTTTCTTTCGATGTTTTCATCATAAAATACTAAATTGCTCATTAATTTAATTGTTAAGTTTAAAATGTAATCAGTTAAAATACAACTTTCAGGGAACATGATTCTTTCACAAGAGGAGTTTGTTAAATCTCTTTCGTGCCAGAGTGGGTTGTTGTCTAATGCTGCATTTACATAGGATTTAACAATTCTTGCAACACCACAAATTCTTTCAGCAGTAATAGGATTCATTTTGTGTGGCATTGTACTACTACCAACTTGTTTTTCTGGATCGAAGTATTCTCCAACTTCCATGAGTTCGGTTCTTTGGAGGCTTCTGATTTCTAATGCGATTTTATCTAAGGTACTTGCGATATTGGCTAAAACACTGATGAATTCAACATGGTTGTCTCTTTGAACAACTTGGTTTGTAATTGTTGCTGCAGGAAGTCCTAAAATTTCTGCAACACTTTTGTGAATTTCCCAACCTTGTTCACCTAAAGCTGCAGTAGTACCGACAGCCCCATCCATCATTCCAACACATACGTTTGATTCTGCATGTTCTAATCTGTCATATTGTCTGTGGAGTTCATCTGCCCAAAGACCAAATTTCATTCCATAGGTTGTTGGAAGTGCATGTTGTCCGTGTGTACGTCCAATACATACTTTCATTTTGTGTTCGCTTGCTAAATCAAGCATTATTTTAGTTAATCTTTCTAATTTTTCTTTTAATACATCGATTGAGTCTTTGATTAATAATGAATTTGAACTGTCTACGATATCATTGGAGGTAGCTCCAAAGTGCACATATTCACCAGCACCATTTTCACATACTTCAGTAATTCCTTTTGATAAAGCTGCGATATCGTGATTAGTTTCAGCTTCAATAGCTTTAACTCTTTCTAACTTTACATAATCAGTATTAGCTTTAGCAGCTATTTCGTCTGCTACTTCTTGAGGTATAATTCCGAGTTTAGCTTCTGCTTGAGCTAATGCAGATTCCACATCCAACATTCTTTGTAATTTATTTTCTTCTTCCCAAATTCTTTTCATTTCGGGAGTACCATACCTAAATTCTATAGGGTGTATAGCCATATTTTATCATCTCATTAAAATTATTATAATTAATATTTGATTTTCATATTTTAATTATTTTATCCTTATTTTAAAAATCATTTTAACTTTCACATAATTTTAATTTAATTTTGTTTAAATTTGGCTATTTCTTTTCAATCTCTTAATTGAAGTAAGGAATATCCTATTATCTATAGTGCACTTAAAAATAATGATTTAATAAAAAATTGGTTAAATTATAATAGTTATGATTAAAAGTTAAAAATTTTTCATAAAATTGTTAAATATTTGTTAATTTGAGAAACATTTATATTATTCATAAATAAGATAATAGTATACTAGTATATGATTAGGTGATTTTTTGGAAACAAAAATTCGACAATTTCGCCAAGAGAAAGGAATTACTCAACAAGAGTTAGCAGATTCTGTTGGTGTTACTCGTCAAACAATAAATGCTTTAGAAAACGCTCGCTATAACCCTTCCTTATTATTAGCCTATAAAATTACAAAGATATTGGGTAAACAGTATATTGAAGATGTGTTTCAATTGGAAGAAGAATGAAGAATAATTTGAGGATAGTTCCACTTATCTTTTTTTTATCAATCAAATTTTACAATTGGATAGCTAGCCTAATGTCTTATTTGATAAAGTATTAATTTGATAATATGTCCTTAATTAATGAAACTTTAAAAAACATTACTTTAAAAGAATTATGTATTCTAATAATTTCTATTTTTATTATTTTTCAGGTTTTAAAATCTTTAAACATTATTTCACTAGATTCTAAAGCAATGTATATTTTGATAATTTTTTATTTTATTTTTAAGCTGAGAAATTCCTTTTCATCTTTAAAGGATGATTTAAAAGAGGTTTTTTTAAAAGATTCAATGAAATCCATCCTTTTGGTTGTTATTTTAAACATATTCTTGTCATATGGCTTTTTATACCTGGCAAATTTTATTTTGATGGCTTTTCCTAGCTTAAATTTTTTAGTAAGTTTCCCAATTTCTTCAATATATTTGAATAATTCTTTAAGCTTGGCATTTGGAGTAATTGCAATAATCGTTGTTTCACCGATTAGTGAAGAGTTGATTTTTAGAGGGGTAATGTTGAACAGGATGAATTTATTTGTTCCAACGAAGTTTGCAATAGTGATAACTTCTCTATTGTTTGCTGCTTTACATAGTTTTGGTTCCATAACATCCGCATTTATCTTTGCATTTTGTATGGCCATTTTATATTTGAAAACAGATAATATATTTGTTCCGATGTTTGCCCATTTCTTAAATAATCTATTAGCAGAAAGTATTGTTGCTTTTGACAGTCAAAATCTTTTGTTTACAAATTCTATCTTGATTTATTCAGTTTCTATATTGGCTATTATTTCATTTGTAATTATTTTCATTTCAATTTCTAGGCAATGGAATAATATTAATAATAATCAAAGTTAAAATATCCTATAAGGGAGTTTTACTATGGATATAAGAAAAATAGGTATTCTTTTAATTTTCATTGGTATCGTATTAACAGTTCTTTTCATTGACAATGAAAAGATATTTGTCCCGGCATTAACTGTAACCGTTTTAGGATTCTTTATCACTGTTGTTGGATATGTTAGTGAAATTAGAAAAAGAAAACTCATCAATGATCAGTTGGATAAGGATATTGGATCAATCCTTCAACCTTTAATAACAAAATATTCTAATTTAAATAAGCAATACAAAAAAGAATTTGAAGGCGAAGAATATGCCGAAAAAAGACTTCAATTACATAGGGATTTGGAAAATGAGATTACAGAAAAATTACCTTATTTGGAAAGTCGTGAAATCAAAAAAATTGTAATCCAATTTAGTCAACAACAAGACAAAATGGATTAAATTTTTTTTAAAATTTTTTTATCAATGTACAAAAAGTTACAACAAGGTTTTAAATAGTACATTATACTAATAATTTAATTAAGTGATAGAATGTTTTCCCCAAGTTTAGATGAAGTAAAAAAAATTGCAAAAAATAAGGAATATAAACGGATTCCAGTATCTTATGAGTTATTTTCAGATATTGCAACTCCTATCGAAGTTTTAAGAATTTTAAAAGGTATTAGTAAACATACTTACATGTTGGAAAGTATTGAGGATTCACAAAAATGGGGAAGATACAGTTTTTTAGGTTTTAATCCTCTTTTAGAGTTCACATGTCAAGATGGTGAAGTCATAATAAAGGGTGATGAAAACTTTGAAAAACTCACAGATGATGAAAAAATAATCAAAACCAATAATCCTGGTGAAGTAATTAAGGAGTTGGTCAAAAAGAATAAATCTCCTAAATTAAATTATTTGCCTCCATTTACAGGAGGGTTTGTGGGTTATTTCGCTTATGATTATATTAAATATTCAGAACCTTCACTTAAATTGGATGCTGAAAACCAAGATGGATTCAAAGACATTGATTTAATGCTGTTTGATAAGGTTATTGCATTCGACAATTTCAAACAAAAAATTATTCTAATTGCTAACATGAAAACTGATGATCTGGAAGCTAATTATGAAAAAACATGCAATGAATTAAATGATTTAGCAGATTTAATAAAAAATGGTAAAAAACCTGAAATTAAACCGTTGGAATTAAAATCAGATTTCAAACCAGTGTTTTCACGTGAAAAATATTGTGATATGGTTCTAAAAGCAAAGGAATATATTCGTGAAGGAGATATTTTCCAAGTTGTACTTTCAAATAAAATCGAAGCCGACATCACAGGAAGTCTATTTGATACATATAGGGTTTTAAGAACAACAAATCCCTCTCCATACATGTTTTACTTTTCAAGTGATGATATTGAAATAGCCGGCGCTTCTCCTGAAACTCTGGTCAAATTGACGGATAAAAAATTATACACTTTTCCACTTGCCGGTACAAGACCTCGCGGAAAAACAGAACAGGAGGATCTGGAACTGGAAAAAGATTTGCTTGCAGACGAAAAGGAACTTGCAGAACATAACATGTTGGTAGATTTGGGAAGAAATGACATTGGAAGAATATCTGAAATTGGATCTGTCAGTGTTGATAAATACATGTCAATTGAAAGATTTTCACATGTAATGCATATAGGCTCAACAGTTACAGGAACCTTAAGAAGTGATTTGGAATCACTTACGGCTATTGATTCAATTTTACCTGCTGGAACATTGTCAGGAGCCCCAAAAATAAGGGCATGTGAAATTATTAATGAACTTGAAGACAATAAACGTGGAATTTATGGTGGAGCCATAGGATATGTTGATTTAAGTGGAAATATTGACACATGTATTTCAATTAGAATAGCATTTGCCCGAAATAATAAGGTGTTCATACGTTCGGGAGCAGGAATTGTTGCAGACAGCATTCCTGATAATGAATTTGAAGAATCCTTAAATAAAGCTGCAGCTGTAGTAAATGCATTGAAAATTGCTGATGGGGGGATAGAATGATTCTTTTAATAGATAATTATGATAGTTTTTCATATAACTTATTCCAATTAATAGGTCAAGTTAATTCAGATATTCAAGTTTTTAGAAACGATAAAATTACAATCGATGAAATCAATGATTTGAATCCTGAGGCAATTATCTTATCTCCTGGGCCTGGAAAACCAGAGAATGCAGGAATTTGTATAGATTTGGTTAAGGAATTTCACAATAAAATTCCAATTTTAGGGGTTTGTTTGGGCCATCAAGCAATCTGTGCAGCATTTGGAGGTGAAATATCTCATGCAAAAAGACTAATGCATGGAAAATCATCAGATATATTCTTAGATTATGATTTTATTTTTAAAGGATTGCCTACACAGATAAACGTTGGTAGATATCATTCATTAAGCCTAGTTAAGGAGACTCTTCCGGATTGTTTGGAAATTATTTCAAAAGCAAAAGACGATGGTGAGATCATGGCAGTCAAACACAAGGATTTCAATGTTTATGGCCTTCAGTTCCATCCAGAGTCAATATTAACACCAGATGGTTTAAAAATTATTGAAAATTTCATAGAAAAAGTTAACAGAGGTATTTTATGATTAAAGAAGCAATTTTAAAAGTTTACAAACATGAAGATTTAACCTATGATGAAGCATATCAGACCATGGATGAAATCATGAGTGGTGAGGCAAGTGAAGTTCAAATGAGCGCTTACCTAACAGCAATGTCTATGAAAGGAGAAACAATTGAAGAAATTACTGCATCTGCTGAAGCAATGAGGGCCCACTGTGTAAGATTATTAAATGACGAAAAAGTTTTAGAAATTGTTGGAACTGGGGGGGATGGTTCAAATACATTTAATATTTCAACAACTTCATCAATTGTCATCTCAGCGGCAGGTGTTCCGGTCGCAAAACATGGAAACAGATCTGCTTCAAGTAAATGTGGCGCCGCTGATGTGCTTGAGCAGTTAGGCGTTAATATTTATATTGAACCTGAAAAAAGCTTAAGATGCTTAAAAGAAATTAATTTATGTTTTTTATTTGCTCAAAACTATCATTTATCAATGAAATACGTGGCAAATGTTAGAAAAGAATTGTCAATTAGGACAATTTTCAATATTCTGGGGCCACTAACCAATCCTGCCGGAGCATCAATGCAGGTATTGGGAGTTTATGAAAAGGATTTGGTAGAGCCGTTAATCGATGTTTTAAAGAATTTGGGTGTTGAATCCGCTTTGTCTGTTTATGGTTTAGATGGAATGGATGAAATTTCAGCCAGTGATAAAACATTTGTATGTGAACTTAAAGATGGTAAAACAATGTCTTATGAAATTTCACCAGAATATTTCGGAATGGAAATTGCTTCTAAAGAAGATTTGGTTGGTGGAGATGCAAGAGAAAATGCTAAAATCACATTATCAATTTTAACTGGTGAAAAAGGACCAAAAAGAAATGCTGTACTTTTAAACTCTGCTGCAGGATTATATGTTGCAGGAAAAGTCGAATCACTAAAAGAAGGCGTTGAATTAGCCGAAGAAATTATTGATTCTGGAAAAGCATTGGAACAACTTGAAAAATTCATTGAATTTACAAACAGCTGATTATTATGTTAGATGAAATTGTTGAGAAAACTAAAGAAAGAGTAGAAGTATCAAAAGGAATAATGTCTTTAGATGAACTTAAAGATGCAGTTTCTTTAATTGAAGTTACTGATGAGTTTTCATTTAAAAAAGCATTAAGTGAAGAGGATATTTCAATTATTGCTGAAGTTAAAAAAGCATCACCTTCAAAAGGTTTAATTGCTGAAGACTTTGACTATCTTGCTATTGCAAAAGAATATGAAGATGCAGGAGCTAGTGCAATTTCAGTTTTAACAGAACCTTACTTTTTTAAAGGTTCCGACGATTATTTAAAAGAAATAGCAAATGAAGTTAGCATTCCAGTTTTAAGAAAAGACTTTGTCGTTGATGAGTATATGATTTGGGAGGCTAAATTGCTTGGAGCTTCAGCAGTCTTATTGATTGTTTCTATTTTAGATGTTGTACAGTTAAAGAAATATCTGGATTTGGCTCATGATTTAGGTCTTTCTGCAATTGTTGAAGCTCATGACGGTGATGAAATTATGCGTGCAATGACTGTCGGGGCCGAAATTATCGGTGTGAACAATAGAAATTTAAATGATTTCACTGTAGACATTGAAAATAGTATCAACCTACGTAGATGTGTTAGTGGTGATGTGATATTTATTTCTGAAAGTGGCATTAAAACAGCTGAAGACATCGCCAGATTAAAAGAAAATGATGTCGATGCAGTTTTAATAGGTGAAACTTTGATGAAATGTGAAGATAAAAAGGCTATGATTTCGGAGTTGAAGAATGGTTAAAATCAAAATCTGCGGACTTAAAAGATTAGAAGATATAGAAATTGTAAATATGTATAAACCTGATTATATTGGTTTTGTATTTGCAGATTCAAAAAGAAAAGTCTCACATGATTTGGCCAGTAAATTAAAGAATAATTTAGACTCAAACATTATTTCAGTTGGTGTTTTTGTAGATGCTCCTCAAGAAGAAATAGTGGAATTGTTTAATACTGGGATAATTGAAATTGCTCAGCTTCATGGGAGTGAAAGTGAAGACTATATAAAAATCCTTAAAGAAAAAACTAATTGCAAATTAAAAATTATTAAAGCTATTGAAATCACACAGAATACGGATTTATTAAGTTATGATGATTCTCAAGCTGATTATTTATTACTAGATAGTGGAAAAGGCAGTGGAAAAACCTTTGACTGGCGGCTGATAAGAAAAGATTTGAAAAAGAAATTTTTCTTAGCTGGAGGTTTAAATAGCTCAAATGTTGTTGAAGCTATTGGTGAATTTAATCCCTATGCTATTGATTTAAGTTCAAGCCTTGAAACTGATGGATTTAAAGATGAAAGTAAAATTAAAGAGATAATGGAGGTTATAAATTGAGTAAAGGAAGATATGGAGAATATGGAGGCCAATACATATCTGAAACATTAATGAATGAATTGATTTATTTAGAAGAGCAGTATAATCACTACATGAACGATCCAGAATTTGTAGAAGAATTGAATACTCTATTAAAAGAATATGCTGGACGTCCTTCTTTATTATATTATGCTAAACGAATGACTGAAGACCTTGGTGGGGCGAAAATCTATTTAAAACGTGAAGATTTAAACCATACTGGGGCTCACAAGATTAACAATGTTTTAGGTCAGGTATTGCTTGCTAAAAAAATGGGAAAAACAAGAGTCATTGCAGAAACTGGTGCCGGCCAGCACGGTGTTGCAACAGCAACTGCTGCAGCACTTTTAGACATGGAATGTGAAGTATTCATGGGTGAAGTTGATACCAAAAGGCAAGCATTAAATGTTTATAGAATGGAATTGCTCGGAGCAAAAGTACATTCAGTTAAGTCAGGAACAAAAACACTAAAAGATGCAGTAAACGATGCATTCAGAGATTGGATTGCAAGAGTTCATGATACTAATTATGTAATAGGATCAACAATGGGGCCTCACCCATTTCCAATGATTGTTCGTGATTTTCAAGCAGTAATAAGTGCAGAAGCTCGCCAACAATTTTTGGATAAGGAAGGCAAACTTCCAGATGCAGTAATTGCATGTGTTGGTGGAGGAAGTAATGCAATGGGCGCATTTTATAATTTCATAGAAGATGAAGATGTAAAATTAATCGGTTGTGAAGCTGGAGGAAAAGGTATTGATACTCCATATAATGCAGCGGCACTGACTAAGGGTAAAATTGGAATATTTCATGGGATGAAGTCAATTTTCAACCAAGGAGATTATGGTCAAATCGCTCCTGTTTATTCAGTCTCCGCAGGTCTTGACTATCCTGGTGTTGGTCCGGAACATGCTTACTTAAGAGATACGGGTAGGGCGGAATATGTTCCAGTAACTGATGAGGAAGCCGTGGATGCATTTGAATATTTGTCAAAAATGGAAGGAATCATTCCAGCTATTGAAAGTGCACATGCTGTTGCTTATGCGATGAAAATAGCACCAAAAATGAATAAGGATGAAACTATTATGATATGTCTTTCCGGAAGAGGGGATAAAGACGTCAGGTCAATTGCAGAATACAGAGGAGTTGATTTAAATGAGTAAAATAGCTAATGCATTTAAAGATGGAACTGCATTCATCGGTTTTTTAACTGCAGGTGACCCAACAATCGATAAAACCGTTGAATATATATTGGCTATGGAAGAAGCCGGTTGTGATTTAATTGAAATAGGCATTCCATTTTCAGATCCTATGGCCGAGGGGGTAGTTATTCAGGATGCAAATGTAAGAGCACTAAAACATAACACAACAACTGATGATGTATTTGATATTGTAGCTCGTGTTCGCCAAAAAACTGATATTCCTTTGGTATTTTTAACTTATATCAATCCAGTATTCTTTTACGGCTATGAAAAGTTCTTTAAAAGATGTGCAGAATTGGGAATTGATGGAATCATCTCTCCAGACTTGCCTTTTGAAGAAAAAGGCGAAATCGTAGATATTGCTCGTGCAAATGATGTTGATGTTATTTCTTTAATTGCTCCAACATCAAGTGAAAGAATTAAAATGATTGCAAGTGATGCATCAGGATTTATTTATGTTGTTTCATCACTGGGTGTTACTGGTATGAGGGCTGAGATAAAAACAGACTTAAATTCAATATTATCTGATATTCGTGAAGTCACTGATTTGCCTTTAGCTGTTGGTTTTGGAATAAACACTCCTGAACAGGCAACCAATATTTCTAAAATAGCTGATGGGGTCATTGTTGGAAGCGCTATTGTTAAAATTATAGAAGAGCATGGAGAAAATGCAACTGAAGCTTTAAAAGAATATGTGTCTTCTATGAAAAGGGCATGTTTGGAATAAAAAACCTTATTATATATGAAAAATAAATATAATAGTATTATTAAATAGAGGATTATTTATGTTTAAAGCAGAATTAAGTGATTCTAGTATATTAAAAACAAGTTTTGATGCTATTTCATCCATTGTTGATGAAGTACAAATCCAAACTGATAGTGAAGGCATGAGATTAGATGCCTTAGACCGTAGTCACATAACTTTCGTACATTTAGAACTTAAATCTAGTTTATTTGATGAATATGTTTGTGATGTTCCTGAAAAGATTAACATTGACACTGATGAGTTTATGAGAGTTCTAAAACGTGCAAAATCACAAGACAGAGTTTTAATGTCTGTTGATGAAGGTAATTTCATTATTACTTTCGAAGGTGATGCTACAAGAACTTTCAAAATAAGATTAATTGATATGGAATACGATAACCCTGTTCCTCCTCAAATTAATCATCCAACCACATTCAAAGTTCGTTTCTCTATCTTAAAAGATTGTATTAACGATATCGATATCTTTTCTGATAAAATCGCTTTACAAGTCGATGAAGATTACTTTATAGCATCTGCAGATGGTGAATTTGGTGATGCAAGTATTAAATATCTTCATGGAGAAAATATCCAAGAACATGCAAAATCTTTATTCTCTTTAGACAAGATTAGAGAAATGCTTAAAGCAGATAAATTTTCAGAGGAAGCTGAAATTAGTCTTGGTACCGACATGCCATTAAGTTTAACCCTTAATATGGTTACTGGCGATGGTAAGCTTAGTTTCTTGCTTGCTCCTAGATTAGAAACAGATGAATAGTTTTCATTTGTTTTATCTTTTTTTATTTTTAAATTTAATATTTAGAGATGGTATTAAGTGGATCAATTTTATCAGGACTTACGCAAAATTCAAAAAAAAGAGCGCAATAACGCTACATTAGCTCGTGTGGACGAAACCTTTTATGTTGATATTCATGAATATATGGATAAGCTAAAAGAACAAGCAATGAGAGATCCATTTTCAAATGTCCCAGCTAAGCTTAAAGAAGCCCAAATTATTGCAACTGAAATTTGTGAAAGGCGTGAACATAAAATAACTGATGCTGCTGTTGTTAATATTCATAGGTCCTATCATTTGTTTACAGGCAAACCCCAGTTTGATTTAGTGGATACCACTCCTTTAAATTTAACTCCTGAAGAGGAAAAATTCTATTTTTCCCTAATCGATACTTTAAAAAATCATAGGGGAAATATTTCACTTGATAAATTATCTGATGATGAAGATGTTTCCACTGAGAAAAAAGTTATTAAACCATCTGAACCTCAAACAAATACATTAACATCTACTGTTGAGAAAAAAGAAGATATGAAACCTATTGAAGAGGTTCAAAAGCCAGAAAAACAAGCAATAAAACCTCAAGAAACAGTTCAGAATAATTCTATTGAAGATAATCCAAATCAAGAGGAATTTTATGATTTTGAATCTAAAAAAATAGCTAGGGATACAGAATTAGTTACAATGCTTGTTTTTGATGAAATAGGTCAGATTGTGGGTGTTGATGAGAAAGTTTATGGTCCATTCAGACCTCAGGATATTGTTACCTTACCATTGATAAATGCAAAAATATTTTTCAAAAATAGAAAGGGTCGTCAAGTTAAAATTTAACTATTTTTCCATTACCTTTAAATAACTTAATTAATAGATATATTTAACGTATCTATTTGTGATAATAAAAAATTATATTTTTTTATAATTTGGATTTTTGCTGTCTGTAGACTTGATGCGTTACAATGCAGTTTTAATCTCTAACGTTTTTTGATATAAATAGGATTTAGATAAATTCATAGATAGATTTATAATGACTTATTAATTACGGTGAAAAAATGAAAATACCAAAAGAAAAAAGAACATACTGTCCTCACTGTAAAAGACACACAGTGCATGAAGTTCACACTGCTAAAAAAAGAAAAGCTAGTGAATTAACCTGGGGACAAAGACAATTCAGACGTGTAACTGCTGGTTATAGAGGTTACCCAAGGCCTTTACCTGCTGGAAACAAACCAGTTAAGAAATTAGACTTAAGACTTAAATGTAAAGAATGCGGTAAATCCCACATTAAACAATCTTTCAGAACAGGAAAACCTGAATTTGTAGCTAAATAAGGTGATTAACATGGTTAGTAATGGTAGAGGAAACTTTTTAAAAGTTAAATGCTTAGATTGTGACAATGAGCAAGTAATATTTGATCGTGCAGCATCAGATGTAAAATGTATTATTTGTGGTAAAACCCTTGTCAAATCCCGTGGTGCTAAAGCAAAAATTACTGCACATATTGAAAAAGTTTTAAACTAGATTTCTAGTTTTTAACTTATTTACTTATTTTTTTAAAATTTTATAATGTTGGTGAAAGTATGGTAAGAAAAAGTCAAGAATGGCCTGATGAAGGAGAACTTATTGTTGGTACTGTTTATAAAGTTCTTAATTATGGTGCTTTTGCTAAATTAGAAGAATATCAGGGCAAAGAAGCTTTCATTCATATTTCTGAAGTATCTTCTGGTTGGGTAAAAAATATCAGAGACCACGTTAGGGAAAATCAAAAAATCGTCTGTCGTGTTCTTAGAGTAAATCCTAAAAAAGGGCATGTAGATGCATCCTTAAAAAGGATTCGTGAAGACCAAAGAACTAAAAAAATCCAACATTGGAAAATTGAACAAAAAGCTGAAAAATTTTTAGAATTATCTGCTAAATCATTAGATAAAGATTTAGATGAAGCATATGATGAAGTAGGTTATGAGCTTATGGACATCTTTGGAGATGTTTATGGAGCTTTTGAAACTGCTGCTGATGAAGGTGTAGAATCACTTACTGAAGAAGGAATCCCACAGGATTGGGCAGATGCTATTACTGAAGTAGCTCAAAAGAACATCACTCCGCCTGAAGTTCACATCAGCGGATATGTCGATATTGAAACTTTTGTACCGAATGGTGTTGAAATAATTATTTCTGCACTTAAAGCTGCTGAAGATAATGGTGATGAAGAAGAAGAGATTAAAGTCCAATGTGTTGGTGCTCCAAGATACAGAATAACTGTAAAATCTACTGACTACATATTAGCTGAAAAAGCTCTTAAATCTGCAGCTGAAAGATGTATTGCAGTTGTAGAAGAATCTGATGGAAACGGTTCTTTCTTAAGAGAGTTAGGTAACTAGATTTTTATGAATATGAAGATGAATAAATGCCCAGAATGTGGCATTTATACCTTAAAAGATGCTTGTCCTAAATGCGGAGGTAAACTTAAGGTTATCTATCCACCAAAATTTTCAATTGAGGATAAATACGGTAAATATCGTCGCATTTTGAAAAAAGAATCAATGAAGGAGTAATGCGTAATGAACGCTGCTGAGATAAATGTTTTAGAAGAAGTTGAATTGGAAAACCCAATTTTTATAGAAGCATTGCCTGGTATTGGACATGTTGGTAAATTAGCTGCTGATCATATGATTGACGAGTTAGGAGCAACAAAATTTGCTGAAATCTTTTCTCCAACTTTTCCACCTCAAGTTCTTGTTAAAGATGAAGGTGTAATTGAAAATATGCTCAATGAGTTATATTACTTAAAAGATGTTGGTGAAGATAATTTAGATTTAATCATACTCGTTGGAAATACTCAAGCACTATCTCCTGAAGGACAATATCTAGTATGTAAAGATATCCTTGAATATGTTACAGGATTTGGAATTGATAGAATCTTTACATTAGGGGGCATGGCTACAGGACAGCCTGTAGAAAACCCAAAAGTTTTTGGTGCGGCCACTAACGATGCAAATATTGAGTTATTAAGAGAAGCTGGAATTGAAATCAGATCCAATGATGGAGGAATTGTCGGTGCTTCCGGACTGTTTTTAGGTTTGGGGGTTCGTCAGGGAATTCACGGGTCTTGTCTTATGGGTGAAACTCCAGGTTATTTCATTGATGCTGAATCTGCTGAAGGAATCTTAAACAAATTATCATTATTACTTAATTTTGAGATTAATGTTGATAAATTAGAAGAAAGAGCTGAAGAAACTCGTGAAATGATTGCTAAAGCTCAGCAAATGGAACAAGATTTAATTAATAAAGCTAATGCTGGAAATGCGGATGATTTAAGATATATTGGATGAATATTCAATATATTTCTTTTTTACTTTTTTTTAAATAATTTAATATAATTTTAAATTCTAACAATTAAACATGTTAGTAAATGCTGATTTTCACATTCACAGTTGTTTTTCAATGGCATCATCAAAGGATATGCTAATTAGAAATATCGCTCCCAAAGCTTCCCAAAAGGGATTAAAACTTGTGGGAACAGGGGATGCTTTTCATTCAGGTTGGTTAGATATCATTGAGGAAAGCACAACCTATTCTGGTGATGGAATTTATTCAACTGATGATGTTGATTTTGTTTTAACAACTGAAGTTGAAGGAAAACACAGAATTCACCATGTTATCATTATTCCTAACTTGGAAATAGCCCGGGAGTTATCTGAAAAACTTCCTTCAAAAAATAAATCAATTGATGGAAGGCCTAAAACTAACTATGGTGGGGCTGAACTTTTAGAACTTGTTAAGGAGTATGATTGTTTGATTGGCCCTGCACATGCATTTACTCCATGGACTGGAATGTATAAATCATACAACAGTATTTATGACTGCTATGAAAAAAAGCCAGATTTTGTTGAGTTGGGTCTTTCAGCAGATACTTTCATGGCGGACAAAGTTTCAGAACTTAAGGATTTTCCATTTCTTACAAATTCAGATGCTCATTCGCCATGGCCGCACAGATTAGGTAGGGAGTTTAATCAAATCGAGATGGAAGACATTTCATTTTCATCAATTAAACACGCCATTAAACATAAGGAAATTAAGGCAAATTATGGACTTGTACCAAATTTGGGAAAGTATCACATGACTGCATGTACTAAATGCTTTAAATTAGTTGATCCATTAATTGCAAAGGAAAATAAGATGAAATGTAGTTGTGGTGGAACAATTAAAAAAGGTGTTGACTTTAGAATTTCAGAAATTGCAGACCTAAATGAGCCTCAACATCCTAAATTTAGACCAAAATATGTTCATTTAATGCCTTTAGCCGAATTAATATCTGCCGTTTATGATAAAGGAGTCACCACAAAAACAGTTCAAAGAAAATGGCAACTTTTGATAGATAATTTTGGAACAGAAATTGATGTTTTAGTTAATACTTCTTTGGAAAGTATTAATAACATTGATTCAAAGGTTTCTTTGGCTATTGAATCATTTAGAAATAATACTATTGAAGTTATTCCTGGTGGTGGGGGAAAATATGGTAATATTTCTTTTAAAAAAGAACCTGTGAGTCGTGAAATTACTTTAGACAATTTTTAATTAAATATTAAAACGGACTTGGAGGGATTTGAACCCTCGATCTTAAGATTAGGAGTCTTACGCCCTTCCAGACTAGGCTACAAGCCCAAAATTATTAAAAAATATTGTAAAATTGTTTTTTTAAAAAAAGTATTTGTAAGAGCGGACCCGCCGGGATTTGAACCCGGGGTCTTCGGATTAGAAGTCCGACGCCCTATCCAGCTAGGCTACGGGCCCTTACATATAACAATAATAAATTTATTTTTTGTATTATATATATTTAACGAATTATATAAAAAAATAAAAAAGGATATAAAAAATCCTTACATTCTTTCAGTCATTCCAGTAGCATCGTTTACACCGATACCATCTACAGCATTACCGTTAGCATCATATATGGTAAAAATCCAGTATCCATCACTGTATCTTCCATTTCCAGCGTAACATCCTGCTTCACTAATAGCACCATTAGCTATACTTTGGGCTTGTGAATATGATAAGTGTGTACTTGTTCCAGATCCTCCGCTTCCTGAACCGGAGCCTCCTGATCCACTACCTGAACCAGAACTTGAGCCACCAGAACTTGAACTTCCACTGCCTGATCCGGTGCTTCCACTGCTTGAAGAAGTAGTAGCTACAGAGGAACCAGTACCATTATTTAAACTTGAAATATTACCAATTCCATTTCCTGCATCATTACTTGCGGACATACTGGATAAGTCAGAAAATATTGGACTATCACTATTAGTTATACCGTATGCTGCAACAGCTGCGGCAATACATAAAACGACAATAATTGAAATTATAATATTAGCTTTATCCATTCTTTTCCCTCCTATTAAGTATAATAAATAATTTTAGTATTTCATAGAATATATATGTTTCTATATTAATTTTTCAGTATTACTTATAAATGTTTAATAATAAAGATATATACGTTAGTTTCTAATTTCTAATTGAGGTGACATATTTGAAAGATAGAGTAGTTATATCTCCTACAACTCGTCAAGAAGGCCATGCCGAACTCGTCATGGAAGTTGATGATGAAGGGATAGTTACAAAAGGTATGTATTTTAGTATAACTCCTGTAAGGGGTTTAGAAAAGATGGTTCTTAACAAAGCACCTGAACCCGCTCCTGTTCTATGTCAAAGAATTTGTGGAGTATGTCCAATTCCACACACTTTAGCATCCGCAGAAGCTATGGACATGGCATTAGGAATCGAAATTCCTAAAGCAGGTAAATTGTTAAGAAAAGCTGTCGCAGCAGCACACGGAATTAACAGTGCAGCAATTCACCACTTTTTAGTTGCTCCTGATGTTGTTCCAGATGACAAATTTGCAACTGCAGTTGACAGTGTAAGTGCTGTAAGAAAAGTTGTTCAATATGTTGTTGACATGATTGCTGGTGAAGGTATTCACCCATCTGATATAAGAGTTGGTGGTATGGCAAGAAACATTACTCCATTCACCAAAGAAAGATTAGTCGAAAGAATGACTGCATTAAAACCACAACTTGAAGAACACGTTGAATTTATCAAAAACTGTGTAGCTGAAGCAGGTTTACCTGCTGATTTAGGTGTAGTTAACCAACCATTATTAGCTACCGATGCAACTTATGGTACCAACGAATTTGATATGGACATATTCTCTGAAGTATTACCAGAAGCATGGTATGATGACCCTGAAATTGGTAAAAGAGGTTGTTCAGTAATTCCATTATTGAATGGTGAAAACGTTGAAACTGGTCCAAGAGCAAGAATGGAAAAATTTGCAGGTTTCAAAGATAAAGGTGTAGTTGCACAACACGTTGCTCGTGCAGATGAAATGTTGAAAAACTACGATGCATGTATGGAAGCATTAGATGCAATTGATCCTTCCGCACCTGCTAATGTAAGTTACGATAAAAGAGGAACTGGTGAACTCGGATTCGGTGTTATCGAAGGTCCTAGGGGAACTGATGTACACATGGCAAAAGTTGTCGAAGGAAAAACCCAATTCTACTCTGCAATTGTGCCAACTACTTGGAACATTCCAACTATGGGTCCTGCAACCGAAGGATTCCATCACGAATTTGGTCCACATGTTATCAGAGCATACGACCCTTGTTTATCATGTGCTACTCACGTAATGGTTGTTGATGACGAAGATAAATCCATTCTCAAAAATGAAATGGTGAGAATCTAGAGTGGAGGAAAATTAATGCCTTATAATTCGGATATTATCGTTATTGGATGTGGAAATGTATTATTTAAAGATGATGGTTTTGGTCCAATAGTCATTAATATTTTACAAAAATATTTTAATGATGAAAACGATTATTATGATCCGGCTGTTACTTCATATGTTGAAGATGAATTTGATAAAGATATTTTAAGCCAAATACAAGAGAAATTTGAAGATATCACACTGCCTGACGGTGTTCAGTTCATTGATGGGGGAACTGCAGCTCCAACTAATTTCTTCCCGTTATATGAGGAGTATGATTGGAAAAAATTAATTGTAATTGATGTTGTTGAATTCAATGCAGAACCGGGTACTGTAGATACATTTGATCCTAATATTATGAAAATAGGAAAATATGATAATCCTCATGGTGCAACTGTTGAAGAACCTCTTCAAAAGATTTCCGAAAAATGTGAAGTCGTTGTTGTTGGCTGTAAACCGGCTGAGATTCCAACTCCGGATGTAGATATGGGTTTAACAGAACCTGTTGAAAAGGCAATTCCTGAAGCTATTGATATTATTTTAAATGAAATCGGGGTAAAATAATGTTTGATAAATTGAAAAAAGCTTTTGGAGGTTCATCTGAACCTGCACCAAAAGTAGAAGAAAAAGTTGAAGCTGCTCCTGCAGAAACCCAAGCACCTGCAGAAACCAAAGCTGCTTCCTCAAAACCACGTATTGGTTACATACACTTAAGTGGTTGTACTGGTGATGCAATGTCTTTAACCGAAAACTATGATATTTTATCCACAGTTTTAACTGACATGGTTGACATTGTTTACGGACAAACTTTAGTAGATAAATGGATTCATGGTACTTATGCTGAAGAAATGCCAGAAATGGACTTATGTTTAATTGAAGGATCTGTATGTCTACAAGATGAACACAGTGTTCACGAACTTTTAGAAGCAAGAGAAAAATCTGGTTTAATCGCCGCATTTGGATCTTGTGCTGTAACTGGTTGTTTCACCACCTTCGCTCGTGGGGGTCAACAAGCACAACCTAAACACGAATCCTTCTTACCAATTAACGCATTAGTTAAAGTAGATTTAGCACTTCCTGGTTGTCCTGTCGCTCCTGAAATGATTGCGAAAGCAGTTGTTGCATTATGTGAAGGAGACTTAGATTACTTAAAACCAGCAATGGATTGGGCTGCATGTGATAAAGGATGTGGCTGTGATGTATTAACTAACGTAATCCGTCACGGATTATGTACTGGATGTGGAACTTGTGCTCTTGCTTGTCCAACTAGAGCAATGGGCTTTTCCGAAGGTAGACCTAGCTGTGATAGAGACAGATGTATTAAATGTGGATCTTGTTATATGATGTGTCCAAGGTCATGGTTACCTGAAGGAAGAATTAAAAAGGAAACAGGACTTTAGGAGGAATGAACATGCCATTAGGTACTTATAAAGAAGCAGTATCTGCAAGATCTACTGATAAAAAAATTCTAGACGTATCACAAGACGGAGGAATTGTTTCAGCATTACTCTGTTACGCACTCGATGAAGGAATCATTGAAGGTGCAGTTGTTGCTGGAACTCCTGATGATGATTGGAGACCAATTCCTACTGTAGTAACTTCATCCGATGAAGTTATCGCAGCTGCAGGAACCAAATACTCAATGTCCCCAACCTTATCCGCTTTAAAAGAAGCAACCCGTCAATACGGTCTTGAAAAAGTAGGAGTTGTCGCAACTCCATGTCAAACACAAGGTTTAAGAAAAGCACAAGCTTATCCATTCACAAGATTTGTTGCTGACAAAATTAAATTAATCGTCGGTATCTACTGTATGGAAAACTTCCCTATGGCTTCTCTTGATACCTTTGCAACCGCAAAATTAGGATTTGACAGTTTACAAGATGCTAGTAAAATGGACATTGGTAAAGGTAAATTCTGGTTAACCAAAGACGGTGAAGACAGTGGTTTAGCTATTAAGGAAACCCACGGTTACGAACAAGCTGGATGTAACATTTGTCAAGACTATGTTGCTGAATGGTCTGATGTATCAACTGGTTCAGTTGGATCTCCTGACGGATGGTCTACTGTTTTAACCAGAACTGATGCTGGTTCCAACGTATTCAAAGCAGCTGTTTCCGCTGGTTTAATTGAAACAAAACCAATGGATGAAGTAAAACCTGGTCTTCCTTTACTTGAAAAATTAGCTAAAGGTAAAAAAGACAAAAACACTGCAGAACGTGAAAGAAGAGCTAAAATGGGACTCAAAATCCCAGCTATATACTAAATCTTCTTTCTTTTTTTCTTTTTTTTATTTAAAATTTCTTAAAATTAGTTAATAAATTATTTTTGCAAATATTTAAAAAATAAGATGAAGAGAGTATCTCTTCAATTAAATAGTTGTAACAGTACAACCTTCTTTTTCAACAACAACAGTATGTTCTTTTTGACTGACAAAGCAATCTTTTTTCTCACGCAATGGAGCATAAGGATAGATTGCCATTGCATCTGAAAGCTGTTTTAAAGCAATATTTCCTTTCCTTTCTCCAAATTCACTTGTAATCCATCTTCCTGAAAATGGAACGTAAGCATGATTATGTTGGATATACTTTAAGACTCTTTGAGTGCTTTTCATTCTAAAAGGCTTATTTGCCATATATGAGAATATGTAATGGCCTGGAGAATCATTCACGATACCTTCTCCATTGGTTGCAAATGGTTCGATTGCAACTGCCTGGCCTTCTTCTAGGATATAATTGTCATGATTATTATAATTTGGAATGGAAATGCCTGCATGAAGGTTATTTTGCTCTAAACTATGTCCAGTCAAATTAAAAATAGGATTTAAATTATATTCTGATATGGCTTCGTGGACTGCAGCACCAATTTTTGAAACTTCAATACCTGCTCTTGTAGTTGCAATTGCAGCTTCAAGGCCGGCTGCTGATGCTTCAACAATCTCTTCATGTAAATTTATTTCGTCTTGAGTGTAATTTTCATCAATGTTTCCATCAGCAATTATTGTAATTGCGGTATCTGCAATGTATCCGTCAATCATTGCACCCAAATCTAATTTAACCATATCTCCGGCACGAATTACGGTCTGATCTCCTGCAGGGGAAGTGTAATGTGCAGCAATTTCATTTAATGATACATTGCATGGGAAAGCTATTTGGGCACCAGATTTTAGGATTTCGCTTTCTACGTACTCTACTAAGTCAATGACTAAAGTCCCGTCTTTAATCATCTTTGATGCTTCTTCACGTATTTTTGAAGCAATTTTTCCTGATTCTATATATGATTCCATCATAAAATATTACCTTCACATTAAATAATTAATTATATAATTGATAAAGTTATATTATTATTTATATTACGTTACTCTATAAATATAATTGGAGGTAAAAAAATGGATATTATTCCTACAATACCAAATCAAATTTTTTATTTAATTATACTGGTAATTGTTGCAATTGTATTGATAATTATTGTTTATCAATGGAGAAAAGTCGCACAATCTAAAAATTCAATTTTAATGCTTGAAAAAGAAATTGAACTTAAAAAGATGTCTATGGTAGAAAAAGACATAGAATCTAAAAGATTAATGGACAATCCAATTCCATTGCCACAAGAGCAACAAGATAGTCTTTCAGCAATTAGACAATCTACAACTGAAGTTAGAAGCAATGTAGGTTATCTTCATTCTGAAATTAATGAAAGATTAGCTAGACTTGAAGCTGAAACAGAACAAAGAAAGTTAGAAAAAATGCTTAAAGAAATTGAAGCAAAAGAAGCCAAACTTAAAAAAATGGATAAATAGGTGGTAAAATGGATGCTATGGAAGCAGTTGCTATTATTATTTTAGTTATTGCAATCGCAGTTTTAGTTTATTATTATTTATTAAACAGTCCTGAACATGTGAATAAACTACGTAATTATGTTCCGACTAGCGCGGATGCTCATATGAATAAAGTTTTAAATAGGGATTCAGAGCCTGCATATGATGATTTACCTAAAGAAGATGCTGCAGATGAATCTGAAGGTTCCATGACTAAAAGAATTAAAGTTAAATTAAGCGATATTGACATGTCTAGTTTAAATACAGATGCATTTTCTAACAAAATTGACGCATTTTTAGATGCTAAAAGTGATCAATTAATTAAAGATTGGTCTTTAGCTACTACTGATGATTTAGAAGAATTAGAATCTAAATTTTCCAAAACAACTAGTAATGTTGATGCTTTAGAGAAAAGCTTTGATGAATTTAAAAAATCATCCGCTGAGTTCCAGAAAGCTACTGAAGAAAAATTAGATGATTTAGATAAAAGAATAGAATCATTAGAAAATAATTAATCTTATTTTCTTTAATCTTTTCTTTTTGTAGAAAGATTTATATATAATCTTTAATATAATTATTAAATACTTGTACTACTTTTTTCGTATAGCAGGGTGGGGTAGTCTGGTGAACCCGCGGGGCTCATAACCCCGAGATCCCTAGTTCAAATCTAGGCCCTGCTACTTTTAATTAATATTTTCATGGCAAGTTAAAGACAGCTGCTGGTTATTTTAACTAAGGAAACTCCGCCCATCAATACAGAACTATGGCGTTGAAAAACGTATACTGAGAAGTATGACTCTGGAGCAGAAACGACACGGCTTTTAACAGTAGACGATGATATTTAATTGAGGATGTTAAAAGAATCGGTGAAACGGCCATTCCATAGGATGCAAGAACAAAGATGCCGATAATCTCTGTTGTAGGCAAGGTAGTTCGCTAAGATGAATGCTGTTTAAACAGAAGGTGGGTTACTCTTAACAGGCCATGAATATTAATTATTTTCTTATTTTAAGAGTGTTTTTACACAGGTGTTCACTTTCAAAAAATATAAAATACATAATATTTATTATGATGCCACTATAAGTACGAATCTTTGCTTCTAGTAATGTTGATTGTATTTAACTCTCAACTAGGAGTTAAGATGGTTTGAAAGGATAATTATGAAGTTTCATGTTTCATGAATTAGGGAATAATGTATATCTATTTTAAAAAATAAAATAAAATTCATGAGAAAGTTTTTGAAGGTTTCACTGAAATTCCAATGGAAGACAATATTGGTTATTTTCGCTTTAATAATCATTCAGACATTCTTTCAAATGGAAATAATTGATTTGTTCAGTGCGGCTTTGACCGGTGTTAAAGAACAGAAAATCGATTTGCTTGTCCAATCCGGATCATACATGTTATTGTATACAGTCATTTCAATGATTGCCATTTATGTCATTTCATTTCTCTCAACAAGAGTGGCTTCGAATGCCGCATATACGGTCCGTGAGAAACTCTTTCATATATTGATGAACTTGCCTAGTGAGGAACTTGAGCAATTTAAAATTTCAGGGCTGGTTACACGGTCAACCAGGGGGATGTCCTCAGAACAGGGGTTTATAGTGATAATACTCACACAATTAATGTTGATTCCAGTTACATTCATAGCAATTATTTATGAAATAGCCTTGATTGACGGAACTTATGCGCTATTCTTCTTGGCATTTGTTGGTGTTCTTGCCATGATTCTGATTTTTAGAATGAAACAAATTGTGAAAATATTTTTCAGAGCCAAAAAGACATACGGAAAACTGAACCTGATGTTTTTATCCAAAATCAGTGATATTGCAGGCAGAATTCCATTCAATAAACAGGAGTATGAAGAGGAATTTGAAGAGGCATGTGAGAATTCCTATGATAAGAATGTCACCTATATTTTAAGCCAATATTACCTTGGGCCAGTATTATTATGGGGTTTATATGCTATTGTTTTGATTACATTTGCAATGGTTAATTCCGGATACACCATTGGCTTTGAAACCGACAGTGTAGTTGATTCATTCATTATTCTTATATATGTTGCCTACTTCATCAGTACCTTGGCGTTTCTCCCGGCATTAATTGACAGGTGGCCACGTGCATATGCCACTTCTGTGCGTTTGGAGGAAGTCCTGAATCTGGAAGATAAAACCATAAAATCCAAAAAACCAGTTAATTCAAAAAGAATAGAAATTGTAGAGGAAGATGTATCCTGGCAGAATAAGGGCATATGGGATGAAAGAAAGGACATTTCCCAAAAATTCACTCTAATATTAAACGAAGACAGGGCCAAAGTAATCATATCAATGATTTTGCTTACGATATCCACATTATGCATGGTTTATGCCCCTAAAATTGCAGGAAAGACGGTTAATTTATTGAGTTCCAATGTGAATTCATCCAACGATGCTGCCATCTACATTAATCTGGCATTGCTTTTGGTATTATATTCTGCAGGATATCTGCTTCAATTGTCTCCTAAAAGAATAATGGGAGTTATGGGTGAAAAGGTGGCCTATAATTTAAGAATGAAATTATTTGATGGGATTGATGCTGTCGGGCCCGCTTTCATTCAGGAAAACTCAAAGGGTCTTATCATGTCCAGATTAAACAATGATGTGATGAACATCAGGGAGTTCGTCTCAACCAGATTTTCTGAAATTTATGCGCAAATCCTATCGATAGTCCTTGTAATAGTACTGATGATGATGACAGACTTTAGATTGAGCTTAATTTATCTTGGGATATTGCCGATTTATGTCATTTCCTTTTCGTTATGCGATTATAAATCTAAAGATTATTATGATGGCCATCAAAAGCATTTGGGGCGATTGATGAGCTATTTTGAAAGAGGTCTCACAAATCGTGATTCATTCCATGAAAAAGGGTTTAAAAAAATCAACCAAACTGTAATTGACTATTATGCCAAATCTAGAAACATTACTAATATTATGGAGCCTGTTACAACCTTTTTAACAAATGCAAGTAATATTACTGTTTATATGGCAGGCATTTACTTTTTATCAGTTGGTGAAATACAACTGGGAACCCTATTGGTGGTTATCATGTATGGGCAGTTATTGACTAAACCTATTAAAAAACTAAGCACTTCGATGGCTTCTATTGAAACTGCATTTTCAAGCATAAAAAGAATATTTGCGATTATTGACTATCGCAAAGAGGAATGATTGGATTTTCAGTTATGTTAACGTAAAAAAGTAACTTATTAACCTATGAAAAGGTTATATCCTCTGAAAATACATATTTTGACAAAAAATATTTTTAATTAATAAAAGTAATATGATAATATGGAACCTGAAGATATTCTTATGGAATTAAAGGAATTGTCCTCACAGGATTCTATTAAAAAAAGCGAATTGATGAGAATACTTAAAAAATATGCACATACAATTAGTGTATATGACTTAATGGGTCTTTCAGAACGTATGAGAAAAGAAGGCGAGTATCTCGATGAAGAGTATCGTGAACACTTCCTTGAAATTTATATTAAGAATTTCATATTGCGCATAACTGAGCTTATCGCTTTAAAAGATTACGATGACTCAAATATTAATAAGAATTCCTTTGATGAAACATTTCCTATTCTTGAGAGAATGTTTGAAAAAGAGGCGTTACCTGGTTTTGAGGGAGACAAATTCCCATTAGTTTATGCCGTTGTTTCATTATATGTAACATATATCACAGAAGAGCCAATACACCATGTTGGAAGCGAATTTCCTGGAAATCTTAAAGTTGAAGAAATAAATGGCGAATATTTCTGTCCCGTTAAGGAAAAGCACATGGATAATGTCAATGCAACTTGTCATTATTGCATTGCTAAACAAAACCCTAATATTTAAGGGATTATCTAATTTCGAAAAATAAAATTTAGTATAAATTAGAATTGTCAATAATGAGGCTTTTCTCTTTAATATTACTAATTACCTGATCTTTATATTTAATTTCGATAGCTATTAATTTAGCACCTTCAATTTTTGGAAGAAATGTGATTGAATACTTATTTAAAATAATCCAGTGGATATCCTTAAAGTTTAACCTGAATTGTTCCTCTCCAATATTCATTTCCACATAGTCGTCTTCAATGATTAACTTCTTTTCCAAATCATTATTTTTTAGCTTTGAAATTCGTCTATGGATTAAAATATTATAGATTATGCCTAAAACTAATGCAATTGAAAATATAATAATCACATATGGGTATAAGGTATAGCTTTGGTCCAGCAGATATAGGCCTGTAAAGATTACTAAAACACCAATGCAATTCCAGTTAGCAGGATTGCTTCGGTATTTGTTCCACGTATTTTCTTCTTTGCATTTTTCACTAGCTTTAAATAATTAGACATTACAGCTAAGACTTCGCCGTAATAATTATTAGATTCAATTTTATCAAGTTCTATTTCCATAATTAATACTTTAAGTTTGTTATGTATAAATTTATTTACCAATTAAACAAATATCTAAATATTAGTTAAAATAATATTAAGGTGACAACTATGGATAAAGAAACAAAAGCACGTTTGGGCGAAATTCGTGATGCTTTAAAAAAATATGGCTTTGATAAGATTTTAGGTCAAACAGCAAAGAGTAAAATACGTCATAAGGATGATGAAAATGCTCCTGACCTTTTATTGGATGATGAAATTCCTGTAAAATTAAGATTAATGCTTCAAGAGTTGGGAACTACTTTTATTAAGTTAGGTCAGCTATTAAGTACCCGGCCGGATATTGTCGGTGAAAAAATCGCAAATGAATTGGCTAACTTGCAGGATGATAATCCTGCTATATCATATGACCAGGTTAAAGCAATAGTTGAAAGAGAACTTCAAGGAAACATTGATGAATTATTTGAAGATTTCTCACATGAACATTTAGCAACTGCATCCATTGGTCAAGTTCATGAAGCTAAATTAACAACCGGTGAGAGAGTTGCAGTTAAAATCCAAAAAGAAGGAATCACTGATAAAATTGATCTTGATTTGAGGATAATGAAATATGTCGCAAATCGTGCTGATAAATTCAATTCCAATCTTAAAAAGTTAAATTTACCTGGAATAATGGATGAATTTGACCGTTCAATTCACAAGGAAATTGATTATAATAACGAATTTATGAATATGCAACGCATAGAATTAAATTTTGTAGATAATCCGGGTATTCATATTCCAGCTACATATTCCCAATACTGTTCATCAAAAGTTTTGACAATGGAATTTATTGACGGTACAAAATTAAATGATGTATATGTGAGCAGTGATGAGGAATTCGACAAAAAACTATTGGCTAAAAATATTCTTGATTCATATCTTCAACAGCTGTTTATTGACGGTTTCTTCCATGGGGACCCTCATCCAGGAAACATAATGATTTTAGAGGATAATATTGTATGTTATCTTGATTTGGGTATGATGGGATTCTTTGATGAAGAATTCAAAAGAAACCTTTCTGAATTGATGATATTGTTTGTTGACCAGGATGTTGATGGATTGATTAATCAATTAATGTACATGGATATTTTGGATTATAGCATTGAAACAAGAACCTTAAAAAGAGACCTAAATGATCTGTTTGGAAGGTATTTCGGTGTCGAACTCAATCGTTTCAATGGTGTTTTAGAAGAACTGCTTAATCTCATGCAGGAATATGGTGTCATTCTTCCAAACGAATTTGTTACAATGGCAAGAGGACTTTCAATGGTTGAAGCTATTGCACAGAATCTGGATCCTGAAATCGATGTTTTCGCATCAATTAAACCAGTTGCAGTACAAATTGCCAAAAAAAGAATGGATCCTAAAGAGTATTTCAAAGGTAAGAAAAGCAATCTGATTTTATATGAACACATGATTCAGGCCTTGCCAAAACTTCTTACAAGGACCATCCACAAGATTGAAAACGAGGAATTGAAACTTAAGTTTGAAGTAGATATCACCGATAAGGTTTCCATAATTGCATTGGTATCTGCTCTTATAGTTGGATCTTCTGTTGTTTCTTTTGGACCGATGGTATTTGACATGCCGGTAATTTCTTTAATTGGTTATATAATTGCGATAATTTTAAGTATCATTGGTTTTAAAAAATTTGTTTTAAAATAGATATTGAGTTATGAGGAATTTTTCCTTCATAATTTATTTTTTTAGTAATTTTTCTTTATTCCCAGTATTTGGTAATTTTTGGATGATTATGTTAGATTGTAGATTTAAATAATTAATATTGATTGGTGAAATATGAATTTAGGATTCTCATTCGTTGGTTTGATTTTTCTTGTAATGCTTTTTACTCCAAATATTATTTGGACTCGAAATAAGCCTTATGATTATGAAAAGTATGCTGGAAATGAAAATAGGATTTTGTCTGTTTTGGAGCAAATAGGACAGGTTCTTGTTGTTTTATTTTCATTAATAATTTTTGATTCTACAATTATTTGGCCAATAGAGGTTGTTGCTTTTGCTTTAATGGTGTTGTATGAAATTTATTGGATAAGGTATTTCCAAAGTTCAAGGTCAATGAAGGATATGTATTCAAGCTTTCTTAAAATCCCTGTTGCAGGTGCAACACTGCCTGTTTTGGCATTTTTCCTATTGGGAATTTCTCAAAATAATATATTATTGGTAATTTCAACAGTAATTCTTGGAATTGGCCATATTGGAATTCATTTGGCACATGAAAAAGAGGTAAGTTAAAAAGCAATCATCTCTCTAAATTCTTCTAATAAATCGTACAACTCTTCTTTTTCAGTAATTTTAAATAGTCTTGGCTTGATTTCAGAGCTTCTGTAAGTATTCTTTAGATAATATGCGGCATGTGTTCTCATTTTATGCATTGCTATCTTTTCACTTCTAAGTTCTGAAAGTAACTCTGCATGTTTTTTAATCATCGCTATTTTTTCATCGATTGTTACCTTTTCAGGTTCAATTCCTTCTTCTAAATATTCAATGCACTGTTTGATTAACCATGGATTTCCTCGTACGGCCCTTCCAATCATGATTGCATCACAGTTGGTTTCATCTATCATTCTTTCAGCATCATAACATGTCCAAATATCTCCATTTCCTATAACTGGAATTGATATGGAATCTTTAACTTCTTTGATAATGTTCCAATCTGCAGGAACATCATAACGATCTTCTCGGGTTCTTGGATGAACGGCGATTGCAGAAGCCCCAGCATCCTCAACAATTCCTGCAACTTCGAGGGCATTAATATGTTTTCTATCCCATCCGCTTCTTATCTTAACGGTGACGGGCACTGGAACGCTTTCAATTACATTTTTTACAATATCTTCTATTTTTTCAGGATTTTTTAAAAGCGCACTTCCAGATTGGCTTTTAACGGCCACTTTTGTAACGGGACATCCCATGTTGATGTCAATAATATCCGGTTGCATTGTTTCATGAATGTATTTGGATGCTATTTTGAATGATTCCGGTTCTGCTCCAAAAATCTGTTGTGCTATTGGGCGTTCTTCATCAGTCATATACAACATTTCCTTTGTTTTATCGTTGTCATACATGATTGACTTTGCTGAAACCATTTCTGTTCCAATAAGTCCGCAGCCCATTGATTTGGCAATTTTTCTAAATGCGGAATCGCATATTCCTGCCATTGGAGCTAAAACAACTTGATTATCAATTTTAACATTGCCAATTTTCCATTTCATCACTAAAATATTTCTTTAAGCAAATATTTAATGGGTTGCATTTAAAAATTTTAAAAAAAGTAGTAAATGTGGATTAGTTAAATAATCCACTTAAAAATCCTTTAGCTGAGTCAGTATTGGCATTTCCTAACACTTCAGATACTTGACTTTCATAATTGTCAATATCTCCTTGTACGCTTTGGATTTGTTCAATACTTAATGCTAAGTTTTCAATATCATTATTTGTGAGATTAATGTTGTAATTAATAGTGTAGTTGTTAATGATATTTACGATTGTAGCATGGTCAGTAATGTCTTCTTCTTGAACGGTTTCTTTTACATCATCAACTAATTTTGATAATTCATCTGCGTCAACATCTGAATTTTCTACAATTTCAGCTTGGGTGTAAATTTCATTGTTTGCTGCTTCTTTTACAGTTTCTGGAATTTCCACATCAGTAGCTACTTCATAGGAATTCATAATTCCGGCAAGTGCAGATTCACCAGTTGCTGTAACTGGGCTGGTTACGTAAACATGACCGTTGGTAATTCCAACTGATTTTAAAGCAGATAGGTACATATCTCCGGTTATTGTGGTGATTTTTGATTTATCAACACTAACTTCAAGATTGTCGTTATCATTTAAATCTACAAGTGCTGAGGAGAAGATTTGGTTTGAATTGTAAACTTTTCCAGTTATTGTGCTTGCAATTTTATTTACTTCATCAGCAGTGATTATTTTTGATTCAACAGTATTTAAATCGACATTTGCTTGATTTACAAAGAAATCATCAACAATGGCTTTATAATTTGCATTATGTTGTGTGGTCTCACCGTAGGTTATTACAGTTTGTGAATTATCATTGGCTGAAAAGCCTACTGGGATGAGCATTCCGATTATTATTAAAGATAGAATAATCATACTTAAGCTAATCTTGCGCATTAATGTCACCTCTTATTATATTGGTACATTTTAATTTGTTAAATCAATATTTAAATGTATCTTTTTTCTATTAACATAATTTTATTGAATTATAATATTACTTTAGTTTAGTTAATTTTATATGTATTCAAATTAAATTTAAAAATGTAGTAATAATTTTTGCTACGTTTGTTATAAATAAGTGTAAAGGAGGTGAAAATACGAAAAAGTTAGATTATAGATTGTTATTTACATTAATTCTTTCAATAATGCTCATATTTTCGATAAGCATGGTTTTTGCAGAAGATAATGATGCAGTATCTGATGTAGTTGGTGTTCCTAATGATATAAATGATGTTTCGCATGATTCACAAGCAATTGAAGTTGAGAGTTCCCAGTTTGATGAATCAATTTTAACAGAAAGCAATAATGTTATTAATATTCATGTAACTGACTCTTATAACGAAACGGGCAAAACATGGGATGAAGACGGTTTTGACTTAGCGGGAGCTACCGTTAAAGTTTATGACTCTTCAAATAATAAATTAATTTCAACACAGAAAACTAACTCAAAAGGTATTGCAGTAATTAAAAACTTAGCTTCAAGTAAATATCGCTTAGAGATTAGCTATTCAACATATGAACCTATAAAACTTGATAATATTGATTTTACTAAAAAAAGTGGTACAATAAACATTGATAATGTGATGTTTGTTCCGGATATCCTATTACTGGTGGACTACAACTCCCATAATGAAAAGGTAGATGTATTGATGAATATGTCTAGAAGAGTTGCTTTTATCAGTACCACTGATTTCGATAAGGCAAGGGCATGGTTGGTTGAATATGCAAACTACATTCACATAGATATGTTTTCAGAATCGGCTTATAGTGTTTTTACGGGTCAATATCTAAAGGAACTTTTAGCAAAATCTCCAGCTAACGCAAATTATAATGTTGCATACACTTTTGGTGTTTGCTCACAGCAAATATTAAACAACACAGGTTTACATATTGTTGGGGCTTCAGCTAGAAATAATACTTTTGACACTATTGAAAACACATATGTTGGCTCATATTTCCAGGCAAGAGATATTGAGGAATCAAATATCTTACAAAGTAATATGAAGAATTATTTGGCTTATGTTTACTATTTAATTAATCCATCTAAATATGATGACCCAACTCTTGATGAGAACAATTCTCCTTTAATGACTCCTGAGTGCGGATTCTACCATCCAGATATGGGAATTTATTCCCTGGTTCCAGAAGGCAAACTAGTAAATCAATGGATTCGCAATAATCCGGGTTATACTCACAGTTCCGATGGAAGTTTAAATTGGATGATTGAAGATTATGTCGAATGGTTAACAAATGTTTTAGACCCTACAAGTCTATTTGTTCAATTTGAAAATGATTATATTGCTAAATTCAATCCAAACAGAACATTTATAGTCATTGCTTCTTATTACGGTGGTGAAGAAGTAGTTGATGCATTAATCAGAGGTTATGAAGCTAGTGGAAGGCCAGCATTTAATGTATTTAAAACAGGCACTCAACCACCGATATCATCAATCTTAAATAAGATTAATAATATTTCAAAAGTGGGAATGTCTGCTGTAAACTCATTATGTAGTTGGTCACTGGATTACACTGCAGGTACTGCAGAACCAGATTTAACAGATATTGATTTGCATGTATTGAAAGGTATAGTTGAGATATCAGAATACAGTTATAACAGTGATTTGGGTGCTCAAGTAGAATGGACATTTATGGTTACCTATCCAAGTTTTGAAGGAGTATTTGGACAGGTTGCACTATCTTATGTGGATAATTGGGGTAATTCTCATGTTATCCAAGAAGGTGTAGATAAAATGGTCAAGTTAAACTGTGCTTGGGCAGATTTAAAAGACTTAAAAAATTCTGATAAAAAAATATCTGTAATGCTGTACAATTACCCACCAGGTAAAGCTGAAATCGGTGCTTCTTATTTGGATGTTTTCCAAAGTATTCATGACTTGCTTATACAGTTATATGCTCAAGGATATGACATCGGAGGTAGCGTTGAATACTCAAACGTCTACAACGATACTTACCAGTGGATTATTAACTCAGATAGTAATTATAAAATTAATGGAACTTCCACTAATTTGATTTCTCTTGAAAATTTAACAGATTTAATCTTTGACATGAACAACAAAGGTTCATGGGCATCAGGTTTACTTGAAAAATATGTTGAAGAAAACTGGGATTACTTAATGGAACACCATCAGTTAATCTCTTTAGAGGAATTTGAATATTTAACTTCAGATTTAAGGGATGAACTTTACAATGAAATGATAAGCTATTGGGGTGATACTTTAGGTCCTGCAATGGTTTATAAAAATAAATACATCGTAATTCCAGGTATTTGGTTCGGTAATGTATTTGTAACTTTCCAACCAAGTAGGGGTTGGGAGGAAGTGCAAGATTATCACAGTCTTACTATACCGCCACATCAACAATATGTTGCATTCTATGAATGGTTAGATAAAACTGCAAATATTAATGCTATTGTTAGTATGGGAACTCACGGAACCTTAGAATGGTTGCCTGGTGTCAATCTTGGGGCTTATCCTGGAGATTGGACATTCGAATTAACTTTAATTCCAACTGTATATCCATATATTGTTTCCAACCCTGGTGAAGCAATGGTTGCAAGAGATAGAAGTTCTGCTCTTCTTATCACACACATGACTCCTGCAATGGTCTCATCAGAGTTGTATGGTAATTACACTACATTGAAAAATTATATTAATTACTATAAAGACCAAGTTGCTCTTAATGTGACTGCTAATGCCGAATCCTACAAGAATATGATTTTGGAATTGGCTCCGGCTTTAGGTTTTAGAAACATTACAAAAAATGAAAGCTTTAGTGATTGGATAGATGAATTGCACCTTTATCTTGATGCAATGGAAAATGACTTCAACACTTTTGGATTGCATACCATAGGTAAAGTTTTAACTGGTTATGAGCTTGCAGAAGAGATAATTACAATCGTAACTTCTCAAACCAAGATTTATGACCAATTAGTCGAATTCTTGTATCCAAATTTAGCTGATTTAAGCTTCTTTAAAGATATGCAGGGCAATCTCAAATATTCTAATGAAGTTAGCACTATAAAATCTTACCTTAAGGATTATGTCTATCGTTTGGTTAACGGCAGTTCAGTAGAAGAATTAAACAATGAATTGGGCATTCAAAAAGGAACTGCTTTATATAATTCAACAAGCTATTGTGAAGATATAATTGTTAATATTCAAAATAATAATGAATGGAATGCGATTTTACTTGCATTAGGTGGAAATTATGTAAAATCAGGATTATTTGCTGATCCATCTTATGGTGATTCAATTCCAACCGGTTATGATGGTTATGCATCAGACCCAACAAGAATGCCTTCTCAAGCTGCTTATGATTCTGCTGTAAGAATTGTTGATATGCTTTTAGCTAATTACTATGAAGCTCATGGTAAATGGCCGGAATTAACTTCATTAATCTTATGGGGTACCGAAATATCCAGAACTGAAGGAATTGGTGTTGCTGAGTTTATGTATTTGCTTGGTTGTAAACCAGTATGGGCTGACAATGGAAAAGTTTTAGGTGTTGAACAAATACCTATTGATGAATTAAAAGTTCAATTAAATAATGGAACTATTGTAAATAGGCCTAGAGTGGATGTATTTGCAAGTATGGTTACAAATAACAAAGATTGGATTACTTGGATGTTAACAGCAATTCAGTTAGCTGCTGATGCTCAAGGAGAAGATGCATCTAATAATTATGTTATAAAACATTATGCTGAAAATCCTACTTTAGACAGATTATTCGGTCTTCCGGGTAACGTTTTAGAAGGAACTGGTATGTCTAATCTTATTCCAAACACTGCAGATTGGAATATATCTACAGTTGGAGAATATGCTATGGATATTTACTTAGATAAAGTTTCATATTCATGGACTCTAGATGAAAAAGGTAATATTGTAATCAATAAGCAAAAAGACACATATAAGTATTTGATTGAAAATGTAGATGTAATTACCCAAAACTTTGACAGTAGTTGGAGATTATTTGACTCAGACGATTATTACGACTGGTTTGGTGGTTTATTAAATACAGCTAACCAATTGAAAAAACAAGCAGGTAAAGACCCAGTTGATACAATGTTCTTTGATATTAGAAATAAAAATAACTATATCTCAAGAACATATATGGAAGAGTTGAATTTTGAAATCCGTAGTATGCTTTTAAATCCACAATATACTGAAGCATTAATCCATACTCCGGCTGGAATGAATTCATATGCAAAAAGCTTCCAAAACTTCTATGCTTCCCTTGTTTTAAGTGGAGAGGGTCTTAATACTCAATTAGGTAATCAATTGGCAGAACAAGTAATGTACATATCTTCCACTGTTAACAAAGGTAGTTTAGCTGCAGGTTCTCAGTCATCTACAGCTTGGATGATTTATATGGCTCAACAAGGTCTTTGGGACGCTGATGCAGAAACTCTTCAAAAATTAGTTGACACTTATGTTGGAAGTGTAATTGCATACGGTGTTGCATGTTGTCACCACACATGTAAGAATCTCGCATGGAATAATGAAATTATACAAATGAGCTCATTAACTCCTGCTGAAAAACAAAAATATGCAGAGATATTGGCTCAAGCAACTAATACTGAAGCATTGTATAAAGCAGATGAAAATGGTGGAAATAGTGGTAATGCAAATACACTAGCTAATGGTACTTCACAGGAGAAATCAAGTGGTTCTAATTCCGGTGGTCAAACAGCAATCGGTGAAGATCCATCTCCAAGTGGTACTGCTCAAACTGCTTCAGATGCTCAAAGTTCTTCATCAAGTGATGCAGGTGCAAGTGGAGCTCAAGCTTATGAGCTTACACAAAAATCAGCATCTAAATCCACAGCTTCTGCTGAGTCCAGCATGCCAATATTCGTTATTATTGCAATAATAATTCTAATTGCAATATTTTTGGTTGGATATGTAAGAAAACAAGATGATGATTATTAATCTAATCATCAACTTTTTTTATTTTTTTTTATAAATTTGATTTTTTTAGTAATTTTTAAATATGTTATTTTATCAAAAATAATAATATATTAGAAAATTTTTAAAGTTTATTTTAATTAAATTTTGATATATTATTTTAAATTTAATTTGATGAGGTATAATATGATTAAAAAAATTAACATTTTGATGTTGTTGCTGTTAGTTTTATTGTCAATTAGTGCTGTTAGTGCAGTTGATGATTCAAATATTTCTATTGACAGCAATAATACTGTTTCGGATGTTTTAACAATATCTGATGCAGATGATGTATTGTCAGAAAATTCCCATACGGTTACACAAGATACATATGGAATGTATTTTGATATCAATGGTAACCTTATAAAGTCTACTGTCAATGAAGGGGATACAATTTATTTGGATGGAAGTTTTTCTGATTTAAAATTCACAATTGACAAAAAATTAAGCATTGTAGGTACTTCTTCTAATAATATGAAAAATTCAATGATTACAGTATTAAATGGAGCATCAGGAAGTTATATTGCTAATTTAAATATTGCAAATACAAAAGCCCAAACATATGGTGTCTTTTTAAATACTGCAAGCAACTGTAAAGTTGAAAATTGTAGCATTTCAAATTCAGGACAGGCTTCATATTGTATTTGTTTAGCTAATAATGCTAACTATAATGAAGTACTTAATAATGACTTAACTTGTTATGGTGTCACTTACGGGCATGGTACTAGGTCTACTCCGCCTTTAATCCTTAGTGGTTCACATTATAACTATGTTGCAAATAACCATGTCGAAGCAGACGATGCAAACGGTATTTATCTGTCCAGTTATAGTGGGGGACCTTTAAATGGAGGACCTTCTAATTTTAACACAATCTTCAACAATACTGTCCATTATAATGTTTTACCGACTTCCTGGAGTTATGGTATCCAGATTATGGGAGGAAACAATACAATCAAATCCAATAAGGTCATTGGAGCTTATAGGGGTGTTTCAACAGCAGGAAGCGGAAATATAATAATTGAAAATACCATTATAAATCTCACAGGTGCGGATTACAATCATTTGGGAGTTGAAACAGGCGGTGAATTTGCAATCGTTGGTTCTTATGATTCAATTGTAGTAAACAATACTGTAATAGGTGCAAAAGTAATCTCAACCGGTGCAGGTATCACTGCCATCGATGGGTCTATTGTTGAAGATAATTGGGTTAACGTTACACTAAAAGGTAGAGGTATCGTTGCTGGGGGATCAGATGTAATAATTAAATCTAATGTAGTATTTACAGAATCAGGTTCCGGAATTTATGAAAAAGATGAGGGTTCAGGATTATTAATTGAATCAAACAATATTACTTCCAATACTGGTGTAGGAATATTGATTGAAAAATTAAGTTCAAAAAGAATGCCTTCCTATGTAACAATCGTAAACAATATAATTTCTACAAACAATCCATATGCAATTGATGCAAGTGGTGTTCAAGCAGATACTTCTGTAATTGATCCGGATTCAAATACGATTATTGGGAAAGGTTTAATCAACTCTCCTGCTGGTGTTATCGATACTTCAAAGCCAACCTATACATATAAAGGTGTTACACACATTATCACTCCGGAAAATATCCGTGAATATATTAATGATAATGGTGGTTTAACTTCAAAAATTAATGATAGTGATATTTTAAGCTTTGAGGGCAGTTTTAACAATGAGGTAATATATATTACAAAAGGTGTTAAAATTACAGGTAACAATCCGATATTCTATAATTCCACATTCAAAGTGACAACCGGTAATGTACTCATTGAAAACTTAACAATTATCAACAATGAAGCAGAAAGAGTAAATGCCTGGGGTATTCTTGTAAATCAAGCTTCAGGTGTCAGAATTACAAACAACAATATTGCTGTAAACGATCCAAAGGCGGCTTACGCAATTTATGTCTTGGAATCCAGTGACATTGATGTTTTCGATAATATATTAACTTCTCAAGGAGACTATTTGACTTTCACTTTACTTTCCTATGCCTGTGAGGATTGTGTCTTTTCAAACAATACAATTTATACCGTAGGAACTGGCCAAGTATACAAGTTTTCACCTGAAAAATGCATTGACGGTAACGAACTAGTGATAAATGGAAGGTCATATTGCTTGGACGGTAACGAATTAACCATTGATGGAAATACTTACTGTTTGGATGGTAATGAACTTGTGATAAATGGAATTTCTTACTGTTTGGATGGTAATGAGCTTGTTATTGACGGCACTCGCTACTGTATTGATGGAAACGAATTTGTTATTGATGGTACTCGTTATTGCATTGATGGAAATGAATTAACTATCGATGGTACCAGCTACTGTTTTGATGGTAATGAATTAACCATTGATGGAAAAACTTATTGTTTGGACGGTAATGAATTGACTATTAATGGTAAATCCTACTGTTTGGATGGAAATGAGTTAACTATTGATGGAAAAACTTATTGTTTGGATGGTAATGAGCTTGTTATTGATGGTACTCGCTATTGTGTTGATGGTAACGAATATTGTATGGATGGCGGCCACATTGTTTCAGAAATTTATCAAACTTACGGAATCTTATTGTTATACTCATCAAATAATGTTATTTCTGGAAATGATGTAAACGTCACCTCTGATTTAAACAGTACCTATCAGGTCACAGGTGCGAATTCTTCAACAAATTCAATAGTCGGCATCGATTTGTACTTTAACTGTCATAACAATGTATTTTCACAAAATACTGTTAATATAAAAGCTTATGATAATTATTTGTATGGTATGGGCGTTTTAGGATATTACACTGGACATAGTGCTCCTGAAGGTCAAGGTGCTACAAATAACCAATATGTTGAAAATATAATCAATATTGAAGGAAGCTATTTTGCAACAGGTATTATTATAGGGGATGAATCAGAAGGCACAATTTTAAAAGACAACATTATCAATGCTAAAGCAAGTGTTACTTACGGAATTACCTTGGAAATGTCTCAAGAATCAATAATTGATAATAATACTGTTGAATTAGAATCTGAAGTGGTTTATGGAATTCAAGGATATCAATCTAATAAAAATGAGATAACTGGTAATGTTTTCAATGCAAACGCAAAATACGTATACGGTATGGTATTGTCAAATGGAAATTATAATGAGATTTCATATAATACAATTAATGCAAACGGTCGTGGCGGCAATTTGACTATTAAAAATCTAGATTCATTAGGATATGGTAACGCGGGAATTTATCTTCACGCTGATTCATGCAATAACACTATTTCAGGCAATGAAATTAGATCCAGTAAAGGTCATGCAATTTTAATGGATGAAGTAGCTATTGAAAATATAATTTCAGATAATTATTTGGATTCTGAAAATGGTATTGGAAATAATGCTATTAATGGTTCTACTATTAATCAAATGCCGGATAACTACAAATATATTGTCAATGCTACAGCTGGTGAAACCAGTGTTGTATACATGGGCATTGGCGAGTTTAGATTAGCATTTGATGGAAATGTTGATGGGGCAATTGTAGAGCTTTATGATATAAACGACAAATTTTTAAACAAAACAACTGTTTCAAATGGTGTTGCCACAATCAAATATCAGCTCGATGAATCATATATTCCGGCACAGTATAAATTTTATGCCAAATTTATTAAAAAAGATTATAAAGCTTCTATTTTTGAAATCAAGACCAAAATAAATAAGGCAAGTATATTGATTGATTTAAATGATGCTAAAGGTGCCCAAGGTACATCTGTTGATATTATTGCAAAAGTTACAGATGAATTTGGAAATATCAAAGAAGGGGTAATCGTACAATTTAACAGAATTACTTCTGCTGGAAGATCCGCTCCAATCGGAACTGGTGTAACTAATAAAGAGGGTATTGCTACTATTTCATATGCTATTCAAGCATCTTTAAGTGAAGGAGTACATAATATCACGGCTGAAGTTAGTGGTTTGGATTATTATAATGATGCTGTTGGAAATTCTAATTTAACAGTTTTAACAGCTGCAATTCCTTCAATTGTTGGTGCCAAAGATTATTCAGTTTACTATGGAAACACAGTCAACTATAAAGTTCGCGTCATGGAGGGTGAGAAATCTGTAGGTGCTGGTCGTGAGGTTAAATTTACCATTAATGGCGTAACTAAAACTGTTAAAACAGATGCAAATGGTTATGCAACTTATGCGGTTAAATTGGGAGTCGGTACATATGTAATAACAGCAGATTATAATGGTCTTAAAGTATCTAAAAAGATTACTTTCAAACCTACTTTAACTGCCAAAAATGTTGTAGGTAAAAAGTCAAAAACCACTTCATTCAATGTAAAATTAGTTAATATGAATGGTAAAATCTTAAAAAATAAGAAAATTACCTTCAAAATTAAAAATAAAAAATATACGGCTAATACCAATTCTCAAGGGGTCGCTAAACTTTCCATTAAGATTTCAAAAGTTGGAAAATATACGGTTGCCTCTAGTTATGGTGGTTGCACTATTAAAAATACAATAACTATTAAAAATTGAGGTTAATTTTTTAATCTCTAATTTATTTTTTTTTCAAGTTTGCTTTAATAATATTTAAATATTCTTAAACTTAACTTATAATTGTATAGTCAAATTATTACTTTATTAAAATTTTAGGCTATTCTTTTATTGAACATATTTTAAATGAGGTGGAAATATTAAAGCAAAAAGTTTATTTATTTCATTAATCTTGCTTTGTGTTGTAATGTTGTCCATCAGTGCAACTTTTGCAGCTGATGACAATGCAGATGCAGTAGCTATTGATGAAATAGATGATTTTGAAACTCTCGCTGTTGACGAAGACAGTCAAGCTTTAAGCGATGGGGATGTTGTAACAAAAGATACTTTTTACAACTATTTTGATTCAACCGGATCATTATTGGCAAATGTCACTTCAGATGAATTGACTTTTAAAGGTGACATTGCTGATGTTGGTGTGGATATAATTAAATTAGATCGTCCGATTAGAATAACTGGTGATAATGCAACTATTACTAATATGGCTATTGTGGTTAATTCAAGTGATGTTGTTATCTCTGGTTTAACTATTAATCAGAACATTAATGGTGCTAGTTCAATCTATAATTCAAGTGCTATTTCAATATTTAATGTAACTAACGTTCAAGTTGAAAAAACAACAATTAATTTTAAAGCAGTTGAAGATGGAGATGGAGCTGCAATCGCTGCAGTTCTTGCTAATAACTTCCAGTTAATCGATAATACAATTAATTATCTTGGAACTACAACCGGAAGTACAGCAAATAATGGAATTTATGTTTACGGATCTTACGGTGCAACAATTAAAGGAAACAAGTTTAATCTTTATTTGAATTCAGTTCCTGTTGTATGGGAAGAAATTCCTGCAGGATCTGGTAATTGGGTAAGTTCTCCAGCTAGTGAAGGTATTTTAATTGAATCATCTGATGATGTTATCTTCCAAGAAAATGAAGTAGAATTGAACTATGTTAATGCTTCCGGTTCTTATGATACTATCTATACAGTGGACTTTAAAGACTCTGACGGGGCTTTAATTAAAGACAACATTATCGTTGCTAATGGTCACACTTACATTTACGGTATTATTATTTCCGGATATGAGTTTGTTATTATTGGCAATGAAATTGATGTGGGATCTGATAATTACTATGCAAACGGTATTGATATAGAAGGTCCTGCTAGTGGTGCAGTCGATGAAAATATTATTTCTGTTACTGGTGTACAGTCTGCTTATGCTATTTACTCAGGTATGAACGGTGCAAATGTTAGTACAAGCTACTATAATAATGAAATTGAGGCTACTGCTTACAATGTATTTGGTTTCTCCTTAGGTGATGTTGAGTGTTCTCTTTACGAAAACACTGTTATGTTGGAGGGTAATTACTCTACTGGTGTTGCTTACAGAGGAGAAGATATTGAACTTGAAGGAAATCAAATTGTTTTAACTTCTAGTGAAGTTGGAAACGAATCCGTTTGGGAAGCATTTGGTGTGGAAGCTGTAGGTGTTAAAGTCATCAAAGGTAATGTAAGCATGACAGATAACACTATTGCAACTCCAGGTAAAGGTGTCTCTTTCGAAGGTCCTGTTAACGCTAATTTGGAAGACAACTTTATAAATGTCGTCGGTAATGAGGATAAAGATGCTTATGCAATTTATGTTGATGAAATTGATGGTTTAGAAGTTATTGGTAATACTATTGATTATCAAGGTTTAACTAAAGGAACTGGTATTAATAATGTGGTTTACGTTTACAATACTACTGACGCTTATTTCTCTCAGAATAATTTCATTTTAGATTTAGTTTCTTGCTATGTTCCTTGGTTCGAAATTCCTACCGGTTCAGGTAACTGGGTAAGTTTCCCGGTCAGTGAAGGTATTGTATTTGATTCATCAGATTATGCAACTTTTGAAGCAAACACTGTTGAGTTAACCTATGGCGATATTTCTGGTTCTTATGATACTATTTATGCAATTTCCTTTAAAAACTCCGATGAAGCTGTGATCAATGCCAATAATATTACTGCTAAAGGTCACACTTACATTTATGGTATCCAAGTAAGCGGTCAAGACTTCACAATTATAGGTAATGCTATTACAGTAGAATCTGATAACTATTATGCTAACGGTATTGATATTGAAGGTCCTGCTAGTGGTTTAGTCAACCTCAATGCTATTTCTGTCAATAGTGTTGTGTCTGCTTATGCTATTTACTCAGGTATGAACGGTGCAAATGTTACTGCTTGCTATGTTAATAATGAAATTAAAGGTAATGCTTACAATGTATTTGGTTTCTCTTTAGGTGATGTTGATTGTTCTCTTTACGGAAACACTGTCATGTTAGATGGTAATTACTCTACTGGTGTTGCTTACAGAGGGGATGTCATTGAACTTATAGACAATAGAATTGTTTTAACTTCTAGTGAAGTTGGAAATGAATCCATTTGGGAAGCATTTGGTGTAGAAGCTGTTGGTGTTAAAGTCGTCAAAGGTAATTTAACCTTAAAAGAAAATGTAATTGCAACTCCGGGTACTGGTGTTGAGATTAATGGTATTCAAAATGTTGATATAGAAAATAACTTCATTAACGTTGTTGCTAATGATGATAAAGATGCTGCTGCAATTGCTGCTACATATGCTTCTAACTTGACTATTTCTAATAACACCATTGATTATCAAGGTACTACTGAAGGTGATGGTTTAAATTATGGTATTTTCCTATATGAAACTGATTTAGCTAAAATTACTGGTAATAAATTCTATTTAGAGTTAGTTTCTTGTTATGTTCCTTGGACTGAGGTTCCTACCGGTTCAGGTAACTGGGTAAGTTCCCCTGTCAGTGAAGGTATACTCATTGAAAATTCAAAAGATGTTGTATTTTCAGATAATGAAGTAAATGTTAATTATGGTGATGTTAGTGGATTATATGACACTATTTATGCTGTAGACTTTGACAACTGTACTGATATTAATGTTACTGGAAATGACATCGAAGCTAATGGTCATACTTACATCTATGGAATTATAGTTTCAGGTGAAAACTTCTTTATTTATGATAATTCCATTTATGCCACATCAGATAATTACTATGCTAATGGTATTGATGTTGAAGGTCCTGCTACCGGTGTAATCTTTGGTAACGATATTCATGCTACTGGTGTAAGTTCTGCTTACCCTATCTATTCTGGTATGAATGGTCAAAATGTATCTGTAAGCTATGTCAACAACGACATTTATGGTGATGCTTATCTTGTTATTGGCATGTCATTAGGTGACGTTGAAAGTGAAATCATAAATAACTGCATTTATGTTGATGGAAACTATACCAAAGGTATTGCTTCAAAAGTAGCTAAATTATATGTTGTTAACAATTTAATTGTTTCTTCAGGTTCAAATGTAGGTAATGAGTCTGCTTGGGAAGCATTTGGTGTTGACACCTATGGTATTAAAGTAGTTGCTGGTGATGCTTTAATAGCTAATAACACCATTAGATCTACTAGTGATTATGCAATTTCAATTGCTGCTGGTGTTACTGGTTCAATTGATAATAATGACTTAGTGGCTAACAATGTTGGTAGAAATGCTATTGAGGTAGCTAATAATATTACAATTTCAGGAACCGGTCCAACTTACAAAATAATTATCATTGCAGATGATTTAACTAAAGCATATGATTCTGCTACTCAGTTTGTTGTAACTGTAGTAGATGAAAATGGTAATCCTGTTGTAAATAAGACACTTGTTTTAACTATGGGCGTAGACCTTGTAGATGTAGCAGCTACAAATGCAAAAGGTGTTGCTAGATTCAATGCTTATTTACCTGTTGGAACTCACACTGTTAAAGTATCATATGATGGTGATGATGTATATGGTCCAAAAGAGGCAACTAATAAAATTGTAGTCACCAAAGCAGCTACCAAAATTACCGCAGCTAAAAAGGCATTTAGTGTAAAAACAAAAACTAAAAAATACGCTGTAACTGTAAAAGCTAATAATAAAGCTCTTGGAAGTGTTAAAGTAACTATTAAAGTTAACGGTAAAACTTACAAAGCTACAACTAATGCTAAAGGTAAAGCTACCTTTAAAATTACCAAATTGAATAAAAAAGGTAGTTACAAAGCAGTAGTTAAATTTGCAGGCAACGGATCTTACAAAGCATCTTCTGCAAAATCAGTTATTACAGTTAAATAGAGATTTTTATTAATCTCTATTCTTTTTTTATTTTTTCATGTAGATAACCAAATTTATATTTACTATTTTTAAAATACATCATTAAAATTATTAAACATAGCTTCTTAATTTCAGATGTTTTTTTAATTATAAGTAATTTAATTAATAAGTATTTCATTTAAATTGATAGAAAAATTTCATCTAAAATTTCAATTAATGGAAAATAGATTTTTCAAAAAAAATAATAAAAAATAGGGAGGAAAATAAATTAGTCGAAAACTAATTTATTTCATTGCGTCTTTAACTCTATCAAAAATTCCTCTTTCAACGTGTTTGATTTCTTCGCCACTGATTTCAGAGAACTCTTTAAGCAAGTCTTTTTGTTTTGAATTTAACTTTTTAGGAACAACTACTTTAACGGTGACATACATGTTTCCTCTGCCGTTGTGTCTGACAGAGTTCATACCTTGTCCCCTTAATTTGTAAACGGTTTCGCTTTGTGTTCCTGGTGTGACCTTAAACTCAACTTCTTTTCCTTCAATGGTTGGGATGCTGATTAGGTCCCCAAGTGCCGCTTGAGGGAAACTGATTTGTTGGTCTAGGTATAGGTGATCGCCCTCACGGACGAATTTTTTATGCCGTTTAACATGAACTGTAACAATTAAATCTCCTTCAAGGCCTGCAGCTTCACCACAGTTTCCTTCACCGGAAACTCTTAAGTGATTACCTTCATCAACTCCTTCAGGAATTTCAATTTTAATTGTTTTGGTTTTTCTGATACTTCCTTTTCCGTGGCACTCTTCACAAGGGTCGGTGATTATTTTACCGGTACCTCCACATGACCTACAAGGTCTAACGTTTACCATTTGGCCTAGGAATGTATTGCTGACCTCTTTAATTTGACCTGTTCCGCCACAAACCTTACAGGTTTCCGGTTCAGAGCCAGGTTTTGATTTGGACCCATTACAAGTTGGGCATAATTCGCTTCTTGTAATTTTAATTTCTTTTTCGCATCCTTGGAATGCTTCTTCTAAAGTAATTGGAACTTCTGTGTAGATATCTGAACCCCTTTGTGGGCCAGTTCTAGCATTTCTTGAACGAGAACCTCCACCAAAGCCGAACATGTCAAATATGTTTCCAATATCGAAGCCTTGGAAGATATCTTCAAAGTTTACGTTTTGATAGAAGTCTTCTGCAGTAAATCCATCCATTCCAGCATGACCAAATTGGTCATATCTTTGACGTTTTTCATCATCAGACAAGACAGCATAAGCTTCACTTACCTCTTTAAACTTTTCTTCTGCATCAGGTTCATCACATACATCTGGATGGTATTTTCTGGCTAGTTTACGATAAGCTTTCTTGATTGTCTTTTCATCAGCAGATTTATCTACTCCAAGAACTTCATAATAATCTCGCTTGTCTGCCATTTCTTCACCTTAATAAAATTTAAAAAATAAAATAGAATAAATAATAGTTTTATTTCATTGTCAGTTTATTTATTGATTCTGATTCTGTTTTGTTTATACCCAACAATTAATAAAACTTAATTATTTAATCTAGTCTTTTACTTCATAGTCTGCATCAATTGTGTCATCATCACTATTGTCTTGAGCACCAGCGTTAGGGTCAGCTCCAGCTTGTTGCTGAGCTTGTGCTTCAGCTTGTGCTTGTTGGTATATTTTTGCACCAATCTCTTGAATTATGTTGGATAATTCATCAGACTTTGCTTTAATGGCATCAACGTCATCGCCAGCTATAAGTTCTCTTAATTCAGCTACAAGTCCTTCGACTTTGGTTTTTTCATCTTCAGATACTTGATCTTTGAGTTCATCTAAAGTTTTTTCTGAAGTGTAAATTAATGAGTCTGCATTGTTTCTGATTTCGATTTCTTCTTGTCTTTTTGCATCTGCTTCAGCATTCATTTCTGCTTCTTTGATTTTTTGTTCAATTTCGTCATCGGACAATTTGGTTGAGGAAGTAATGGTAATTGCTTGTTCTTTACCTGTTCCTTTATCTTTAGCAGTTACATTAATAATACCGTTTGCGTCAATATCGAATGTTACTTCAATTTGCGGAACGCCTCTTGGTGCAGGTGGTATACCTACGAGTTGGAAACGACCTAATGAAGTGTTGTCGGCAGCCATTTTTCTTTCCCCTTGCAATACATTGATGTCTACAGATGGTTGGTTATCTGCAGCTGTGGAAAAGATTTGGCTTTTTTTGGTAGGAATAGTTGTGTTTCTTTCAATTAATGTAGTTGATACTCCACCTAAGGTTTCGATACCTAATGATAATGGAGTTACGTCTAAAAGAACGATGTCTTTAATTTCACCAGCTAATACTCCTCCTTGAATAGCTGCACCCATGGATACACATTCCATTGGGTCAATACCACGTTCAACTGGTTTTCCTATGAATTTTTCAACAAATTTTTGCACGATTGGCATTCTGGTAGGTCCACCAACTAAGATGATTTTATCAATTTCTCCTTTGCTCATTTTAGCGTCATCTAATGCTTGTTGCATTGGTTTACCTGATTTTTCTACAATGGAGTCAACTAATTCTTCTAATTTTGCTCTTGTAAGGGAAATGATTAAGTTTTTAGGAGTTCCGTCAGTTCCCATTGCGATGAATGGTAAGTTGACTTCAGTTGTTGTGGTGGTGGATAATTCGATTTTTGCTTTTTCAGCAGCTTCTCTTAATCTTTGTACTGCTTGGTCATTATCCATTAAGTCAATACCTTCTTGTGCTTTGAATTCATCAGCTAAGTATTTGATTAATACATTATCCATATCGGTACCACCGAGTTGGGTGTCTCCGCTGGTGGATCTTACTTCAAATACTCCTCCACCGAATTCCATGATAGTTACGTCTAAGGTACCTCCACCTAAATCGTAAACCATAATATTCATGTCTTCTTCATCAGATTTATCAAGACCATATGCGAGGCTTGCTGCAGTTGGTTCGTTTACAAGTCTTACAACGTCAAGTCCTGCAATAGTTCCTGCGTCTTTGGTTGCGGTCCTTTGGTTGTCGTCAAAGTAAGCAGGTACGGTAATTACAGCTTTTTGAATTGGTTCGCCTAAGAAAGTTTCTGCATCTTTTTTAATTTTTTGCAAAATAAATGCGGAAATTTCTTGTGGAGAATATTCTTTTCCATTCACGTTTACTTTGTGGTTTGTACCCATACTTCTTTTAATTGCACTAATAGTGTTTTCAGGGTTTGTTACTGCTTGTCTTCTTGCAGGTTCACCCACTAACATTTGACCGTCATCAGTAAATGCAACATAACTTGGGAAGGATTTACCATATTGGCTTGCTCCTTCTGCAGATGGAATTGTGGTTGGTTTTCCTCCTACAAGCACTGATGCTGCGGAGTTACTTGTTCCAAGGTCAATTCCAATAATTTTTTCTTTTTTAGTATCAGACATAATTATCACCTATTTTTTTTCATAAATTATTTAATAAACGTTATTTTTTACAAACTATAACTTTTGAATATTTAAGAACTTTATCTTTGTACATGTATCCTTTCATTAACTCTTCTATAATATATCCATTTTCAACATCTTCTGATTCTTGAACCATTAATGCTTCATGTTTATTTAAATCGAATTTTTCTCCTTTTGCAGGAATTTCTTCAACGCCTTCTTTTGTTAGAATATCACTAAATTTATTATAGATGAGTTCGATACCTTCTCTTAAATCTTTATCATTTTCAATTTCTAAAGCTCTACCGAAGTCTTCGTAACAATCAAGGAATTCTTTTATGATGTTTTGATTTGCAAATTTGATAATTTCTTTATTTTGTTTATCAGTTATTTTTTTGAAATTTTCAAAATCCGCTTGAAGTCTTTGTGATAGTGAAATGTATTCTTGAGTTTCACTTTCTGATTTTTCAAGATCTTCTTTAACTTTTTGCAACTCTTCATCTTTTAGAGTTAGCTCCTCAAGAATTTCATCATATTTTTCTTGAAGATCTTGGGTTTCAACTTCAGTTTCACTCTTTTTTTCATCAGTCATATTTGCACCTTTTTTTTAGGTTTTTTGAAAAACTCTGGTAATAACTCTTAACCGAGAATTCACACTTCGGCTCTTTAATATTGGTTTTTTGGGAATTTATGGATATATAGGAAAATGGTTCATCAAATCAGAGTTATTACTTTAAGTTTTTCTGAACCAAATATTAAAGTAACCAAAAGTTATCTTTCTCTTACATTATTATAGTTACAAAAAGTTATATAAATGTTTCGATATTTTGCATATATTTTCTTACAAAGGGTAACAAAAACATAATGATTTAAATATGGTTAGGATATAATTATTAATTATGAGTGATACAAACGACATTGAGAAAAATAGAAAATCTCACAAAAATGCTGATTTACCTAAAGGTCATATTGAAATCCGTGGTGGATATAATGACCCTGTAGATGACATTGATGTGGAGGATATACTTGATGTAATGGGTTGTAAGACTAGAAGGGACATTATAAACCTTTTAAGAGAAGAACCTATGTTTGTTAGTGAAATCTCAAATGAACTAGATATTGGTCAAAAAGCAATTATTGCACATTTACGTGCTATGGAAGACATAGGAATATTGAATTCTTCTTATAAAAAGATTTTAAGAGGTCGTCCACGTAAATATTATGATTTACAAAATGAAGTTAACATCCACATTACTATTAATAGAAATAATTTTGATGTTAAGTTCACAGATGACATGCTCAATACATTACAACTTCCATCAGGTGATGAATGGTCTAAACTGTTAGACATTGAAAAAAGAATTGATGATGGACAACTTGAAGCTATCGATGAATTAAAAAATCAAATCAGATTGTATGGAAATCTTAAAGAAAGAGCTGAATACATTCTTGAGAGAACTCTTAAAAATAGATAACTTCATTGTTATTGTTTGAATTAATTTTCAAACAATTTTCCTACTTTTTTTTAGCCACAATAACTTGTCCAAGAGATACTGATCCGTCTCCAGCACAAGTGTTTTTATGTTGGATGAAATTATAACCATTATTTTCGATATGATTTTTAACGGTGTTTGTGATGGCTTCGTTGTAGAACACCCCTCCTGTAGCACCGATATCATCTATATTTTTCTTGTCTGCAGCTGTTATTGCAAGTTTACTTAATCCGTTGGCTACTGCAAACTGACCTGCAGCTGCAACGTCTGCCTTTTTTTCTCCATTTTGGTATAACTTCACGACTTCCCTTAATATTTCAGTGGTATTTAATTGGTTGTTTTCAATAATAACTGGAATTTCTAAATCTTTAGTTGAATAATATGCTGCAGATTCTAGTTTCATAGAGCATTCTCCTTCATAGGTCCTTTCATGACAAATTTCTAAAGCAACGGCGATTGAATCAAGGACTCGGCCGGTACTTGTTGTTTTTCCAACATTGATTCCAGCTTCAATTTGTTTGAAAATATTTTTTATTTCAATTTCACCATATTTGAAGTAGTCAGAATAATTTTTAATTAAATCTTTATCATTTAAGATGCTTGCAAGCATTCTTGCAGGATATTTTGTTGCCACGTCCCCTCCAGGCATTAATTGTGGCTGTAAATGAGCTAATCTTTCAAAGTTTTTAATGTCAGTATAGAGAATCTCTCCGCCCCAGCTTGTCCCGTCACTTCCATAACCTACTCCATCAGCAGCAATAACAATCATTTCTTCAATAGAACTGTCATTTGCAAGTGCAACAGAGTGTGCATGGTGGTGTTGGACTGGAAGGACTTCCGCACCATATTTTTCTGCAAGTTCATAGGCTAATCGTGTGGTAAAGAAATGCGGATGCATATCACAGGCAATGATATCAAATTCATTAATTTTTGTAATCTGGCACATATTTTCAATAGCAGTTTTTAAAAATTCCAATGTTTTTGGTTTGTTTGTATTTCCAATATGCTGTGAAGGATATACAATATTGTCACGAGCTATTGAAAATGTCACATCAAGTTCAGGGCCTAATGCTAGTACATCTGCATCATTTACTTCATAGTTTATTGTGTAAGGCTCTGGTGTGTATCCACGTGATCTTCTAATGAATGATAGTTCATTGTTTCTAAATCGGATAACGGAATCATCACATCTGTTTAATATTTTACGGTTGTGAACTAATGAATAATCGTTAACGCCATTGATAATTTCTTCATTTGTAATCATCATTGGCTCTCCAGGGATATTGGCTGAAGTCATAACATATGTATCAATTTCCCCCTCATCAAAAAGCAGATAATGCATTGGAGAGTATGGAAGCATCACTCCAATATTGTGGAGGCCTGGAGATAAGCTTTCAGGGAATGGATAATTTTCATTTTTCTTTAAAATCACGATAGGTCTTTTATTTGAAGTAATTGTGTTGATTTCCTTTGAAGTTAACTGAGCATATTTTTTAAGGCTTTCCAAATCTTTACACATCACTGCAAAAGCTTGATTTGGACGATTTAATCTTTTTCTAAGTTCTTTAATTGCTTTGTCATTGTATGCATCAACAACTAAATGTGTTCCGCCAATTCCTTTAATGGCCAATATTTTACCTTCTTTTAGGATATCTGCACCTAACTTAATAGGATTATCACATTCGATTTTATCTAATCCTTCATAGATTTCCATTTGAGGTCCGCAATCACTGCAACAAATTGCCTCACCATGATAACGTCTGTTTAGAGGTTCTTTGTACTCAACTAAGCATTCCTCACATAGTGGAAATTCGTCCATTGAGGTTCTCTCACGATCATATGGAACACTTTCAATCACAGTAAATCTTGGTCCGCAATCGGTACAAGCATTAAATGCATATTTATAACGTCTGTCTTTCGGATTTCTAATTTCTTCAAGACATTTATCGCAAATTGCTATATCCGGAGGAATTACGCTAACACCGGAATATGAGTCTGCACTTTCGATAATTTCAAAATCAGTATAATTATTTGCAGAAATTTCTTCCACATTCATGGAATCGATTTTTGCTATTGGAGGCAGTTCATTAGGCAACCTTTCAACAAATTTTTGAACATTTTCACCCTCAATTATGATTTCAACTACATTTCCAAGGTTTCTAACACTTCCATTTAGATTTAAATCTTTGGCTAGCCTGTAAACATAGGGTCTAAATCCCACACCTTGGACGATTCCTTGAGTTAAAATCTTTAAAGCATTCATTAAATTATAATATTGTAAGTTAAATTTTATATAATTTTATCTTAAATAATATATTATGAAAGATATTCTTGAGAAGTTAATAAATGGTGAGGTTGATATCGATGAAGCTGAGCAATTGTTAAAATCAGCTAGCATTTTAGAATTTGATGACATTGCTAAGTTAGATATTAAAAGAAATGAAAGAACTGGTTTTCCAGAAGCAGTTTTCGCACCAAGCAAGAATTATGAAGATTTACTAATTATAATAAAAAAATATATTGAAGCAAGTGATAATGATTTAATAATCACTAAATTGTCTGCTGAACGTTATGAAAAGATATTCGACGATTTAGGTGATAATTCATTAATTTTTGATTACAATCCTAGAGCCCATATACTAATTATTAGAAAAGAAATTAAAAAAAGAGAACCTATTGCTAAAATAGGCATTATAACTGCCGGAACATCTGATATTGATATTGCAGAGGAAGCACGGGTCATTGTTGAAGAGGGTGGTTGTGAAGCTATTACCTCTTACGATATTGGAATTGCTGGAATCCATAGATTGTTTCCACAAATAGCACACATGGTTAAGGAAGGAGTGCGAGCATTTATTGTTTGTGCTGGGATGGAAGGAGCACTTCCATCTGTTGTTGCAGGTCTTGTAGATGTCCCGGTTATAGGGGTTCCAACATCTGTTGGCTATGGTGTTGGTGAAGGTGGACGAGTCGCACTAGATGCTATGCTTCAATCTTGTGCACCAGGAATTGCAGTTGTAAATATTGATAATGGATTTGGAGCAGGTGTTTTTGCCCTAACTATTGTAAAAAGTGATTAATTTGCATTATGAAAATTTCAATCCCAAAACTCATGATATTTTAAAAGTTGCAAAATTAGTTTATGATGTTGACTTTAGGACATTTGACATGTTATTCAAGGATAGTTCTAAAGCAATTTCAACTATCGCAAATGATTTAAAAAAACATAATCCTACAAGCACTTTTAAAGTAATCTTAAATGATAATAATGAGATTATTGGGGTTTTAATGGCATATGTGTCAGATAAGCCTCTTGATATAAGGATTAAATCTTTAAAATTGATAATTGTTGATGTCCTTGATTATTTTGTTTTATCTGATGTTAAAAAGGATGATTTATATTTGGCTGAAATAGCTATTGATGATTCACTTAGAGGTCAGGGAATAGGTAGGCAGGTTATATTTGATGTAATTGAATATGCCAAATCCAAAAAACTTAATCGAGTTACTATAGATGCTGATTTTAGAAATGTGGGGGCTCGAAAACTATACGAAAAAATAGGATTTAAGGAATTTAATAAAAAAAGAGTTAAAATAGGAAGTTTTGAGAGAGGAATGCACAATATGGAATTAATCCTTTAAAGGAATTTTTTTAATTTCATCGTAAACTCTTTTGCAGTTGTTTTTATCGGTAAATGCAAAGAATTCATCAACTCTTTTTGAGTATTCATCTTTGATTTCACAATTATTTTTCATATTATCAATAATTAAATTGACTAACTCCTCTTCATTTTTACAAATTTCACCAAAGCCCATAGTTTCATAGTCAAAATAGCTTTCTTCTAAATTAAAATGAAAATCTTCACCATAATGATAATAAATGAGAGGTTTTTTAAGATAAGCAAAATCAAATGCAACAGAGGAATAATCAGTGATTAATATGGATCCTTGGTTGAATAATGCTTGATATTTCACTCGTTCATAATCAATTTTTACATAATCATTTTTATCAAATTCTTCAATGAAGTTATAAACGTTAGGATGTGGCCTAAATATTATTTCATAGCCATTTTCTTTTGCAGATTCAATCAATTTTTCATTATTAATTAATGAATTAAATGTTTTGAAATATTCTGTCTGAATGATATGCTCATTTGATTTTTTTTCTAAGTCTCGTCTCCAAGTAGGCATTATTAATATCTGTTTTTTTGTTTCATTTTCTAGATTATCAAATCTAGGAAAACCCAATAATTTAATAGTATCCTTTTCGTAATTGTATGGATATTTAAAGAGTGAATCATATTCATATGGAGAGCCTGTCAAAAAGAAAGATAAATTCATATTAGTTTTATTTAACCAAGAAGATACGTCATGTAAAGTAATTCCATGTTGTAAAAATACATTATTTGATTTTAGCAGCCCTGCAAAATGAGGGTAACTGCCCCAAAACGGATAAATTATTTGATTGTCAGGGTGACTATTAACTATATTTTCTACAAACAAGCCCAAATATCTATGTTTAATAGATTTAAAACCGAGTACAGGGCCAATTTTTTTCATTTCTTTAAAATCAGGACTATCTTTATTTATAACAAAATATTTTTTAATGTTTTTGTCTTTATCAATTGCATATTTGAAAAGATGCATTCCATTATCGTCTGACATTTCAGGACGATCCATAAAAAACCAAATATGCTTGTTTCTAAAATAAGGATAACCTAACATGTAAGCAATTCTAATTGGAATTCCTGTTTTATAACCTTGCTTGCGTTCTCGAACCATTTTTACTAAAGTTTTAAATTCTTGTTTTATCCAGTTTAAAGTTGTTTTGTGTTCAATTGATATTTTATTTCCTTTTAAAATACTTAGGTAATCTTTTGTTTTTGCATAACCCGCAACACGTGAAAAGTTACAAGGCCTTGAAAAATCAATTTTTAGGTTGTTATTATTGGATTTAAATTCTATTTCATACTTGTTTTCTATAGATAACGGCAAAGTAAATTCAAATGAATAATCTTTTAGATATCTATAATTAAAATAAGTTCTATTTCTTTGTGGGAATGTTATTTTATTTGTTTCAATTTGTTTTCCATTAACAAATACGTCAACATCCCTGTCAAAAACGTTAGGTAAATTTGCCAATACTTTTAATTCATCGTTAATAATATCATAAATATCTATAAAAACAGTATTTAAATCAAATTTTTCAAGTATTGAATCAGTAATTTCTCCGTATTTCAATAAAAAACAATTGATTTTTAAATAATCGTCCATAATGTTGTTATTTAGGATTATATCATCAGGGATGTGGCTTAAAGTATGCCTCATTGAAGTTTTAAATGCTTCAACTTCACTGTCACTCAAAATCTGATTAGTGTTTTTAGCATGTAACATTATTGCAGCATCATAGGTTATACAATACTGTATGAATTCGGGAACTTCACCAAATTTATCAATACTTTTTTTAATTAGATTTTCAAAATAGTTTTCACATAAATTAAAGTAATATTCTTTTGTTGATTGAGAAGTTTCTAATTCAAGGTTATTTCTTAAATTAATGGGGATATCGCATCTTCCAGTTTTACAAAGCCCTAATTTTGGGTTATTTATAAGTATTTCATTTATAAAAATACAATCTTGTCTGGTGCTGTCTTTGAATTTAAGATTCCCTAGGCAATTTCTTTTTATAAAACATGATGATCCGAATAGTTGGTAATAATCGGGATTTTTTATCAAATCTATTGTTTTTGTATTTTCAAATCTTTTATTGGACCAATGGTTTTTTTCGGGATTATCTGTAAAATTAGTTGGGATGCAAACTACATCTACATTATCATTTTCATTGTAATATTTTAAAATATCTTTTAATGTATTTTTAGAAAGTAAATCTCCACTATTTAAAAAATTAACGTACTTTCCGTCAATATTGTTTATTAATCTATTTTTTACTTGGATTAAATCATTTTCATCATTTGCAATGTATGTAAAATTAGAATATTCTGATGCCCATATTTCATAAATACTTTTTATTTCTTTTTTATCAGTGGCATCGATTAGTATTACATTAATATTTTCTTTAAAATTTAAATTTTGGTTGATTAAAGAATTTACTGTTTTTTTGGTACCATTTACATTATTTGAAGTAACTATAACAGTAAATTCCAAATTATCACCTAATGTTTAATCTTGTGATCTTTTGTAATCAGGTTGTATGGTTTTTACTACAAACTGCAAATCACCATCCATAGTATCAATATTTTTAAAACCATACATTTTCATATAATATGTGTGTTCATAACTTGTAAAGAAGGTTATAGAGTCTATTATATTGCTTGTTGTGTTTTCATAATAAAATGAATGATAAGTAACGTCGTTAGTAGTGTTAGTTATATTTTTTATAATTTCAATTTCATTATTTGGCAGGGGCAGTAATTTTATTTTTTCATTAAATTGTTTCAATGAATCATTATTTTTCCCAGTATCCTCAATATAAATTTTTTCATTAGGGCTAGATTTATTAAATAATTCCACATAATTTTTACCGGTGTCTCCAATTGTAAACCCCTCAGGTATTGTTACAATGGACTTATTTAAACTTGTAATTGCAGTTCCAATAGATGTTGATTCATTAACTATGAAATACATAGAAGTTACTCCAACTACTAAAATTATTAATATAGCTATCCATCGTTTATCCATTTTAAAACCTTTGTATTATTTTTTTGAACTTTTAATATAAGCATCACAAACTTCTTTAGTGTCGCCTTCCATAGCGATTCTACCATTTTCAATCCAAATACATCTATCACAAATTCTTTTAATTTGTTTTGTTGAATGGGATACTAATAACACTGTAACCCCATCTTCCATCATTGAATCAATTTTTTCAGAACTTTTTTTTCTAAATTTAACATCTCCCACTGATAAAATTTCATCAATGATGAGTATGTCTGGTTTAATAAGGGTAGCAACTGAGAAACCCAATTTCGCCCTCATACCTTTTGAATAATTTTTTATAGGATAATTGATGAACTCTCCTAGTTCTGAAAATTCAACAATTTCATCGTATTTCTCTTTAATATATTTCTCATCAATACTTAAAAATGCAGCATTTAAAAAAATATTGTTTTTTCCACTGTAATTTTTATCAAAGCCCGCACTTAAAGCTAATAAAGGCGCAATTTTTCCATTTATTGATATTGTTCCTTCTGTAGGTTCATAAATTCCAGCAATTATCTTCAATAATGTACTTTTTCCAGCACCATTAAATCCAAGAATACCTACTCTTTCACCTTTATAAATTTTAAATGTAATGTCATCAAGAATTCTAATTTTTTTACTTTCTTTTTTATTCCTTTTTATGGTTCTGATAACATATTCCTTTAATGTATCAATTTTATCTTTAGATACTTTAAATTCCATTGCTACATGTTGTATGTCAATAGCAACATTTTCATCAATTGCATTTGATTTAAAGGGATTTTCCATTTTTAAGAAACTTTTTATCTTATCGATTATTATCATTTGGTCACCTTATATTTCTAATGCTAATCTTTTATCATAAATACTAAAGAGTATTACTCCAATTCCAAGCGCAGTTAAAGAAAATGCCGCTAAATAAGATAATTTGCTGATGTTTGGAATCACTCCATAAGCAATACATTCTCTCATACAGGTAATTGCAGAATAAACAGGATTTAATGTAAAAATTTTCTGTACAGTAACTGGAACAACTTCCATAGGATAAAATAATGCTGAGGAATACATTAACAGTAATGTAAATACATTGTATAAATATCCAAAATCTGTGAAATATGTATTGCACACGGATAATATTAATCCAACACCGAATATTAAACATATTAGGAAGAATATTGGTATAATTGAGAAGAGAATAGTAATCCGGAATGGTGCACCAGTTATTAACATAACTCCAAACAATATTCCAAATGAAATTAAGAAGTTTACAAATTCATAACACACAGTACTTACTATAAACATATGTTTTGGAACATAAATCTTTTTTAATAAACCAGCGTTACGTTTAATGGATCTCATTGCACTTTTAGTACCTGAATTAAAGAAATCATAAACTAAACGTCCGCATAAAAAGTAAACTGGGAAGTTTTCTATTTGCTTACTAAATAACATTGAAAAAACTGCTGTAAAAACTAACATTACTAAAAGAGGATTGAAAAAACTCCAAAGAATTCCTAAGGTTGAGTCTTTGTATTTGGCAGTTAAATCCCTTTTAACCAATTCTTTCAATAAAAATTTTTTTTCTGCGAATGTATCAAACATAAGTTTCAACTGTTTATTTTTTTTAATTTAAAATTATTTTTATGAGAATAACTATTAATATATTTTTATTTTCTGCGTCTAGCGAATTCATCAAATATTTCGTCAAGTTCTACGCCTTTATAAACTAATAATAAAAGTGTGTGGAAGATTAAATCCACAGATTCGTATACTAAATTTTCATCATTTTTAGAAGCGATAAGTACCTCACCTGCTTCTTCAGCAATTTTCTCAAGGATTTTATCTTCGGCCTTTTTATCACTATCTTTCATAATATTTGAAGTATAAGAATCAATAGGGTTGTCACGACGTGTTTTTAAAACATTATAAACTTCTCTAATGATTTCGTCACTCATTCGTTATCTCCTTTGGATGCTTGTTCTTGAATACTTTCAGTAAGGGCTATTAAAGGATGTTTATCGTCATCGATTATTTCAATATCATCAAAACATTTAATTCCTGCTTTATCTGCAGTTTTTTCCATACCTAATTTAATGTCTTGACATAAATCAATAACATAAGAGTCAACAGTTTTATATCCTTTTTGAGATGAAGCAACAGCTCTGTGATGTCCATCAACTAAAATCCATCTGTCTCCAGTTTTTACAACAATTGCTGGTTCTGCTAGGCCCATTTCTAATTCATAAGTCCTACCTTCAAGTTCATCTGCATAAACTCTGTCCTGGGTAGGTCTTAATTTATCAGTTTCTACAGCCATATGTCTTAAAACAGTTTTAATTCCATATAATTGTTCTAATGTATTTTTAAAGTATTCAACTTTATTTGGTGTTGATCTTTCAATGTGGGAACGAACCATATCAGTATTTGTGATAATGCCAACTAATTCATTATTATCATCTACAACAGGCATTCTTGATATTCCTCTTCTAAACATCACTCTTGATGCATCATTAATAGATAACTCTGGGTTGGCCACTACTAAATTACTTGTCATAATGCCTTCTACTGTTTCACTTTCTTCTTTAGCAACGATATCAAATGCAGTTACCATTCCAACTAGTTTATTGTCTTTAACAACAGGATAACTGTTGTGGTGACTTTCTTTCATTAAATTAATGATTTCGTCAGTTTTAGTATCTGGAGAAACACTAATAACATTTTTAGTCATATAATCTTTGACAAATGATTTTTTCGAAGCCATATCGATTACTCCATTATTCAATATTTTCTCTTAAAAGTTTAACTGTTTCACCAGGGTCTGCTTTTCCACGAGTTAATCTCATTACTTGGCCAACTAAGAAATTAATTGAAGCTTTTTGACCAGCTAAGTAATCTTCTACAGCTTTTGGATTTTCTTCAATAGCTTGTTTAACAGCAGCTAAGACTTCATCATCTTTTACAACTCCAAGTAATCCTAAATCTTCCGCAATTTCTTTTGGGGATTGGTCATTGTTAGGCATTTGCTCTATGATTCTTTGTCCTGCTTTGGCGGTAATTTCTTTTGATTGTAACATGTTTAAGAATTCAATTAAATCATTAGCTGTAATTCCACTATCTGAGAAGTCTAATTTGTTATAAGATAAAACTCTTTTAAGTTCATCTCTCATCCATTTTGCTGCAAATTTAGGGTCAATTTCTTTTACAATTTCCTCATAAGCTATAGCTAAATCAAGTTCTGAGGTTAATACTTTTGCAGATTCTTCATCTATTCCGTACTCTTCAACAAATCTTTTAACTTTGTTGTGTGGAGCTTCTGGCATAGTTTCTAATATTCTTTCAATTGTTTCATCTGAAATTTTCATTGGAGGTAAATCTGGATCAGTTATGAATCTATAATCATCTGCATCTTCTTTTAGTCTCATTGCAACAGTTCTTTGAGTAGCTTCAACATAAGCTCTAGTTTCTTGTTTTACTTCCCCACCTCTTCTTAACTGATTTTTTTGTCTGATGAGTTCGTAATTTAAAGCTTTATATGCTCCTTTAATAGAATTAACGTTTTTCATTTCTACTCTGTTTCCACCATTTATTGAGATGTTTACGTCTGCTCTCATTGTACCTTCACCACGAGCAGCCCCACTATATTGTAAAACACGAATTAATTCTTTTAAGAAGTTTCTTGCTTCTGTAGGAGATTTAATGTCTGGTTCTGTAACAATTTCAACTAAAGGTATTCCAGAACGATTAAAGTTAACAGTACCTCTGTCAGGTTTGAATTGACCTGGATCTTCTTCAGCGTGAATTTCTCTTATTCTAATACCATTTAATTCACCATTAATACCGATAGGTACTGAAGTTCTTTGATAACCTGATGGTAAATCAGGATAATCGTAATGTTTTCTCATAAAATAAATAACATCTTTGTCAATTTCACAATTAAGCATTAAAGCAATCATAATCGCATTTTCTAATGCTTTTTCATTAGTTGGGTGAGGTTTTGCACCTGGTTGATTTAAACAAACAGGACAGATGTTTGTATTAGCAGGTGCGTCCTGATAATTTGTAGGACAATCACAGAATAATTTTGAATCGGTTTCTAGTTGTACGTGGATTTCAAGTCCACACATCATATCGACATCGTCACTAATAGTAATTCCTCCATATTTGGATATTTTATATTATGATAGTATTTGTTTTATGGGATTTATAAATATTTTTGAAAATGGGCCTTACAATTAAAATATACAATTTTTCTTAAAAAATTTAATTAATTTTTTTTATTGTCCCAGCTATTGATTAATTCGTATTATATTTTTTTGCAATTTTCTAAAATTGTAAAATATCTGTTCAATACAATTTTAAAACTAAAGATTACTGTGGTGTATGATTTGGTATCCTTTGATAGAGTGTTGGAATAAAAAATTATTTATTAAATTGATAATATAATTAGTTAATGATAATTGGATTATTTTTTATAATTTAATAATTGTTTCACATTATTCTGGAGGAATCGAATGAGAAATTTCAAATTTACTATATTAATGCAGGTTACTGATTCATTTTCAATCACAGAATCATTTAATTCATTAATTAATCAAAAATTAGCCTTTGAAGATAACTTGCAAGTTATTTTTTTAGTTAATACTCATGAAGAGTATGAGGCTTGTTTAAAGTATAAAAATAAATATTCTGACAATGTGGTTGTTTTAGATGAGTTGAATAGTAATTATAACAATGCATTATCCTATGCTGAAGGTGAATATATAACTTTCTTAAATTCCAAAGATTTTTTCAAAGAAAATGTTTTATCTGAAGTTTACAATGCTTTCTCCAAATATGATGTGAATTTAATCACAATTCCAAGTTATATGATTTCAACTAATGGTAATGATGCTCTAAATTACAGATTTAAAAAAAATGAAGTAATTGACTTAATTAAAAGGCCCGAGTTTATCCATATTTCTTTGGAGTCAAGTTTTATAAAAAGAGAAATATTTAATCAATATGAGTTTAAAGAGGATATAATTCTTAATGGTTCCTTTTTATTAAATCAAATGTTGATTGACAATCCAAAATATGGAGTAATCAAAAACGTCCATTATTCATTTAGGGAAAATAGGCGTATAAACATTGAGAATTTCACTAAAGAATATTTCCAAAATTTTGTAAATAATTATTGTTTTGACACAATTAATTATTCTATTGAGAAATTTGGCACGGTTCCTGAGTTTCTCCAGAATATTTTATCTTATTTGATTAGTATGAACGCTTTAATTCCAGATACTTCAAAGTTTTTTAATAAAACAGAAGGATTGGAATATAAAAATAAATTAAAAGAAATTTTGGGATATATTGATATTGAATCTATTGAGAATTCCCCTAAACTTTTAAATGTAGTTAAAAAATTCCTTCAATATTATAAACAAGACGATTTCCACATAGCTATTGAAAATAATGAAGAAACAGAATTCACAGACATGGTGGTCTTAAGATCTAAAGATAGGCTAATAAATAAGTTAAACAACCATATTTTAAATTTGGACTTTGTTCAATTAAAAAATAATAAAATAAACATCTCAGGATTCTTTTTAAGTAATTGTGATGATGAATTTCTTGATATTAAAATTAAGTTCAAATCTTCAAGTGGAAAAGAAGACACGCTCCCAGTAAATCGGGTTTATTATCCAACTACTTTTAGGAAAACACGGAAATATTTAGATATTGGATGGAGATTTTATTATAATTTTGATTTAAGTTATGATGTTACTCTTGATGAAAATTATGAAATTTCATTTAGCATAACCTATGAGGAAGATGGGAAAAAATTAACCTTCAAACCAAAATTAGGATTCGGTACTAATGCATCATTATCAAAATTTAGTCATTATTATATCAAATATTCAAAAATTGTTGTGTTAAAGCATAATAACATTTTAATTATTCCTTATTCAAGTGCATTAAGATTGAAATTTGAATTAAGGTCAATGTTTAAGATTTTAACTTCTTCCAGAAGATTACAATTTTATTACAGCATATTCGTGCGCATGCTTTACTTTGCTTATTGGCCATTTTTAAGAAATAAGAGGATTTGGTTATTTAGTGACAGACCTACCTCTGCTGACGATAATGCAAAACATCTGTTTGAATATGCAATAAAACAAGATGATGGAATTGACAAATATTTCGTTGTAAGTAAAGATGTTCCTGATTTCGAGAAAATGAAAAAAATCAGTGATAATATTATCGGTTTTAAAACTATCAAAAATCAAATATATTATCTATATGCTGAAAAAGTTATTACAACCCATGTAATAGATAAATTTGTCCATCCGTTATCACATAGGAATAAAATCCTATATTCTGGTTTCAATACTTCTGATAAATATTTTATTCAACATGGTGTTACATTAGGGGATGTTTCCAGCAGAATCAACAAATCAATTCATAATTTATCATTATTTGTGAATGTTTCTGAATTAGAATGGAATTCAATTGCGAATAATCCTCATTATAATTATGATAAAGACGTTATCCAAATTTTAGGATTTCCAAGATATGATAACTTAAAGAATGATGAAGTAAAAAAACAGATTTTGTTAATGCCTACTTGGAGATCTTTCATTAAAGATAAACAGTCTTTAATGGCTTCTGAATTCTATAAAAAGATGAATAATATTTTCACTAATGAAAAATTATTGAAGGTAATGAGTGAAAATGGATATAAGTTAATTTTCAGACCCCATCCAGAATTAATACCATTTTTAAATTATTTTGATATTAATAATGACACGGTTGTTGTTTCAAAGGACGAGTCCTATCAAGAATTATTCAATAAATCTTCTCTTTTAGTTACTGATTACTCTTCAGTTGCTTTTGATTTTGCATATCTCAAAAAACCTGTTTTATATTATCAGTATGCTGATGAATATAATTATGATGAAGGATATTTTGATTTTGAAACAATGGGTTTTGGAGATGTAATTAATGAAGAGGATGTCCTAATTGACAATATAATAAATCTAATTAATACTGATTGTAATATGGATGAAAAATACATTAATCGTGTAGATAGCTTCTTTAAATACACAGATAAAAATAATCGTAAAAGAGTTTATGATTGGATTTACAATGATAAATAGACTGTAAATTTTAATTTTAAAACACAATAATATAATAGACATGGTCAATAAACATATAATATAGATTGTCAAATAAGTGATATAATGAAAAATAAAACTATTTTGGTTACAGGTGGATTAGGTTTTATAGGTTCACACATAACAGAGGAGTTGTTAGATAATAATAATGTCATTGTCATTGATAATCTCTCAACAGGCAAATTATCTAATTTAATTAATCCAAATCATGAAAATTTAGAGTTAATACAAAAAGATTTACAAAGTGTGGATTTAAATTCAATATTGAATGATGTTGATTATGTTTTTCATCTAGCGGCTATGGCCAGCGTACCTTTAAGTGTTGAAAAGCCAGTTACCTGTAATTTAGAAAATGTTGCTGCAACCGTTAATTTATTGAATGCATGTGTAAAGAATGATGTTGAAAAGGTAGTCTTTTCATCATCCTCTGCAGTTTATGGTGAAAATAAAAACATGCCTCTTAAGGAAACTGAGCTTCCAATGCCTACTTCTCCTTATGCGGCATCAAAGGCATGTTGTGAACTTTACTTGAAATCTTTTTATGAAAGTTATGGATTAAATTATGTTGCATTGAGATATTTTAATGTTTTTGGCCCAAAACAAGATAAAAATTCCCAGTATGCTGCAGTTATTCCTAATTTTATTAGTGCAATTTTAGAAAATGATCAACCAGTTATTTATGGTGATGGGGAACAAACTCGAGATTTTGTTTTTGTTAGGGATGTTGCAAAAGCTAATATTAACGCTTGCAAGGCGGATTATAATGGTATTGTAAATATTGCTTGTGGTAAAAGAATCACAATAAATGAGTTATTTTCAATTATTAAGAAGACATTAAACACTGATATTGATGTAAGGTATCTTCCTGAGAGATTAGGTGATATTAAGCATTCACAAGCAGATATTTCTAATATGGAACATATTAACTTAAAAATAGACCCTAATGATTTTGAAAAAAATTTATCTGAAACTGTAAATTGGTTTAAAGATAATTTATGATGTATGATGCTTCATAGGTATTTTCATTTTTAAATAATTGAAAACATAGTCAAAACATACGAAATTTTTCCCATATGGGTATTTCTTAATTATTTTAATAGAAATTGTTATATAATTATTAATTAAAAATAGTTAAACAACGATTTAAAATTTTTCGTGGTTTTTATGGGGATATTATCTAGGATTCAAGAAAAAATATTAACTAAAAGTAATTCTTATAACTATTATAAAGAGGAATATGAAAAATATGATAAATGTTTCAATGAATTAGATAAGAAATTAGATGCTTTTAACAAAGATTTTGGTGAATTTAATAAGTTTCAACAATCTAATTACAATTTATTCAATACTCTATTTTTATATTATGATTTAAAACCCAAAGGCCTTTTAAAAGATGTGCAGGATTTATGTGTCGAATTGCTTGATTTTGTTGACAATGTTTGTAAAAAACATGATATCGAATATTGGGTTGATTATGGTTCTCTTTTAGGTGCTGTTCGTCATGAGGGTTTTATTCCTTGGGATGATGACATGGATTTTGGAATGCTTAGAAAGGACTTTGAAAAGTTCATCGATGTCATTGAGGATGAAATTAAAAATAACAATCTTGAGGGTAAATTAAGGGTAAGAAAACAAATAAAAAACTCTAAAGGTTATATTCATACATTTTTACAGCTCTCATGTAGGGAACCGGACATAGATAATCCTAAACGAAAGATTGCACTTGCAGGAATTGATATTCTCTCATATGATTATATTACTCACTATGATGATACAATAAATGACGTATTTGGCGAAGCAAAAATTAAATTGCAGGAAAAACTTAAGGAAGGAATTCCAAGAAGAGAGGCTATTCAAGAGTATATTGAAGATTTGAATGTAGATATGAATGATGGTAAATATATTATTCCAGCAATTGAAAATGTGAGAGGTCCAAATAACTCTCATAAATTATCAATATATGATAAGGATGTAATCATGCCTCTTTCTAAGATTAAAATTAACGGAAAAGAATATCCTGGACCGAATAATTGTGATTATTATTTAACAACACTTTATTCTTCTGAATATTCGCAACTTCCATCTATTGTTAGTGTCCATCCAAGATTAGGGCGTTTAAGTAAATATAAAAATATGGAAGAAGCATTTGCCAAAAATTTGGAGTTAATTCGCAAAGTAAATGAGAATTTCAAATAGCGGGGGTTTGTATGTCAATATTTTCTAAAATCAAGGAAAAAATTCTAAGTAAAAGTGATATGTATAATTTTTATAAGGATGAATATTATAAAAATGAAAAACGTTATGCACAATTAAATAAAAAAGTAGAGAACTATCATAATGAGTACAAAAAGTCTCAAAGAGAATATAAGATAGCCTCTAAAAAAAATATTAAACAAGAAGAGTCCAATTATAATCTTTTTAATACTTTATTTTTATATTATGAATTAAAACCTAAAGGATTATTGAATGATGTCCAACAATTTTGTGTAGAATTACTTAATTTTGTTGATAATGTATGTAAAAAGCATGACTTGGAATATTGGCTGGATTATGGTTCTCTTTTAGGTGCTGTTCGTCATGGGGGTTTTATTCCTTGGGATGATGACATGGATATTGGAATGCTTAGAAAAGACTTTGATAAATTTATTGACGTTATTGATGAGGAAGTTAAAAATAACAATCTTGAAGACAGACTTCATATAAGAAAAGTAGGATCTAATCCGAAAGGATATATTCATACATTTTTACAAATTTCATACAAAATCCCTAATGAAAAAGATCCAAACAAAAAAATTATTCTTGCAGGAATTGATATTCTTCCTTATGATTATATAAATTCTTATGATGAGAGTACAAATGAAAGATTTGGTGATGCTAAAATAGAATATCAAGAAAGGCTTAAGTCTGGAATGCCTAGAAGAGAAGCTATTAAAAATTATATTGATGAATTGGGCGTACAAATTGATGATGGTAAGTATATTATTCCCGCAGCCGAAAATGTGAGAGGTCCAAATAACTCTCATAAATTATCAATATATGATAAGGATGTAATCCTGCCTTTTTCTAAGATTAAAATTAATGATAAGGAGTATCCTGCCCCAAATGATTGTGATTATTATCTAACAACAGTTTATTCTTCTGGATATAAACAATTACCTCAAATTGTTCATCTTCACCAAAGATTACCTTATTTACGTGGTCATGATAATATTGATGAGTTATTCAAGATTCATTTGGCGAAAATAAGGGAAATCAATGAAAAATTTAATTAGACGTTATCTTATTTTATAAGATAACCTTAATAATGTCTGTATAGATTGAAATCCCCTTCTTGGTGCACAATATAGTAATCCGGAATATTAATATTCTTTTTAAGGATTATATATGTGCTATTGAACTTAGTGGTATTTCCTATTTCTTTTTCTTTTACGAAGTTGATTTCTTTGTCCAAATTTAATTCAAAATACTTATAATATTTAATTGAAGAAGTAATGTCCTTAGATATGTAGTCTGAATCATATTTAATTAAATAATTGGACATATCTACAATTTCGCAATATTCTTGTGAATATTCATAGCTATTTATTGCATTAACGCTATTTAACACCAATATTAGGAAAAATAATATTAAAATGATGCTTTCGATTTTAGATTTAGTATTTTTATCAAATTCAAATTTAAATCCGTCGTTTGTCAGATATTTGTCTTTTATTGGAATAAAATTGTAATTTATCACTGAAAATATTTCTTCTAATGCTAAAATAAATAAATAAATAAACGCAGGGTAAGTAGTTATGATGTATCTGTGGAGTTTAATGTTGATTAAAGAGAAAAACAGGAAATAAATGCAAAATGAACATATTGCCAAGCATGTTAATGAATAATTATCATCATTGATGTTTAACCTGTTTAAAAAGGACACACATATAACAGAAGCAACTAAAAAGAATGTCATGGTGAAAATGACATTGTCTTTTTTTACTAAAAATATTAATCCAATTAACAGGAATAGGAAAACAAGTAAAAAACCATCAAAGAATTTAGTTTTAAACCTGTATCTATTACAATATACTTCCTTTACAAACTCTCGATTTTTAAATAAATTGTATATCTTTAATAAAAATCCAATAAAAATCAGTGAAAAGATCACATATATAAAACGAATTCCAAATAAAGAAGAATTTTTATTAAATATTCCATTTGGATATCTTAGAATATAGAAAAGAGAGTTTTCTGAATAATATGAATCATGTGTACTTGATTGAAATCCACTTACAGAATTTGTAACTTGTGAAATTAGTCCTAAATGGGCATCTATATTAGCTAATGTTTTATAAATTAAATAGAATGACACTAGCGCTAAAACTATTGAGATTATAATATATTTAAATTCAGGACTTTTTAGATAATTTTTTAAATCAGATGTGAATTTTTGTCTGTCAGAAATTAAATTATCCAAATTCACGAAAAGGTCATGCTTTGAAAAGTAATAGAAAATCATCAAAGGCAGGACCAAACCTGAAGTATATCGTGTAAACAGTGCCAAAATAAAAATTATTGAGCTTAAGATATAATATTTTGGATTTTTATTGACGGCTGCGATAAAAAAGACAAAAGCCAATGTGGATAGTGCAATACTCGCCATATCAGTTAATGACAACATTAAAATTTTTAGCGTGTAGGTGGTAGTTATTAGTAAAATGGCGCCAGTTAAACTTAAAAGACAATTGAATCTATTTTTTAAGAATATATAAAATGAAAATGCAGCAATAATTTCGAATATTCCAATCACTAAAATCCATGAATGGAAATAATCAAATCCTAATCTTATGAATAAAGAAGCTAAAAAACACAATGTTGGAGATAAAAATAAGGAATATGAACTGATGCTGAAATTTACATTAGCATGAGCTAGTTTTATAGAGTTAAAAAGATAAATTGACAAATCATATCCTTGAGGCACCTTGTTTGGATTAAAACTTGCAAGTATGACTAGGATTAATGTAGCTATAAATAATAAAGATAAGTATGGAATGTCTTTCTTTTTTAAATTTATATCTGTAAAAAAATTTTTATAACTCATTGTATCTCTTTTCTTAGATTAATAATGATAGCAAATTTATTAATATTTATTTTTTAAGGATTCTTTAACATATCTTTTAATAAATCTGTCCAGTTCTGGTGAAACTTCACTTTTTTCGGGACCTAACTGAGTCTTGTCTGTAAAAGTTCCTTTTAATTCACGACCGGCCCATTTTACTTCTTCTTCAACTCGCTTACCATATTTGGTTCCGAACATCTTGAATAATGGGAATTTGGTTATTCCATTCGCGCCACTTAATATTAATATTCCTATATTTGCCAAATTATCAATCCATGTTCCACAAATGATTTCTATGTCTGGAAATGCTAATCTAACTTGTGCTACAACTTGAGCATAGTAAAGTGAAGCGGGCTGAGATGAATTTGCATAAATAGTTTCTTTGTGGGGGTTTAGTGAATAAAAAATCACTCTATCAATTTTGTAATCTCTGATGTAATCTATGATATAGTCAACATCAGTTAATGTCTCTCCAAGACCTAAAATTATTGTTATTGCTTTTTTAAAGCCCAAATTACCTGCAACATCTAACATATTACTTATTTCTTCTAATGGTTTTGATGGACAGACTTTTTCATGGATTTTTGGATTAGCTACTTCAACAGCACCAGTAATTCCTTTTATTTCAGAGCCATATTCATATAATTCATCTGTTATTCCTGTATTTAACCACACGCCCTCTCCAGTTATGTCTTTAATGGTTGTTGCGATATTCTTTATCTCTTGTGTGGTAAATGATTCATATCCTCCTGATAAAAATTCAATATTCCAATCAAGGCGTTTGCACATTTCTGCTTCAGCATAAATATTGCTAATATTTCTTCTAGCTTTTTTAGGGTCTTTAATCTTATTTTTTTGCGTGGACATATAACAGAATGCACAGTCTCCTTTATCACACCACCATGATAGAAATACGGCTCGTTCAAGTGTTATTAAGTTTCCATGCTTATTTAAAGTAACTTCATTGGCTTTTTTTATTAAGTCAAATATGTTAAATTCCATATTAATTATATTTATTCTTAAACTTTATATAGTAGATGGAATTAATTATTTTATAGAAACTGATTTTATCTAGTTTTAACCGTAAAAAACCAAAAGGTTTATATATTATTGTAATCATAGTTATAGTTACTGTTTAAAGTCTTTTGATTTTTAAACATGGGTTTTATTTGGTTAAGATGGATGGGTATCATATGCCGTCGTAGCTCAGTAGGTAGAGCGTTCGGCTGTTAACCGATTGGTCACAGGTTCGAGCCCTGTCGACGGCGCTGTTGGGCCCATAGCTTAGCCAGGTAGAGCGTCCGGCTCATAACCGGAAGGTCATGGGTTCGAACCCCATTGGGCCCATGTTAATTAAACGTTATTTGTATTTGTATGCTCCGGTGGTGTAGTCCGGCCAATCATTTCGGCCTTTCGAGCCGAAGACTCGGGTTCGAATCCCGGCCGGAGCATTTTTAAAAAATTTGTTAAGATTTTTAATGGTTTCTATGTATCCTTTGTTTTATCATAAGCGGGGGTGCCCGAGAGGCCAAAGGGGACAGGCTTAGGACCTGTTGACGCAGGTCTACCAGGGTTCAAATCCCTGCTCCCGCACTTTAACAATTTTTTTATTTTAAGTATTTCTGCCGGGGTAGGGTAGGTGGTCATCCTCCGGGACTGTGGATCCCGGGACTCGGGTTCGAATCTCGGCCCCGGCCCCATTTATAAAACTATTTTTATTATTACTTTACAAATGCTCTCTCATTTTGTTTATATATCAGTTTTAAGAAAATTAACTATGAGAAATAATTTAAGAGTGTAATTATGGCTAAAAAAGGGTCTGCTGAAGAAAGAGATTTAGTGCATAAACTTTGGGAAAGGAATTTTGCAGCAATGAGAGCTCCAGCATCTGGAGGGGCAACTAAAAATCCATTGCCGGATGTTATTGCTGGAAATGGAAAGTTATACTTAGCAATTGAAGTTAAAACAACAACTAAGGACAAAGTTTATATTGATCAACCTCAAATTGATGCACTCCTTGAATTTTCAAAGATTTTCGGTGCTAAAGCATATATTGGTGTTAGATTTAAATATACAAAATGGCTTTTTTTAGAACCTGATAATACTCCTCGTACAAAAAATGGTAATTACAAGGTTGAGAAGGATTATGCTTTAGAAAAAGGTTTGGAAATTGATGAAATAGCAGGAATAGATAAACAAATGAAGTTTTAGCTAATGATAAGATTTATATATTATTAAAATGTAATGTATTGTTGTATGTTATGTGGGGTTATGGTGTAACCTGGCATCATCTGGGACTCCAGTTGTCTTTGAAGAAATATACGCGTAACTGAACAGTATCCGTTGTGATGAACAATTGGAGTACTGAGGCAAGAGAAATCCCAGGATCGGGGTTCAAATCCCTGTGACCCCATCTTTTATAAAACTTTTTTTTCAAAACTTTTAATTACTTTTGTAACATATTATTTTTCATGTCAAACATTACTTTTATTATTGGATTTAATTTTGATTCAAATTGTTACTTAATTGATGATAATATTTTAGTGGACACCGGTGCAGGTCAAAATAAAGAATATCTGTTCTCAAAACTACGTGAAAATGGTGTTGAACCAGATGATATTGAATTGGTTGTAAATACTCATTGCCACTTCGACCATATTGGGGGCAATCATTTCTTCCCGAATGCTAAAATTGCAGTCCATAAAATCGATGCAATTCCTATTAAAAATGAAGATGATTTGGGAACTGCAGGCACTGCTTTTGGCTTTGAAGGGGTTGACAATTCTAGAGTTGATGTTGAACTGGAAGAAGGCGATAAAATTGCTGATTTTGAGGTAATTCACACTCCTGGCCATACTGGGGGTGGAATTTGTCTTTGGGATGGTGAAAATCTAATTTGTGGTGACACTATCTTTGCAGGTGGTGGAGTTGGTAGAATGGACATTGGCGGGGACTATGATGATATGAAAAGTAGTGTTGAAAAATTAATGAAATTAGATGTTAAAAACATCTATCCGGGTCACGGTCCGATAGTTGAGAAAAATGGAAAAGACCATATAAAATTGTCTTATTCTATGTTATAATTATTGTCCTAATTTTTTGGAAACTTTTTTAAATGTTCCACGTCTGACAAGAACGGTTACTTTTGCTCCGCGAGTAACAGTATCGTTAGGCTGTGGAATGACTAATTTTCCACTTTCGTAAGTTGATATAATTATATAGTCTTTTGTTGGGGAGATGTCTTTGTAACGTTTTCCGACAATTCTATCGTTGGTTATAGTCATATCTAATATTTCAGCATCTCCTTCTCCAAGAGTCATTAATTCTGCTGCATTTGGTCTTGTTACCAATTTTTGTAATTGTGCGGCGGCTGCAGTTTCAGGGCTGATTACATGGTCAATTCCAACTTCTTTAAATGCTTCTTCGTGATCGGGATTACTTACACGGGCAATGATGTTTGGAACATCATATTTTCGAACAAGAATACATGACAATAAGTTAGCTTCATCGTTACCAGTTGTTGCAATGAAGTAATCAGCATCTTCAATATTTGTTTCTTCAAGCAATTTAGAATTTGTACCATTTCCGCAAATAACAAGTGCATCAAGTTCTGATGCAATGTCTGCGCATAATGTTTCATCACTTTCAATTAAAGTAATGTCTTGACCGTTTTCAATTAATAAATTAGCAAGTGCAAGTCCTACACGACCTCCACCCATAATGACTATATACATTCAATCTCCTCACAAATGTTAAATAATCAATATTTATTTTATAGTAATATAAATTTATCTTTTGAAAATTTCGAAAAATGCTCTTAAGGTAATCAACACTGGATAAATTTCTAACCTTCCGGTCCACATATCAAACATACTTACTACTTTTAGTGCTGGATGCATTGTATGTGTTACAATTCCTAAGTCCAATCCGTTGTTTCCTTGAAGGGACATTGCTGTAAATAGGCTGTTAAATGGATCATATCCAAATAAACAGAATAATGCCCATGTAAACATGATAAACATCATGTATAATGTTATATAGTTTCCGGATTGGGATATTGCCTTTTCAGGTATCTTACGGCCGTTAAGTTTTATAGGGACAACCCTTCCTTCGGGAGATAAAATTTCTCTGACGTGGCGGTAAATTCCTTTAAAAAATGTTATCATCCTAACAAGTTTGATTGCACCTACAGTAGATCCGCTTGAACCTCCTGTCAACATTAAACACATTAAACATATTATAACAAATGGTTGCCAATTGGCCATTACTTGTATTGGTGCAACACTTGCTCCTGTTGTTGTAATCGCTGAAACTACAGTGAATAATAAGTCCATTGGAACGATGTTTGAAACAAAATAAAGCATTAGGGTGACAAATGCAATAACACAGATTATTACTTTAAATTGTAAATCTTCAATTAATGAGCGACCTCTTGTCCTAATAACCTTATAATGTACTAAGAAGCTTGTTGCTCCTAGAATCATTAGAATGATTGTAATAAAATAAATGATATTGTTCTGATAAAAACCAATATTTGCATTTTTTATGGACATTCCTCCGGTTGAAATGATTGTGAATGTGTTACAAACAGAATCAAAAAGGGGCATTCCTGCTAATAAATATAATAAAATTCCTGCAACTGTATAAATGGCATAAATTTCCATTGTTTTTTTAAGTGTTGCTTTAACACTTGGTTTGATACGTTCATCACGAGCTTCTGATTGGTAAAGTTTTGAGGATACGGTTCCAGGCTTTGTTAAAACACTTACAACCATAACAACAACTCCTAAACCACCAATCCATTGTTCAAGAGCTCTAAAAAATAAAATACTATGAGGCAGTATTTCTACATTTTCATACAGTGTTATTCCAGTACCAGTTAAGGCAGAAACGCTTTCAAAAACAGCATCGGTAAGTGGAATGTGTGTTGCAAGCATAAAAACAAGTCCTCCAATAAGGCCTGCCCAAAACCAGGCAAATGATGAAATCATCATTCCATGTTTTAATCGTATTTTTTTTCCACTGTCATCAAAATACTTTGTAAAAGCAAATCCGAGCAATATTGAAATGGCTCCTGGAATTAAAAAACTGAGGATATCAAATTCAAAATAAATCATATCCATTATTAACGGAATTAAACACATTACTCCTATTCCCATCATCAAATATCCGGAATTTCTTGCAACAATTATTAAATCCGTTTTAGTTATATACCTCATTATTGTAATACTTTGATTAAATGTCTATATAAATTTATAAGTAAGAAGATTAATTAAATAAATTATAAGGATAAATATGGATCGCAAAACATTATTTTTCTTAGGTATTAGTATTCTTATTTTGGCAGTAATGTTATGGTTTGTAGGAATCGATCAAGTTATTGGTGCTTTAAAAGTCGCTAATTTGGGTATTATAGCCTTAGCGATAGCGGCCCAAATTTTCACTTATTTTTTATACACTTTGCGTTGGCAAATACTTAATAAAATCACTGATATGGATGTAAGCATTAAGGAGTTACTTCCAATGGTATTGGTTGGTTTGGCAGTTAATAACATCACTCCTTCTGGACGTGGTGGGGGAGAGCCTGTAAGGGCATATATTTTAGCTAAACGAAAAGATTATCCTATGGAGGAGACATTTGCAACAGTCGTAGCAGATAGGGCTTTGGATACATTTCCATTTGTAGTCCTGGCTGCGGTCACCATAGCTGCAATGGCACTATATTTTGATTTTGAATTGTGGCTTTTAATTGTAATGGTTTTAGCTGTAATAGTGATTGTTGCAGTTCTAATAGCTCTTATTTACATGTGTATAAATCCTAATTTTGGTAAAAGAGTTGATGGTTGGATTATTGGTCTTGTTAGAAGATTTTATAAGAAAAATTCAGAAGAACTTGAAGAAAAAATTCATGGTGTCATCTTCGGATTCCAGGACACTATGAAGATTTTAATCTCAAATAAGAAAGGATTATACTATACAATCCCGTTATCATTCTTGATTTGGATATTCGAAATTATAAGGGTTTATTTAGTATTTTTAGCATTTGGAGCAAATGTCAACATTATTGTTATCGGTGAGGTCTTTATTGTAGCTTGTCTGGTAGGTATGATTCCTTTACTTCCAGGTGGTTTGGGTGCAATTGATGGAATCATGATTATATTTTATTCTGCTGCAGGAATTCCATCCTCAATCAGTGCGGCTGCAACAGTTATTGAAAGGTTAATTTCATTTTGGATGGCTACAATTATTGGTTTGATTATATTACCATACTATGGATCTTCTGTTTTAGATAAGATTTCATTTTCGTCTTCATCTGGTGAAATTGAAGAAGATAGTGATGATGACTCGACAGATTAAATAGAAAACTTTATTTTAATAATTAAATATATTTTTAAATGTCGTAGAAAATTAGTTTAATTCATATTTTTTTAAATTATTCTTTTTAATCTAATTTTCAAAGAACTTAATGGTGAAAAAATGGAAATTAACGGCGTAGAAATTAAAAATACTTATGCAGAAGGTTTCGGAATTAAAGTAAGTAGAATCTTAGTTACAGCTTTAACTCAAGAATTAGCAAAAATTGCAGCAACAGAAGCAACCGGTTATGCAACTTCTGTTATTGGATGTCCTGCAGAAGCAGGTATTGATTGTTTTGTACCTGCAGATAAAACTCCTGACGGAAGACCTGGTTATGTTATCATGATTTGTCATGCTAGTAAAAAAGCACTTGACCATGAATTAATGGAAAGAATAGGTATGTGTATTTTAACTGCTCCAACAGCAGCAGCATTTAACTGCCTTGAATCTGAAGATGTTTTAAAAACAGGATTCAAATTATCATACTTCGGTGATGGTTTCCAAGAAGAATTAGACATTGATGGAAGAACTGTATATTCAATCCCAATTATGTCTGGTGACTTTTTAGTTGAATCTGAATTTGGTTATAAAGATGGTGTAGCTGGAGGAAACTTCTTTATCTTAGCAAAAGATCAAATAACTGGTATAAAAGCAGCTCAACTTGCAGTTGAAGCTATTTCTAAAGTTGAAGGTGTTATTACTCCATTCCCTGGCGGTATGGTTGCATCAGGTTCTAAAGTAGGTTCTAACGAATATGCATTTTTACCTGCATCCACTAATGAAAAAATGTGTGTAACTTTAAAAGATAAAGTAGAATCAGACATTAGAGCGGATGCTGATGGTGTATTTGAAATTGTTATTGATGGTATTGATGAAGAAACCGTTAAAGCAGCTATGAGAGCTGGTATTGTAGCGGCTTGTTCCGTTGATGGCGTACTTGAAATTTCAGCAGGAAACTTCGACGGTAAATTAGGCGCTTACATCATGAACTTACATGATTTATTCTAGGGAGTTTAACTCTCTTCTTTTTTTTTATTTTTTCGGCTTTGTAGAAATTATTCTTTTAAAATGTACATATGCACAAGCTAAGTTTGATTTTTTAAAGTATTGCTGTTAATGTTAATTATTTTATATAAAAATATGATGAAAAATATTTTGAATAGAATGATTAAATAGTAACCTTTATTTTTATTCATAATCATAAATTTCATTATCACAAAAAACAATTTTTTGAAAAAAATTTTTGGTGAAAAAATGGAAATTAATGGTGTAAAAATACAAGATACCTTTGCTGAAGGTTTTGGAATTAAAGTATCTAGATTAATTATTACTGCAGCTACTAAACATTTAGCTAAAATTGCAGCTACTGAAGCTACTGGATTTGCTACTTCAGTTATCGGATGTCCTGCAGAAGCAGGTATTGACCAATATGTTCCTCCAACTGAATCTCCGGATGGAAGACCTGGTTATGCAATCATGATCTGCCACATGTCTAAAAAAGCTTTAGGCGGACAAATCATGGACAGAATCGGTCAATGTGTTTTAACTGCTCCTACCGCAGCAGCATTCAATGCTCTTGAATCTGAAGAAGCTTTCCCAACAGGAAAACAACTCAAATTCTTCGGTGACGGATACGAAACTGAAAAAGATGTAAACGGTAAAAAAATGCATGTAATCCCTATTATGTCTGGTGACTTCTTAGTGGAAGACGAGATGGGCTTTAAAGATGGAGTAGCTGGTGGAAACTTCTTCATCATGGGAGACAGTCAAATGGCTTCCATTGTCGCCGCTGAAGCTGCTGTTGATGCTATTCATGCTGTTCCGGGTGTAATTACTCCATTCTCTGGTGGTATGGTTGCTTCCGGTTCCAAAACTGGATCCAAATACTCTTTCATGAGTGCATCCACCAACGAAAAAGAATGTGTAACATTAAAAGATCAAGTCGACACCGAATTACCAGAAAACGTATTCGGAAACATGGAAATCGTTATTGACGGTGTGGATGAAGAATCCGTTAAAGCTGCTATGAAAGCAGGTATTGAAGCTGCTTGTCAAGTACCTGGTGTTGTCGAAATTGGTGCAGGTAACTACGGCGGAAGTTTAGGACCTTACCAAATTCACTTACAAGACTTGTTCTAGAGAGTTTTACTCTCTTAATTTATTTTTTTAAAATTATTTAAACCATATCTGGTGTTTTTATGTTTAAAAACAAATGTCTTATTCTTTTTGTTTCATTGTTTTTTATTTTAAGTTTAGGTATGGTTTATGCTTCAGATGATATTAGTCAAGAAATTGATGTCAATCTTGAAGAGGCACATATCATTGATTCTGCAGTTGATAATCCACATCAGGCTGTAAATACTCACATTGAAATTAATAATGTTAATTCCTATTATAAAGAGAAAAGTCAGTTAGTTTGTTATTTAAAAGATGATAATGGGGTTTCTATTCCTAATAAACAATTGAATATATCTTTAAACGGGAAAACCTATAGTAAAGTCACAGATTTAAACGGCCAGGTTAAGTTGGATTTAAATTTAAAGCCAAATAGCTATAATGTTGCAGTTGATTTTAGAGGGGATGATGATTTCAATGAATCCAATAGTAATTCACAAATTAAAATTAATAAGGCTCCTTTAGTTATTAAAACAAGTAATTTTAAAACTAATTGGCATTCTGATTTATTTTTCAAAGCAAAAGTATATAATAAAGTTACTAATAATCCCGCATCTGGAATTAATGTGCTATTTAAGGTATATTCTCTTAAAACTAAAAAATACACTAATTACTACAGGGCTACTGATAATAAAGGAATTGTCACGTTGAATAAAAACCTAAAAGTAGGTTCTTACATTATTTACACTTATATTAAAGATAAAAATCATGTTTATAGTAAAAATTCCAAATCCAAGGCATCAGTGACAGTCAAGCCTACTGAGGAAGTGGGATGCTGTTCTTATTATGTTCAAGTGAATGGAACTGATTCAATAAGTGGATATAGAAGGGATTCTACTTATTCTGTAACTATCTATTTTAAAAATGTAAAATGGTATGGTAGAACTGCTGTTAAACAATATAAAACAATAGGCCAGTATTCTTTTCACATGATTGTTACTTCTGATGGGTGGATGGTTGGAACTGGCGGTGCAGATAGTGCCAGTATCAATAAAGCTATTGAAAAGCTGTCTGGAGAAATGGTAAAGTCTGGTAAAATCCAAAATAATAAACTTAAGACAATTAAAAATTATATTTCTAGGTTAGGTATAGGGCATTTTGCCATTAAGGCACCTAATGGAAAATATGCTGCCGTTTGGCTTAATGGAATCAAAACAGGAAAATTAAAAGCTGGTGAATTTATTTCTGTTCCAAATTATAAATCATGTTTTAGAACAGGGAATTATGCTAGTTTTAATAAGAATCCTGAAAAGGCGGGTTTAAAAATAGCTGCAACGGATCCATATGGATTAAACAAAAGGGAAATTTCCTTGTATCATTGGAAGTCAACAACCAAAAATTTCAAAACAACATCTAGTGTTGTTGTTTATGCAGCTAATGACAATGGAAAGTATTCCGGTTTGCCAAGCAAGGCTCATTTAAAAGATGATATTTACTTTAAAGGTAAATTTATTTCTAAAAATACTTTGCCGTATACATTAAATATGAAATTATTGGGAACCCATAGCTTTGGAAATATTGATAAATTAATTAAAAAATCCACTATTATCAATGCACCTAATGTTACAAATGCATTCAACACTTCAGAATACTTTAAACTTTCAGTTAAGGATAAAAATACAAAAAAAGTTGTTAGTGGGGTTTGTATTAAAATTAAAATTACAACATCAAGTTTCACAAAATATTTCACTGTAAAAACTAATAGTAAGGGAATTGCTAAAATAAACACTAAAGAACTTGCAATTGGCAATTATGCAGTTACAATATCTCCTAATAATAATAAATATCTAATTTCAGCAAAGAGCACAATCATAATTAAATAATTGCAATTATTTTATATTTTCTCTTGTTAGTTTAGCTACTTCTTTTTTAGTTAAATTTATTCCAAGAACTTCCTCATGCTTTTTTAATTCATCAACCAGTTTAATAAAAGTGGCACGGTCAGGACCTGAGATGATATGGGAATGGGTATTGTTTACGAGTTTGTATAAATTTTCAATAGCCTCTTTTTGTTCATCATTTTCTTCGAGGTAGTCTCTAAAACGTTTTCCATCTTTAATGTCCATTGTATTAATTTTTCGTGTTAGTGGGGTTTCGATTCCTGGTAAGTGGTATTGTATGTTTTCTAATGTACATCCATGTTTGCTAATTATTTTAAATTCATCATAGAGTTCATCTAGTGAATGCCTTACGGTAATCTTTAGAATATGTGGTCTTGTTGATTCAAAATATAAATCTTTTCCTCCGATTAATTCCGGAGACACTATTTTATCTGCACCTGCTTTTCTAAGTCTTGAATGATTTTCTTCTTTACTGGCTCTTGATACAATCCATGCATCAGGATTGCTTTCACGTATTGATAAAACTATAAATAAATTGGTTACATCATCTCCAGTACTTATTATCACGCTTCTACATTTGTCTCCTGCCAATTTTGAAATTAAATCATCTTCGGTAGCATCTTTGTGTATCACAACCACTGAATTATTTTCTTCAATGTTTTCAGTCATGTCTTCATCTTTTTCAAATAATATCACATTTTGTTTTCTTTTGGTCAGCTCTTCAAAAACTACTTTTCCAACTCTCCCATAACCGCAAAGAATATAATAATCATCCATATTATCAATAGCTTTCATTTTCTTAACTCCTTTTGAATATTTGCTCATTTTGTCTTGGAAATTTGTTAGAATTATATTGAATACATAAGCAAGTAATGCAACACCTGCAAGTGCTAGGGTAGTTGCAAAAATCTTTTGAATCCCCGTTTTGGGAAGATAATCTCCATAACCCACTGTTGCCATAGTAATGACTGAGTAATAAATAGAATCAATTAAATTTAAACCCATTATAAAATGTGAACCTACTATTCCGTAAACGAATAATGCAATAATTAGGAGTATTCCTGAGGTCACAAATTTTGTTGGGATTGTTAAAATTTTTATGGTTATTTTTCTCATGAGTTTTTTCCTTTTAGTAAGATAATTATATTTATATTAGATAGTCATATTTTAATTTAAAGGTGATTTTTTGGACCCTATTGATATGATGGTTACAGATTATAATTGCGAATATTTGGGATTATCAAGATTATGTTTAATGGAATCAGCAGGCAAAGCCCTAGCAGAAGAAGTAGGTAAAATTGCTGTTTATACGTTCTCAAAACCAGTTAAAGTAGTAATTTTCACAGGTTCTGGTGGAAATGGTGGTGATGGTTTTGTTGCAGCACGTTACCTATTAAACAGGGGGTATGATGTTGATGTTTATATGTTAAAGGAAAATATTCATTCTAGTCAGGCAAAAACCAATTTGGAGATTTTACAGAATATGAAACCAAGATTGTCTCGTTTGAATATCTTCAATTTAAGGACTTTGGAAGACATTAATGCTTGTGAAATAGCTAATTGCAATTCAAATGAATATGTGATTGTTGATGGACTTTTAGGCACAGGAATTAAAGGAAAATTACAAGCAAATATTAGAAGGGCTATTGAAGTTATTAATGATGCTGAGGGTGTTAAAATTAGTGTGGATGTTCCGTCTGGAATGGATCCTCTAACAGGTGATGTGGTGGATTTGGCTGTAATTCCAGATTATACGATTAGTTTTCATAAAATCAAAACTGGCGTGAGAGATGCTGATGAGGAAGTTGTCGGAGGACTTGTCACTGCAGACATCGGAATTCCAATTGAAGCAGAATACTTTGTTAATTATGGGGACTTTTTGAGATTGAAAAATAGAAATCCATCTTCACATAAGGGGAATAATGGAAAATTGTTGGTTATTGGTGGAAATAAAGATTATTCTGGTGCTCCAGCCATTGCAGGAATGGCTGCAATGGGGGCGGGAGCCGATTTGGTTTATGTGTTTGCACCTCAAAAAGCTGCTGAAGCAATAAAAGCAACATCTCCTGATTTGATTGTTAAATCTTTAGAGGGAGATAAATTATCTTTATCACATGTTGATGAGATATTGAATCTTTCTGAAGAGGTTGATGCGGTATTAATTGGTCCTGGAGCAGGAATTGATGATGAAACCTCAAAATTATTCAATGTTTTAGTTGCAAAAATTAAAAAACCAATTGTTCTTGATGCTGACGCTCTAAAACAAGTAGAATTATCATTAATTAAAAATCGTGAGGATATAATATTAACTCCACATATTTCTGAGTTTAAATCACTTTTTAAAGTCAAAGATGATTTAAAACTTGACATTGATTCATATGACTTTAAAAAGGTTGATGAAAAGATTACCAAATTTCAACAAATTACTCGCCAGATTAAAGCAAGTATCATTGTTAAAGGCCAATATGATTTAATTTTATCAGGCAGTAAATTTAGAATCAATAAATCGGGTAATGCTGGGATGACTGTTGGGGGAACTGGTGATGCACTTGCGGGTATTGCAACAAGTTTGCTCACACAAGGTCTCAATTCTTTTGACTCTGCATGTTTAGCTATTTTTATCAATGGTCTTGCGGGCGAAGAAGCCTTTAAAGTAAAAGGAAATGGATTTTCAGCAACAGATTTGGTTTCATACATTGCAAATGTGATTAAAGATGGTTTATGTTAAAGGAATATTTAAAAACAGACCAAATAGATTCATTGCAGAAGTTGAAGTTGATGGAAAATTGGAAATAGCTCATGTTCCAAATACTGGCAGATGTAAGGAGCTGTTAGTTGAAGATGCAGTTGTTTGGCTTGAACCATCTGATAATCCAAATAGAAAAACCAAATTCTCACTTCACTTTGTTGAAAACAAAGGTGTTTTAGTGTCTTTATTTTCTCAACAAGCCAATTCAATAGTTTTTGATGCTATTAAAGAAGGTAAAATAAAAGAACTTTATGGCTATGATTATTTTAAACGAGAAAAAACAGTTGGAAACTCAAGAATTGACATATATCTCGCTAAAAAAGAAGATGATTGTTGTGGAATGAGTTTTTTAGAGGATTCTTGTTTTATAGAGGTTAAAGGTGTTACTTTAATTGTTAACGGTGAAGCCAGATTTCCAGATGCTCCAACTGAGAGAGGTGCAAAACATCTAAAAGAACTTATTGAACTTAAAAAACAAGGAAATAGGTGTGTTGTATTTTTCTTGATTCAACATCCGGCAGGCAAATTCTTTAGGCCTAACTGGGAAAATGATCCTAATTTTTCTAAAACATTAAATGAAGCGTATAAAGCTGGTGTTGAGATAATTGTCTATAGGTGTGATAATCAGTTGGAAGGTATTGAGTTAATCCCCGAATCCCTAGATTTTGATTTGGGAGAGGGTCTCACCGATAGCGTCATTGATGACTAAACTCGCAATATCATCATAAGGCGTTTCACTTTTGTTAATTAAAACTAAATTATCTCCTTTAAAGTAATTTATTAATCCTGCAGCAGGATAAACAACAAGTGAAGTTCCGCCAATTATTAAAGTATCAGCATTTTGAATATAATCAATTGAAAAGCTTAAAATAGCATTGTTCAATGGTTCTTCATACAGTACAACATCAGGTTTAACGATTCCACCACATTTGCATTTTGGAATCCCATCACTTTCTAAGATATGATTTAACCCATATTCTTTTCCACAAATCTGACAATAGTTTCTGTGAATACTTCCGTGAAGTTCCATTACCTCCTTGCTTCCGGCTTTTTGATGAAGTCCGTCAATATTTTGTGTAATCACTGCTTTTAATTTTCCTGCTTTTTCTAGCTTAGCTAGTGTAATATGTGCAGGATTAGGTTTGGCATCCTTAAAAATGAGATTTTCTTTATAATAGTTAAAAAATTCTTCAGTATGGTCTAAGTAGTAACTGTGGGAAACGAGAGTTTCTGGTGTTGCACCATATTTTTCTAAACTCTTAAAAATTCCGCTTTCAGACCTAAAATCTGGAATTCCACTTTCTGTTGAAACGCCAGCTCCTCCAAAAAAGACGATATTGTCTGAAGTGTTAATAATTTCCTGTAATTGGTTAATTTTGGACATAAAAAAATAAGTGGGATAGCTTAAAAGCTATCTGTTTAATTTTTGGAAATTTGCTGCTTGAAGACCATGGTATTTAATCATACCTTCAACTTCACTTTGTTCGGTTTCTTTGTCTTCAAAAGTAATTTGTTCAATGCTGTGTAAGCTGAATGGAGATTTTCTAATGATTGGTTGGATTGAACCTTTATAGAGTTTCATTACAACTTCTCCACTAACTCTTTCTTGCATTTTATCAATTGCTTGGTCAATGTCTTCTCTTAATGGTTCTTGCCATAAAGCTCTGTATACTAAATCAGCATAGAGTGTTGACATGTATTCAGCAAATCTTAACTCATCAGTTGTTAAAACTAATTCTTCTAAAGCTTGGTGAGCTGCGATTAATAATTTTGCACCCGGGGTTTCATAGATTTCCCTACTTTTAAGACCAATCATTCTGTTTTCGATAGTATCTACTCTACCAATAGCATTGTTTCCAGCAATTTCATTTGCTTTTTCAATTAATTGAACCAAAGTCATCATTTCACCATTGATGGCTACTGGAATACCTTCTTCGAATTCAATAGATACTTTTTCTGGTTCATCGTTTGCATCTTCCCATGATTTGGTCCATTCGTAAATATCTTCTGGAGGTTCATTTGCAGGGTCTTCTAAGACATCTCCTTCAATTGCTCTTCCCCAAAGGTTTTCATCAATACTGTAAATTTTATCATAGCTTAATTCAATGCCTTTAGATTCAGCATATGCTTTTTCTTCGGTTCTTGTTAGATTCATTTCTCTGATTGGTGCAATGATATCTAAATCTGACATTGCAAGAATTACTGCTTCGAATCTGAATTGGTCGTTTCCTTTTCCAGTACAACCATGTGCAATAGCTGTTGCTCCTTCTTTTTCAGCCACTTCAATGATTTTTTGTGCAATTAAAGGTCTTGCAAGTGCAGTACTTAATGGGTATCCTTCATATTCTGCATTTGCTTTGATTCCGCGTGCGATGTATTCGTTTGCAAATTCTTCTTTAGCATCTATATTGTAGTGTTTTAATCCTCCAATTTTGGATGCCATTGTTTTTGCTTTTTCCATTTCTTCTTCGCCTTGTCCTACATCTACACAGCAGGTAACTACTTCTACATCATATTTTTCTTCTAATAATTTAACGCATACGGAGGTATCAAGCCCTCCACTGAATGCTAAAACTACTTTATCAGCCATAATTAATCACCGTAAATAATTTTAAATAAGAATAAGATTTCATTAAATATTATATTTTTAATAGTATTTATAATTTAAAAAAATAGTTGGCAGAAGAAAAACTCTTAATTGGGGGTTATAATTGAGGTTGAAGATTTATTCGGGGTTTTAAAATGAAAATCCCTAATTAAGAGTTTGGAGGAAAAAAGTATTATGGTCACTTTTAACCTTGTTTATAATGTTGTTTTTCATACTATATAAAAGTTTAGGTATGCCTAAATTTTAATCAGCAAGTTTTCATTTTCAACAAATTCAATAAGTCTGGAATATGTTGGATTGCTTATTAATGTGTCTTTATGGCCAATGATGATTAATTTTCTTTTAGCTCTTGTGATTGCAACGTTTAATCTTCTTAAGTCTTTTAAAAATCCAATATTTTCATTATCATTGCTTCTCACAGTGGATATGATTATTATTTCTTTTTCCCTTCCCTGAAATCCGTCAACGGTTTTTACTTCAACAGGGGTTCGATCCTGAATAATTTTAACTTGGTCAGCATAAGGGCTGATTATTCCAATATCTTCCTCACTGACTCCAGCACTCATATAACTTTTAGCCAAATCCACGGCAATGTCAGCTTCAACATTGTTTATGATGGATTTTGAATTTTTCAGATGTGATTCTCCATAATCATCAATATTTGATGTATCAATGAATAGCAGGGCTTCTTCTTCATAGTTGGAGTTTAATATGTCATTAATTGTAATGTCGTCTACACTTGAATCGCTTTTCAGGCTGCCATCATAAAATTCCTTATTTGGAAATTCCATAAGTAAACGATTCATACGATATTGGACATTCAGTAACTGTGATTTAAATGGGTACATCTTGATTAATTCTTCAAATAATGTTTTTTCAAGGGCTCCTGCTTTTTCGCTAATTATTGTTGGTGGAAGCTGTTTGTGGTCGCCTGCAAGAATAAATCTATGGGCTTTGGCAATTGGGATTAAAACACTTGGAATTGTTGCCTGTGAAGCTTCATCAATTATTGCAACATCAAATTTCACTCTTGCAATTGCTTCAAGAGCAGAGGATGAATTTGTAGCCAAAATCACATCACTTTCCTCAACAATGTTTTTAATCATTCTGTTTTCTATTCTTTTAATTTCATCGTGATATTCATCTATTTCCTGGTTGATTTCAATCCATTTGGCCATTGATTTCATTTTATCCGGACTTATTCCACGTCCGCCTTTTCCTTTTGAAGCATTGTGCAGTATATCATAGTCTCCATACCCTCTCCTATATTGCGGGGTTGGTTTTGTGTGAACACTTCTTTTTTCGATTAGATTATCCATTTTTCTGTGAATTTTTCTAATTTTCTTATTCAAATCGTGCTGTTCAACCTTATAGGCCAGTGTTTGTGTAATATTGTGCTTTGATACTCTTTGTGGATGTCCAAGACGTGTAAGATTTAATTTTTTATTTTCCATCAGCCTTTCTAAAATATTATCAACTGCGGCATTGCTTTCGGCTGTAGCCAGTACCTTGTGATTTTGTCTTGTTTCCTGTGAGATTAACTCAACTAGGGTTCTTGTTTTTCCTGTTCCAAAAGGACCGTGTATCAAATAGAAGTTTTCACAGGAAAGAGCATTTTCAATAGCTGATCTTTGAGAGCTGTTAAGGGATTCGTCAATATAGTTAATGTATGGGGGTTGTCTGTTCTTTTTCGGATTTCTTTCATTTAAAATATATTCAAGGGCGTTTTTACCCTTCAGGCTCAAATGCTTTAAATTATCTTCCATTCTTCTAAAAGTTATATCGTTTGCATATAAGTCAAGGCGAACCTTCTTTTTTAATGCCCATCTTGGAACTCTTTTATCAAATGCGACTTTAATAAATCTGGCTCCCTTTTCCGTAACGGTACCTGTCAAATCGCTTTTTAAGGGATTATCTGTACTTACTAAAACCATGTCTCCAACTGAAATTTCAGTTTCGATTTTTTCAGATCTTCCAAATTGGACAATCTGCAGGCCTAATTCTTTTCCTAAATATTTGCCTTTAACTTTATTAATTGCTCTTCCAAGTTCTTCTCTTTTTTTACCTGACATGGAACTTATTTCACGTGTCATCAAATCTATTTCGGCATCTCGTTCATAATTGATGAGCCTAATTAAGTTTTTAATATATTTTTTCAATTTAATCCCTAATTTTAAATAAGAGCGTTTATGTATAATTAATTATGGTTTTTGAAAAAATTGAGCAATTTGCCAATCTTGAAATGGATTATATTTCAGATTTTTCAGGAGGATTTATTTCAAAGAATAGTAACCTTCTTGAAAAATTGGAATTAAACAATTTAACTCAATTTATTTTAGAAAAATCAGTTCATGGAACTCCTATTTTTAAATTAGGAAATAAGGGAACTAAAATATTAATTTTATCAGGCATTCATGGTAATGAATTGCCTCCTCAGATTGCTAATGTTTATTTGATAAACGAATTAATAGGTAAAGATTTAAACCACACATTATTTTTCATACCATTTGCATCCCCTAAATCCACAATGAATAATGAAAGAACATTTCATTCAATGGATTTAAATCGCTCTGCACACATAAAAGATTCTTTAAGTAATTTGATTATTCAAAAAATAGATAAATTAGGAATAAATTTTGTTGGTGACTTCCATTCAACTGCGGTTAATTCAAATCCTGGTTTTGAAGCTATTTTTTCATCAAAATCTCCAAGTTCTGAAAGTTTTTTAATTGCCAATTATATTTCGGAAGATGTTGGCTCTGAAATAATTTCTTTTGATTTTGCAGGTTCATCTTACAAGGGGGCTGTTGAAGATGTTTGCAATCTAAAAGAAATTCCAGCTATTACTGGGGAAGTTGTATCTCCATTTGCTAATGTTGCAACTGGGAGTGTTGAAAGGTCATTTAGCCAAATGAAAAGTTTTTTATCATATTTTGGATTATGATTACTTAACAAATGCTCTCGGATTACTTATTTTTAATATTATTTAAATATCTTTTAGTAAAGGTGATTTAATTGTCTTCTTATAAAGGACATTCGATATTTGCATTAATAATTTCCTTGATGTTTTTTCATAGTCCTCCGTTAATTGCTCTTACCTTTATTGGTGCAAATATCCCAGATTTTGATCATAAATTCAAAAAGGAGAATGTCTATAAGTTGATTATTTTAGGATTGATAGTGTTTATTTCACTTTATATCCTTAAATTACCTTATTTCATTGGTTTAATAATTGTATTTTTAGGAGTTACATTTTACTTTTCAGAACATAGAAGTTTTACACATTCAATTTTTGGTATCTTGACATTAACGGCTTGTGTTTCACTAATTGTTATTTGGGGTTATGAATTAGTCGTTGGTGTTACAACTTTGGAAAATGATTATTTGATAATTGCAATAATCATTGCTATTTTAAGCTTTTTGTTCTTAAATAAGAAGTTATTGATGATTCTCATACCTTTGTTTTTCGTTAGTATGTTTATTATTCCAAATGGGGATATATCTTATATTGAAATTGTTTTGGCGCTGTTTTTGGGATTATTATCTCACACTGTTCTTGATTCATTCACGCCAGCTGGGATTAAAATTTTTGCACCCGTTTCTTCTAAAAAGGTTTATAAATCATTTGGTTTGGCAATGATATTTTTATTATCTGTAATCTCATTAATTATACATGTTCCGTTATTATTTAACTTATTTGAAAATTATGTGATGGTTTTGAAATTAATTTTTTAACTAAGTTGAAACAATTATATCATAATTTTTAATTTCTGTATATTTTTTTCTAAATTCGATTTTTAGTATAATTTTATTCCTGTTTTTTAATTTTGATAAACAAAATAGTTCATTTTAATTTTTTAGAAAAATTTTTTATAACAAACTTATTTTTTTATAGCATTTTTTTTAAAAAGCATACATTTATAATAAATAATCATGATAAATAATAATATTATTATTTAATGTCAATTTACTGACTTAATTTATATAATGAAATGGAGCTTATTTAATGTTTTTGACTAGAATTGGTTATGGAATTATTTATTTCTTAGACCTTATTTATGAAATCATTAAAGCAACAATCAGTGTTGCTTTTAATTCAGTTATGGGGAGAAATATTGATCCTATAGTTGTTGATATTGAAACAGTTTTAGAGAGGCCTGTTTCTCAAACAATTTTAGCAAATAGTATTTCTTTAACTCCAGGTACTTTGTCTGTTGATTTGGACAGTGAAAATAACATTATTAAAGTAGCTGCTATTTCTCCAAGAGAAAAAGAGGATATTATTCCTTTTGAAAAGTATATTAAGAAAATGCTCGAATAATCATTTTCTTATAAAAAAATCGAGTGAGATAGTATGGATATATTGTTTATTTCAAAATATATTTTGGTTATAGCATTAATTATCATGATGCTGGCCGCTTTAAGAGCGGGTTCATATAAATCCACTTCAATGGGACTTATAGGAAGTTCAGTTGTTGTTGTAGCTTTTGCTATGGCATTACTTGTTGGAGGGGATGTGTATGATATCGCATTCTTTAAAGATATATCATTGGCTTTAATATTCTTTGGTTTTATAGGTACTGTTGCTTTCGCTGCTGTTTTGGGAGGGGAAGATAAATGATAGAGTATATTCAATCTGCCCTTTTAATTATTGCAGCATTTTTAATTATTATCTCAGCAGTAGGAATCGTTACTTTACCAAAAAACACTAAAAATGCAGTTTATGCAAGGATTCATATCATTGGTGTTTTTGATATTGCCTGTATTATTGCCATGATTGGTCTTGGCCAATATTTGCTTGCGGGAATATACTTCATTATTGCACCGTTTACAGCACATGCAATAGCTAATGCTTATTGGAAAAAAGAAGATAGAGAAAATAATTTGGATTTGGTAACTGTTGAGGAAGTTCCGGATTATAACAATCCGTTTATTCATCCAAGAGATAAAATGCAAGTTTTTGAAAGTGAAAATTCAGAAAAACTTAAAGCTGATGACAGATTCTCAGTTACTACATTGGAAATTGAGGAGGGAGAATAAGATGTTGGAATTTGTATTATTGATTATAATTATTATAAGTGCAATTCTTGCTCTTATTCAGAAAGATTTATTAAAAGCTGCGATTTTAACAGGATTTACTGCGGGGGCTATTGCAGTTCTCTTCCAAGTGTTGATGGCGCCGGATGTTGCTTTAACTCAAGCTATTGTTGGTGCAGTAATTGTCCCTGTATTCATTGCTTTGGCCGTTAAAAAGACTCAAAGGGGTGATAGCTAATGGTACAGGTTCAATTGGCGATATTATTCACATCTATTGCTTTAGTAGTCATCGGACTGTATTCAGCAATTTTCATTGATAATATCATAAAAAAGATAATTGGTATTAGCTTTATTGAGGAGGGTGTTAACCTATTCATCGTAGCCCTTGGTTATAAGTATGGGGGTGTTGTTCCTATTTTGATTCCTGGAACTGACGCATCTTGGTTTGCATCAAATGCTGCTTATCCTCTTCCTTTCGGTTTAGTATTAACCAGTATTGTAATTGGCGCAAGTACTTTGGCTGTAATGCTTGCTTTGGTAATGGTATTGTATAGGAGGTATGGAACCTTATCCACTAAAGCAATGCTAGCAGACACATCAAAACAGGAGGAATACAATGAATGAATTAATTCCACTTATGGTTATTGTTCCTTTGATGGCAGGTTTGCTTATTTCAGCATTTTCAAAGTTCAACAAAATAACTAAGATTTTTGCATTTGTTATAGCAATATGTCTTCCGGCAATTCCATTATTGTCTAACTATGGATTGCATTACTTCGGAGGATATGCTCCGATGTTGGATAATGTAACTGGTGTGATGTATCATCCAGCAATTACCTATTCATTCACATTCTTGCAACAAATATTCATTGCAATGATTGGTCTTTTAACATTTTTAGTTGTATTTATCTATCTAACTAAGTATAAGAAAGTTTCAGGACCATATTTGTTCTTATTGTTCTTAGGTACTGCTGCAGTAACTGCAATGCTGTTAACAGATGATATTTTCCACATGTTTGTATTCTTTGAAATCTTAGCACTTGCACAAGTAGGTATTGTGGCTGCTTCATCAATTGATTACAGTTATGAAATGGCTTTAAAATATATGATTTTGGGATCTATCGGGTCACCAATTATGCTTTTAGGAATTGGATTCCTATTGGCACTAACAGGTAGTGTAAATGTTACAGATATTGTAGCTGCTGTTCATAATGGTTTAGTTGATGCTACTTCTCCAGTATTTTTAATTTCACTCGGATTAATCTTCTTTGGTTGGTTATACGCATCTGGTTTACCACCATTCCATACTATAAAATCTGGAATTTATTCAAAAGCAGAACCTCATGGAGCAGCTTTACTTCAATCATTTACAGTCATTTCAATGATTTCAATTGTATTGGTCATGTTTAGAATTTATTCAGTATTGCCAATATTTGAAGTTCTCATAGTCTTCTTCTCTATCTTGGCTATGATATTGGGTGTCTCTCTTGCACTTACTCAAACAGACTTCAGAAGAATGATTGGATTTTTAGCTGTAGGTGAACTTGGTTTCATTGGATTGGGTATAGGTCTTGGAACCCAATATGCAATTACTGCTGGTCTGTTCCAGGCTTTAAACGAAATTATTATTACAGCATTATTATTCATAGGTTTTGGTGCAATAGTTAATGCAACAAATGAAGTGGATACTCGTAAATTAGGTGGACTTTTAGCATACCATCCAAAAGTTAGCTTAATGCTTTTAATTGGTGGTTTGGCAATGGCTGGTGTTCCTCCTTTAAGCGGATTCCAATCTAAATTAATGCTTGTTCAAGCATCTTTAAGTTGTGGATTCCCTGAGATATCTATTTTAGCTATTATGGTAAGTATAGCCACATTTGTAGTGTTTGTTAAAACATTTTATGCAATGTTTTTAAGACCAAAACCAAATGACTTAGAACTTGAAGGAAAAAGTGTTCCAAATTCAATGATTATTGCAATGGGCATATTATTGATAATTATTGTTCTTTTAGGTTTATTCCCTGATGTTGTTACAAGCGGAATTTCTAACTTTGTAGGAGGGATATTATGAAACTGTATGATCAAATATTCGATGTTGTAAAACAATTCAGAAAATTGTTTTCACCAGGTCCCGTAACCAATGCTGATGTTTCTGGTAGTATTACAGCAGAAATATTTTTAATCGTATCATTGGTGTTATCTGCAATATTGTTAAGGCATGTAAGTGTTTTACTTGCAGGTATTGTTACATTGATATTGGCGGTTGTGTTAATTTCAAATATTCCGCTTATTCCTAAATTCAAAATAGAACAAGAAGATTCACTTGAAAAGATGTTATTTTACGCGATAGTCACACTTTCAATTATCATTGTATTTATGTACTGGGGTGGTAATCTTGTCTGATAAGAGCACTGTTCGTAATTTAATTGCAGCAATAATGGTTGCAATATGTTCTATTACATTATTTGATGCAATATTTAATTTAAGCAGCATCATCAATCCTGGTGTAAGCAATATTTATAATTATTTGGGAACACAGATTGCACCAAACATGGTGACAGTAGTAATTTTCGATTTCAGAGCATACGATACCTTAGGGGAATCAATTATTCTGTTAACTGCAGGAATAGTTGTATTGCTCATATTTGGTAGAGGATTATTGGGGGATAAAAGATGAGTCAAGGTAGTGTTATTTTAAAATTGATAGCTTTACCACTTTCAATTATTCTCATATGTTTGGGTATAATGACTGTTCTTGGTGGACATATTACTCCTGGTGGAGGTTTCCAAGGTGGAGCAATGATTGCTAGTGGTGTAGCATTATCCATTCTAGTTTATGGATTGGGCAATTCTCCATTAGAATTCTCTCATGCTTATATCGAAGTTTTCGAATCAATCGGTGCATTAGGATTTATCATATTAGGTTTAATCGGATTGTTTGTTGGAGGATTTTTCTTATACAATGTAGGTACAGACATACTTAACATTGTCCCGGCATCCATACAAAATGTTTTACATTATCCTGATGTCACCAATGCAGGCATAATTCCATATTTAAATATTTTCGTTGGTTTGAAAGTATTTGTGGGTTTATCTGCAATTGTTATTGCATTTGAAGGATTTAAAAAGTTTACTGAGGAGGGTGAATAATGTTTAGTTTAGGACCAATAATATTCGGATTAATATTTGGTTTAATTATCGGATCTCAACTTAAACTAAATATTGACGATACAAGATTCACTCTAGGCTCATTTATAGTGATACTTATTGCAGGAATTATTATGGCTTGGCAATTAGGTAATTTCCCGTTTTACACAGATTTACCTATTTCAACCGCATTTTTATCTGCTTTAATAGGAATTTTTGTAGGCAAACTAATATTTGCAAGGAGTAAATAAGGAGTTTTTATAATGTTTTTAACAACTAATGCATGTGATGGAAAAAGAGATTGTATAAAACAGTGTCCTACAAAAGCTATTAAATTCATTAATGGTAGAGCTTTCAGTTGTCTTACTTGCGGAATATGTTATAAAAACTGTCCAAATGGAGCAATATTCTTAAATAGCTATGGGGGATATGTTGTAGATAGAGCCAAATGTAATGGTTGTGGAATGTGTATGTACAATTGCCCTACCAATAACATCACTATTGAAGATGGGATTGTATATGGTATTTGTTCACGTTGCGGAGTCTGTGAAGAGGTCTGTTCAAATCGTATTGATGGTTATAAGCTTGAGAAAGAAAAACAACTCAATTTCATAGAATCATTGAACATACTCTACCCTCCAATGGAAAATGTTCCTCATAAAAGTGAAAGCAAAACTAAAGAAGTTACAAGAAGTTACTTCGGCACAGATTATGAGAAATGTGTTTTATGTGGAAGATGTCAAGAGTATTGTCCGACTGGAGCTATTCATGTAAATATTGACAGAGATGAGGGAATCTGCAGTGAATGTAGAATTTGTAATGATGTATGTCCTAATGAATCAATGAATAAGCTTCAAATTGTTAATAAGTCATCATGTACACTTTGTCTTAATTGTATGAAGGCTTGTCCTAACAATGCAATTTCAGTAGATGACTTTGAGATTATTGTTAATAAATTAAATCAAAAACCAACAGGATTTATTGTTTCTTGTCTAAATTGTGGTTTATGCGCTGATTTATGTGAAAATGAATCACTTAAGAAGGTAGATGGAAAATTAAGATATGACCCTACAGTTGACACTGAAAACGTAACTCATGACATAGCAACTGAGTCTTGTCCAGTCAATACTTTAAGACAAGATGATGAAATATACATTTATGATGAGATTAATGATGAAGAGTTACCTACATTGGCAGGATTCTGTGTTTCATGCGGTAAATGTGCACAAGTTTGTGATGAGACACATGCACGCCAATATATGACACATTCATGGGATGGTAGTGTTTCAGATGACTGTATCTCCTGTGGGATTTGTGTAGAAGTCTGTCAAGAAGAAGCTATTACATTAAACAGAGGCAGTATTACTGTTAACTTAGATAAATGTATATTATGTGAAAATTGTGCTGTTCACTGTCCTGTTGACGCAATTGCTAAAACTACAAGGTATAAAAATGAAATTAAGGATGGATTTAACTTCATTGAACAGGAATTATGTATGCATTGTGGGTTATGTCACAAGATTTGTTCATATGATGCGATTGATGAAATTGATGGTAATTATGTTGTAAATGAAGAAAAATGTACATATTGTGGAGCATGTAAAAATGCATGTCCTGCAAGGGCATTTTTATTCGAGAGAAATTTTAAAGATTCAATAGAGGGTATTTAAATGATAAACTTACTTAAAATAGCTTTAGAAGGAGCTTTTACCAACTTTAAAAGAATCTTTTTTGCAGCTGATAGAGTTACAGATATGGAACTTAGAAGACAAATCTCCACTCTTTCAGTTGAAGTTGATGATAGAGTTGATGAAAAAGCATGTATCGGATGTTCTGGTTGTGCTAATGTATGTCCAACAGGTGCAATTGAGATGAAACCGTTAGCAAACCCTGTTAAATTAACTGATGACTGGACTAAAGACCAAGTACCTGAAATTAATCTTGAAAAATGTGTTGTATGTTATTATTGTCATGATTTCTGCCCAATATTTTCACTTTATGGACAAAAAGGAACAGTTCATCCGAGTTGTGTTGGAGATCAAGAAGTCGATGTCTCAGAGTTTCTTGAACAACCATTTAAAATATCCGAGGATAAACTTAAGATTATTGCACAATACTTATCAGATAAAACAGTATTGAAAAATTTAGAGGATGGTGATTAGATGGGAATTAAATCATTTTCAAGGGCAAGAGCAATCCACGTCATGCTGGTTTACACTGGAGGATGTAATGGATGCGATATTGAAATTGTCAATTCAATATTATCACCACGTTTTGATGCTGAGCAATATAATGTGTTTTTAACTTGGAATCCTCGTGAAGCAGATGTATTGGTTGTTACAGGTCCGGTTACACATTTAAATAGGAAACCATTAGAAGCAATTTATGAAGCTATTCCTAATCCTAAGTTAGTTGTGGCTGCTGGAAGTTGTGCTCTAATGGGTGGTGTTTATAAGAATTGTTATGGTGATATACCTTCAGAAGAAATTGAAGGACCAGTTGAAAATATTATCCCGGTTAATGCTAAAGTTCCGGGTTGTGCGGTAAGACCTCAAGATGTCTTGGCTGGTGTTGTATCACTTTTACCTACATTATTAGATGCAGATTAAAGAGGGGATTAAATGGAGGAGAAAGTACCAAGAAGCAATATTATTGAAACAGGAATTCCAATGGGTACAGTTCACCCTGCTGCATTGGAACCATATAGAGTCAGGTTTTTTGTTGAAGATGAAATAGTTCAAGAAGCCGAAATAACTATTGGTGTTAATCATAGGGGTATTGAAAGAATCATGGAAGGACTTCCAGTTCAAAAAGCTAATTCACTTACAGAAAAAATTTGTGGAATCTGTTCAAATTCACATATATGGAATTCATGCAGAACTGCTGAAATGGGCATAGGTATTGAAATTCCAGATAGGGCTTTATATATTCGAGTTATCATGAGTGAACTTGAACGTTTGCATTCACACTTCTTGTATTTAGCGCATGGTTGTGAAGTATTGTCTCATGAAACATTTTCAATGAGGGTATTCTATTTAAGAGAAATTGTAATGGAATTGCTCGCAATGATAGGTGGTAACAGAGTTCAATATGGTTGTTCTGTTTTAGGTGGTGTAAGGCCAAGATGTGAATTGGATGAAGCAAAAATATTAAGGCTTAAAAATGATATGGATAAACTTGAAGAAGGTCTTACAGATTTTGCAACTAGATTTACCTCAGATTCAATGGTTATGTCAAGGATAACTGGAATTGGGGTATTGCCACAAAAACAAGCTATTGAATTGGCAGTGACTGGCCCAACTCTAAGAGCAACTGGTGTTGCAAGAGATTTAAGAACATCAATGTTTGAATATGATGAATTTGATTTTAATGTTGTCACACAACCTGATGGTGATGTGAAATCCAATTTGTTAATGAGGGCTTTAGAATCATTTGAATCAATTAAAATTATTAAACAAGCTATTGCAAACATTCCTGAAGGTAAATTGGTTAATCATGACTGGGAAATGATTGACACGGACATAACTGAAAGTTATATTGAAGTTCCAAGAGGAACTCTTTATCATTCTTATTCATTGGAAAGCGGTAGAGTAAGGCACTGTATTATAAGGACTCCATCAATGGCGAACATTGGGGCAATGCAATATGCATGTATTGGAGACCAGCTTACAGATGCACAATTATGTATTGTACAATGTGACCCTTGTTTCACTTGTACTGATAGAGCAATTGAGGTAATAAGGAGATAGATTATGTTTTCAAATACAATTATACATTCAGTTCTTGCAGTTGTTCTCACAGTATTGGTTTGTTTTATAATTTCAACATTACTTCCTGGAATTGAAAGAAAATACATTCATGCAAGAATTCAACAGAGAATTGGACCAATTCTTATCGCTCCAGGAATTATGGCTCCGATAAAATTCATGTTTAAGGAAAATGTTAAAGTCGAATCTCCTGTTCCAGGATTATATAAAATATTGCCAGTATTATGTTTCATTGTTGTTTTATGTATTCTTGTTGCATTAACTCCACAAGCTTATCAAATACCTGCTCTTGCAAGTTTGGTGGCGATTGTTGGGTTTTTAAAAGTGGAAGAGATTTGTTATGTATTGATGGGAGCATTATCTAAATCTGTAATGTCTTTAAGAATGCCATTCCCTGATTTGGCAAAAGGAGGAGCCCACCTAAATGCTCAAAGATCATTTGTTGAAGATATAAGTGCAAAAAGGTCTTTAAGAATGATTACTTATGGGTCTTTCCCATTGTATCTTGCGTTATTTGCTCCAGTAACTGCTGCAAGAAGCATTTTCTTACAAGATATTGTGTCATATCAACAAGTACATGGACCGTTCTTGTTTACAGTAGCGGGGGGAATAGCAGCAATTGTCTTTTTCATAGGGTACATGATAATTTTAAATGAATATCCATTTTCAATTATCAAAGCTAAAAGTGATGTAATTGAAGGACCATACATGGAATATGCGGCTAAATATAGAGCTATTGTTTATTTAACAAGAGGTTTTTTCATGTTTGTACTTGGTTGCGTATTTTCAGTATTATTCATTGGAATTCCTCCAAGCATTTTCTCATGGGGAATTTTAGTAAATATTGCTGTGGCATTAATCTTTGTGTTTATGATGGGAATATTTTCAGCATTCAGCCCAGTATTTACAAATAGGCAATTATTGCCTACAATTTTAGGCGCTACATTACTTGGAATATTATCTATTGTACTTGGATTATTATGAGGTGAGGAAAATGAAGTTTGTTATGAGGCCGTATCATATGGTAAGTCTTGGAGGATACATTGTTGAATGGGATTTTCCTTACAGAAATCTCATAGTAGTAAATAAAACCTCTGAACCAATTAAAATTGAAATACCTGTATTTCATGAAGAATGGATTGCTGAACATAGGGACTTAGGTCTAGAAGTGATTCCTGTTACTAAAGATGATAATTATTTAAGCATGTGGAAAAGAGCACATGCGGAACTAGATAAAATAAGGCCATAAAATGAGTGATTATACATTAACTATTAAATCAGATGAGAGAAAAGGCGTGTTGGATGATATTACTGATGTTATCACTAACCATGGTGCTAATATTAGTTATGTCCATCTTTTTGTCGAAAAAAATAATATGGGTTCTATTAATTTAGAACTAGAGCATGTTGAAGACATAGATGACTTAATTGCTGATTTAAAAAGTATTGACACAGTAAAATCAGTTGAATTACATGGTTCTCAACTTGATATTTATGGGAAACGTATAATTATAGTTGGTGGCGGAGCGCAGGTGTCTCAAGTGGCTATGGGTGCAATCACCGAAGCGGATAGGCATAATATACGTGGGGAACGTATCAGTATTGATACAATTCCATTGGTTGGTGAAAAAGATTTGGCTGAAGCTGTTGAAGCTATTTCTAGATTGCCTCGTGTAAGTGCTTTGGTTCTTGCAGGTTCTCTTATGGGTGGAGAAATTACAGAAGCTGTTAAAAAGGTTAAAGAAGAAAGTAAGCTTATTGTAATTTGTCTAAATATGCCTGGAAGTGTAACGGAATATGCTGATTTGATTATCACGGATCCAATTCAGGCCGGTGTTTTAGCGGTAATGTCAATAGCAGATACTGCAGTATTTGATATTGAAAGGCTTGGGGACAATATTAAATTTTAAATCATGTTTATGGATATATGGGGGAGTTTTTCAACTCCCTTAATTAATTTTTAATACAGATATCTTTGTATTCGCAATTTTGACATTTTTTGCCATTCATTTTTATATCTGGAGTTTTTTTATTTTCAACTATTTCTTTTACTTTGTGCATTTCATCAAATAATGCCTTTCTTAAATCCACATCCATTACAACTGGTCGCCTATCGCCTATTTTTTCATATTCCACAAAACCGACATAAACTTCGGTTTCAAATTCTTCTTCAATGAGTATTGCATGAGCAACTAATTCGATTGCATCTTGTCTCCAAACACCATTAAGCGGAGGTTTTGAGCTTTTAATAGTTACAGGATAATATCTGCCATCATTTATCTCTATTTTATCACACATCCCAATCAATTCAAGATTTTCATTTTTTATAAGATAGGAATGCATGCAATTCGGAAAAAACATGTCCATTATTGCAAAGGCATTTTTATCAAGTATTTTCATCGCTTTTGAGATTTTTAATGCCATGATTTTGATGTTAAAATGGGCGCTATCAAATATTTCATTGTTTTTTTCTTCTTCAATTTGAAATCCCATTTCTTTAATTGAATCTAGGTTACTTTTGATATAATGGTCCATATTGTCGGATAATATGCATTCAATCTCTTTGAGATTCATTTCTTTTTTTACTTTTCGCATATTTTTATTGATTAGGTCTTGAACATCGATTTTAAGCTTTTTGATTTCAACAGCTAATTGGTAATTGTCATTTTTGTTAGTATCTGTGTGAATTTGATGATATACTTTCATTGGACAATATAAATTTGTTTTTATGGAAGAAACATTTATCATAATATAACCTCTTAAAATTATTAATATTACTATTAACCTAATAATATTTAAAATTAGAAGTTATAACTGATATAAATTTCTTCAAATAAAATAAAAAAAGTAAATAGCTAGTAATTTAGCTATTTAAATTCAATTTTACACGTCGTAGTAATGTTCGTTTATTGCAGGCAATTTTGCAAATATGACTGGAACTACAATCAATACTATTGTTAATATTATCATGATTGTTGTACTAAAGCTATTGGAAGAACTTATGGTTGAGTATATTCCTTGAGCCCAAAGGCCGAAAATACAAATTGGTAATATGTATTTAATTACAGTTTTCCATGTTTTGCCTACTTTAATTTTGGAATTGTTGTTTAATGTTTCAATTAAATCGTCAAATTTGTAAATCCAACCAAAGATTATACATTCAAGAAGTACTGCAAATAGCAATGCGAAATTGTTTAAGAACGCATCAAATACTCCCAAAATTGAACTTCCAAGTCCTGTTGCAAAGATTGTTGATATACAAAATCCGACAATACAAACTGCTGTTGCGGTCTTTTTACGTTCAATAAGGAATTTTTCAGAAATTGAATAACAGACTCCTTCAAGAAGTGCAATAACTGATGTGATTCCTGCAAATAGAATACATAAAAAGAACAATGGCCCAACAATGTAAGCAACATCGCCCATTATGTTAAATACCTGTGGGAAAACTACAAATGCAAGTCCTGTTCCTTCAGTTACAAGTTCATTAAATGGAATTCCAGAACTCAAGGTCATAAATCCTAAAATGGAAAATATTCCAATTGAATTAAACACTTCAAAACCTGAGTTTGAAAATGCAACAACTAAAGCATTATCGACTAATTTGGAGCCTTCTGGTAGGTAACTGGCATAAGTCATAGCGATTGCCATACCTAAACTTAGTGAAAACACGATTTGTCCAAATGCAGCTAACCAAACGTCTAAATTAGTCAGTGCTGACCAATCTGGTGTAAAAATCTGTGTGTATCCGATTGATGCGCCAGGTAATGTTAGTGAGAAAGCTACAATGCCCACAACTATTATACAAAGCAATGGCAATAGGATTTTGCTCACACGACCAATACCTTCATTCAAGTCTCTTTTGAGGATAAACCATGCTATAAACCAAATTGCAAATACTGATGCAAGTACTGTTGGAACTATTGTAAATATTCCGGACACTGAATCTGTTGCGTGTAGGACATTATTTGTGAAATATAAGTCTGGGTTTGCTCCCCATGCTTTTGTAATACTTAAAACAATGTATATTAAATCCCATCCAACAACACATACATAGTATGTTGTGATTAAAAATACGACTAATAGGATGAACCATGCTACAGGTTCTAGTTTTTTACTGACTGAAAACAATATTCTTGCAAGTGACCTTTTAAATTTGAATCCTACAGCATATTCGACTAAAACGAAGGAAATTCCTAAAAGAAATAGTGAAACGATGTATGGAATCATAAATGATCCTCCACCATTGGAATATAAAACATTTGGAAAACGCCAGATGTTTCCAAGTCCAACAGCAGAACCAATCATTGCCATCATAAATGCAAGATTACTGTTCCATTCGGATCTTTTCTGTTCTGTCATTTTATCACATATTTTTGATACTATTATTTTAGTGTTTAAAGTTTAAATAATTGATTAATTTAGTTAATATAATCAAGTTTTTCAAAAAAAGTAGGTTTAAGGGAAAAAATTTTCCCTATGATAATTTTAGTATTCTTTGTACCAGACAGTAGCTTTGTATGGAGTATACCCATTAATTAGGTCTGTTCGGATATGTCCTCCATTGCCTTTAACGGTTTTTGTTTTAACATTTCCTTTCTTATTTTTAAAGAAGAATTTCACTTTGACAAGCTTGGTGTGGTGGGGTTCGATATCTCCATTTACTCCATTTCCTATGTACCATGAAGTAACACCAGTTCCTTTGTCAAACTGCATATTCCCTTTGTATTCGACATAACCGGCAATTGCATCACCGTTTTTAAGTATTAATGATTTTGGACCCCAAAGTACTCCTGGTTTAAAATTATAAATTTTAACGGTTGCTTGTTTTGTGCTAGTTTTTGCAGCACTGTCTGCTTGAGCACATGCGCTAGCGATTATGAATAAAGCACCAATAAAAATTAAAAGGATAATTAAATGTTTTTTATTTAGATTCATGGTACTTCCTTAAAATCTATTTTTTTAGTTTTTCCATTTCTTTTTCAATCATTTGGTCTCTGTAGTCATCGTCAAGCTTTGCAGAGAAAACAAACACTTTTAAGAAGTGAATTATTAAACCAATTGCCCATAAAACGGTAATCCAGTAAAACCACCAACTACCAAAAGATGTAATGGCATTAAGAACAAAAAGAATCACGTTACCTGTAATAAAACCATATAAATGATGATAAAAACCAAGTTTTGCATCCGCTCTTTTTTCTGCTTTTTTATATAAATCATCTGTCATTAAATCACCAATTTTAATTTATAACACATATTATTTGAATATTTTCATTTATCTTTTTTTAATTCCTTGATTTCTGCTCTTAAATCTTCAATTACTTCATCGTATTCATTTCTTAATTCGTTGATTTTCTGTTCTTCGTAACTAATTAAAGATTCTTTTTTCTGTCTTTTTTCTCTAACAACGATTGAAAACAAAATTATTCCGATAACAGATGCAAATAACATTATTGGATAGATATTTCTGAGGTAAGGGAATGAAATGTCTGGTGGAGTTAATATAACAATCATCAACATCTCAAAACCAGTAAATAAAAACATTAATGTTATTGCAGCGATAGTTCTAGGGAATTTTTTATCATTCCACATAAAGATTAAACTTCCGACAACTCCACTGATTACGGTTGAAATTGCACAAGGCAGTGCTGTGGTTCCTCCCAGGGTGAATCTATATGCTCCGGATATTATTCCCACAGGTATTCCCAAATAAGGACCTCCAAATAAACCACTAATCATAACTATCAAGCATCTGACGTTGGCAGGTGTATCGTTAATTGTCACGCACCATCTTGAAGCCACAAGCCCTAATATTGTAAATATGACAAAGCAAACAATTAGATTTTTTTTATCATATTCGCCATGCAAAACAGCTTTAAATGATTTTAAATTGGTTGCAATAAGAACAAATATTAAGACTGCACACAACATCTTAAACATTTCTAAATATGGGCCAAAAAGTTCTGGAGTATTGACCTTGCTGTTAAAATATGAAGTCATAAGGCCTATTGCACATATAATTATTAAATAGACCATTCCATAAAGAGGACTATCTCCCAATTCTTTTATTTTAGGTAATTTGGCCGAAATGAATCCTAAAATGATTATAGTGGCTATAACAGCAGATATATCGTTAAAAAATTCAAGATTAAAGTTTATTCCAGCGGTTGAATAATAACTGACTAATCCTATTAAAAGAACAATATTTAAAATGATTAATATTAGGAATAACACATTCATTTTCAAATAATTTTTGTTTTTATGTTTTAATCTCTCTTTTAGCATTGAAATCATTATTTTAAAGAATTTTTTGTAATTTTAATTATATTGGTATTTATATTAATATTTTTTTTAAATTCATGCTGGGCTTTCTTTAAGTTTTACATACTCATCGATAGCTTCACGGGTAGTTCCGACAACCAAACGATAATGGGAATCTGCGCCGTCAACAATAACTTTTTCCACCTTTCCTTTAGCTATCACATGCTCGCCATCGACTACTTCTCCGGCGTAAGTGTGTGTAAATGATACTATTTCTGTCAGATTAAAATCCACACCATCTAAAAGCTTAACATTTTCAATTGTATAAAGTGAAGGATTATCAAATGCTCCAAGGGCACTCACAATGTCTGCTTCGATTTGTGCAATTCCCTGTGGTTCGTATACTGTATCTCCCCACTTCCCACTGATTTCTGAGTAATCTTTTGTGGCTAGAATATCAAATAGGGTTCCGTTAATAGTTCCTCTATTTGCTTTCCTGTTTTCATACCATCTGAATTCGCTTTTAGTTAGGCTTGAATCACTCATTCTTTTGTTATATACAAAATCCCAATAATCATCAGTGATTCCTTGAACTGTAATATGTTTGTCAACTTCTTTGATGTAAACTTCTTTCCCTCTATGTTCTTTAAAAGCAGCAATTGCTCTTCTGTGGTTATCTAAACCATATACCACAAAGTCTAAATCACTTACATCATCTTTTTGAAGTCCAGGTAGTATAGATCCTGAAATTCCAAGATGGTCATAGGGGATATCTGCCATAAAATGGAAAAAGTCAGCAACATCCATTAATTTTGAAATTAATTTAGGGTTTTTAACCTCACCACCACTTTCAAAAGTCTTTTTAAGACCAAAAAGCCTTTCTTCGGGTTTTATAATTTTTTCAACTTTATCAAGTGGAACTCCCATCATTTCAACATTTGTAACATCACAGAAGTACAAATAATCAGGATGGTTTTCTCTTAAATATGAATAAGCTTCTTCAGATCCCACTTTTCGGTATCTTCTTCCGTCTTTTTCACGGTCACCTTCTGGGTCTGGCACATACCTTAAAAAACAGATTACCCTATCTTCAGGGTGAATGTAGTTGGTTGAAGCAAAATATAAATCATCACTAGTATAAATAAAATCTCTTGTTCTTACCTGTTTCATTTCATGACACCTATTGTTATTTTTAATTTTAGTCTTATATCTATTTTGAGTTTATGGAGACAGTGCATTTATAAAAATTTTTTATAATCTTTAAACAAATATAGTAGTATTTGATTTATGGGGGGGGTATATTTATTAAATCTAAAATTATTTTCGCCTTATTGGTTACATTTGTTTTAACCAGTTTGACATGTGTAAGTGCAACTGACAGTAATCATGGGGTATTGGAAGATTATCAGGGCACTGGTGAAGTTGGCAATTTCACAGATTTAAATGTTGAGATTGGTAAAATCACAACTGGTGGAAATCTAACATTAGAAAAGGATTATACATACAATAACGATTCCGATTACAGGGATGGCATCATAATAGATAAGGACAACATTGTAATTGATGGGGATGGACACACTATTGATGGGGCAGGACAGGCCAGAATATTTTATATAACTTCAAACAACGTTACCTTAAAAAATATTAAATTTGTAAATGGGTTTTCAAGTGAAAATGGCGGAGCAATATTTACTGTTAATGGTTTAAACATTTTGGATTCAGTATTTGATAATAATACTGCTTCTAAAGCTGGGGGAGCAGTATTTGTTGCAGATGCTTTTTCAAATTGTAAAATCAATTCTATATTCATAAATAATACTGCAAATAATGGTGGAGCAATATACTATAACGATTCAATTATTGATGTTGAAATAACTGGGTATTTTGAAGGCAATAAGGCTGAAAGGGTCGGTGGATCAATATTTGTTAGAGGAGAATCTAGAAACAACATATTTGCATCAGAGTTTTATAACAATTCCGCAAATTTGGCAAGTGGTGGAGCAATATTTTTCTATAAGCTTGCTGAGAACAACATTTTTGAAAGCATTTTTAGATATAACAATGCAGGCTATGGTGCTGGAATCTTTTTTTACAACAAGGCAAATAATAATAAGTTCAATTGTGATTTCAGATTCAATGTAGCTAAATCCTGTGGAGGAGCTATGTTTTTTTACAATACTACAAATAACAATACTTTCACAGGTTATTTCGTCAACAATTCTGCTTTAGGCTTGCTTGATGATGTAAACGGGAATGGTGGAGCAATAACATTCAAAAATACGTCAAGTAATAGTGTATTTACCTGTGATTTTATTAATAATACGGCCGCTAAAACAGGTGGTGGAGTAAACTATAGGGAAACTTCCTACAATATTACATTCAATAGCAATTTCATTAACAATAAGGGAAAAATCGGTGGTGGAGTTAATTTCTTTAAAAGCTTTGAAAATGTAATATTTAATGGGGAATTCGTAGGCAATTCTGCTGTTTGTGGTGGTGCAATAGCTGCCGGAAGCGGAGTTGTTAAAAACACATGTTTTATGGGTAATCGTGCGGAAACTGGCGCTGCAATATATTTTGACAATATTAGTGAAGTAATAAACTGTAAATTTGACAATAACAAAATCACTGATGAATATGGGGATGGCGGTGCAGTTTATTTCAACAATGAAGGAACAATATCTAACTCCATCTTTACAAACAACAATGGAGGATACAGTGCCGGTGCAGTTTATTTTGCTGAAAAAGGAACTGTTGACAACTCTTATTTTGAAAACAACACTGCAGATTTCTACGGAGGTGCAATTGATTTGGAAGATAATGGAACAGTAACAAACTGTAACTTCACTAACAACACTGCAAAATATAATGGGGGAGCAGTTTACTTCTGGGAAGATGGAAAAATAGATAATTCAAACTTTAATGATAATGCTGCGCAAAATGGCGGATCAGTATATGTCGCAGGTGTTGGTGAAGTAAACAATTGTAATTTCACAAATAACAATGCAAGAACTGGTGGTGCAATTGAATTATGGGGAAATGGTTCAATTAAAAATTCCAATTTCAACAATAATGTTGCAAAATTCAGCGGAGGAGCAATTTATCTTAACTGTAATGTAAAAGTAACTGATTGTAATTTCACCAACAATGTCGCTGAGGAATATGCTGGCGGTGCACTTTATATTTACTCTGTCGGGGAAATAACTGATTGTAATTTCGCCAACAACACAGCATGTGATAATGGAGGAACCATTTATTTCAATGGTGAAGGAACTTTAACAAACACAAGAATAGCCAACAGTAAAACAAAATATGGTGGAGCAATCTACTTTAACATAAATGGAACAGTTGACAGATCTATTTTTGAAAACAATAGTGCTGATGATGGTGGAGCAATATTATCTCATGGAAATTTAGCAATAAATAATTCCATATTTAATGACAATCTTGCATCAGTTGGAACATATCATATAAGTCTAAAAGAGAATGCAGGAATTGCATTGAATAATGTAACTCCAGAAAATCTTGGACCATTCCATATTGTGCAATTAACAGTTTTAGACATTGTTAATGTTACTTATGGTGAAACTGTAAAAGTTACTGCTAATGTGGTTGATGAAAATAAAGCTCCATTAAATAACGGTACAATATCTGTTATTATTGTTGGAGAGATTTATTCAGGAAATGTTGACAATGGAAGCGCAACAATTGAAATTCCTGACTTAAATGCTGGTTCTTATTCTGCTGATGTTGTATTCAATGGTGGTGAGAACTACACCGAACCAACCAAAAACATTGATTTTAATGTTGAAAAACAAAATTTAACAATCGCTGCTAGTAATAAAGCCTATGTAATTAACTATTGCGGAAAATACTCAGTAACAGTTAAAGATGTTAACAATAATTGGGTTTCAGGTGTGAAAGTAACATTCACATTAAATGGCAAGACTATAGGAACAGCCACCACAAATTCCAAAGGTGTTGCAACAATAACATTAACTGCAAAAATGCTCAAGACCGCAAAAGTAGGTAAAAAGAATCTTGTTATCAAGACCAGCAATGCAAACTACAATACGGCTAGTAAAACTGTTAAAATAACAATCAAAAAGGAAAAAACAAAAATCATTGCTAAATCAAAGGCATTCAAAAGTTCAACAAAAACTAAAAAGTATGCAGTAACTCTTAAAAACAGTAAGGGAAAAGCGATTAAAAAGGTGAAAGTTACCTTAAAAGTTAATGGTAAAACATTCGCTGCCAAAACCAACAACAATGGTAAGGTAACATTTAAAATTAAGAACTTAACTAAAAAAGGTAAATATAATGCTGTAGTGACATACAAAGGTAATAACTACTATAATAAAGCGATTAAAAAAGTTAAAATTCTAATTAAGTAAGTGCAAATGCATTTACTTATATTTTCTTTTTAAATACGATACTTTTTTTAATACCTTTAACTAAATATTAATAGGTAATTTAATAATTATAGGTTTTATCATGATAATTTCTCATAAGCATATCAATGAAATTTTTGAATATGATGGAAGCCAAATCAACCCTTCATGGGCGTTTCAGGAATTTGGCATTTATGGATCATCAATTATAACATGGATTGGTCCTGTTAACATTACTCCTGATAATCTAAAAGATTTTGCAGATGTTGGCCTTGAAATCAAGTCAAACAATATGGTCAATTTCATTTGCGAATTCTTTGACCAGCAACCGCCTAATATGAGAGTTGCATATTTAAGACAAAGGCTTCTTGTATTGATATTCAGAGAGATTCTAACAGAAAAAGGTGTCACCACAACCCGTGAAGGTGATGATATTTTTGTTGATAATAGAAAATTGTCCATATCAATAGCCAGTGTTTCTTTAAGCTCTGCAAAAATACATTTTGCACTTAATCTGGAAGATAAGGGAACTCCAAATGATGTTGAAACCATTGGTCTTTTTGATATTAAGGTTAATGATGAACAAATTTTCACAGAAGATAATTTGTTGGAATTAATTAATGAAACTGTAACTAGATTTATAAATGAATTAGAAACAATTGAAAAGGATATAAGTAAAACTAAGGTGTTAGGATGAAAATTTTAGTTAATGGTATTCAATCAAATTTAAGATTCTCCTCAGCTCATGTAATTCCAGGCCATGAATCATGTGGTTTTATACATGGTCACTCTTACTTTGTGGATGTTGAAATTGAAGGTGAAAGGGCAGGAGATTTCGAATTTGTAGTTGATTTTAAAGATGTTAAAGGATATACTAAGGCAATTTGTAATGAACTTGACCACAGATTGCTAATCCCAGTTTATAACAAATTAATCGATATTAAGGATTTCGATAAAGATAACGATTCAATTTTTGATTTAAAAAAGAAACTCACAGTCCACTTTAAGGTTGATGGAAAAGGATATTCCATTCCTGCTGTGGATTGCGTATTTCTACCATTGCCTTACACTTCAGCAGAAGAATTATCTAAGTTTTTCGCAGAAACTTTAGCTAAAAAGCTATCTGAAACCTATGATAATTTGGAATATGTTGCAGTCTGTGTAAATGAGGGTATTGGACAAGGAGCAGAATACAGGAAAGAATTATAATGAAAGCTCCAATTATTGAAATATTTTCATCCTTTCAGGGTGAAGGCCTATTAATAGGTGAAAGACAAATTTTTGTTCGGTTTGCAGGTTGTAATTTAAACTGCAATTATTGCGACACCAATGATAGTAAATCTGAAAGTTCAGGAGTTTTAATGACTCCCGAAGATGTTAGCCGTGAAATTAGGAAACTTTTAACTCCTGACTGCAGAACAATCTCATTTACTGGAGGTGAACCTAGCTTATATCCAGGGTTCATATCAGAAGTTGGCCAAAACTTCGATTTGGATATAATGCTTGAGACTAATGGAACTTTGCCAGATAAAATCGATTCAATTAAAAAATTAGATATGGTATCTTTAGATATTAAGTTACCAGACCATTTCGATGGAGATTTCGACAATTCAATTTTTTTAAATGAAATCAAATCACTAAATTTATTAATGGCGAAGTCTATAAATGTATATTGTAAAGTAGTTATATTGCCGTCAACAAAAATAGAGTCATTTAAAGAGGTAGTTGAAAAATTATCGCAAAATATTTCAAGCAAAAGCAACCTTAAAATAATTATCCAACCTTCTAGTCCGTTAGGAGAATGGAAAGACATTAATTTTAAATTATTTGAATTTTCCGAAGTTGTTGGGCAATATTTTGATGTTTCCACCATTCCTCAAATCCATAAGATTTTGGATATTGAGTGAATTTTGTTTTTAATATTAGATTTTATTTTTTTGAGGGGCAATTGTAAATTTGAGGTGTGTAAATGAAAGATAAAACATCCATTAACAGAAAATCAAACACAGGTGCAGTTGAACGTGAAACAAAAGTTCATGATAAAGAAGGAGACATCATGGCTATTGCAACTAGAGATGTAGTTTCAATTCCTCCTTCCAAAAGTATCAAAGACACTGCTAAAGTAATGATGGAACACGAATTCAGAAGATTACCAGTCACTGATCCGGGTTCTGGCAAGTTATTAGGTATTGTAACAGTAATGGATATATTAGATTTCTTTGGTGGAGGAAAAAAATTCAACATTATTGAGAAAAAATACGAAGACAATTTCTTAGCAGCTATCAATGAACCAGTTAAAGAAATCATGACACGTGATTTAATTACATTATCTTCTAAATCTTCAATTGGTGAAACTATTGAAACAATGTTGGCTAATCAATTAGGAGCTATTCCTCTTGTTGATGGTGATGGAAAAATCGCAGGTATTGTCACTGAAAGAGATATTGCATTATCTTTAGCAGGAATGGCTGGTAATGAAACTGTACAAGATTACATGAGTACAAAAGTATTCAACACAACTCCTGGAACCCCGCTTGAAGGAGCATGTAAAATAATGGTTAGGAATGGTTTAAGAAGAATTCCTATTGTTGGTGGGGAAGCTGACATTTCTAAAGCAGCTAAAAAATTATTAGGAATTATCACATCTACAGATATTGTAAGATTTTTAAATGCTAAAGAATTATTCGATCATTTAAATTCCAATTTGGCAACTGATGTATTAAAAACAACTGTTTCAGAAATAATGGTTGAAGATGCTATTACAGTGCCACCTACAGAAACTATTGGTGAGTTATGCCAATTATTTGCAGATAAAAACATTGGTGGAGTGCCTGTTGTTAAAGATGGGGATGTAATTGGAATTATAACTGAAAGAGATATTTTAAACGCAGTTAAAAGAGTTTAAATACTACTAATAAGGAGATGATAATATGCAAATTAAGAATTTGATGTCTGAAGATTTAATTACTATAGACAAAGATCAAAATCTTTCTGATGCTTTAAAATTGTTACGTAAACATAATGTATCTCGTTTACCAGTAACAAACCACAAAGAACTAGTTGGAATTATTTCTGAAAGAGATATAGCCAATAAACTCGGTTCTTCAAAATATGAAAGTATGCCTGCATCAAGACTTCATATTTCATCCGTAATGGTTAAAGATGTGTTTACAGTTCCTCAAACAATGCAGTTGGCAGATGTAGCAAAATTAATGTTGGATGAAGGAATTGGTTCAGTACCTGTCATGTGTGAAGATGAAATGGTAGGTATTGTTTCAAAAGCAGATTTTGTTACTCTTGCTGTTGGTATTGCTTTTGATAAAATTACTGTAAAAGAGATTATGTCAAAAGATTTGACTGTTGTTTCTCCAACCGAAAGACTTGTTCATGCAAGAAGATTAATGATTGAGGCTCACGTTGGAAGATTGCCTGTTGTTGAAGACGATAAACTTGTAGGTATGATTACTTCAAAAGATTTAATGAGAGCATTCATCGACTTTAGAAAAAATGTTCCAGAAAAACACCAAAAATCTCAAATCAAAGAGGTTCTTGTTGAAGATATCATGTCCTCTAACCCACAATATGTTTCAAAAGAAATGTCTATATCTGAAGTTTCAAACATCATGATTGAAACAGGATATAATGGATTGCCTGTTGTGGAGGAAGGTAAAGTCGTCGGAATTATAACACAAACTGATATTTTAAGACTAATTGAAAAATTAGAATCTTAAATATCACTTTTTTTTATTTTTTTTGGAGGAATTAATATTACTTTAATCTCATTTTTAGGACCTAAAGGAACTTTCACTCATGAAGCTGCAAATTTAATGGGTGATGAGTTGGTTCCATATTGTACTATTCCTGCAGTTATGGAAAGTGTCTCAAATGGAGAAACAGATTTTGGTGTTGTTCCTATTGAAAACTCTATTGAAGGTCCTGTTGGAATCACATTGGATTCTTTAGCACATAAATTTGATTTAAACATATTTAATGAGATTATTATTCCCATAAATCAAAATTTAATTGTAAATCCTGGAACTTCAATGGATGATATCCAAGATGTTTATTCTCATTCTCAAGCTATTGCGCAATGTCAGGAATTCATTAGTCAAAATAATATTCAACCTCATTATGCAGTAAGTACTGCAAGTGCTGCTAAAAGCATCATTGGAGATAAGTCAAAAGCAGCTATTGGTAATGCAAAAACAGTGGAGTTATATGATTTAGAAATTTTAAAAGCTAATATTCAAGACACTGATAATAACGCAACTAGGTTTGTTGTGCTTTCAAAAGAAAATCAGGAACCTACTGGTAAAGACAAAACTTCAATTATTTTTTCAATTTATGAAGATAAGCCTGGTGGATTGTATAGAATCTTAGGAATTTTCCAAAAAGAGAATATTAACTTAACAAAAATTGAGTCAAGGCCTTCTAAGAAAGGATTGGGCAAATATTTATTTTTTGTTGATTTTGAAGGTCACAAGGACGATGAGATTATTCAAAATATTTTAAAAGAAATATCTGAAAATACTTATTTTTTAAAAGTTTTAGGTTCTTATCCAAGTTTTAGGTAAACTTTAAATTGGTGTTTTAATAAAATCTATCTTATAGTGCAATAACATTTATATTATATAATTGATAATTTTTAGTTTAAGCACTTTTAACGGAGTTTATATTTATCTAAATTATTAAATATTCCGGGAGGGTAGAAATGCCAAACGATAGAGAAAAGCTTCTAAATGTCATGGCAAGTTTAGAATCTGATTATAAATCTGGAAAAATTTCTCGCGAGAAATATAATTATTTCCAATCTAAATATCAGGATAAACTTAATTCTATTGATGCACAAGCGGCTACTAGAAGAATAAGGTCTATGCAAGGTAAACCTTCTTCAGATACTAAAAGGAAGAAGAGAACTAAAAAACCTGCCAAAAATAAAAAGGAACAAGAAGATTTAGTTCAAAAGTATATTATTAATCCTAAAAAAGGTGATGCAAAATATAATAAAAAAGAGAAATCATCTATGGATAGTGGAACTTTTAAATTAGTTTTAATTTTAGTGTTGGTCATTGGTTTTACTGTTGGTGTTGCATACGGTGTCTTTAATTTTGATTTCGATTCAGTTTCTGGTAATGAAGTAGTTGCTGTTGTTCAAGATACGGCGTTCCCTGAATTTAATGAAGATATTATTGAAAATGTTACTGATACTTCAAATGATACTGAAATTGAAATTGAAGATGAAGATATTGAAACTACGACTGATACATCAGATACTTCACAAGACTCTGGTGGTAGTTCTCAAGGTGGGGGATCTAGTTCTGACCCTACTCCTTCTCCGGATTCTGGAGGGGGTCAATCAGAACCTTCTGATGGTGGAGGTCAATCTTCTGATGGTGGAGGATCTGACGAATAATTTTAAATTATTCTATTGGGGGTGAAATCATGAAAAGTAATGTTTTAAAATATGTTATTTCAATCATGTTGTGTTTATTGTTCATTGGTTGTATTGTTACAAGTGTTAATGCAGATGATTCATCTGATTTAACCATGTTATCTCTATCAAAAGGAGGTATTGTAATTAATTATCCTTCTGATTGGGGTTATTCCCAAGCAACTTCACAGTACTCAATAATGTCAATTTCCAAACTTGATTCCATTGATGCTTTAGGAGTTGGTCAGGTCAATATTAATATTGAAAAGAAACCTCTTGAAGGAGATTTTTATACCTTTGTTAATGATACATACAAATCCATGTCAAAAGATTCTTCTTTCGAGTTGATTTCTTCAGGTGAAGTCACACTAAAGGATATGGCAGCTTTGGAATATATTTATACTTCTAGTCAAAATGATACAACTGTTAAAGAACATAAGGCAGTTTGGTTCGAAAAAGGTGGACAAGCTTATGTTTTATTATACAGTGCACCATTAGATCAATTTGAAAGTAATTTGTATGTCTTTGATTATATTCTAACAGATATTCAAATTAATTAATTCTTTTTTTCACTAAGGAGGTGTTTAATGATTATATTATGCGTAACGGGCAGTATAGCAGCCACAGAATCTGTCAAATTAGCTCGTGAACTTAGAAGGAATGATGTGGAAGTAAAATGTTTTATGAGTAAAGCAGCCTGTGAAATTATCCATCCTAATGCAATGGAGTTTGCAACAGGCCAAGAAGTTGTAACTAAGTTAACAGGTAAAATTGAGCACGTTAAATATTCTCAAGAAGATTTAATCTTAGTTGCTCCAGCCACTGCCAATACAATTTCTAAATTTGCACATAAAATAGCTGATGATGCTATTTCTACTCTTTTGATTACTGCATATGGCCATGATACACCGATTATTTTTGTTCCATCAATGCATGACTCAATGTATAAGGCAATTAAGGAAAATATTGATAAAATCAAAGAGGAAAAATCAGCAGTGTTTATTAAACCTCGTATGGATGAGGGTAAAGCAAAATTCCCATCAAAAGAGGATATAGTTCTCGAATCTTTAAGAACCATTAACTTAAATAAGGATTAAAATGCTTAAAGGTAAAAAAATTTTGATTAGTTTGGGCGGAACCTATGAACCAATTGATTCAGTTAGGGGAATTACTAACAAATCATCAGGTAAAATGGGCTTGGAACTTGCAAAAGAGGCTTATATTAGGGGGGCAGATTTAACATTGGTTGTAGCCAATGTTAGTGTTGATATTCCTTCTGTTTTTGAGGTCATTAATGTTGAAACAAGTAATGAAATGAATGATGTGATTTTAGATTTCATTTCCGATTTTGATATTTTCATTTCAACAGCAGCAGTTTCCGATTTTGAGTTTAAACAATTAAATGATAAGAAAATTAATTCGGATAGTTCTTTATTTTTAAATTTAAAGCCTACAACAAAAATCATTCGTCAAGTTAAAAAAATTAATCCGGATATATTTTTAGTTGGGTTTAAAGCAGAATTTAATATTTCAAAAGAAGAGATTATCTCCTGCGCTAGAAAACAAATTGAAGCTGCTGGAACGGATTTAGTTATTGCAAATGATATATCAAAAAACGAGTGTCATTTCGGATCTGATAATAATGAAGTGCTAATTGTTGATGATGATGTGATTAGTGTTCCATTGGCATCGAAAAGAGAGATTGCTAAAAAGATTTTTGATGTAATTTCTCAAAAGTTATAGTTTCATCTATATGTGATTATTATTTACTATTTTTTCACATGTTATCTTATTTTATTTTAATTTTATAATTAATTATTTTCATAGATTATATAAAAATTTTAATTTAAATACATATAAAATCAATTTAACATTAGTTAAATTTCATATGGTTTTTCATTTCTTTAAATTTTTTGGGTAAAACTAAAGTCTTTCCTATGAGTTTTAATTTTAATGTTATCTTAAATTTTTAAGTGTATTATTAGTTATCAATATTGAAGTCAATAAAAATTAATTTCATTGTCATCTTACAAGGGGTTTAAATTTTCAATTTCATTACTATTTTAATAGGCAATTATAAGCTCATTTGAGTAATACTTTTATGAATAAAATAAGCAAATTAATCTTTGAAAATAAAATCGTTTAAAATAAGTATTTTAATAAAATAAGTTCATGCCTTTAGGCTTCAGTTAAATGGAGTGATCAATAGAGTGAATCAACCTAAAGGACGTTTCAATGAACTTTTATTTTATTTGCATTAGCATATAAAATATTCAATTTTATAGTATAAAAAGGTATCTAAGTAATACTTTCTGACGGATTTTGTAGTAATTTTTTAATTTTCTCAGAGTTATTTTTTAGTTGTTTATCACTCGAAAATCAAGTGATTTTTTTCAAAAATTTTTCTTGTATTGACAATGCATTATTGCCTTTTTTGTACTGGTCTTGTTTTAGGATTGGGTTATTTTTAAAAAATTTATCTTAATATTTCTTTTGATATTAAGTGGATTTTGATTTTGGATTTAATATGGTTCGGGTTTTGAATGGTTGTATTGTTGCATCACTGATTATTTGTTATAGTTGATAAAATTTTTGAATGTTTTTTATCATGTAATTTCGATGGTGTTGATATTAATTGGAGTATCTGGGGTATACATTTTGAGTTATTGATTAATGTTCTTTCTTTTTTCCAAGATCATGAAAAATTAAATCTATATGAACTTTTTGATTTTTATTTAAAATTTAAAAATTTGTTTGTTTTTCTTTAGATTTAATGTATGTTGTTACTTTTGGAATTACTTGTTCTTTTGATGGTGTTTCTATTTTTGGCATAGATTAATTTTTAAAATTGGCCAATTTTAATTACAATAGGTGGCTATGTTTCCCTTTTGACTGACACAATCTCTTTAAAAGACATCCGTGATGAAGACAAAAAACAAGATATCAAAGACCAATTGAACATTATTTCCAAAAAAGAAAATTGTCTACAATCAAAATTGGAAGATTTGCAACAGATGATTTGATGTTAATGTTAAAAAAAGAAAGAAAGTAGATGGAATTTCATCTACTTAATTTTGATATTAACTTTTTTAGTTACTTTGTTGTAGTAACTGTTTCCATTATATTTGATAATTGCTTTGAAAGTTCCTTTTTTAGTTAATTTGGTAATTTTAAAGGTTGCTTTTCCTTTGCTGTTGGTTTTGGCAGTATATGTTTTACCTTTAACTTTTAAAGTAACTTTTGTTTTTTTCATGGCTTTGTTTTTGTTGGTTTTTAATGTTATGCTGTATTTTTTGGTTTTAACTGATTTCTTAAATGATTTCACTTTCGCAGTCAATTTTGGATTTGCTTTTTTAACAGTCACTTTGACGGATTTGCTGGAAGAACTGTAGTATTTGTCTCCTGCAAACTTAATTGATGCAGTATATGCTTTTGGAGTTAGAATGGAGACATCTACTGAGATTTGTCCTTTGGAATTGGTTTTCAATGTTTTTGAAATTTTACCCACTTTAACTGTCACTTTTTTGTTTGCTAAAACTTCATCAGAATCTTTAAGTGTAACAACAAGTTTTTTAACTACATTGTATGTAGTAATTACACTAGATGCAGTTAATTTTGTTGATTTAGTAACAGTGCCATTAATGCCTTGATTATCAGTTATATTGATGCTTGGACATACAGTGAATATTTCAACTAAACCTAAAGTATTGAACACATATTCCGCTTCATATCCGCTTATTTCTGAATTGTATTCTGCCTCAACCAAACTGCCGTTTACATTGAAGTATACATAATAACCTTCTTCAATTAGATTTTCATTGTCATCTTTAATGAATGCAATCAACTTGGTTTTAACCCCATAAACGAAAGGTGTGCGTGACACAACTATTGCAGTGCATGGAGAGGTAATGTTTCCACCATAATTGTGGATTTCACTGGATTGAACATTTATAGTGTTGTTATGCAGGTATAAAATTCCGTAATTGTTGTCAACTGTTTTTCCTTTAAGACAATCGCTTTCAAATATTGAATTGGACAATGTTAAAGTAGAATAAATTACATTGCGTATTGTGCATCCTGAATCTGCAGAACTGTCAATGAACTGGCAATTGTCAACAGTCAGATTACCTATATTCAGTATTGCTGAAATGAAATCTGTTGCGACATTACTGATGAAATCTGATTCATTAATCAAAGCATTGCCACAGGATACATATACCGCTCCAACTTCGGGTGCATTATTTCTTTCAAATTTTGATTTAATAATGGTTGCTTTGTTAGAGTAAGTAAATATTGCACCACAATCATCTAAAGCAGTATTGTTGACAAATTCAGATTCAAATATGGACAATTCTTCTCCTTCAAAAGATAGGGTCCCTCCAGTAACATATGCAGTGTTATTGATGAATTTTGAATTTAACACTGTTAGTTTGCCCTCTTCAGAGTATATGGCACCACCATATTGGGAAGCGACATTATTAGTAAAATTACAATTTTCTACAGTACTTGTACCATTAAAGAAAATTGCTCCACCAAATTCCGCAATATTGTTCTTAAAGAGTATGTTTTCAATGGCTCCGGATTTAGCAGCAATTGCCCCACCATAAATAGCATTATTATCAATGAATTCTCCGTTAAATTCTGCATTTTCGATGTTTTCGAAGAAATTGATTCCGGCCCCATATGATGCTTTGTTGTTGATGAAATTGCTGTTAAATGCAATGTTTTGTGGAGTCTGTCTGTAGTTTATTGCTCCACCATGTTTAGCAGCAGTGTTGTTAATGAAGTCACATGTAAATAT